>CAYWPJ010000001.1:0-2469 GCA_964460195.1 uncultured Methanosarcinales archaeon
GGACGGAGGATTTGGGTTCCCTGTGATGAAAAGACAGTGCGTTGCCGGCCTGGCGTACAGGGGCCGGTGGAGGAGCCGGGAAGGCCACCACTTCCGAGCTATTGCTATCCCTGGGGAGAAGCCGTTGAACGTTGCGGCTTTTTAGAAAGATTTTTTGGGGACTGCCCTCATAGTTACAAGACATGTTACAGGTTCCCGGATGGGGACGCACCACCGTGGGAAGACGAGGAAGGCCGCCGCTATCTCTGGGCCTGCCGCTACCCGGATCCGCTACGACCGTTTGACAATGTAGGATGCGATGCTGATGCACCTGGAAACTGTGCTTGGCCACCACCCGGGTCGCCCGGCGGATACTATTGGGATCAGCCTTTCCATATCAGACCGGATCCCTTTTGCGAAACCCTGGTCGATGATCTCAGGTAGAAAGCAAAATTTGTTGTAATAACACCCTACTCATCGCACGGCTCTAAATTCCTAAAGAAAGTGTAGGTGTATTGAGAATGCAGGGTATGGTAAAAATCTATTAGCAAGGCTGATTTCCGGTATGCACGTAGATAAGTATTAACCATCTCCCAGAGCAAAGATTCTGGAAATAAATGATACTCAGCATACGTACCAAAATCGTTCTCTAAAGAAGTCGTCGAATACTCTGTCAGGAAACCATCCTCAGCCAACTGGGGGTCCAACTCGCCGCTCACTTGATGTTGGATAGCCGCAATCGCATCGTTGCCGTAAGTGAAGTCTTTCGGATTTTCCGAAACCCATTGTGAAATATTCCAGGGATGCCGGTATCTAAGAATAGACGAAAATTCATGGTGGAACATCCTCTCCATCCAGCATGACGAACTGGCTCCAGCGATATAGACCCGTTGGGCAGACTTGTCAACCGTTCCGCCAACCACCGTATCATAAATCTCAAGACGGCTAACTAAATATACCGCTTCAAGGTTCGAGGCCAATATTGAGTCAGGATATTTGGCTAATCCGTTAAGAACGGCGGCGATTGAGCGGTCTGCGTATTCCTGCCGGCAAAGAGAAGTTGCATAGGCGTTTACCGGCGGAGCGGCCATCTCTTCTAGGAACATCTCAGGATCATCTCCCCACACTATCCTGACACCGCTCTCAGTAGTGAAAGAGTCCCCTTCGACGCAGTCTAAATCAGAAGTAGAACTATTACACGATGCTGATGGCAGCGCCGGCACGGCATAACTTGCCGCCAAAGCTAAGGCCACCAAAGTTCTCCGGCTGCTTTTCCACAACGAATCCACCACCTGTGAAAGATTCATGGTAAAAAAATGAGTAGTAAACGTCGTTTATAAAATTTTCTACTGTGTAAAATTTCAACTCTCCACGTCCCGCCCCCTGCCTCTATGGAGCAACCGCTTCATGATAGGACTAACTTATTTCAGGCAAGGCATGACACATCTGGCGGTTAGTCGTGTGCTCGCTGATGAGGCAAGCAAACACTCACTCCGTTCGTGCAAATACCCGCGACGGCGGGGGTGCATACTTAACAACTCTACTTAACATTGTCAAAAGCTCGCCGACACCACTGACCACATAACGAAGGACATGATTAATTGAGCTACTTGGTCTGTCCTTCGGGATATAGTGGTGGCTAATTATTGCTCATCTATTTTTGTCCACCACTATAGGTCGGTGGCATGCCCGCCCTTCGGGCTCGGTCGGCTCGCTCTTGAGCACATTTTATTCTATAGTCAGTGACGTAAATTTTTATACAAAAGTCACTGACTATATTCCGAAAGACATAACTTTTTGTATAATTATTTATGTCTTTCGTTATACACTTTGACCACCATTCATAGAATGGTGGAATAAAATGTTTCAAAAAGTTTATTAATAGACGGTATTTTGAAAGAGCAAACGCACCGGTAGTCCAGTGGTCAAAGGTTTTCCCGACCAAGATACGGCCTTGCCATTAACTGTAAAAGTAAAAAGGCTGTGACCCGGGTTCGACAATAAAGGGCGGCCAGCCCTTAGCCCTCCCAGGCATTCTGGGGCGAAAATCCCGGCCGGTGCATTTTTTCTTAATTTTGATTGTTAATTTTGGGTACATACCCCACTGCTTGCAGTGACCCAAAATTTACACCAAAAACCCAATGTTAATTCATACCCCGCAGCTTGCTGCGATTGGGTTTTTGATTATTTTTTATCTTTGTTAAGGCATAAAAGTTAATGCAGATAATTATTTAAACTTCAGAAAAACTCTTCCACCTGGCCGCCCTGGTCGAAAGAAGAGGTTAGATCAGTAAAATCCAATTGGTTGACGCTCAGCGTTATAAAACCTGTCTCGAAAGGCAGGGCGGCCGTCTTTTTTTTCTTCAGCAAGCTGATAAGAAAAATGGCCCCAGCGGGATTTGAACCCGCCACCTCGGGCTGGCTTAGAGCTGCCTTTGGTTTTCCTGTTTTTGTCCCAAAAGCAGTCGTATAAGACTTACGCTTTCACCA
>CAYWPJ010000001.1:2479-6922 GCA_964460195.1 uncultured Methanosarcinales archaeon
AAGGGAATCCGCGCTCCACCAGACTAAGCTATGGGGCCACTGTCGGAAGAACCAACCGGCCTTTAAAAGATTTTCGTGGCCTCTTTCCCATACTAAAGTACGGAGGTTTCCGGCTCAAAACATTAAAATTTTTCCTCCCATTTATAAATAAAAGCCAAAAATGCCCTTTCTCACTTTATGATTACTACAAAGTTATATAAACTGACAAAATAAGGGAGCTTTGAATATAGAGGAATCAGGAAATGAATCTTAACCAAGTCAAGAAGATGATGGAGCGGAAAAAGACTTCTCATAAAGGAGAGAACGGCTATGCCCTGGTCATCGGCGGTTCTGATCAGTATGTTGGAGCGGTTGTCCTGGCCGGGCTGGCCGCCTTAAGGGCCGGCTGTGATTCAGTCACAGTTGCCGCACCGGAAAAAGTCGCCTGGGCGATCAACTGTTACAGCCCTGATTTAATCACCTACAAGACCAAAGGAAGCAGTTTCAGCATCAAGAATGCTAAGGAGATGGTTAAATATGCCGACAAATTCGATGCCGTCCTCCTGGGCAACGGGATCACCATGAAAGCTGACAAGTTCTGCCAGTACTTCATCCGGAAATCCGCCAAGCTGAAAGTTGTCGATGCTGACGCACTGAAGGCGATGGCTTTCAAGGATTTCCGCAATTCCATTCTTACGCCGCATGAAAAAGAGCTGGAAGCCATGCTTCTCAGGAGCAACAAGGATTTTCTTCTGCCCAAGCTGCACCAATCAAATGCCAAGGAGAAGGCCGAGATTCTGCAGGGCAACCTCCGCTACTTTTTGCAGAACGACAACGTCCTGCTGGTGAAAGGGCCGACTGATATCATCATTTCCCAGAACAAAATTGCCTTCAACCGGACCGGTAACCAGGGGATGACCAAAGCCGGAACAGGGGATATCCTGGCCGGGCTGACCGTCGGCTTCCTGGCCAAGACGGGAGACTTATTCAAAAGTGCCGTAGCTGGCTCTTACATCAACGGTTATATCGGGGACCAGCTCCTGAGAAAAAAGAGGGGCTACTCCTTCATCGCTTCTGACCTTCTTGCCGATATGGAGAAAATCAACAAACCAAGCAGGAGAAAAGCCGCCCGGAAAGGTAGATGAATCATGGAATTCAAGGTTGAGAAAAAAGAGAATGAAAATATCCATCTCTACCCGACGGAAGATTTTAAGATCGCCCAGAGGTTCGCCGCTCAGCTGAAGAATGAACTGGGCGATTTTCTGATTTCCGCCGTCATTTTTGGCAGTGCCGTGCGAAGAGAGGCGACCAGCAAGAGCGACATTGACGTCCTGGCCATTACTGATGACACCCAGTTCCAGATCAATGAAGAGATGATTGAGGCTTATCGCATCATTGTCGATAATCTGATTGCCAAGACTTCCCCGAAGCTGCATATCACTTCCATGACTTTCACTTCTTTCTGGGAATATGCTAAGGCCGGTGATCCGGTCGTTGTCAACATCCTCCGGGATGGGGCGGCTATCATCGATGTCGGCTTCTTTGAGCCCCTGCAGAGGCTGCTGAAGATGGGCCGCATCCGGCCTTCCGAGGAATCGGTCTGGAGATATTTCGGGCGGTCGCCGAAGACTCTGCTGAATTCCCGGTGGCATATCCTGCAGGCTACCTTGGACTTGTACTGGGCGGTGATTGACTCAGCCCATGCCGCTTTGATGCGGGCCAATCAGGTCCCCCCAACTCCCGACCATGTGGCGGAGCTGCTCGATAAGGTTTTTGTCCGGCATAAGAAGCTGGAGAGGAAGTACGTCGAGACGATGAACCGATTCTACCGGCTGAGCCGGATGATTACTCACCGGGAGATCAAGGAAGTGAAAGGACAAGAATTCGAGAATTATTACCGGGAAGCCGATGAATTTGTCCGAAGGATGAAGAAGCTGATTGAAAGGAAATATTAGGGGAAGCGCCGAATGAAAAAGCCAGATTATTATCCGGCAATTCTTTTGGGGGTATTCATTGTTTTCTGGATTTGGCTGGCAGTCAATCCTCATTACCGCAGCATCTGGCTGGACGAGAATATTCTCTCGATTGCCCTGGTCATCCTGCTCATTATGACCTACAAAAAATTCCGCTTTTCGAGCTTCAGCTACACCTTGCTCTTCTTTTTCCTTATCCTGCACACCATCGGCAGCTATTATACTTACGCGGAGATGCCTTTGTTTGATGCCATTAAAGAAACATTTGGTTTCAGCCGGAACCATTATGACAGAATGGTGCATTTCTTGTTTGGCATAGTTTTTTATTTTCCTATTTATGAGTTCATGGACAAGAAACTAAAAATTAAAATAGGGTGGAAATATTTTCTTCCTTTCATGCTGATTATTGCTTTAAAAAGCGTCTATGAGGTGATTGAAGTTGGTTACCACCTGGTTCGGGAGAGTAAATTAGTCGAGAATAACTTTTTAGGCATGCAGGGGGACATATTTGACGCCCAGAAGGATTTGTTTCTGGGGATGGTTGGAGCAGGAATCAGCTGGTTCGGACTGTGGCTGAAAGGGAGATTTTCATGGCTGAATCATGGCTGAAATAACTGGCTGGCCCATTTTTTTGGCTTATAAATATATTCCCCCCCACTTCCTTATATCTCTCTACACCCCACCACTATCAAAACATTTAATAACTACTACTTATTTCTAATTTCTGATGGGAAATTCAAAGAGAGCTGAGAAGAAAGTTAAAAAGGAAATTGAGAAGAAAGTTAAAAAAAGGATTATAAAAGAAAAAGGGATTATAAAAGAGATTATTTTAGGAAATGATAAAGGAATTTTAGGGGATGAGAAAAGGATTATTTTAAAGCAGGTGCTTAAAAACGCTTTTGATTTCCAGGGGAAAGCCAATGCTAAAGTGGTCCTGGGGCTGGTCCTCCGGGAAAAGGAAAGCCTGAGGAAAGACGTACCGGGAACCCTCAAAGAGATCGAAAAGGCAGTTAAAGAAGTAGAAAAATTAAGCTCGGAGCAGGTTAAAAAGAAACTGCAAAACTTAGCCCCGGAACTCCTTAAGGAAAAGAAGGAAGAGGAAAAAGGGCCATTAAGAGCCCTGCCGAACGCTGAGAAAGGCAGGGTAATCACCAGGATTGCTCCTTCGCCTTCCGGTCCTTTGCACATTGGCCACGCTTACTGCGCTTCTTTAAATTGTGAATATGCCCGGATGTACCAAGGAAAACTGATCTTAAGGATTGAAGACACCAACCCGGAAAATATCTATCCGCCGGCTTATCAGTTGATTGAAGAAGATCTCAGATGGCTGACAGAGAACCATCTCGATCAGGTCATCATCCAGTCTTCCCGCCTGGGGAGCTATTATGACTGCGCCGAGAAATTAGTCGCTCAGGACAAAGCCTATGTCTGCACCTGCAACCCTGACCGGTGGCGGGAGCTGAAGAATAGCGGCGAAGCCTGTCCCTGCCGGAACCTGGGCAAAAAAGAGAATCAGTTAAGATATGCCCGGATGTTCAATGAATATGCCGAGGGAGAAGCCGTCCTGAGGTTAAAGACGGATATTAAGCATAAAAATCCAGCCATGCGCGATTTTGCCATCATGCGCGTCAACGAGCATCTCCATCCTCTCACCGGCAAGGAGCAGAGAGTCTGGCCTCTGATGATTTTTGCCGTGGCGGTCGATGACCATCAATTAGGCGTCACCCACGTCCTCAACGGAAAGGACCACGCTGATAACGGAAAGAAAGAAGCTTTGATTATGAGTTACCTCGGCTGGAAACCGCCGGAGTACCAGCATTGGGGAAGAATCAACTTTGAAGGTTTTAAGCTGAGCACTTCAGAAACGAGACAGGCCATTGAGCAGAAGGGGTATGCCGGCTGGGATGACCTCCGGCTGCCCTTCCTCCCGGCTTTGCGGCGAAGGGGCTACCAGGCCGGCGCTTTCCGCAAATATGCGTTGGAGATCGGCTTAAGCCCCAATGACAAGAAGGTCAGCCAGGCAGAGTTCTGGAAAAACATCAACGCTTTCAACAAGGAAATCATCGAGCCGAAAGCCAACCGGTACTTCTTCGTCGGCAATCCCGTCGAAGTGAAGATTTCCGGTGCTCCAGAGAGGAAAGTGGAGCTCAACCTGCATCCTGATTTTCCGGCGCGGGGGAAGAGGATGATCCAGACCGGCGGCACTTTCTTCATTGCCGAGAGCGATTTCAAATGCTTGACGGAAGGGCCGTTGCACCGCCTGATGGACTGCCTTAATTTCCAGCGGAAAGGGGATAAGTTTGTTTTCGTTTCCCCGGATTACCAGGATTACAAGGAAGCCAGAAACCGGGGGCTGATTATCCACTGGCTGCCGGAGGAGGGAAACGTCAAGGCGGCGGTCTTTTTGGATGATGGAAACCTGCTCGCCGGGCTGGGGGAAGGGGCCATGGGAAAACTGAAGGAAGGGGAAGTCATCCAGCTGGAGAGGCAG
>CAYWPJ010000001.1:6932-20018 GCA_964460195.1 uncultured Methanosarcinales archaeon
CTTCGCCAGCGTCGACAAGCTTAGTAAAAATAAGATCACTTTGTGCTACCTGCATAAATAAAATAAATAAGTGAAATAACGAAAATCGCACTAATCCCCGCACTAAAGCCGCACTAAGCGGTGCCAAAAATCAAAGATTTTTGAGCATGCGGGGTATTTTATCGTGTGATTTTCGGAACACGGAAATTACTAATTTCCGGGTCCGGAAACGCCGTAGCGTTTCCCGGAATGTGAAATTGCGCCCTAAAGGACGGGGTTTTAGACCCAGCGCAATTTCCCATAAACAAGTTTCAATAAAGGGGGCGGAAAAATGGGAAAAATAAGCCGGGATACACCTTTGGCGGAAATCACCTTAAGGAGATATGAAAAACCAAGCATGGGCCAGCGGGAATTGGTCAGAAAACTCTGCCTGTCGATTGGCCTGCTGCAGCCGGGAGATTCCAGAGATGTCGTCGTCGATGTACTGCATGTCCTGCTGAAAGCCAAGCAGAGAAGCGAGGAACTGCATTCAGAAGAGATCAAGAACATGGTCATGGAAGAGAGGCGGAGCCGGAGACTGCCGATGCTGGGAATTGCCTCATCGAACATCAGGCGCCAGCTCAAACGAATCAAGGATCTGCACCTGATTGAGACCAATGCTAATCTCTACCGGATAACGGAATTTGGGGAATTGAGCGAGATTTTTGAGGAGAAAGTGGAGAATTTTGTCCTCAAATCAGTGGTGGGAAGGGTCAAAGAGTATGTCCAAAGAATCGACCAGGAATTCTCCGGGGAAGCGGAAGGAGCAGGAAAGGAAACAAGAAAAGTGGACTTTTCCCCGGAGCTGTTGAGGATGGCCAAGGCTCACCGGTAGAATAGCAAGAAAGTTGTGCATTAAAAATTAACGAGAAAATTTCATAAAATAATTTAAATAGTGAAATTTTCTGGTGCAAGAAGGATAGTCTTCCCTTCTGCACAGAAGGACTTTGTCCTTCTTGTGTTTACAAAGAATTCCATACTTTATAAACAATTAAAAACCAAACAAAAAATCTTTTGATTAGATGATGTCTTCTTCCGCCACGACGATGAAATCTCCCGTCGCCATCACAGCCGAGAAGGGGATGAGGATGCTTCCTTCCTTGCTTTTCTCCAGTTCCATCCGGTCGGTGTAGGTGGTCGGATTCCTCAGCAGCAGATGGATCAGTTCGCCAGAACCCACTTCAAAGATCAGGTCGCCGACTTCACCGAACTTTTTCCCTGATTTGGAAACAACTGTCTTGCCAAGCAGCTCTTTAGAGTAATTTTTTTCTTTGTTTTCCATTATCGTTCACCTTTTAATTCGTTCACCTTATACTTTAATTATAATATTCAACCGGTGAGAGAAAAGACTATATAAAGTTTACGGTGATGGTTAAGTTATTTTTGAGAATAAGTCAGAAGCGCCTGAGTCAAAAGCCGGGTTAAAAGCAGAAGCAATAGGCCATCTTAGTCAATCCATAATTCCATACCATTGGTACAACAGCCGGTTGACCGACTTGACAATATCGTATTCGGAATTGCCCTTGACCTTAATGCAGGAGCCGTTCAATTCAATCCCCGGCCCTGCCTCATAAGCCAGCTCGACCACCGGCCGGTTCAAAGGGTTATGCGCACAGCTGACGACGGAGCGGTTGTCGCAGACATAATTCTCTTCCGTACAGGCCCCTTCCGGCAGCCGGTCCATCCCTTTGACCAGGTTAAAACTCAGCTCAGAAACGGCCAAAGTGTAATATTTGTCATAGACATTGGGGTTGATGGCGACGTAAACGCCCTTCCCCAGGTTAAAGCGGGGACTAAGCTCTCCTTCAATGGGAACATCTTCTAGCTCTTTAGGGCTGAAATGCAGGGGAACTTTCAGCCGGGTGCCAAACTTATCCATTTCCGTCCACCACAACCCGTCGGCATAGACAAAGCTATAACCGTTGTAGAGGTAGCCTTCCCCTTCGCCCAGCTCTTCTTCCAGGTTTTCCTGGTGCATTTCATCAATATTAATGACGTCGCCGGCGGTCAACTGGTTGTAATATTTGAAGCCGAGAAAAGAAAAGGCAAAAATGCCTATGATGACCAGAACCATAATCAGGATGGCTTTCCCACTGGCGCCGGAGCCATAATCTTCTTCCTTTCTGAGAAATTCTTCTTTGATTTCTTCTCTTGGTTCTCCTTCTGTTTCCTCTTTGGTTTCTTCTCCGGTTTCGTCTTCACTTCCCAGGAAGAGAGAAGACTCTTCTTCATCCGGTTTTCGGTTTTGCTCCGGCTCCGGCTGGGAGCTTTCGGAAACTTCTTTAACTTTCGGGTTTTTTTCCGCTTTTTCGGCTTTTTTTCTTTTAAGGCTCTTTTTTTCCCTCATCCCGTCTTTTTTTGGCCGGGAGTTTATAAATTTTAGGAAGGAAAAAGCCCCTGGTGGGAGTTGAACCCACGGCCTGCGCTTGGCCCGGAAATGTCCTAAGCATACGAGAGCGCCGCTCTACCACTAAGCCACAGGGGCATCAATTAAATCTTCTCCAACAACTCTTTCTTCGTCGGAAACTTCTGCTGGCATTCGAAACATACCGGGTACTGCTTTGAGGAACCTTCTTTGGTAATAATCGTTCCTTTCAATTTTCCCAGGAAAAGTTCTTGGATTTTGTTGCTGCAGATGGTGCATTTGGTCATGGGAATGGAAAAAGAAGGATTATTTTAAAATCTATTGGTCTTTATACGAAATCCCACCAAAAACCATATAAAACCCGCCCTCACACCCCCGCCCATGAGAAAACGGATCGCCATCATCGACCGGGAAAAATGCCGCCCCCACCAGTGCGGCGACTACCTCTGCCATAAATTATGCCCGGTCAATCGCAGCGGGGGAGACTGCGTTTTCCTAGGGGATGACCAGGGACAGAAAGCCAGGATCGACGAAATGCTCTGCACCGGCTGCAGCATCTGCAGCAACCGCTGCCCTTTTGAAGCTATCATGATTATCAACCTGCCGGAAAGCCTGAGCAAGCCGCCCATCCACCGTTACGGAGAAAACATGTTTGAACTGTTCTCTTTGCCGACACCAAAAGAGAATATTGTTACCGGAATCGTCGGCCGGAACGGGATTGGGAAATCCACCGCTCTGAAAATCATATCCAACCTAGTCAAGCCCAACCTGGGAAAATGGGACCACCCGCCGGAATTCAAAGAAGTTATCAGCTATTTCAAGGGCTCAGAAACCCAAAAATTGATGGAGAAGCTGCAGCGGAATGAAATTTCTTTCTCATACAAGCCGCAGCAGGTCGATTCCATCCCCCGGCAATTCAAAGGAACAGTCAGGGAGCTTCTGGAAAGGGCTAGCGAAGAGGGAAAGCTCAAGGAAAAGATTAAAGAAGTCAGTGAAAAATTAAATCTGGCTAATTTTCTGGAAACGGACATCTCTCAGATTTCCGGCGGGGAACTGCAAAAGGTGGCTATCGCCGCAGCCGCTCTGAAAGAAGCCAACCTCTACCTGTTCGACGAACCAACTTCTTACCTGGACATCAAGCAGAGGCTGCATGCTTCCCGCTTCATCCGCTCCCTGGCTAAAGAGAACAATTCCGTCATCGCCATCGAGCATGATTTAATTATTCTGGATTTCATGACTGACCTAATTAACATTATGTACGGGCAGGAAGGAGCTTATGGGGTCGTTTCCGGCGTGAAATCTTCCCGGGAAGGGATCAATGCTTTCCTGGACGGCTACCTCAAAGAAGAAAATATCCGCTTTAGGGACCATGCCATCAAGTTCGAGAAGCAGGAAGGGAAGAGAGGAATTCCCGCTCCCTTAATCTGCTGGGAGGGGGTCAGCAAAAAGCTGGGAAATTTTGAACTAAAAGCAGAGAGAGGCACGCTGAACAAAAATGAAGTGGTGGGCATCCTGGGAGAGAACGGCATCGGCAAGACGACTTTCATGAAACTTCTGGCGGGGCTGAGCGAGCCGGACTCCGGGGAAATTAGCAAAGAGATCAAAATATCCTACAAGCCGCAGTATTTAGAGAGCCAGTCGGAAGAAATGGTCGCCGAGTTTTTGTCAGAAGCAGTGGAAGGATACAGCCACCAGCTGATCGGGCCGTTGGGCATCACTTCTCTGCTGACGCGGAAACTGAGCCAGTTGTCCGGCGGAGAGCTGCAGAGAGTGGCCATTGCCCGCTGCCTGAGCCGGAAAGCGCAGCTCTTCCTTTTAGACGAGCCTTCCGCTTATCTGGACGTCGAGCAGAGGCTATTAGTTTCCAAGATTATCCGAAATCTGGCTGAGGAAAGGGATCTGACTATCTTAGTGGTTGACCACGATTTGATGTTTCTGGACAACATTTCCAGCCGGCTGATTGTCTTTACCGGCGAGCCGGCCAGGTTGGGATTCTTGAAAGGCCCTTTCAGCATGGAGGAAGGGATGAATTTATTTTTGCAGGAGCTGGGGATTACTTTACGCCGTGATTTAGGTTCCCACCGCCCGCGGATCAATAACCCGGGTTCGGTCAAGGATAGGGAGCAGAGGGAAAAAGGGAAGTGGTATTATAGTTAAGACGAGAACAAACTAAATTATAGGGTTATAAGGAATTTATAAATGCTCTGTAAACATCTTCTGAGGGCTTAATTCCGGTTGCTTTCTGCAAGAGACTTAAATAACCTAACTGTCCTTCTCTGACATAAGCTGCATATTCTTCTTGAACAACCTTTTTGGGTAATTTTGGTTTAATTCCGGTTGCTTCCTGCAAGAGTTTTAAATTATCTAACCATCCTTCTTTGACATAAGCAGCATACTTTTTTTGAACAACCGTTTTGGGTAATTTTGGTTTAACTCCTGTTGCTTCCTGCAAGAGACTTAAATTATCTAACTGTCCTCCCCTGACATAAGCGGCATATTTTTCCTGGATTTTTCTTTCTACTGCTGCTTTATCAAACCCCATTGATTCAGCAACTTCCAGTAAATTTTCCAATGCCATTTTAATTTTAATACTCTTTTAATCCCCTCTGTTATTTATGGCTTTTACTTGTCAAAAACCACCGGTCAGATCGGGTCACTTCATTCGCGAGTTGCCTGCTGGCAGCGACTGGTGGTTTTTGAGCACACAAAATTCCACTTTGACCGCCGATTAGGGATTGGTAGAATTTTGTTGTTTTAATAATTTTTTCCATTCTTCAATATAATACTTCCAAAATACCCATCCGGCAACCACAACCATGACCAGACTGAACCACTGACCCAAACTGAGACCAGAGTAAAGGGCATCTTCCCGGTAAAAATCAACCAGGAACCGGCCCAGCCCTTCAAAGAAAACAAAGTTCCAGAAAATGAAGCCGGGCTTGAATTCTCGCCGGAAAGTCAGGGCCAGCAGCCAGAAAAAAATCAGAAATCTCTTCCCCGCATCGTACAAAGTGCTGGGATGCCGGCAGTTTTCGTAACCGGGAAAGACAACGCACCATTTCCCTTCCCAAACTCTCCCCACCAGCTCCCCATTGACGAAGTTAGCAATCCGGCCCAAAGCCAGGGCAAACATCGTCGGGACGCTTAAAAAGTCAGCTAATTTCCAAAAATCAATCTTCTTCTTTTGGCAGAAAAGCCAGCCGGCAATGATTATCCCGGCTAAACCGCCATGGAAACTCATCCCCCCTTGCCAGAAATAGAGAAGGTTCCAGGGTTTGAGCAGGTAAACTTCCGGCTGCCAAAAGACCATGAAGAGCCTTGAGCCGATCAGCACCCCCAGCAGCAGGTAGGACATCAAGTCCCAGATTTCCTCCTTGCTTAACCCCGTCCAGCCTTTTTTTCGGGCATAGAAGAGCCACCCGGCAGAGAGGAAGAAACCTAAGACGTAAACCAGGCCATACCATCTGATTTCCAAAGGGCCTAAATGCAATAAGACCGGGTCAAGGTTGTGGAGCCACATTAATTGCTGGTAAATTTAGTAGGGTTATTAAATTTTTGGGATGAGTAAAATAAAGAAGAACTCATCTTTCCATGCCCATGCTTTCTATTCGGCCCTGATTGGCCGTCACTAAGCGAAAATTCAGCCCCAACTCAATGACCGCTTCCAATAAAGCCATGTGCTCCCTCCCTGAGCCGGAAACCATGTTCAGGGCAACTTCAAGCTCAGGAATCCGGCCTTCCAGAGCCTTCCGGATCTGCTCCTTCATCACCAAAACTTCCCGGGAAGAATCGATGACAATCAGCTCCGTCCGGGAATCCGGTGTGAACTTTTCCCGGCCAAATTCGTCGGTGACCAGGAAAATCCGGCTCCAGGGCTGGCTGTTGATCAGGGCGACGACTTCCGTCCAGGTTCCTTTGCCCGTCGAGAGGCAGGCGATTAAAGTAGGCATGGGGAAAGGAATATAAAATCAGTTTAAATTATTTTCCCTCCAGTTCATCGGCAAAGAATTCCTTAGCCTGATAAAAATCAGTGAAGTTCCGGCGGACAAAAGCATGGCCGCCGCTGTCCTTGACATTCATCCCGAAAGGAAGACCAACTTCCTGCCAGGCTTCCCGGTCGTTGAAATGATCGCCAAAGAAAGCCGTCTCCGTCTGGGAAACACGGTATCGCTGGATGATTTCCCTGACGCTTTTCCCTTTGCCAGAAATTCCGACATTGATTTTTCCGCCGCCGGTGAACTTTCCGTCCCTAACATGCACTTCATTGGCGACAATGAAATCAAGAGCAGTCTCCTGCTGAATTCTTTCCGCGACCAGGTCGACCCCGCTGCTGATAATCCCCTTCTTGATTTTCCGTTGGTCAAGGTAAGTACAGAATTCCTTAAACCCTGGGGTGTAAGGGGGAGGAAAAATCTGGTCGAAGACCGGCTGCACCGGCAGGCCGGCCAAAAGCCGGCAGTTTTCCCCGGACCATTCATCATACCTTTCCCGCCGGGGCAGGTAATAGGCCATCAATCTCTCCCACTCGTCTTTTTTCCCGGTGGCAAAGCCGATGGCATCCCAGCTTGACTGAAAATTGCCGGAGGGATACTGGACAATGGTCCCGTCCATATCAAAGATGACTAATTTAGGGAGCATAAAAACCTGTTCAGAAGGCGGTTTTATATAATTTTTGATGGTTGAGTATAGGGGATGGAGAAGGGTATTAATCGGGTGCAAAGTTTTTTAAACTTTAATCTGTTAGTTAACTTATGGAAGAAACAGACAAGCTGAATGCTATATCTACGTCTGTTTTAGCTTTCACTTCAGTGATTGGGGTTGGAGCAGCTTTAGTTTATTATGTCAAAAGCTCGCCGACACCATCGGTCAAATCCAGTCACTACGTTCGGGAGTTGCTTATCAGCAACGACCGATGGCATGCTCGCCCTTCGAGCTCGGTCGGCTCGCTCTTGAGCACATTTTATTCCACTCGCAACCACCGAGCACAGATTGGTGGAATAAAATGTTTTAAAGAATTAATTAAGCCAGCGTACTTAATTGCTCTTATAGCCATATACTTTCTGGCAGTAGAATTGTTCATTTATAGAATTTGGAGTGTGATAGAATGAAAAAAAAGAATAAAATAATTACTTTAATTAGGGAAAATTGGTCAATCATTTTAGCCTTGTTGATCATTTTATTTATCTATTACTTAATGACGCTAAAATAAACTGAAAATGCAAATATCCTTTTTCGAAGAGTTCCTTATAAAGGAGAACTTAGAAAAGTTAAATCTGGTTAGCTGGCCGACTAAGTTGTACGTTGCCGCCCCCAGCCTTCAAGAATTCATCAGGGTTAAGAACCAAATCAAGAGCAGAAAAGTTAAAGAATTCATCTACTGGCCTACTTTAAAGAAAGAAGAAGGCTACTGGATTTCTCCTTTTTCTCAGAGAGCTGCTTTATTGAGAATCTTTAATGAGCTGAAGGGCAAAAAAACGCCGGTCATGCTCGACTTAGAGCTGCCGACGACACAGAACCCCTGGCTTTACCTGACGCAGAAATTCAATTTTTTGAGAAATAGATGGTTAATTAAAAATTTTATCAAAGATTATCAGGGGAAAGTTTATGCCGCAGAGTACTTTCCCGAAGGAATATTTGGCAAATTTCTTTCCCATTTAGGCTTGCATTATCAGAACACCAAAGTCATCAAGATGGTTTATCATTCGATGCAT
Source organism: uncultured Methanosarcinales archaeon (assembly GCA_964460195.1). Taxonomy (GTDB): domain Archaea; phylum Nanobdellota; class Nanobdellia; order Woesearchaeales; family GW2011-AR9; genus CAYWPJ01. Next base: position 15,027 of record CAYWPJ010000001.1, read on the forward strand.
CAGTTCAGTGAAGGTTTTATGGAAAAAGAATTAAGGAAGGGAAGGGAAGAATTAGGCGATGATTTTCTGGCCGCTTATGGGGTGATTTGCCCGGGGATCAGGAAAGACGAGCCAATTCTTGAACCCAAACGGCTGGAAAAGGATTTGCAGACAGCCAGGAAAGCGGGGGTGAAAGAAGTTGTTATCTATCGATTAAGCGGATTGAATCAGGAGTATGCTGAGGTTTTCAAAAAATTCATTTAAACAAATACTTCCCAAACCATAAAAGCCTCGGCTCCTCCAAAACTACCAAAACCACCAAAACAGACGATAAATTTTTATAGTTTACCTATTTTTAATACAATAAAATGGTCAAAGAAGTCTTATTAAATATCTCATTGGTGAAAGAACCTGAAGGAGGCTATAGTGCTATCTGTACTGACTTAGACATTGCCAGCCAAGGCGAAAGTATCGAAGAAGCGATTGAAAACGTTAAAGAAGCTCTTGAATTATACATTGAAAGCGCACAGGAACTGGGTATTATGCCCGAAGTGAAAGAAAAATTAGGGATTAGAGAGTTTAATGAAGGAATGAATATCCCGACCATATTAAAGATGGAAATGCCAATCAAAGTTGCGGCTTAAGATGAAACTTCCTTTGATTTCTAGTGATGTCATGATAAAAATACTTGTCAATAAGAAAGGTTTTTCAATAACCAGGCAAAAAGGAAGCCATATCTCTTTACATAAAAAGACCGATGAAGGAACATTACTAGTGGTTGTTCCTCAGAAAAGAGAGATAAAACGGGGGACACTTCTGAGTATTCTTCGTCAGGCAAAGATGAAACGGGATGAATTTTTAGAGTTAGTAAGAATAGTATAATACTTAAAACAAATACTTCCCAAACCTTAAAAACCTCGGCTCCTTCCACAAAGCTTTAGCTACTAAAGGAATCGGCTCATCCCGGCTATATCTCTCAAACAATTCCTTAATCTTAGGTTGGTTAATATAAAAAGCTAGCTTGTCCCAGTCCTTATCAGAAAACCGGCTGATAATACGCTGAATCCTTAAATGCAGGTTCATCTCCCGCCTCAATGGCCTGAGCTCCTTCTCGTAATCTTTTCCCTGATTGAGGCATTCGACCAGGATCTCTGCCTGTTTCAACCCCGGGATAATCCCCCCTAAAGTCGTCGCTTTGACAAAAGAGGCCGCATCGCCGACCAGATAACAATTGCCCTTCCTTAATTTTTGTTTTGGGTGGTAAAGAGGAATGGTTCCGGCTTGGATTTCCTTAACAGTAAAATCGTTTTTTCGCATAAACTGGTCAAAGTAATACTTACTATTCTTCCCAGAAGCTAATCCCACCCTTGCGATCGTGGCTGATTCCGGCACAATCCAGGCAAATAAGCCCGGACAGACATCGTTACCGAAATAAGTCTTGACGGTATCTGGAGCAAAACTTCCTTCCACCGTCGCCTGAATACCATAGTAGTTAGTTCTTTTTGGATGATAAAAGCCGTAAGCCTTAGCCGTCGGCGATAAAGGGCCGTCGGCAGCGATGATTATTTGCGGGATAATAATCTTTTGCTGATTGTTAATTAGGTCTTTAATAATGATATTATCGCCTTCTTTCTGCAAAAAAAAGTGGTTAAGATGGATTCGGGCGCCGGCTTTCCGGGCCAGACTTGCCAGATAATTGTCGAACTTTTTCCGGCAGATGATGTAATCTTTCTGCTTGGTGGAAAGTGTTTGATGCGGCGTGAAAACGTCAATCTTATTGACCCTATTGACCAAGAACTCTTCTAAGAGGAAACCAAATTTATCCAAATCAGCAGTAATAATGCCGGTGCACTGGACTGGTAAACCAATCTCTGCTTTCTTTTCATAAATGTCGACGGAATGGCCTGATTTGGCCAGTCGGTATCCGGCATAGCAGCCAATCGGCCCGGCGCCGATGATAGCAATGTTCATCGGGTGAGAATGTTATCAGAGGATATAAAAAAGTTGTTAAACTTAAAGAAAGAAAAAAAGAAAAAAAAGAAAAAAGATTTGGAGGAAAAAGGTCAAACAAGCCTACTGTTTTAGTAGTATTGCTGCTCTTCTTCGCCTTTGTCTTTCTTCATCCGGCTGAAACCGATGATCAATCCGATTATCACCAGCAAAACTACCAGGACAATCAAAGCGATCTCCAAGCCATTCCTTAGGCTGACTTCGTTTCCGGCCGCGCCTTCCGCCACATTAGCTCTCAAGCTGATGGTTTCCAGGGTTTCGTCCCCGGCGGAAATGCTTAATGAGGTGACATGCTCGCCGGCAGTAGCGCCAGCACTCGGGGTGACCTCAACATAGACAACCTTGTTCTTGCCTGCTTCCAGGACAACCAGGTTATCGCTGAGACTGGATGTCGCCCAGTCGCCGGTCATGACCTGCAGTTGGTAGGCAGTAGAGCGAGTTCCGGCGTTAGTCAAGGCAACAGCATAAACCGCTGTCTGGCCTTTAACCACATTCTGAACTTCCGGACCAACCGCCAGGACTAAAGCGTCTTCTTCTGCCTGGAGCAGTTCGCTCGCCAGGACATGAATGGTGAAGGTTCGGGTAACCGTGTCATACCGGTCGTATTCCGCCGTCACTTCAACTGTGTAGTCGCCTTCCGCCGCACTGACAGGAATCGGCAGCCACATCTGGGGGACGTCTTCCTGATCGTCAGCCCCGATTTCATCGACAAACTCCGTCGCTTTGATTCCCAGTTCAGGGACTTCGACTGTCACTCGGACATCTTCTTCGTCATTCTCTCCTAAGTTTTCCAGGACAACCGAAGCCAATAGGGATTGGCCGGCTTTCCGGGTATTGCTCGGGGAAAAGTCGACATCAACGATGTCTAAGCTGTGCCTGGGGGATTCAACTTCCAGAGCAAAGGTCTGGGTTAAATCATCAACGGTGCCGGAATTTCTGTCTAAGACAAAAATCCTTAGAGTGTTCAGGCCGTTGTGTAAATCGTTGGGAACTTCCAGTTCCAGATGAACTGTTTTCCTCGTCCCTTCCCTGACGTCAAAGACAGGGGTGGAATCTTCCAGCTCAAACCGGTCAGAATACTCGTAGCCGCTTAGTCGAGCCACAACTTCAATGCCGTAGGCGCCGTCATCAGTATCTACATCGCCTGCATCGAGGACTTCATCACCATCGATGTCTACGTTGAGTAGTGCTGGAATTTCCAGCTCAACATCGATGCTTAATTTTTCACCTTCTTCTATGGTCAGGCGACTGTCGCCTGCTTCTTCATCATTAACTTCAACAGTTATCCCGGCAGGTTCAAGCCCGCCAATATTGCTATTCTGGGCCAGAGCCAGAGGCATAACTAATAGGCTAATGACAAACAAAGCCATTGTGCTTAACAGTTTTCTCATTTTGTTTTCCTCCAAATCTTTTACTTATTTGAACTTAATCTTACCCTTAAAAACAGGGCTTATTTATAAATTTTGTGGTTTTTGAGTATCCTAAAGTAACTACAATTAATTTTAATTATAGGATAGTACATCAAATGATTTGATGACTATTTGGTGAGATTTAATGATGGTTTATTTGATGATTTTGTGAAGTGATTTGATTAACCTTTCACCGCACGGTAATTTGCCGATGCGTTACCTCATGGAGGTACTCGTCACCGACGTAAACTTTGACGAGGTATGAGCCGGGTTTGATGTACTCCGGGAGCTCCAGGAAGACCGGCTGCCTGGTATTTTCCCCGCCATCGAGGCGGAACTGGCGGCTATAACCCATTACACTTAACTCGTAAATCAGGGCCCGGGCTTGTAATTTATGGGTTTGGTTTCCCTCGTTCCTAACCCGGATGGAAATCATGACGCTGCCGCCGGCTTCTACTTCTTCATCGACTACCTCGGCGCTCATGATTCGGATTCCGTCCTGGGGAGGGTAGCGGCAGCTATCATCATCCAAGATGGCTTCAGCATGATAATTCAGGGCGTCAGGGTCGGTGCATCCCCTGATTGGAACAATATGGCGGCAACTGCCGTCATTGAACGTGGCTGCCGGATTGAAATTCAGGGCGGTCGGATCGGTGCAGCCGGGCACTTCCTCGGCCGGCATTGCAGTGACCATTACTGTCCTGGAGAGTGTCAAAGCGCCGAACCCATCATCAATAGTTAAGGTTAGGGTGTACATACCGGGGAGATTGTACCGATGGGTTGCATCCGCTTCGTGGCTGAGGCTTCCATCGCCAAAACTCCAGGTGTAGGCAAGACTGTCTCCGTCAGGATCATCAGCCACCACTCTGAAGAGCCCTTCCTCGCCGACCATTAAAGTTTCCGGGACGATTAGGGAGACTATTTGCGGCAGCTGGTTAACGTCATTAACTGTGATTACCACCGGTTCCCAGTCGGAGAAATTTTCTCCGTCCCAAGCCAGGAAACGCAGCTCGACTAATTTTTGGGTTTCCGGATGAGCGACGAAATCAAAATCGGGGCTGAAAATAAATTCACCAGTCTGCGGGTTAAGCTCAGCGCCTTCCGGCAGGACCGTATCTAATTCGTCATACCAGACGTGTTCTAAAACCCAGCAGGCAAAGCCGGTGCATTCCGTCCGGGCGACATAGGTTAAGTCGTCTCCTTCCGCATCAGTTGCGGAAACGGCAAAACTGAGCGAGTTTCCTTCATCGACGGAGCGATCAAGGATGGGATTCATCTCGGGAGCGGTATTGACTGGCCCCGGCCCATAAAGACAGCTGTCGTCACTAACTGTTGCGTCGGGGTTGTAATTAATCGCTGCTGGATCAGTGCAGCCTCTCACTTCAACGAGTGGAGCATATTCGCAGCTGCCGTCATCAATGGTGGCGTCAGGGTTGTAATTCAGTGCATCTGGATCAGTGCAGCCTCTCACTTCAACGAGTGGAGCATATTCGCAGCTGCCGTCATCAATGGTGGCGTCAGGGTTGTAATTCAGTGCATCTGGATCAGTGCAGCCTCTCACTTCAACGAGTGGAGCATATTCGCAGCTGCCGTC
>CAYWPJ010000001.1:20118-65440 GCA_964460195.1 uncultured Methanosarcinales archaeon
GTCATCAATGGTGGCGTCAGGGTTGTAATTCAGTGCATCCGGATCAGTGCAGCCTCTCACTTCAACGAGTGGAGCATATTCGCAGCTGCCGTCATCAATGGTGGCGTCAGGGTTGTAATTCAGTGCATCCGGATCAGTGCAGCCTTCAATTTCTTCCGGCAGAATTCCTTCCTCAACTATAATATTAATTCCCCTTGAATCCCACCCCCCCCAATCATCATCAGCGATGAAAGTAAAATGGTCATAACCTACCTGTCCTTCCGTTGGCGCCCAGGTGAAAGTGGCTGTGCCGTCGCCGTTATCAGCCAACCGGGCATTCCTCGGAATATCCTCAGCGCCCCAGCTTAGTTCGTCCTGATCAGCATCTTCCGCAAAGATGGTAAAAGTAAGTCCTTCTCCGACTTCAACGGTATACCCTTCAGTTTCTCCGTCAGGCACCGGAGCCGGCTCAAACCGAGTGATGGCAGGTTTCCTGTTCCGATCACTAACAATAATGTTTATTCTTTCCCAGTCAGAATACTCGATGCCGTCATGGGCCCGGAAACGCAGCGGGATGACTCTTTGCCCGCCTGGATACTCGGCATGGTCAACGAAGTCATAACCCGGATGAAAGGTGAATTCTCCTGTTTTCTGGCTGAAACTCATTTCCGGGTATAAATCACTATCAAAAGTGTTTAAAATTTCCGCGGTAAAAATCAAGTAGTCTTCACTGTCGGCATCGCGGCCAGGAACGGTAAAAGTCAAACTATCTGCTTCAGAAACCCTCGCCGGACCGTCAAGTTCGACTTCCGGCAACTGGTTGACATCATTGACTATAATTGAAATGGTATACCACTCAGAAAAATCATCTCCATCAAACGCCCGGAATCTCATCCTGGCTGTCCTTTGGCCGTCAAGGTCAGGGTGGGTGACAAAATCATAATCCGGACGGAAAGTAAGTTGCCCTGTCCCATGGTTGAAACTCATTCCCGGGTATAAAACGTTTTCCAAAGGATCCCGACGATCCCTAAGCACATCAGCCAGCCGGCAGTAGATGTTAGTGTCAGAGCAGCCGATTCTGGCAACATAAACCAGCTCATCTCCTCTGTCGCGGTCAGAGCCCTGGACAGTCAATCCCAGCCGGCCTCCTTCACTAACTTTTCGGCCGGGGAGAGGATCGATGGTTGGGGCATGATTAACAGCGGGCAGGGTTTCTTCTGGAGCTTCAACCGTCAGGTAGAGCAGGAAGTTATCATAGTTGCCGTCAAGGTCGTTGATGTGAATCCGGACAAGATATTCCCCTTCCATGAGGTCAGTATCAATAGTGTGAGTCAAAGAGACGGCAGCATTGGGCGGTCGAGCGTCCTCGCCGCTAAGATCAAGAATGATATTGCTAAGATCAGTGCCCGGCTGCAGCAGCGTTACCCGGACGGCAAACCATCGGTTGCTGTTAACATTAAAATGAAACTGGGCATCTTCGCCTTGTTCCACGACTAAAGTATCTGAACCGTCAGGACCATTTTCCGTCCAGTAAGCACTTAAGTTAGTAATTGCCGCAAAAGCGAAGGAAGTAAAAGTAGATAGAACCAGAAGTAAAGCAATGACTCCAGTGACAACTCTCCTCTGCCAATTCTTCATTTGTTTTAGTTCCCATTTTACCTCAAACCACTTCCCTTTACACACCACTTCCTTCTACACAAAAATCACCTGAATTTTGAAGAGCTTGTCATGAAGGGGCCGAAAAAATTAAAACTCAACTCCAACACCGACAAGGCCCTGGTAAATGTTTCCCCGCCGGCCTTCATTGGTAATGACAATCCGCCCGTACCCCCCTCTCACAGAAGCAGAGATTGTTTGACCATCGACGGTCATGACTGGCATTCTAACTGTGATGTCCCCGCCAACGACAAGTGAGCGCAGGCTTCTCCCGGTAGCTACGGCCGGGGAAGGGGTCTCTTCGGAAACCGTTACTGGTGTTTCCAGGGGATTCCCTTTTTCATCAAGCAGTTGAGTGGTGCTTTCCCGTCTTAAGCTTGGTTTCTGCTCTCCGTGGTAACCAGCCATCTGCACGGCAAGCTCTCCTTCAAGCTCGGCAAAATGCAGAGGGAATCTGCCCCCGGCCCGGGCTAGTTCATAAAATTGGTAAGTCTCTCTGAGAGCCAGTTCTTCGAGCAGGGTATTTCTTTGCTGGTAAGCCGGCCCGACCGAGGAAATTTCCTCGGACCTTTCAGTGTCAGTTTCAAGGTGGTAATTCCCAAACAATTTACCTCCTTCAAGTTCAAGGAAAATACTCCTCAGTACACGCTTCTCCGCCAGGTAAGATAAAGTGATCCCGATTCTCCCAGCCATGGTTCCATAGATTGTTCCATTAAGAAAAGTTGGGCCTATTCCCAAACCTAACCTTAACCCATGTCCGGCACGCCTTATTTCCCCGTCCTCCAGTGCTTGTCTATTGAGAGCGTCAACTTCCACGCCCAACTGGCCAACTCTTCCAACTAACCGGTCAACTACTCCCCCTAGTTCGTAATGCCTTTCATCAATTCCTTTAATTTTTCCGTCCTGTTCCCTCAAGTCTTCTTGATTAGTGTTATAATCATCTCTTACCTGCTCTCTAAGGCGCTGAAGCATTCGGAAATACATGTCTTCTGCTTCAGGAGACATCGGTTGAATACCCCTCTCTCTCTGTTCGGTCCGCTTGGGAGATGGAGTTTCAATATACCCCGCTCCTGCCTCAGCTGAACTTCTTGGCCTACTCTCTCCTTCCCTTCTGGGAGTTGTTCTCCTTACTGCTTTCTTTAAGGCTTTAAGAGATTCTCTGGGAGCCTCTCCGGAAGTTTCTCTTCCTGCTCCCCGGTCTTTGCCAGCCGTAACTTCCGCCGGCTCTTCCGGCGTAACATAAAATTCTCCTTCTGCCGTAACCTGGTATCCTTCCTCGGCTTCCAGGGCTTGGACCGTTTGAGGAAAGAAATATTGAGAACTGAAATAAATTGCTGGAGCCGCCGCCAGAGCCGGGATTAATTTTTTTGCCAGGGACATTTTATTTACCTCCTCTTCGGTATGAACCATTCGGCCGGAACCAGACGACTGGCTCACTGCGAGCGGGCTGCTTTCTCTCGCTGGCTTTTTTGCAACTATAAGCTGAGACAATTTCCGCAAACGTTGAATACAGTGTGGGTTTTAGACCAATTATTTTAGCCATGTTCCGGGCTGCCTCACGGCAATTGACTCCCGGCACTGGGAGGGGACCGGTTCGTTCCAGATACGAATCAACTGCTTCGGCTAGCTGGACCGGGTTGTTGGCAACAATGGCCAACTCGGCCTGACTCGCCGGAAGACTGTTAACGTATGATTTCAACTGGTCGTAGCGTGCTTTAACATCGTCTCTATTCCCTTCTGAGAGTGCCTGAAGATCGGCAGCTTCTGCTTTGCACTTTTCCAAGTCATCCCGGCAAACCCCCTCTCCGGCCAAGAGTTTGTGCCCATAAAAACCGGCAGCTACACCTGCGATGGCGGCCAGGAAGATGCCTGCTTTCAGTTGTTTCTTCCCTTTTTGGGCTTTCTGATATTCTCTTTCCTGCTCGTGATATAAAACATCCAGGTCGTTAAAAGCTTTCTTTGCTGAGTCTAACCCCTCTTGCAACCCTTTGTTTTGAGCTTCCAGTGTCGCTGCCTTATAGGCAATACTATCTCTTTCTCCAATCACCTTAATTCTTTGCTCCCGCACCAGGGCAATTGCATCTTCGTAAGTCAGCGTTTTAACTAAATTCCCGGCTTCCCCGCTTTTCAAAGAATAAAACATTAAAGCTCTCTGATAGGCTACCGCTTTATCTTCGGCCTGCGCTCTGCTCTTAGGCTGATTCGGCTGGGATTCATAAGAATCAATCAATTCCTTTCCCTCCCGGGCAAATTCGGCCTGAGCTTCTTCGGATAAGTCCGGCAATTTGAGCCGGCCGGCATAAAAAGCATTGCCAAGCTCAGCGTCGTAATCGTCGGTAAACTGGCTGACGGATTCCAGGAAAGCGGCATTGGCCTGATTTGTTCTGAACTTACCGGATAAATCATTGATGAACTTCTCCCGAACTGCTGTCTCGGCTTTTGTCCCTTTAGCTTTCCCCGGGAATTGTAAGCCTTCGTAACGCTCTTCAAGCAGGGAAAGAGTTTCGGCGACAGTTTTCCGGCTGTCAGCTGCCCCGTCAGGAGTTTCTTTCAATAGAGCCAGCTTTTCTTCCAGAAGAGTCTCCGCATCAAGATCATTCTCGTCGGTGAATTCCAAAGCATAATCAACAATAACGCTGACTACTTCTTCGGGCTTGATGACCATTTCAACGCCAGCGGAAGGAATTCGGTAAAAATAATCTTTCTCCGGATTATATCGAATAATTTCCTCCGGAGATCCACCGTTGCGGCAAGCCATCTCAACCAATTCGGTTAAATTTACCTTCTCATGGAGAGAGAAACCATAATCAGTTACCGGCTCCGCCGCTTCTTCAGTGTCTATAACCCCGGCAGCTGCTTTAGCGCCATTGGCCGCGCCAGTTTCCTTCCCGGCAATCATTACCTCCGGAGTTTCGACGATTACTTCATCCGGAGTCAAGTCTTCCCCGAGATAACCAGTCAGCTCTTCCAGAACCCGGTTCAGAACATAATCAGCTTGCTTAGCTGGCCGGTCGTTTGAGGAGATCTGAGAAAAATTAAAGCTTTTCTTTCCTGTTTGATTTCTTCCGTTTTGCATTTTACTTGCATTATTTGCAGTTGTATTAGCCATAATATGTTCATCCCCCATTGTTGCATTAGCCATAGTATATTCGTCCCTCACATAGTGGATAGCTACTCAAAAGTAGACACTATTATATAAATCTTTTGCTGATTTTGCTGAATTGGGGTGGTAACGGACTCATTTAAAAGATTTATTGTGCCGGGTAATGCATTTCAAAATAGTTGTTACGCAAAATAGTGTCGCAAAATAATCATCAGGCAAAATAGTTGCCATGAAGAGCCATCTTTTCCTACACGACACCGGAAAAAAAATCCCAAAGCTGGTAAACTAATCCTAAAAGAAACATGATAATTAAAATGAGCCCCACCGGCCTTAACATGGGAAGGGAATATTCCGGCTTCCGCTCCCCCAGCACTTTTGCTTTCCAGTACATCAGGGTGATGATGGTCCCGTCCAGACCGCCGGCCACCGCTCCGGTGAGCGCCAGAATGGTCATGAAAGTTGTCAGTTTAAAGAGGGCAATCAGCAGGGGCAGGGATAAAGTCAGCAGGAGAGCCGTCCTTCGGGAAAAGCCGTAATCAAAATGATAAATCTCCAGTAGGGCGGTGCCGATTGTCAGAAAGGAAGTGAACATGGCCAAGGAGGCCAGGAGATTGGCGAAAATTCCCAGCAAAGGATGGAAATAAAGGCTGAGGGCGACCGTGGCAATCCTCTGGTTGGGCTGAAGCAGCTCAAACTGTTCCAAGCCGACCATCCCTAAGATGATAAAAGTAAAGACTATATATAATATGATGGGCAGAAGCGAGCCGATGATCAAAGCTTTCTTCATCAAACGCTTGTCCCGGCCCAGCTCCTCCTGCATCTCCGGGATGGCCGGCATGCCGATGCAGGCAAAGAGGATGACCCCGTAAGGGATGAAAATTTTAGTGATGTCCTTAGCCGTCAAATTGTCGAGTTGAATATTTTGGTAGGAGAGGAAGCCAATAACGGTAACCACCAGAAAAAGCAGGATGATCAGGAAGAGCTCGGCTTTGCCGGTCGTTTTGACCCCTCGATAGACGATATAAGAAACCAGGGCAAAAAAAATCAAAGTGAAGAGCCAGGGGCTGCCGAAACGGAAAAGGGCGTGCAGGGTGACCCCTTCTCCAATCAGGTAAGCGGTCAGGGCGCCATACAGGCCGATGAGCATCGAAACAGTCATTACCCTTTTCCCCCAGCGGCCGAGATATTTTCCCGCATAGCCGGGCAGCTGGTGCTGCTCTTTGGTCCGGAGGACAACTTCGCCGAGGAAGAGATTAAGGAAGAGGAAGGTAACTCCGATCAGCACCATCAAACATAGGCCATAGAGGAATCCCGTTTTAGCGACGACATAGGGGATGCCTAAGATGCCCGCCCCGACGATTGTTCCGATCAGGGTGGTTGAAGCGACGGCCAGCTTATGCCGGGCAAAGAAGCCGGTGTATTCTTTAGGTTCGCCTCTTTTTTTGAACATGGTTTGGGGATGTCAGTTTGGTTTATATATTTGTCGGAATGGCTTCGGCAAAATAATCAGACAGAGCGGGCTGGCAGAAAAAAAGTGGGGACGCTGGGATTTTCGTTGGCACAAGGCGGCGAACCTTGACTCCATTTGAACCCAGACCTAAGGCTTGCTTCAGGGGAAGGGATTGTCATCGCCGAAGCTCAACCCTCCAGTGCTGGAGGCCCCTATTCTGCCAGGTTATACTACGTCCCCGACAAGCCGGGAAAAGGGGGACTTTTTATTAAGGTTTTCGCTAAAATTTCATTTGTTTGCCCGGTTACTCCCCCGCCGCTGGCAGTGGTGGTGATTTTTACTTTCCGAAATAAAACAACGAAAATTTTAAATAAAATGCCTGCTTTTAGACAAATTCTGACTAAACAAAATTACAATGGCAAAAGAAACACATTACAAAATAGGAACTATTGGCACCGCTGTTCTGGCCGCTTACCTGGGTTTAGCAGGCAGTATTGGTTTAGCTAATAGTCCTTTCTCCCCCCAGCCAGCTTATGCCGACAACCGGCAGGGCCTGGAATCAAAAGTGCGGGACGTCCATCATGGGATTAAAGACGGAAGGTATTACGCTGATGTGACCATTTCCGTTAGAAACAACTGCGCTGATATTACTGAAGAATTATGGTGGTATTATTCCCTTTGCTTTGAAACCGCTTTCAAGGGAGGGAAAGTGGGCATTCAATGTGCCGATGGAAAGGCAGAAAAGTTAGAGGGACTAAAACGGGGCGAAGAGCAAACCAGAAAAGCCCGTTTAAAACTGAGAAGCAGGGAATTAACGATAGATTTTCAGGTAGGAGATGAGAAAAAAACAGTCCACATCCGGGGCCAAAGGCCAAAAATCAATGTCCGCCTAGAAGGCAACAGCCGCCTCCCTCTTTATGAGAGAAATCATTATCTTTCTCCCGTCGGAAATTATAGATAGGATTCTTCCTATAGTAAGTGACGTAAATTTTTATACAAAAGTCACTTACTATACACGAGACAAAGAAACTACTTTGTCTGTGCACCAGTGAAGTCGTTGCTTCACTGCGTGTTCCGAAAGACATAACTTTTTGTATAATTATTTATGTCTTTCGCTATAATTATTTTGCTCGCACCGGCGGTAAACTTCCGATGCTTCTATTTTGCTGTCCCGGCCCACTCCCCATTCTTTAATGCTCCCGGAATCATCAAGGTACAGCCAGAAATTGCTGCCCTGAAATTCATAGCATCCCGGCTCATCACCGAGGACTTCATCATACCACTGGATTCCTTCCTCGCCCTTAACGGTAATTTTAGTGATTGTTCCGTCGCCGTTTTCCTGATAGAAGCACCTTCCGGCGCAATCTTGGTGGAAAAGATCGATTAATTCATCAAAAGTCGCTCCCCTGGCTGAAAAGTTTTCCTGTACCGTGTATTCTCCAAAATGATTAGGTGCCGCATATTCTTCTGAACCTGAATCCGGGTATAAATCAGCAGAAGAACCTGCCGCTCTTCGCTTTGAGTAATCAACGACCTGATTTAATGTCCATGGCCTGCCGGCATCAGGGAGAGTGAATTTGGATTGATCATGCCCTCCATCCCCGGAGGTTTCCTGTTCCAGTCTTTCCTCTTCAGAAATCTTCCCGGCCAGGGGCAAGGCATCTTCCTTCTCATAGTTGTAAGCTTGGTAAAATGATCCCCCAACCGCAAATAAAAGACTTAATCCCAATAACCTAAGTTTCTTTTTATTTTCCATAGTCATGACAACTAATAAGTAGTAATAAATATATAAACCTTTTGGTTTTCTTTTGGTTTTCTTTTGGTTTTCTTTTGGTTTTCTTTTGGTTTTTCTTTAGTTTTCCTTTTGGTTTACCAAAACTTGAAGTTTTGCGTTTTTACTTTTATAGGTATAGTATTCCTAGGCAAAACTTCAAGCTCAAAACTTTTGCCTATTTTATGTACAAAACGCAAAAGTTTCGAAAACATGAGAATTTTATACAAACCGGATTATGAACACCGGATTATTTTTCTGACTGATTTCCTGCCCCACCGGGAAATGGAAAAGAAATGCAGTTAATAATTGTTACTTAACCCAGTTAATAATTCTCGATATGAATTCTCAAAAATTTAGCTACTTCAGAAAAATCATCCAAATCTACTCTGAAAACTCTTCGGTGTGTCTGGGGCTTCCCTTCGGCTAACCCCAGCGATAATCTCTTGGCGAGGTCGGAATCCTGAACCTGCAGAAAGGCTCTTTGGCCCTCCCGGTAAGCAGAAAGGACAGTATAATTTAAGTATTTTCGAGCGTCCCGGTTTGAATCTCCTTGAGCACTCAAATCCCTTTGGGAAGCACAATCATAAAAGTCTGCCGTCGCCACCCGGTCGGCATAAAGCAATCTGACCCATTCTTTCTTCTTTTCTAATTCTAAGAAGTACACCTCACCCTGGGCGGTTTTCTGTTTGGCATCCCGTTTGATGGATAGTACTTGCTCCTGACAAAGGGCATCGAAAACTTCCTCCAACTGGCTGACAGGCTCTTTTATCCTCGCTTTGCCTTTATGCCCTTTCATCCCGGCTGGAAAGGCTGGCCGGTTTATAAATTTTTCTGTGTTTATTACTTTAAAGTAAGTATGGAGATTAAAACCGCCACACCCGGTAGAGAAGAGCGGAGTTAGAGCCGGCGCAATTCCCCATAAACTTTTTAACCCCCCGGCTCTTTTCCCGGAAAATGATTGAATTGGACGGCTCATGGGGGGAAGGCGGAGGCAGCCTCTGCCGAACGGCCCTGGCCCTTTCCGCCCTGACCGGAAAAGAATTCCGGGCAACGAAGATCCGCGCCGGCAGAAAACAACCGGGACTGAAAGCCCAGCACCTGCAGGCCATCAAAGCCCTGGAAAAAATCTGCCAGGCAGAAACCAGCGAGCTCGAGATCGGCTCCACCGAACTGCATTTCAAACCAGGGGAGATTAAAAGCGGAACTTATGACATTGATATCGGCACGGCTGGCAGCATCACCCTGCTGCTCCAGGCTTTAATTCCGCCCTGCCTCTTCGCCCCCGGTAAAGTGACTTTAAACATCACCGGCGGCACCTGCGGCAAATGGCAGGCCAGCGTCGATTACCTGCAGAATATCCTGCTGCCCCACCTGCGGAAATTCACTGAGAAGATCGACCTGAAAGTGCTGAAACGGGGCTATTATCCCAAGGGAGGAGGAAAAGTCCGCCTGGAAATCTCACCGAAATACCAGCATTACCAGGAAATAGAAGGGCTTTTGATCAAATTGACCGAACAGGGAAAGCTGGAGCAAATCAGAGGGATCATCAACGCGGCCGCGCCGCTGGAAGAGAAGAAGGTGGTCGAGAGGATCAAAAATTCCGCCGAGGAGCGCCTGAAAGAATACCGGGTGCCGGTTACTATCCGGATGGAATACGCTTCCGCCGAGAGTGTCGGCGGGGATGCCCTGTTGTGGGGTGTTTTCAGCCGGGACGGCGACGTCAGCTATGACAACCCCGTCCTGTTAGGCAGCGACTGCCTGGTCGAAAAGGGAAAAAAATCTGAGCAGATCGGAAAAGAAGCGGCGGAAAACCTGATTAAGGAAATCAATTCCAGGGCGGCGGCCGATTACCATTTAGCCGATCAACTGATTGTTTATATGGCTTTGCTGCCCGGCTCAGAGATCAGGACGAGCCAAGTCAGCCAGCATGCCCAGACCAATATTTACGTTGTCGAGAAATTTTTAGATGTGAAATTTGAAGTAGAGGGAGAAAAGATTAGAAGTGAAAAAAAGATTAAGTTCATTCCTGACTAAACATCGCCAGTAATCTGTTTATTTCATCATCCCGCTGGAATTCAACTAATTTTAAGATATAATCTGATCTTGCTCCCCCAAGGTTATCAAGACCATAAAGAGTAATTCCGATTAGTTCGCCGGACTCTTCTATAAAGACGGGGCCTCCACTAAAACCCCCCCTCGACTGAGCACTTGTTATAAAAGAATCAAAAGTATCACGAACTTTTCCATCGTGGTCTCTTGTCGTGGTATGATAACGCGGATTAATAATTCTTCCCATTTGAAGGAATCTTTCTCCTTCACCGGTTGTTCCATAAACAATCACTTTTGTACCTGCTTTTATTTTATCGGCGGGAGCAAGCCTAAAATCCAATGGCCGCACGTCAGTGGTAGGAATCCGAGCTTTCCCTAACCTGATATCCCTCCCCTCATTGTAGGACAGCGGCGTGGCCCAGTACGTTTTTCCATTGTGTATCATTTCATCGAAAGGAGCGCAGTGATTCGCCGTTACAAAAAAACCGTTGCTGGTCAATAAAACCCCACTGCAGTAACCTGTTCCAGTTTTAACTTGGATAAAATTATCTTTTATTGCCTGCTTGGATCTTTCGGGATCAAATGTTTGGGATTCACTTTGCTTAACTAAGGCGCTCAAAACTAAGATATCTGCTACAGAAGAAACCAGATAATTTTGGTGTTCATACGCGGGAGGAACTTCTGCACCCAGCGACTGCAAGTAAAGTTTTACTATGGTCCTGTATTCATCCAGCCGCTGCTCCTGCCAGCCGGTTAAGTCTTGACTTCTGCGGCGTAAATCACTTTCCAGTTCGGCTATCCGTATCTCCATTATTCTATTCTTTTCTTCAGCTTGGTCGGCACACTGTTCTAATTCGTCCTTGCGGTCAAGAGCTTGCCCGCACCTTTCTCTATCTTCAGAACTCACTAAATCTCCGACACCCAGCTTCAGGTGGCGGCCTTGAGGAACACAACCCGTGCTGCTTGCCGCCAACAAAAGAGCCGCCAAACCAGTAATAAATCTCATCGTTCTCTTAGGCGAGAGGAGGTATATAAACTTTTTGGAATTTATTACTTTTAAGTAAAAACGAGAGACAACTAAAACTTAGGGAATTATTAGAGAGTTTTGATTAACTCTTATAACAAAAAATTCCCAGGGGATAAATGTCACCAAAACTTTATAAATAGCCGGAGGAATTTCCCCAAACATGGAAGAAAGACGAGGCGGCAAACAATGCAGCTCCTGTAAGAAAAAAATCACCAATGATAAGGGGGCGCTCAGCTTTAAGTGCCCCAAATGCAGTGATTATGAAATTGTCCGCTGCTCCAGGTGCCGAAGCAACGCCGTGAAATATGCCTGTCCCGGCTGCGAGTTCAGCGGGCCGAATTAAAAAAGCAGAAGCAGGATAAAATGGCCAGAGCGGTAATCACTTTCAAAATCATGCCTGATTCTCCGAAGACGGATTTGAAACTGATTAGAGAGAAAGCCCTGGCCATCGCTAAAGAGTCCGGCGCCATCGGCGGGATGCTGGCAAAGGAAGAGCCAGTGGCTTTCGGTTTGCAGGCAGTTTTGGTCATGGCGATGTATGAAGTTGAGGGGGCTGATTTTGACGGCATTGCTGCAAAAATGAAAGGGATTAAGCACGTCAGCCGCGCGGAAGTGGCGAAAATGGATCTGGCGCTGGGCTGAGCGGGGGATAAGCGGCTAAGGGTATTAATGAGAAACGGGGTGTTTAGCTCCCCTTTCCGGTGTTTAGGCGAGTTCTATTTTCCCATTTTTTCCCTGTTTTCCATATTTACTCTATTTTCCATATTCTCCAAAGTATCATATGGGCTTTTCACTTTGATCAAATTAAGAGAAGCCAAATGCAAATAAATCATGGTGGTATTAATATAGATAACTGCATTGCTTAGATAACATAATATTGCAGTTATCTATTCCGATAACTGCGCACTATGATATGTGTTATAAGCTGCGCAGTTATCGATATTACCATGCCCAAGCAGAGGCTGCACTTCTGTGACGGCATAGCCATTCTCAATCAGATGGGTGGCGAAGGAATGTCTTAAGGTGTGAGGATGAACGTTTTTAATGATTCCGGCGGTTCTAGCCGCTTTTTTAATGATCAAGCGGATGCTGGCTGGACTGTAATGAGAACTGCCATTACCCGGAAAAAGCCAATCTTCAGCACCTAAACCTTTTGTTTTAATCCAATCCAGCAGCTCTTCTTTCAGCTTGACTGCAACAACAAACAAGCGGTCTTTCCGGCCCTTTCCTTCCCTCACCCAGCCATAATTATTGTCAAACTCAAGGTCTTTGATTTTAAGTCTGACTAATTCGCTGACTCTCATCCCCGTAGCGTAAAGTAACTTAATCATCAGCTGGTGTTTAGGAGAAATGGCTTGGAACAATTTTACTGTTTCTTGTTGAGTCAGGAATTCCGGCAGCCGCTTATGAACTTTCATAAAATTAATGTTTATGGTCAGCGATCTTTTAAATACGTCCTCATAACAGAATTTCAGGGCATTAATGTATACATTAACTGTATTTCCAGAAGAATTCTGCTCAATTAAGGTTTGAATATGCTTCTCAATATCGTTTTTAGTTACTTCATGGGGTGATTTGTGATAAATTCTTAGAAACTTCTGAACACAGTAAGTATAAGTTTTAATTGTTCTGGGGCTTAATCCCTGTCTTAACCCCTCTTTTTTAATCAGCTCAGACACATCCATATTGGCTTTAGAGAGATACCCTTATTTATATTTGTTATGTGGGGTTGTCGAGTGGGTGAGTGGCTTTTACTTAACCTATAATAGTAACAAGATAATCAGTTGTGAGCATCCGTTTTTTCGCTTTCCAGCCGGTATAAGCCCAAAATATCGAGCTTTAGGCTTATATATAGTTATGTGCAATAAATCAGGAGTACTCTAAGTAAAATCTAAGAGGGCAATTTCTTGACGAACTGAGGGGGTCGCCGTTATAGATTCTCTGTAAATTACCAATGCAAACTCTCCGGTAGCCAGTGATCGTCTTTTTCAATAGAATCTTCAAGATATTTTTTCATTAGCTCAATACTATAATTATTTTTAACCATCACTTTTTTACCATGTTTTACAAATGTGATTATTGGCTTTCCAAATTTTACTTCTTGTCCGATTTCCCGATAAGTAAATTCTCCTTCATCAATCGGAACAACACTATAATATTCGCCATGTTTCTCAAAATCGCAACTATCAACTGGAAGATTACCCACATGTTCGGTAATACCTAATCTTCTCATAATCTCTTCTTGTTCGTGAACAAAATAGCTTGGCGGCATAACCAATTCAAATTGTGCAGCTTTCACCGCATCGCCTAGATTATCATATCTTACGACTCTCTTGTCTCCTCCATAAAGAGATGCCGTCCAATCTCCGAGAGGAGCCACCTTAAAATCAGCAATTTCTTCACCGCTTCTATCAATCCGTTCTAGTTCTAAAACAATAACTCTTCTAGATTCTTCATGGAGATTTGATATAAAATCATGAAGAATAGCATACCGTGCTTGTTTCGTGTCTTTTTCTTGTTCAGCCATTTTGTTTGCCTTAAACTTAGTTTGTTATTCTAAAGTAAAAACTAATAACTATTAAAATCTTACCTCCCCCCTTAGGGTTAAGCAATAGTAAGATTTATATAAAAACAACTACAACCAACAAACCATGGAGTACAAAGTCTTACGAGATATTGGATTAACTGAAAGTGAGATTAAAGTATATCTTGCCCTGTTGAAATTAGGCTCCACAACCTCTGGCCCATTAACGGAAAAATCCAGTGTTGCTAGATCAAAGATTTATGAAGTCCTTGAACGCCTTATCAGTAAAAGTCTTGTTTCTTATATTATTAAACAAAAAACAAAATATTACCAAGCGGAAGATCCTACAAAAATCCAAGAATACCTCAACCAAAAAGAAAAAGAATTCAAAGAACAAAGAAGTAATATCGACAAATTAATTCCACAACTCCAACTGGAAAAACAATTATCTAAAAAGCCAAGTGAAGCCCAGATATATGTTGGATTTAGAGGGATACAAACAGTCCATGAACATATGTATCAAAAGCTAAAAAGAGGGGAAGACTTCTTTTACTTAGGCATTCCTGCTTCTCAGAAAAAAGAACAACACTTGTATTGGCAAAGAGACCATAAACGAAGAGAGAAAGCGGGATTAATCAGCAGAGCACTATTTAATCAGAATACCGATAGGAAAATTTTAGAAAATAGAAACAGTTACAAAATATCCGAAGCAAGATATATGCCACTTCCTGTAAAAACTCCTGCGTGGATCATGGGATACAAAGATGTTACTGTTATCGGTTTACAAAGTAATGACGGGATGGCAATAGAAATTATTAACCAAGAAATAGCGGATTCTTTCAGAGAATATTTTAATGCTTTTTGGAAACTATCAAAACCGTTCACTAAAACATCGATTCCCTAATCTCACAGCAAACTATTTAAGCGAATAAGCCCACCCACAAAAAATGGCAGAAAAGTACTACGTAGACACTTCAATCTGGATGGATCTTCTGGAAGATAGAAAAGGTTTCAATGGTGAACCATTAGGTGATTATGCCCTTAAATTCTTTGCGATGATTAAAGCCAAGAACCAAAAATTAATTTTGTCCGATCTTCTGGTAAGAGAATTAGAATCAAATTATTCGGTTGAAGAAATTAATGGTATGATTTTGCCCTTCAGAAAAATAATAGAAAAAGTGTTTGTAACCAAAGAACAGCGCGATGAAGCCAAGAAGATTGCAGAGAAAAGAGACTTGCCTCCGGGGGATGCACTTCATGCTATTCTTGCTAGAGACAATAATTTTATTATGATTACGAGAGATAAACATTTCAGGGAATTAGGTGACATAAGCAAACACTATAAACCAGAAGAGCTTATATCAACTTCCTAGAAATTTCTTCAAATGCTTTTGCTCTGATTTTTTCGTAATTTTCTTCTGTTGTCTTTTTCTTGGCACTACATTTCAGATGAGCTAACTCCATCATCGCTTTTCTGAGCTTAATTTCTTCAATTTTCTCTCTCAGAGCATTTCGTATAAACTCAGTTCTATTCTGATATCCTTCATTTTTCACAATACTATCTATATCGTTCAGAAATACATCTTCCAACTTAACAGTTATCATGTCTGTCACCATATTGCTATAGTATATACAACAGCTATATAAGCTTTTCCGCCATTTTTGAAAAATTACCGGAAGAACGGCGACCCCCTAGACGTAAAACCTAACCTACTCTCGTAGGAAATTGCCCTTGTACTCCTGATTTACTCGCCTCCGCTTCGCTACGGCGCCCCCACGTAAAGTGGAGGGCACATAACATGCATTATGTCGAATATTACTCAGGACACTTTTTTACTTTTAACGAAGAGCCCCACTTCCTGTAACTACGCTTTATGAACCACTGAATCAGCTTACATGTAAGTAACATTTATATACAAGTTCAGTTACCTACATCCTATGCGCGGACTTAAAAGAGAAAGGATACTTCGTGTACTCCTCACAGAACCTAAACCGTTAAGCAAGAATGAACTTTCTAAAAGAGCTAACTGTACAAGGCAGTGGATTATTCTCTTCTTACGAGAACTAGAAAAAAAGAAACTCATCAAAGAAACAAAAGTTGTTGATCCTGCTGGACTCATTAAATTCTGGCTAATAATCCATAAAAAACCTAAAAAATACCGAGAATACATGATTAAAGTGCCATTAAAATTACTAAAAAAGACGAAATTAGACTATGCTCTCACCACTTATCAAGCCGAAAATATTGTACAACACCACCTTTTCCCATCAAGAATAGACATTTACATCAAAGAAGAAAATTTGCAAACGTGGCACTCCCTTCTGCTGAAAGAAGGACTGTACGGAAAGGGTAATGTTCGTACCATCGTAACAGAAGAACATACATTTTATGGAAAACGAAAGCTAAACAGCATTTTTGTTGTTTCCCTACCACAGCTCATTATCGATTTATTCACTGAGGGAGGTCCAGCAGCGGAAGCCGCCGAGATGCTTCTTGCTCGATTGAAGAAACATGTATCCCGAATTTGAAACGAGAACATCGTACAAATATCTTAAACAAGTAATCTCCGCATTAGAGGAACCAATTTGTATTCTCGGCGGATGGGCGGTTTTTCTTCACGTGAACAAAAATTTTCAAAAGGCACAGGGTAGACCATATCTTGGAAGCAGAGATATTGATTTAGGATTTCATTTGGATAAGAACGCAACTATGGAGCAAATGAAGAATTCTGCTTTAGCGAAGTCGCTGGATATTCTTCAAAATAAACTCAAATTTAAATCCATCTCTTTCCGGTTGCTCAAAGAAGTTCATACCGAAACGGAAGAAGAAATAGAAGAAGGGAAGATTATTCCCGCTCATTTCATTTTTCCCATGTACGTTGATGTACTGGTAGATGATATCCCGGCAAAATTTAAAGAGGTTTTCCGTTTTCAACCAGCAGATGAGCCATTATTACGTTTCGCATTTGATGACGAAAAATATAGAGAAGAACTGAAAGAGTTGAACAAGCGATTATGGTTGCCAAAACCTGAACTTCTTTTAGCCACAAAGCTGAATGCTCTCAAAATGCGGGATAAAGAGCACAAGAAAATCAAAGACCTATGCGACATTTTCGCGTTACTTTGGTATACAGAAGAAAAACCAGAAGCATTGAAAGAAAAAATCAGAATTTTTATTAGTCATCAATCTCTTTCAAAATCGATCAAATCTATTGATGAAAGCGATTATCAAAAAGCAGCAAACCAGCTAAATCACTCACCCATAGAAATTAGACGAGTGGTAGAAATACTACTGTGATAAAAATGAAAAAGTACCAATTTAGAAAATATAATTCAAAGTACAAGAAGTTCTTTTTGAAGGAAAAGAATACCATAACAAAAGCGCTTAGGGGCCACCGTCATGAAGATGAATCAGTCGTTTCGACATTTGAAAGAATGAATGGAAAATATCAGCAGTTATATGAACGGCCTAAATAGTTTGCCATTTTATTTGTCCACCGCTCGTTGATGCAAAACAGCCTCTTCGACTAAATATCTATTGGTGAAAATTCCACAATGTAAACCCTCCTAAAGCTTCAACCCGGAAAATTTAACTGTTTCAGGCTTTAGCCTAAAGGTAATCTCCCCCGCCGGAAAAGTATCTTTATAAAGTAATTCTTCCCGGAGAAAGCCAGCCACAACTTAATTTGCCTAACTTAGGGGGTGCCCAAAAATGATCAAAATGAACATAAAAAAGAATGAACATGAAAATAATAAGAAGAATGATGAATACAGACAAATGATAAATATAGGCAGAATGACAACTAAGATATTATCCTTAACTGTCCTGGCGGTCTTTATTTTAAGCCTCCTTCCCGGCGCCCTGGCCGGGGAAGCAGGCCAAATGCCCCCAAACCAGACCGCCAAAAGATCATTTGAGCAGATGGAAAAAGCCGGGAAGAGAATCCAGGCCGAAGCCAAGGAACGATTTGAGCCTGTTCAGGAAAAATTCGCCGAAGCTAAAGAGAAATACCTGGAGAATAAAAAAGAATTCAGGGAGAGAAGGGACCGGCTGAGGGAATTGAATGAGCAGGCTAAATGCCGTGAAGAAACAGCCGACTGCCAGGAGCGGAAAGATAAGCTGAGAAAGGGAATCGGACAGCATCTGGTTGGGACGATCGAGCTGATTGAGCGCTCTCTGGAGAAACTGGCCAGCCGGATTGAGGCTTCCGGCGCCTTGAGCGAAGAGCAGAAAGCAGAGGCTTTAGCTGGGATCGATCAGCTTGAAGCCCGGCTGGCGGAAAAGAAAGCTGAGCTAGAAACTTCCGGCGAAGAGCTGACCGCTTCCCAGTTGAAGGAGGAGATTAAAAAACTGAAAGCTCTTTGGCAGGAGACCCGAAGGGAGCAGCGGGAGATTATCACTGACCTGATCAGGCACAGGCAGGAAAGCATCGTCGAAGTTTACACCCAATTTGGGGAAAGGATTGAAGCCCGGGCTGACTCCCTGGCGGCGCAGGGAGCGGATGTTTCCCGGCTGCAGGAAAAGCTGGCCGAATACCAGGAGAAGGTCGATGAGCTTAAAAAAGTCGGGGCGGGCGAACGCCAGGAGTTCCGCACGGTTTCCCGGGAGGCCAAGAGCCTTCTCCGGCAGCTTCTTTCTGAATTAAAAGCAGTGAAAAGCGGCGTTGAAGCGGTTGAAGAACAAAAATTTAATTGATAAAATCAGCAATGTCTTTATCTAATTGAGGGAAAGCTCCCTGAAATATAGCATCATTTTTAACTAAATATTCAAAATGGCAATTAGAACCGTCTGGATTTTGGCGACCAGAAGAAATCAGAATGTAGCCAGAACGTTTTTTTTCGTCTGTCAGAATGTAAGCAATGCCAAAACCCGGCTTCACGGTTGAACCTTTTTTTAATTCCGGCACTGCCAAAAAGTATCCCCTCCCTTCCAGATTAATTAGATTATCAACAAATGAAGGATTATTAACGACGGGGTATTGATTATCTCTGATAAAATCATCGAGGGAGCAAATTTCCATGGCTGGATGAGAAAAGAAGGACTAATATAAAAATATTTATATCATTAAAGAAATAAATGAGAAATGATTATTTCTTGTTCCAAAACGAATATTTTTTAAACAAACAGAGAATCACCACTCTCACCTATGAAAAAAATCCTTAAAAGAGGGAAGATAGAGCCGACCTTGATTTTGCTGGGAGTCCTGCTAGTATTGCTCTTAATTTGGCTCGCCAAGAGATGGATAACCGGTGAATAATAGAATGAAAAAACATATTGACTATTTTGAATTGCTAACCAAAACAATGATGTGGATTTTAGGCATTATTGTCATTTATATGCTAATTCTGAAAATCATAGGACACAGCCCTACGACAGAGACAGTTCTCATTTCTTTTATAGGAATTATCACCATCAGCTTATTAAATCTCTACTACCGCTTTGGAGAATTCAATAACTTTATCAAAGAAACATTCCCGAGATTCGAAAGAAATATAAAAGAATCCTTCAAGAGGTTAAAAGAAGACTTAGTGGCAATTAAAGACAAATGAAAATCCTGACCATTCATGCCGACTTCCTGGAATTCGAGCCGAAGAAAAAAGCTCTCAAGGAGGCCGAAGAGGCCGGAAAAGGAAAAACCAGGGTAGAAGACTGCCTGGTCGTCTTCACCGCCGTCGAGAAAAGGGACGAGGACAACCCGGAAGCGGTCATTGACCGATATGTCCAGGAAATCAGAAATATCGCCCGGCAGGTTGACACGGACAAGATCGTCCTCTATCCTTACGCTCACTTAAGTTCTGAGCTGGGCCGCCCCAAAGCGGCTGAGAAGCTCATCAAAGAAGCCGAGAAGCTCCTTAAAGAGGGATTTAAGGAGAAATATAAAGTTACTCGCGCCCCTTTCGGCTGGTACAAGGCTTTTAATCTCGCCTGCAAAGGCCATCCTCTCTCGGAATTGAGCCGGGAATTCTCTGCCGGCGGAGAGGGAAGGAAAAAAGCCGGTGAGGAGATCAGTGAAGAGGAAACAGAGAAGGCCGATGCCGCAGAATTGCTGAAAAAGATGTCCCGCGTCAGCATGAGCGCCCCGCGGGGTAAGAACGGCCTCAAGAGCAATGTCGAACTGGGGAAGGAACTTGATCTCTACTTTGTCAGCGAGATTGTCGGCGGTGGTCTCCCTTTATTCACGCCAAAAGGAGCGACGATCAAGAGGGAGATTGAGCGGTTTGTCATCGACGAAGAGCTGAAGAGGGGATACTTGCATACTTCAACTCCCGTCATGGCCCGGAGCGACCTTTACAAGGTTTCGGGGCACTGGCAGCATTACCAGGAATCCATGTTCACCCTGAAAGTCAGGGAGGAAACTTTTGCCCTCAGACCGATGACCTGCCCTTTCCAGTTTGTCATCTACAAGCACCGGCAGAGGAGCTACAAAGAGCTGCCTCTTAAATATGCCGAGATGTCGCTGCTTTTCCGCAATGAGCAGAGCGGGGAGCTGAGAGGATTGACCAGAGTCAGGCAGTTCACGCTGTCCGACGCCCATATCATCTGCCGGCCGGACCAGCTGGAGGAAGAATTTGAAAAAGTCCTGGATTTAGTCAAGGAGCTGATGGATAAATTAGGCATCGAGGACACCTGGTACCGCTTCTCGAAATGGGATCCCAAGGACAAGGAAAAATACATTGACAATCCCCCAGCCTGGGAAGGCTCCCAGAAGACGATGAAGAAGATTTTAGACAAGCTGAAACTGAAATACCGGGAGGCGGAAGGGGAAGCCGCTTTCTACGGCCCTAAACTGGATTTGCAGTACGACGACGTCTACGGGAAGGAAGATACCTTGATCACCATCCAGGTTGATTTTGCCCTCCCGGAGAGATTTGACCTGACTTACGTTGATAAAGACGGGAAGGAAAGAAGGCCGATGGTCATCCACCGTTCTTCGGCCGGGGCGACCGAAAGGACCATGGCTTATCTGCTGGAGAAAACTCAGGGAAAACTGCCCCTCTGGCTGAATCCGCTTCAGGTGAAAGTGGTGACGATTACTGATGCGCATCTCCCCTTCGCTCGGGAAGTGGTGGAAGCCCTGGAAAGAGCCGGACTGAGGGTGGAGCTGGACGACCGGGCGGAGTCGATGGGCAAGAAAGTCAAAGAGGCGCTGCTGGAGAAAGCTAATTATATTGTGACCATCGGCGACAAGGAAGTTGAGAAAAGGACTTTAGCCGTCAGGGACAGGAGCAATCAGACGACTTTCGGTGTCAAAGTGGACGATTTTATTTCCCGGGTGGTTAAGGAAAGGGACGAGAGGGTGGTTGAATAAAAACCATGTCAGATTGAATTAAAATAAACCTCCTGAAAGTTTATAACAACAAACTTTATATAATTCTGCCGGCTTACCCGGCTTGAAAGAGGCGATAGGTTTGGTAAATGCGATAGATCTGATGAAAAAGAGGAATTTGAGCTGGTTAAGCTGGCCGAGGTTACTATTTTTTGGATTACTATTTTTCTCTTTAGCGGCGATTGCTTTGGCTGAGTTAGGAACACAATCGCATAATCCGAATGCCTTTTGGTGGGAAAATGACGTTCTCCTCGGTGCGACGTATGAATTATATGAATTTGCCAGCGCTCAGCCAGAAATTCTAATTACATCCAGTGGAAGAGACAGCATTAACGTCACTCTGATTAATTATACCGGCATTAACGTGCTGACAGTTGATGATATTATCAGCCCCCCCTTAGAATATATCATTGAAGTTTCTGAAATTAATGTTTCCATCAACTCTCTCGATCCGCGGCCCCAATTTAACATCACGGCTCTATCGGTTTCCGGCAATACAGATTTCACTTGGAGGGTCAGAACCACGGATGTCAGAGGAGATGTCCGTTACAGCACCCTGACTTTAAGGGTCCTTAATGACAGCGCCGCCCCTACCTACTCAACTATTTCAGAAAGTCCGGCTCCTGCTACTTATGCCCCCGGCCAGGCTTATACTTTTAACATCACCTGGAGCGACGATGTTAGCTTAAATCAGGTCATTTTAGAATTCAATGGAGTGAATTATACAAGCCTAAGCGAAAACGGCAACACTTACGGAAGAATTTTTACTGACTTAAGCGCCGGAAGCTATTCTTACCGCTGGTATGCCACGGACCACCCCAGCAACCAAAACGACACCGGCGAACTGATATACACCATCAGCCCGGCCAGCGACGAAGTCAGCTTGACCATCAACAGCCACCTTAATCAGGATGTGAACATCACTTACGGAACGGAAAGCACGGCTACCGCCACGTCAACCAGCGGGACGCACCAGCTTTTCCGTAATGGGATTTTAATTGAGGGCAGTTCCGACACCAGCACTTTAGCCGGAGGAACTTACAATTACACCGCCAACAGCACCGGCAACCAAAATTATACTTCTAACGCCGGGCAGACCCACACTTTAACCGTGGAAAGAGCCGCTTCAGCCGTCAATCTTCTTCTTGACGGCAATGACGAAGACATAAACATTGAGGAAACTACTCTGATTGAAATTACCGGAGAATTAATTACCGGCAGCAGCGAACTGGAATATTATGATAATGAGATTTTAATCAGTTCCGGACAAAGACAGTTCAACACCTCCGGGACGTACAATATCACTCTTATCCACCCACTCAACCAAAATTACACCGCTGCCCAGGAAAGCCATTACATTGTTGTCAAGCCCGCCCAGGCGCCAACCATTGAATTCGCGGCTCCCACTCCCGCCGATAACGTCAATCTGGCGCAGGACTTCATTGAGATTAATGTCACGGCTGGCGACGATTACCTGGAGACGATTACCATCGAGCTTTACGACTCGAGCGGTTCGTTAATCAGAAGCCAGGCGGGCAGCACTTCCCCGCTAAGCTTCAATTTTACTAATTTAAATGATGGGACCTACACTTTCAACGCTACGGCAACTGATACCGTCGGCCATGCCAACTCTACTGCATCAAGAACAGTCACTTTAGACACGACCCCTCCTTTATATTCCAATCGGACGGAATCTCCCGCCCATCCGGCGACTTTCTCATCCGGCGGACAGGATTTTTTCTTCAACATCACCTGGAGCGACAATCTTGGCTTAGCTCAGGTCACTTTAGAATTCAATGGAGTCACTTACACCAACCTTTCCCGGAATGACAATATTTTTGGCGGGCATTTCATTAATTTATCTGCCGGCAGTTATCCTTACCACTGGTACGCTGATGACATCGTCGGCAACCAGAACGACACTGGCGAACTGACTTATACCATCAATTCACCTCCCTCTTCGTCGGACGGGGGCGGAGGAGGAGGCGGAGGGGACAGAAACCGGGGTCCCACCTCCTGCGCTGAAGGATATGAAGAAGTTGACGGGGAATGCCTTCCGGCTGAGTGTCGGCCGAGCTGGGAATGTGGTTCATGGAGCAGCTGCGCCGGCGGACAGCAGACGAGGAGCTGCTCGGACGCCAATGCCTGCGGCTCCGGGGAAAATATGCCCGATACATCCCGAGCCTGTTCTGACCGCGGCCATGGCGGAGGAGAAGAGTCAGAATTAGGGACGGAAGCCGTTGCCCCTTCTGAGCCGTTGCCGGAAGAGGCAGCCGGGGCAGGCACGGGGGGAAACGTCCTGACCGGTGCCTTTGCCGGGGCGACGGAATTTGTCGCCGGCAATAAAGGAAAATCATCTTTCCTTGGCCTGCTGGCCATTCTGGCTGGTTTGGGCGTCTGGAAGAGAAGAGCGCTGAAATCGGCGGCTTCATACTTGTTGTGGTGGTGGAGGGCCAGGAGGAGGAAGAAGCGAATTTGGAAACCCGGTGAGTTTGAGTGATTGAGGTTAATTTCTAAACAATTTCTGAACTAATTTTTTTTCCCAGCGTTTTGTCAACGATGTTCCTCAAGAGTTTTTTACAATTTTGAAACCGAAAGATATTTAAATATCACTTGATAGTGGCACTAAAATGGTTGAAGATAATTATTCACTAAAAGAAGCCTGCCTTTTCCTTAAAATACCCCTTGAGGATTTGGTTAGGGAACTTGCTGAGGGAAAGATCAGGCACACCGAGGCCGAAGGACAGGTAAATTTCAGCCTGACAGACCTTCTTGATTACCAAGGCTACATCTCTCTGTATTCTGCAAAACAATACGTTGCTAATAAACTGTCAAGGAAGAAGCCGAGAATGACAGCAACAGAGATTCTGGACATTGGAAGGAGGGAAGGCATCTTGGAAATATACACCGTCCGCCCCCAGCCGGGCAATCCCGCTTATCAGAGAGTTTATGTCAAAAAAAGAACTTTAGATCGATTGTTAAGGTCAAGGACGCTAACTCGGGATTACACTTCTTTTGAGGAAGCAATGGGATACCTCAGGAAAAAAATGGAAGAGAAAGGGTTTGATGAGAAGGACATGAGATATCTATCTCAGATAACGCAGGAACCATTCTGGTGCAAAAGAGGATTATCTTTCCCAAACAGAAAGGAAAGAGTGAAAGAAGCCATTGATGCTTATGCCTCCAGCCTATATGACCCCCGCAGTCATGTAACTGTACAGCAGGCGGCAGAAATGTTTTATTATCAAATTAAGGGATCAGAGACAAAAGCAGAAAGAAAATTTAGAAGTCTTTTCCAGGTGAAAGAATTATTTGCTGACTGGGCGCGCCAGGGAGCCGTTCCGGCTGAAAAGTATCTTAATCCGGCGGACAACAGAAAAACCTACTGCTTTAGGAGAGAAAAGGTAGAAAAAATTACCGAAAATTACCTTTCCGGCGAAGAAACAAGAGAAGAAGCAAGGAAAAGAGCCGAAGAGAGGCACCAAGCTTACCGGGAGATCTTACAAATTATAAATGTCTTAAGGAAAGGGGTGGCCAGGTCAGCCGGCACACGCCTACCAAAGAAAATTTTTCTTTCAAAACCACAGGGACGATACGGGTCCATTTATTACCCGCCAGGCGGCAGCTTTTCAGGAGAGTATGCAGAAGGAGACGAAAGAGAAGATGAAAACGGGGAAGAAAGAAAATATGAAGGGGGCAGGGTAAGAAAATGCCGTTAAGCCTTGAACAGAAATTGGAATTGAAACAGTCACAGGAACAACTGCCGCTTCAACTCCAACTCCAACTCTATCTGCCTCCGGAATTCGCTGAATATTTAGATTTCGAGAAAGATGAAGATACTGAACTGCTGAGAAGGTCCATTGCCTTTCTCTCACTGCATGAGTTTTCCCATCTTTTATATGACCGGGGAAAAGTAACCATCCCGACGAGGGAAGAAGCAGGCTCCCTGACGGAAATGCCCGGCCTCTATGACCATAATGCCACGGAAGTCGGCATTGACAAATCAGCCATGCTCCTTGGGCCAACGCAGGGAATCACCGCGGAAAACATGCACCTGTCCCACACGGCAATGATGGAAAGGGTCTTTCGGGATTGTTTTGAGCAGCGGAAAAGACAGATTGACCATACCCTTCTGGCAAGGTGTTATTGCGAGATTAAAGAGCATAGCGGGGAGACGAGGGACGACCTTCTTAAGAAAAAACTCGAAAGGATGTTAAGAACGGCCGAAAGGGAGATCGCTGTCGACCAGGAAGTTTTCCAGAGAAAAGTAGCATTATATTCAATGATTTACCGCAATACCCGCCTGAATTTTTAATTGCGGGCCAGGCTTTAAAATTATTTTAAATTCTAAATCATTTCTTAGACCAAATAAATCCCTTCCAAGGCCTTCTCGATGACGGACTTGCAGTTTTCCAGCTTGTGCCGGAGGTCTTCGTCATCAGAAGCCTTCCTGATCTGGCCGATGCGGTCCAGAATCTGGGCCATAAACCTGATTAAATCCCCTTCCAGCAGGCTGGTCAGTTCAAGCAGATGGAAAAAATCCTTTCCGTGATAAATCGGATGGATCAAAGCCGTAATCTTATCCAGCTGAAGAAACTTCCTTTCCCGGTGCAGGTAATCGCTGCGGTGCAGGACGGCTTTCAGTTTCCTCAACTGCTCACTTTCAAATTCCTGCCGGAAAACAGTCCTTTCCCTCGGCTCGTAAACCAGCGACGCCAAAACCAGGAGAATTTGATATTCATCGAGCTGGGCGGCGATCTCCGTGGCAAAAATCTCTCCGATAGTAATTTCATCAGCGTAAATCCGGGAAGAAAACTTGCCCTTCCAGGTCAGCTGGTTACCTTCAACATAGCCGAACTTCTTCAGCCGTTGCACGATGCTGTAATACCGCGCCAGGAGAAACCGGGTGGGAATCTCCTTGTACCTTTCGCCGAATTTCTGGTAGGAAAAGAAACTCAGGCGCAGGATCTTCTCGATCTCCCCGGGCGAATGCTGCTCGATCAGGTTAAGGACAGAATTGACTGACAGCCTGAACTGCGAGCGGATCGGCTCAATATCTTTGAAAGTGATACCCTTGACTTCATCATATTTGAAGATAAGGCAGAAAACCAGGCTGACCCCATAGCCAATCTCGTCAATGCCTCTCCGGCCGGCCCGGCCGGCAATCTGAAAATATTCCTTGGTGTTCAGGTTTCGGAAAGTCCGCCCATCATATTTGCGCAGGCTGTTGAAACAGACCGTCTTGGCCGGCATGTTGATCCCGACAGCAAAAGTTTCCGTCGTGTAAAGGACTTTTATTTTCCCTTCGGCAAAAAGTTTCTCGACTGCTTCCTTGACCTTGGGCAACAGGCCGGCGTGGTGGAAAGCGATGCCCTGGGAAATTCCTTCCTTGAGAATCCGGGTGGAAGGCAGCTTGTTGATGTCGGCCGGCGCCTCCTCCAGCTTCTGGTTCAGCAATCTGAGGATCTCCGAATTGCGCGGGAACAAATTCTTCCTGGCCAGTTCGGCCGCCTTGTCCTGGCAGTCTTTCCGGGAGAAACTGAAGAAGAAACAGGGCAGCTTGTCGGCTTTCAGCTCTTTGATCAGTTTGACGTGATCCGCCTCGGGGATCTTCTCCCTTTTCCCCCCCTTCCTTCTCTTGAACTGCCGGCGGAACTCCGGCGATTCCACTGCTTCCCGGACTTTTTCCAGCGAAGTCAGGCCCAGTTCGTAATCAAAGAAAAGGTGCTGCAGGGGGACATTCCTTTTAGTGGCGACGACCGTCTTGACCGGGTGATGCTTAATCGACTGGATCCACCGGCTGAATTCCGCCGCATTGGGGATTGTTGCGGAGAGGCAGAGAAACCTTACCTTCTCCGAACTGTAGATGATTGATTCTTCCCAGACATAGCCCCTCTCAACATCATTGATGAAATGAATCTCATCAAAGATGACATAGGCGATATCTTTCAGCTCTTCATCCTGGGAGATGGCCATGTTCCGGTAGATCTCGGTCGTCATGATCAGCACTTTGGCGGTCGGGTTGATAACGATGTCACCGGTCATCAGGCCAATCTTATCCTGGCCGTATTCCCGGGAGAAATCATGGTACTTCTGGTTCGACAGAGCCTTGATGGGGGCGGTATAAATAATCCGCCTTTGATCATCCTTGTGCTTCTCGATGATGAAATCGGCAATGAGGGTCTTTCCGCTTCCTGTTGGAGCGGAGACGACGACGGAATAATTGTTCTCAATCGCCTGGATTGATTCTTCCTGGAAGGGGTCTAAGGTAAATGTTTTGAAGTTCATCGGATTTGGCTTAATTTTGTTTTGTTTAAATTTTGTGTACTTCACTTAAACTTTGTTTACTTTTACTTAAACCTTGTTTACTTGTTTATTTTGTTTAATTCCTGTCTTTATTTCAGGGGGAGACAGGCAGAACCTCTTAAACTTATCGATAACTGCGCAGCTTATAGCATATAATAGTGCGCAGTTATCGGAATAGATAACTGCAATATTATGTTATTTAAGCAATGCAGTTATCTATATCGCTGCTGCCGGGAAAAAAATTAAGAAAAACCCTGCTTTGCAGCTAACTTATACCATATACAATTACGACATTATTATCAGTTCCATTTGCATTCCATGCATCAATGAAAGTAGATTTCGGTACTTTCTTGTTTGCTTCGGGATTTTTCGGTCCTGATTCATGATAAAAAACATTTTGGCGACTAGATCCTGTCACAACAACGAAATGCCCTTGATACAAACCTTTTTTTCCAACAATTTTATTATGGTCAATCAACATTAATGGAATATGCCCTTGTTCAATATGTGATTCAACTTCATCAAAAGAGAGTTTTCTTTTTTCAAAAATATCGGATTTTAATAATTTGTTGACTGACTCTAAAACAATAGGAAGGTCTGTAAATTTCAGGATTTTCTCTGAGTCTTTACTAAAATGTTTTCGTATGAATGGTTCACCTTGTAAAAATGGCTCTAAATCTGACTTGGAGTAATATTTTACTTTTAACCCCAAATCATGGAGAACCGTAACCACTTGAGAAGTCCAAGTCCATAAGCCATTTTTTCTGCCAGTAAGTTTATCAAGCTCTTCAAGAGAAAAATTTTTATTAAGAAAGTGCTTTAAGACAGACTTCATTGTAACCTGCATACATTGGTTTCCGTCTCCTTTGTTTTCATAAAATGGAACTGATAGCATCATAAGATAGGTTCATTCATAATTGTTTATAAAATTTTCTTTGGTTTGACTATTTTTAGCCCGAACCCCAAATTGCCGCAGAACAAAAAACCGGCGAAAAGTTTATAAATACCACTTGTTAGGAGTAAAATATTAAAGTTAAACTATGAACGGTGAGACAAAAGAATGAAATATCTCCTGATTGTTGATGATGAGCCCAAGATACTAACGTCCTTCGGCCGGGTTTTAGGATACCTGAAAGGAAGAGAAGTAAATGGCCGGCGGGAAGGTAAAATAATTGAGGGCATTGATTTCGCTTCCGACGGGCAGGAAGCTTATGATTTGATCCGGGCTGATCCGGAGAAATATGCTGTCGTGGTTAGTGATCTGCGCATGCCGAAAATGGATGGGAGAGAGCTCTTTGAGAGGATTTCCGATTATGATATCGGCCGGGTGATGGTTACTGGGACCCCTGGAGACATCAAAGAGCCAGATTCGGGTGTAACTTATTTTATCAAACCCGTCGAGATGCAGGAACTGAAAGAGGTCGTGGTCAGGGAGATTAAGAAAAGAGAAGTTAAAGAAAAGAGAGATTAAGAAAAGAAGGGCTGAGAAAAGAAAGTAATCAGATGACCCTGAATCGCCGGTTTATGGCAGAGAGCCAGTCCACCTGTTTGTCCCTTTTTCTCATCCTTTCCTCTTAAACTTTCTTTCCAGCTCATCAACTGAAATCTTAAACATCGTCGGCCGGCCGTGGGGGCAGGTCCAGGGCTGTTTGGTTTCACTCAGTTCTTTCAGATAATTTTCCATCTGGGAGAGCGTCAGTTCGTCGCCGGCCATCACGGCTGAACGGCAGGCCATCCGGGCAATGATCTCCTCCTGAATCTCCTCCGGCCGGGATTTGCCCTCATCGAGCCGGGCTAGGATTTCGTAGACAATTTCCTTGGGCTGAATCTTATCCAGCAGGGCCGGGATGGTCTTGACAATGTAAGTGTTATCGCCAAACTCTTCCAGCCGGAAACCAAACTCATTCAGTCTTTCTTTAAACTCGGCCACGGCCGAGCTTTCTGCCGGGCTGAATTCAAGAATGTCTCCCCGGAGCAGCGTCTGCACCGCCAGGCTCCTGTTCAGGTATTCCTCCTTGAATTTTTCATAAAGGATTCTTTCATGGACGGCATGCTGGTCCAGTAAAAACAAGCCATCTTCCGCCTCGGCGGCAAAAAAAGTTCGGTGGATCTGCCCCAGCAGTTTCATCGGAGGAATTTTCCTACTGTCTGCCGTGAAGACGATGGCTTCCGGCCCGGACAGGACTGGTTCGGCGGCCTTCATTTCCCCTTCTTCCCCGATCTCCTCTTCCTCTCCTCTTCCCTCCCTTCTTATTCCTGCCTTCTCCGGTGCCTCTTTTCCGCCAGCGACCAGCCCTGCCTTTGCGGGAAAAAAAGCCTGCCGGCCTAGCTCAAAAGAATAGCGTGCTTCAGCCTTCTCTTCCTTCCTTTCCTCGACCCTGATTCCGGGAGCGCCGAAGGTTACCTGTTTCTCCCGCTCCAGGCCCAGGACAGGGATCAGCCGGTTTTTCTCCAGCGTTTCCTTAACCGCCGTAAAGACGGCGCTGCAGACCAGCTCCTTCTGCTCGATCTTCACTTCCGTCTTCGCCGGATGGACATTGACGTCAATTTCTTTTGGATCAAGCTCCAGGTTAAGGATCAAAACCGGATGCTTGTCGATAAACAAGAGGGAATGAAAAGCGTCATAAATTGCATTAATTATTTCATTATTCCTCACCCAGCGGCGGTTGATGAAAAGGAATTGCTGGTTCTTGTCATTCCTGGCCTGTGAGGGGGGAGCGATATAGCCGGAGAGCTTGACTGATTCGCTTTGATAGCTTACCTCCAGCAGTTCCCGAGCCAGCTTGGTTCCGTAGATGGAAGCAATCTTGCTGCGCCAGTCGTCGACACCGGGAGAGTTGACTAAATTATGGCTGTCGTGAATCAAAGCAAAAGAAACTTCCTGATTGATCAGGGCATACCTCAGGACAACATCAATGATATGCCGCAACTCGACCTGGTCGCTCTTAAGGAATTTCTTGCGGGCAGGGGTGTTAAAAAAGAGGCTCCTTACCTCGATGGTTGTCCCTTCCTCAGCCGCCATGATTCCCGAGCTGATCGTCTTTCCGCCTTCAATGATCAGGTTGAATCCTTCCAGGGCTCCTTTCTGTTTGGTGATGAGCGAAAGCTGGGAGACAGCCGCGATGCTGGCCAGAGCCTCTCCCCGGAAGCCGAGGGAAGTGATGGCTAACAAATCTTTTTCCTCCCTGATTTTGCTGGTGGCGTGCCGGAGGACGGAGCTCTGCGCATCAGCTTTGTCCATGCCAACTCCGTTGTCAGAAACCTTGATCAGCTTTTTTCCGGAATCTTCAATCTCGACAGTGATGCTGGCCGCTTCCGCATCGAGGGAGTTTTCGATCAGCTCTTTGACGACGGAAGCCGGGCGCTCGATCACTTCACCGGCGGCGATTTTGTTAATCAGGTCTTCGGGAAGGAGATTGATGCAGGGCATGGCTGCCTTCATTTGAAGAAGGGTAATATTTAAAGACTATGGTATTGGAAAAGAAGGTTGCAGTGGCTTCCCCAGCCTTTCCCGGCAGGGACCCTCTAGGCCGCTTTTTTCATCTTCTCTTTATCCTTCTCTTTTTTTAGCTTGTAGGAAGGGACGAATTGCCGCAGGGCTGAATCGCTGACCGTGCCTTCATCATGGAAAGCCAAAAGGAGATTCTGTGCTTCCATCAAATTAATCTTGCTTGGATCAACCTTGCCTTCCAGCCCGATATGCTTGACGATTCCCGGGATATGCTCCTGCCGGAAATGATGGCCTGCTGAAGCATAAAGGTCATTCTGCAACTTTTCCTGGAACTGTTGGCTGGCTTTCATATATTGCTGATGGGTCGCTTTGCTTCCATACTTTCCAAAGTATTGCTTCAGTTCAGAAGAAGTTGTCCCGCCGACGACGCGCATCAGCATATCCTCCTCCATTTCATTCAAGTCCTTGCCGACTTTCAGCTGCTGCTTAGCCCGGGAAACATAGATCCCTTTCATCGTTTCAACGACATCCGCCTGTTTCTTGGCATCATCAAGCTGCCTCAGGTCAATATAACCTTTCTCATCCTGCAAATGTTTCTTGTAAGCCGTGCCCAGGGCTTCCATGTGAAGCTGGGCGGTCGTGTCAAGAATCTTCTGGGCATGCCCATAAAGCCTTTTATGCTTGCCAAGATGGTCTTCCTTCTCTTTTTCGGCCATGGCTTTCCGGAAAGCCAAAGACTATTAAAATCTTTCGGAAATGTTAATAAAAAAGTACCTAAATAGTCCCCCAAATGAGCACTTTAACCTTCCAGACCCTTTCCTTTGCCGAGAAAGGTGAACATTTAGAAATAACCCTGCTGAGAAATTTCTCTGTCTGCATTCCTAAAAAAGAAGTTGAGAGTTTAGGCCGCTTCACCCTGCCCAACCGGCAGAGCATCAGCTTCCCCCGTTTTCAGGATGGGGAAAAATTAAAAACCAAATTCTCTTTTTTACTGAACAAACATTTTAAAAACCTGAAAAACAAGCTGACCGGCAACAAAGTTACCTACATCCATCAAAATTCCGGGATCCCCCTAATTGGCAGCATCGCTTTTGGCATCATCTACCGCAACTCTTCCGTCATCGAGATCAAACCGGTCACTTCCTGCAACCTTAACTGCATCTACTGCTCCATCGGCGAGGGCTTGCATTCAAAGAAGAACGATTTTGTCGTCGAGAAGGATTACCTTGTCGAAGAGCTGGGGAAACTGATCCAATTCGCCGGCGGAAAGGTGGAGGTGCACATCGGCGTGCAGGGCGAGCCCTTCCTCTATGCCGACATCGACAACCTGATCGCCGACCTGCAGGCGATGGAAGAGGTGCAGACCATCTCGATTGACACCAACGGCACCCTGCTCAGCCGGGAAAAGATTGACCAATTGGCTCGATTTGCCAAACTGCAAATAAACTTCTCCCTCGACGCCCTAGACGAAGAGCTAGCCAAAAGGCTGGCTGGTGTCAAAAGCTATGATGTCCGGCAGGTAAAAAAAATGATTGCCTATGCCGTCGAGAAAATGCCCCGGCTTCCCGTCATTGCTCCGGTTCTGATCGAAGGATACAACGAGAAGGAGATGGAAAAGATTATTTTGTGGAGCAAGACTTTGAAAAGGCCGCCGGTCCTGGGGATACAGAATTTCTTGGAATATAAGACAGGGAGGAGGCCGGCCAGAGCCGCTCCCTGGAGCCGGTTTTATTCCCTCCTGGCTGAATGGGAAAAGAAATATCAGCTCCGGCTGCGCCTGGACCGGGATTTCTTCAACATCCGGAAAGCCCGGGAGCTGCCCAAGCCGTTCCGGAAAAGAGAGATAGTTTCTGCCGTGATCAAGTGCCCGGACCGGTTTCCCGGCTCAGTCATCGCCGTTTCCCGGGAAAGAAACATTTCCGTTCCGGACTGCCGGCTTGAAGAAGATAAAAAGATCAGAATAAGAATCACTAAGGACAAGCATAATCTTTTTGCCGGGGAAGTGGTTTAAACCTAAAGGTTAAACTCAATTTTTGTACAAAATCGAATTATTTATAAACAAAAGAAGTTTTCTTTATTCGATGGATGCCAACAAGCATATACAAGAGGCGGTGGCGTGGCTCGCCAGCGAGCATAATTTTTTCATAGAATTAAAAAAGGATCTGGCTAACTTAAAAGAAGACCTGGAATCAGCAAAAACCAAAGAACAAGTAAAAGATATCAAAAAGGCGTTCAGAGATTTTCGTTATCTTGCCCGTTCAGAACAACGATTTCAGCGCCATGAACAACAAGTCGAAGAAGCACTGGCAGAATTACGAAAGCAAAAAATAGCCGTTTCTGGAACAATACAAGAAATCGAAGACCTTCTCCAACAACTTCATACCGAAGCAGCTGATTTAATTCGCAATTCTTCTTTCTATGAGGGAAAGATACGAAAATTACTTACCTATTTACAAGTTGATATTCAGGATCATCATCTCGAACAGGCACAGGCAGTCTTAATGGAAATTATGCAGGTTGTTGATGAAACTGAGAAATGGGTCGCAGCAATATCTGCTGACTTAAACAAAGCCAAAAAGATATTTAAACAATCTCAAGAAGTGCCTGATCCTAGCTGGGATGATTTTAATAATCCTGAAACACAGAGACAGATACAAGCCCTGCTGGTGCAAAGAGGATTCAGAAATATTTCTGTTCATCATTTTCGAGATCGTCCAGAGATTATCATTGAAGCTTATTTCGGTAAGTATGGATCAATATTTTGGATACGCCAAAATATAAACACGAAAAGGATTGATATAGGATTCGCTGCACCAACAGATTTAGGATGGGATCAAAGTCAGTTCTCCCTCCACTTTGATGTAGAAAGAGAGAGAAAGAAAGGCGAAACATTCCATAAATTCATAGAAAAACTTCTAAAGATAATTGAAGATGGCACTAAGCCTCATGGACGGAGAGATGTAAACAACAGAATAAGACAAGAATTACAATCTTAGTCGAGGGTCACATTCGTAACTTACTTCGGATGATTTAAAGTAACTTCATAAGCAAATCTTGGGACATTGACTTCATTTATCCAATTTAGTCCGCCAGCCATAAATCCACTATTGACAATTGAACCGACTCTTCGCTCTGCCAGTTGAAGAAGATCTGTTAGCAGGGGTAATGGCCCATACCACGGAGCTAAGCCATAAAAAGTATTTGCATGACTAACTCCTGAACCGACTGAAATTACTGCTTTCTGACCTGATTCTACGGGATACTTGACTGTTCTATTATCAACATCAACAATCATATGCAACACCCTATTATCAAAATTTTCTTCCTCAGGTTCTCTTCCAAACAAAGTAACTTCTGCAGCGCCATTCCTGGCAATGGGAAACCTAACATTTTTTACTAATTCTACCAATGGAACTTCAGCAACGGGTTCACCATAATTTGCCTGCCGCTCTGGAAGAGCCATTCTGGCAGTTACTTCAAAATCAGTTACATCCCCCAAAACTTTTCCAACAATACCACCATTAAAAGCATCCTCGATCGCTGCATAAGTAGGACCGGTTTTCACACCCTCTTTTAGTTTTCTGTGTCCACCATGAGTGTAGGCGCAATGATAAGTGTTGCCGACTAATTGTCCATGTAAAAGGTACAATGGTTCAATGAAATCAGACAAAGCATGAAATTGGCTAAAATTGTGCCGTAATCTTGGATTATGTTCTTTGGCTTTCGTAAGAGTATCGCTAACAGCAGCTTTTACTTCCTCTGTGGAGGTGCTTTCTTTTTCGGTTAATGCTTTGCCACCATGATAAAAGTCGCCGACTGTCTCCAAAATGAACATTGTTTGTTCCGGTGAAGAATCGATAAGAACGCCAAATTTAACGTAATCATCAGTTCTCCCTTGCGCAAAAGTCACTCCCTCAAATTGTCTTTTAGAGTCAATTTTAGGCAGTTCAACGGGAAGTTCCTCCTGTCTTTTCCTGAGCAGTCTTAACATATTTCCTTAAAATTAGGGGTTAGTATATAAAGCTTTCTACAAAATTAGTCTTTATAGAGTGGTTACTGAACTTTTGCTTATGGTCGCCGACTGAAAGAACCTTAACGACATTGACGAACAACTGAGAGCCGAGACCTTGACAACATCCCGCCTATATCTGCACGAGCCAACAAAAACTCTTCGCCGCTACGCTTTGTAATTCTTCCCGGCCAGGAAACTCTCCGTCAGCGCTTTCTCTTCAAGGAACTGCTCCAGGATCTCTGCCAACTCGCTGGAACTCTTGATATTGGCCGGGTTGACTTTAGCTGCATTGTGAGAACCAATCCGGTTCATGACTGCTCCAACATCATTCAGTGTCAGTTTAGATCTCGGCCGGGCGCGGGTATTCTGGTTGACCATGTACTTAAAGACGTCATTTTCACTAGTAAGGTGAGCGAGCAGCTGCGGCGAAGTTGCCTTGCCCTGCACCTTTTCCAAGTATGGCAGCAGGAAATCCACCGCAATTCCGTAAAGTCCGGTTACCATCTGTTCTAACTTGTAATCCGCCCCGGCTGGTAAGCTTGAAGAAAAATAAGCAGCGGCATTGTTCTTCAGGACGGCCATTAAATGGTCATTGGCTGTCTGGCGGCCGGTCACGTCTGCCAGCTTCCCGAAATCAACCAAATTATCCGGATTAACCAAAGCATTGTCGAAAGCCACCAAAGCTTCAAAAATGCCCTGATACATAGTATCAACTATCTTCTTTCCCCTGTTGTACTCCGTTTCGAATTCAGGCACTCCCATCTTATCTGATGCCGTTAACCCCGCACTTTATAAAGTTTTCGGTAGTTCACTATTAAAAAGTAGCAACCTAAGTTCTCTAAGCCTTCTTTTCGCCCGGCAGATACCAGCTGTTGTCCGGATAGCGCTCAATGAACTTTTTGTGCCGGCCTGATGCCAGTCCCAGTCCCTTTTCCAGCTCACTGTCCACCAGTCCAGAATGGTCCGGCGCTTTTCCGGCGAAGAAGTCATAGGCAGATTGCCAGACAACTGCCTGGTAAGGAGCGGCGCCGCTGCCGCCGATTTCCATCAGTGTCCTCTGCCGGCGAAGCTCTTCGGCGCTGAAATTCTCTTCGACGGTAAATTCCAGGGACTGGCCGTTCTTTTTGCCGCTGCTGCCTGAGCCGAGAGCCGAGCGCGTGCTGCCCAGTGGCGAGCCCAATGGAGAACCTAGCTTCAGCCCGCTGTCCACCGGCGCTGCTCCTCCCTTCGTCAGCTTGATGACAACCATACCGGTATAGCTGACGACGCCGACTTCCTTCAGCTCGTCGCCCAGCTTCGCCTTAGCATGGAGATAAAGTTTCGCCGTCTCCTGATCAACATCAGTTAAAACCATGATACCCTCCGAAAAATTTTGACGTTTCCCAAAGTTTTTGCCCTTCCGGCAAACCAGAGCCGGCGCTTGCTTATAAAGATTTATTTATTGCAATATTCATTTTCGGGGAGTAAAAGTAAAAAAGCTAAATTTTAGGGCGGGCGTTAGTCAGTTTTTGTCTGATCCTCTGAATTTGAGTTTCAGTGATGCTATCAATTACTTCTTCTATTTTCAGAACGAAGTTTCTCGCCGTTGCTGAATCTGTTTTCAGTTTTTCCTTATCTATTCGTTCCATTACGTAATATTGTGTATCCACGCGTAAATCTTTGGCTAGCAATAACTCAGCATAAAATTGCTCTTCAACAATGTTCTCTTCAACAAAAAGAAAGTTCATTAACGA
Organism: uncultured Methanosarcinales archaeon; assembly: GCA_964460195.1. Taxonomy (GTDB): domain Archaea; phylum Nanobdellota; class Nanobdellia; order Woesearchaeales; family GW2011-AR9; genus CAYWPJ01. The sequence goes on from CAYWPJ010000001.1 coordinate 56,511, forward strand.
AATTGTGCAGTCGTGGATTTCAGATTTTATGCCGCATTTTTGGAGCAGAGCATAGAGAATAAAATAACGTGAATAATAAGCGGTTGTGGCTATCCAATCAATTTCTTCTTTTTCGACTGCTGAATCAAGCATATTTAATGCACTCTTTGCTTTTTCGATATAAGCAAGGCATAAATTACTGTTTGGCTCTTCCAGCTTTATGCCCCGCTTCTGCCTCCAGCACCAAGATACTTGGTTTTTGAAGTTTTTTGGATTTTTATCGCCTGATTTCATAGTAATATCTCCATAACAGATTAATAAAAGTATCAGGGTTGTGCAGGATAATGTGAGATTTTAAGATCTCTGTAATTAAAGCATCTTTTTTTCTTAATCCCATTTCAAAGTTTTGAACAATTGCCGTCTTAAGATTGATAGTCTTCCCGTATGTTTTCCCCATAGCTTTTATTTTTGTGATTTCTGCTTCTCTTAGTTCTCCTAAATAAAAGAGATCAATATCACTATCTTCTTTGGACGTTTTTTTAGCATAAGAACCAAACAAGATAACTGAACCGGGCAGATCAAGTTTAGAAATCTCAGCGGTTATTTTTTTAATCAGGAAGACCTGCTCCTGATAAAGTATTGACTCAAAAAGTTCGCTGATTTGCATATAATCCCTGGTGAGAATATTGTCTAAATTCAATGAGTGAACTTTGTTTTTGCCAATTATTTTAGCCATTAAAACTTTATCTTTCTCCAGTGCCTTGAGGTGGGGGAGGAGGGTGACGTGGCTTTTCCCGGTCAATTTAGCTATTTCTCTAGTGTGATGCTGGGCTAAGTAGTTTGGCCGGTAGAGGCTGAGCACCCTTAGCTTGTTATCGGTTGTTTTATCTACCATGTAGTATGAATAATTACCATAGTATAAAAATGTTTTGTTTATTATGTAATCACTAAAAAAAGACGAAAGATTTAAATAGTGGTATGACTTTAGTAAACATTAGAGGATGCCAAATGAGTCTATGTCAGCGATTAAGTGATTGGGTAAAGAAGTTTGATTCTGTTAGTTCATATACTTACGGGCCGTGGCAATATCACCAATTTTATAGCTCCGTACCATTTAGGGATGGCAGTTATTTCCCAGATGGACGATTTGTATTTCACCGCTTGCCACAGCAAATTCCTGAAGTAGAACAAGCTTTAATTTCACAAGTACGTGAAAGAAAGCTTAGAGTTTTTAAATATGCCAAAAAATCATTGCCTGGAGAAGAACCAGCAGTGATAGTTTATGCAACCAAAAAAGACCGAGGAAAGGTACAGTCGCTTCTTGAGTCTTTAAGTATCATTGATTACGAATGGCGTGAAGGAAATCCAACGATGTTTGATATATTAGAAGTTTCAACGCCCGCCCCCTAATAAATTTCTGGAAAATTTTGTTTAATGCGTCAAAATGAAGGCGGGCTGACCAAAACGTCCCACCCCCTTTCGAAAAGATTATAACTGCCGCCGGCATCCATCATTGCCGCCAGCCGAAATGTCGCAGAGGAAAGGCGGCGGACAAACTATCATTAGTAATTAAACCATGGCTAAAAAAACCAAATCGCTTCAACCAAAAGAGATCAAAGCCGTCAGGGAGAAGGAAGGAGGAAAGGAAGAAGAGTCAGTTGTTGCTCAACTGCCGCCTGACATGCCTAAGCTGCCTCCCGAGCTGGAGAAGAAACTCAAGGCTCTCAAAGATAAGCTGGACGTCTTCAAAAGTAAAGTATTAGATAAGTTCGGCGATTACATCGCCGGCATCACTCTGCTGCCGCCGGAAAAGCACCCACCTAAGGAAAAGGAAGAGGAAAGCAAAGGAGGAAAGGGAGAGAAGCCTGAAGAGGAGAAGGAAGAGCAGAAAATCAATGTCCTAATCATTGTCGACGACACCACTTCCCAGAAGATGTCCAAAGACGAGCTGCACCATAAATTTTCTTCAATCATCAACAAGATGGCGGAAGAGGTCGACAAGAACATCAAGCCGCAGAGCGTCCTCCTGACGGATATCTGGCAGAACTGCTACGACGGGAAATACGAGCTCAACAAACTGATTTCCTTAGGCGCGCCCATCCATGATTTGGGGATGCTGGCTGCCATCAAGATTGCCGAGATCCATAAGTCGATGGTCCTCAAGAAATTTGAAAAATACATCTTAAGCTATGTCCTGGCCGGCAGCCTGGTGCAGGGAAAAGCCACCCATACTTCTGACATTGATGTCTGGATCGTCATCGACGACACCGACGTCAAGAAGATGACCCGCGCCGAACTGAAGGACAAGTTAAGAGCTATTATCATCGGCATGGGCATTGAAGCGGGAGAAATGACCGGGATCAAGAACAAGCTGAACATCCAGGTTTATATCCTGACTGATTTCTGGGAATCGCTCAAGGAAGCCAATCCGATCATCTTCACTTTGCTGAGGGACGGCGTGCCTTTTTATGACCGGGGGATCTTCATGCCATGGAAGCAATTGCTGAGGATGGGAAGAATTAAGCCGAGCCGGGAAGCAATCGATCTTTTCATGAGCACCGGCGAGCAGAGCATCAGCCGGGTGAAGCTGCGGCTGAAGGATATGGGTATGGAAGACCTCTTTTATGCCATCCTGACCCCTTCTCAGGCAGCAATCATGCTCTACGGCCTGCCGCCGCCGACGCCCAAGGAGACTCCTGACGTTTTAGAGGAAATCTTTGTCAAGAAGGAAAAGATGCTCAGCCGGGAAGACGTTGACATTCTTCGGAAGAATGTCGAATTAAGAAAAAGTATCGAGCACGGCGACAAGAAAGAGCTTTCCGGCACCGAACTGGACGAGTATATCAAAAATGCCGAGAAATATCTCTGTCGGATCCGGGAATTGTTTAAGGAAATCGAGAAAAAACATGACGAGAAGAGCATCGTCTATCTCTATGACGAAATCGTGACCATCATCAGGGATATCCTTAAGCTGGAGGGCCGGGAAAGAGCGCATGATGAAGAAATCATCAAGCTTTTTGAAGACGAGCTGATCTCGACAGGAAAGATTCCGGCCCGGTACCTGCGCGATCTGAACCAGGTGGTCGAGGCGAAAAAGAAGCATGATGCCAAAAAGCTGACCAAGACGGACATTGAAAATGCCCGCAAGGACAGCGCCGGCCTGGTCAAATTCCTGATTGAATACGTGCAGCGCAAGAGGGGCCGGGAGCTCGAGAAAGCGCGCATCAGGGTTAAGCACGGCGAGAAATACGGAGAAGTGATCCTGATGGAGAAAGTTGCTTTTGTCATCCACGACCTCGACGCCAAGGAGCAAAGGGTGGAGAAAGCCCAGCTTAATCCGGACGGCAGCCTGGGCGACCTGAAGGAAAGCAGCCTGGAAGAGTTTGAGAAAGAGCTGGCCCGGCAGAAATTCCCTCCCAAGGTGTTTATCAAGGAGCCCATCTTTGAAGATTTGAAGAACATCTTCGGCCGGGATGTGGAAGTGCTGGTGCAGTCTTGATTCTAGTCTTGGGCTTCAAACTCTACTGCTCTGCGGCGAGATTAATCTTCCCACCCGGAATTAAAGTGTCTTTCCTTCGGTTTCACAATAGAATATGATGACATTCCTGTAAAATACGATACTACTCTATTTCTAAGACGTTTCTCTCTAAATACCTCACCAATATCCCTTAGTAAATTTTCCCTCCGCACCATTAATGATGAAGCTAACGCATCCAAAGTAAGTAGACCACCATCCTCTCCTGCTTTAATTATTGCGTCTATCGCTTCCTCTTTCTTACCACTTACAAAAAGAGCGTCGGTATTACAATAAGAATATTGTCAATAAATTTATTGTGAAATGTTAACCTTACGCCCGGTGGAAGGAAAGGACTTCGTGGATAGAGAGGAGCTTCTTGAAGAAGTTGCGGCTACACTAAGGAGTCCGAATATTTTGATAGGCTTCGTTTTTTATGGGAAGCCCATCAAAATTTACAAATATTCTTATTTCCCCGAAGAGATACTCTAACATCCCCTAGTGTGGGACAGTAAAGTTACGCAACGCCCTACATAGTTATTTAAATTGGGAAACATTCCTCCTTTCCATGAAGCATTCCCTTTCCATCACCCTGATTATCTTAGGGATTTTTCTGCTTGCCCAGCTCATCGGCATTGGCATTCTCCACCGCTACATCGACCCTGCCAAAAGCGCCGAAACCGGGAAGACAGAATTCAAAGACCTGCCGATCGGAGAAAGACCACCGGTCGAAGAAAGCACTTCCTTTATCCCCATCATCATTGCCCTCCTCATCGGGACAGGCATCCTGCTGCTCTTAATTAAGCTCAACTGGATTCTCGTCTGGAAATTCTGGTTTTTGATTGCCGTAGTCGTCGCTTTAGGCATCGCCTTCTCGGCCTTCATCTCCCCCCTGGCCGCTTTCACCGCCGCTTTCGGCCTGGGCCTGTGGAAAATCTTCAAGCCGAATTTCTGGGTGCAGAACCTGACCGAACTCTTTATCTATGGCGGGCTGGCGGCGATATTTTCCCCGCTCTTTAATCTATGGTCGGTCAGCATCCTGCTGGTCCTGGTGGCGGGATATGACGCCTACGCCGTCTGGAAATCCAAGCATATGATTACTTTAGCCAATTCGCAGGCCAAGGCGAAAGTCTTCGCCGGGCTGCTGATCCCTTACCAGCTGGGAAAAGCCGGGAAGGCAGCCAAAGGGGAGAAGAGAGCGGAGGGAAGACTGGGCAAACTCAAAGCGAGGACAGCGGTTCTCGGCGGCGGCGACATCGGCTTTCCTTTAATCTTTGCCGGAGTGGTCCTGAAACAGCTGGGCCTGTGGCAGAGTTTAGTCATTCCTTTTTTTGCCCTGGCCGGACTAGCTTTCCTCCTCTGCAAAGCTGAGAAAAATAAATTTTATCCGGCGATGCCTTTCATCTCGGCCGGCTGTTTTGTCGGATTGGCAGTCATCTGGCTGGCAGGGACGGTTTCTTAATTACCAGAATGCCCGCGGCATCCGAAACTTTTGCGTTTTGTATAGAAAATAGGCAAAAGTTTCGAGCCTGAAGTTTTGCCTAGGAATGATGTGTCCGTAAAAGTAAAAACGCAAAACCTCAGGCATCAGGGCAAATAAATATAGCTTAAATGCAAAACATTTATAAAAGATTACTATTCTAAAATAACAAAGATAACAACGATACCACAGTTTCAATGATAACCTAATAATAAATTAGGGTAAAACTTGATAAAACTTGAATAATAAAATAACCTAATAATTTAATTTATTAATAACAAAAACAAAATATCAAAAGCCATACTTTAAGAGCCGATCAGACCTCGTTCTGATTTGAGTTAAGGACGATGACCATTCATGAATAAAAATGAAGAAAAGAATTTATATGTCCGTAGATAAGAACTTCGAACAAGCGCCACCCCATAAGTATCGAAGCAGCAAAAAGGTCGTTGAACTGCTCAGCCAAGAGCATGATCTGATTTTAGTACATCCCGGCGATTTCCATCCACAGGAAGCCGCCGTCAGTCGGTCTTTTAGGTATCTTGAACCCGGAAAACTAGAGATTATTCCCCGAAAGCATCTTCCCGAAGGAGACTTGTTTATTGTTTATGGGGACGAAACCTCTAAAAATCCCGGTCTGGATTTTGGAAGGCAGTTTTATTCCAGCCTAAGAAACCTGCGCCGCCAGGAAAGATTCCCTTATTTTTTAAATGACCCAGATGCAGAAGAGGCGACATTGAAAGATTATCTCGCTGAACTGTATGAACAAGGCGATTTCAGTGTCGCCGCCACATTCCATTATCTCAACAAAGAAAATTCCCAGAGATTATTGGAAAAACACGGGCAACTGGTATTCAAGCCCATCTTCGGGTGCGGAAGTGCCGGGGTCCATAAAATTAGCTCTCTTGACGAACTAGATGAGTTGGACAGGTTAGGAAGCGAGGAAGAAGTAAGAAAAAATTACGCCATTCAGGAGCTTCTCAATGGCTCGGAGATTAGAGTGATAATCCTGGGCGGCGAATTTTTGTGCTCCAGGGAAGATATTAATTATCATCCCTGGTCAGACCGGAAAACACTGATGACAAAAGTAGGGAATCCTACGGCTTTTCAAATAGACACTTCCCAAAGAATCGCCCAAAGGCTGAAAGCAGATCTGGTTGGGGTGGATTTCATTGGCGATAAAGTCTATGAGATAAATGGGACGGGCACGGGGTTAATCGCTTATGATGAGAACTGCCGGCTGCTGTTTGACAGAACTCCGGAGTTTGTGGATTATGTGAATAGAATTTTAAAAAAATAGAAAAATGGGCAGGATACTTATTTGCGGTGCCGGCCAGGGCGGCCATGCTTTGGCAGGATACCTTTCGCTGGTGGGAAATGAAGTAATTTTGTATACGACCAACCGGGAAAAAGAAATAAAATTTAATGGCAACGCAAACCTTCTTGAAATCACCGGCATAATTGAAGGCAAGACAAGATTGCATAAAGTCACTTCGGATCTGGAGCGGGCTATGGCCGACCAGGATTACATTTTTATCGTAACCAATGCGACAGCACATCAGTATTATGCCAAAAAAATGGCTAAATATTTATCCGGCCAGGATATTATCCTGATCTCTCCTGGTATCGGCGGAGCGATGTCTTTTGCGCATGAGGTCAGAAAATATAACCCCCAGGAGAACATCAGCGTTACTGAAACAGATACTTTAGTTTATGCCTGTAAAGTTCCGGAAATAGGGCATTCGCACATTAAATCTGCCAAAAGAGAGATATTGTATGCGACAATCCCCTCATGGCATCAAAGCAGAGTTAGCGGGTTCATCGAGGAGGTCTATCCCCAGTTTATAGACGCCCACAATCCCCTGATGGGCCTGGACGACAGCCCGGCTCTTCATATTGTTGGGATGATCAAAAACCATCACCGAATACTAAATGCTGAAGATTTCAATTTTTATATTGAGGGCATCACCCCGGAAATTGCTGATTACATGTGGGAAATGGATCAAGAAAGATGCCGGGTAGCTGAGGCCATGGGGATTAAGCCCAGAAACATCGCCGATTGGCTGCACCTGGCCTATGGTGTAAAAAAAGGCGGCCTTTTTGACATGATTCAGAATACGCCCCCTTATAAAAACGCTCCGGAAAATCCTAATCGTTCGCCGGCTCCGAAAACTGTTTATCACCGGTATCTGCTGGAAGAAGTGCCTCTCAGGGCAGTTCCCACCGTTTCTATTGCCGGGATTTTAAAAATTGAAACCCCAAAATACAGGGAGATGATTGACCTGGCCAGCGAAATTACCGGGATTGACTTTTGGAAGTGCGGAAGGACTATTGAAGATATGGGATTAACGGTTAAGGATATCCTCAACTGGTCTAAGGAGTATAAATGGAGACAATGAGAAAGTAAATAGGGATTATGAGGAAGTATATGGAGATTATGAGGAAGTAAATAGAGATTATGGGAAAGCGCCGAATCATGTTTTACGGAAATTTGGAAACCCCGGGAAAGTATTTTGACCCTGACGATTTTTACATTATTGATCAAATGAGCCGGTTGGATGCGGATGAACTTTTCTTTGTGGACCTGCCAGATTTGGAGCCTGATTTAACGATTAAAAAAGCCCTAAATCTCAGAACCAATGATTATCAGGAGATGAGCATGGACCATCTGGAGGCAATCATTTTTTTAGAGGCTTCCAATGTTAAGAAAGGGATTTATCAAAAGCCAAAAATAGATGAGGTCATGCGTCGTCTGGCAGCAGTTCCCGATTTATTCACTCTTAATTCCGTTGGTTCTTTCTTCGAACTGCAGGATAAATCTTATATTTGTTCACATCCAGAAATTAATTTTCCTCAATCCTATCTGGTTGACAATGCTGAAGAAGCCATAAGGAGATGGCGCGAATTAGGCCGGGATGCGGTGATTAAGCCCCTGGTCGGTTTCGGCGGAGAGGGTGTAGTTAGGATAACCCCGAATCAGGATAAATTTGGGGATAAATTATGGGAAGAATTATTTAGAGAGCATGGGCCTAAAATTATACAAGAATACCTGCCGCAAGTCCGTGCAGGCGAAAATTCTTTGTTCTTTTTTGATCGGTCTTATAAATATGCCATCAAAAAAACACCTAAAGAAGGTGATTTTAGAAGCAACCTTCGGTTTTGTAAGAAAATCAGCCCTTATTCACCCCCCCATTCTGAGATTGATGCCGCTTTGGGGGCTATAACCTGTCTAAATTCGTCCGCTATGATTATTAGAGTTGATCTTGTCGGCAATAAAATTATGGAAATTACGGCTGAGTGCCCTGGATTTTATGTCGAGGAAGCTGAGGTTCAGGGCCAGATCGGAAAATATTTCTATGAAATCCTGAACCGTTATTGCCCCGCCTAACCTTTTTATCCCCACACTTTTTTACCCACACATTTTTACTCCCGCTTTTTCACCAGCCCCAAATATCTCTTTTTTCATTCCCATCCTTTTTCATTCCCACCCTTTCACCGGCCCCCAGGATTCCTTATAACTCTCCGGATGGATCAGCAGGCCGTCTTTGGCGGCAATCGTCTGCACTCCTGTTATCCTCTGTATTTCCCGGGCCTCATTAAGTGGATCCGCCCGGAGCATCTCCATTCCGAAATGGGTCAGGACGGCCAGTTTCGGCCTGACCCGGGAAATAATCTGGAGAGCTGACTGGGAGTCCAGATTCTTCCCCTGGGCAGTATCTCCCGGATAAGGAACATTAAGGATCAGGATATCCGTATTCGCCAATTCCTCAATCAACTGCGGCGTAGCGGTGGTGTCCCCGGTATAACTGATGATGAAACGGGGGCAGAAGATCTTGAATCCTAAGGCGTAAGGGTCGGTGTGGTCTGCCGGCAAAGAGTTCACCTCAATCAGCTCAATCCCGACTTTATGATTCTTCTCCATGGGAATGATTTTCTCGACCAGATTCTGGTGATAGC
>CAYWPJ010000001.1:65450-98492 GCA_964460195.1 uncultured Methanosarcinales archaeon
ATAGCGGGTCAAAAAAGGATGGCTGCTTTCCGTATGCTGCAGGACGGATTTGCTGCCGAGAATAACTCCCCTCTGCTCGATTCCGCTATGGGTCATCGCATCAATGATGGAGTTCAGGTCATTGCAATGGTTGAGATGGTTATGGGAAATTAAAATCGCCGTGTTATGATGCAGGTTGACGCCGTACTCCTGGGCCTTGACCAAAGCACCCGGCCCGGGATCAATATGAAACTGAAGGTCTTCCACCCGGAGGACGATGCCGCCGGCGGAGCGGAGCATCCGGCTGGAGACGGCGGAACTGCCGGCAGTTCCCAAGAAGATTAGACTGGACATGCTGGTTCAGGGAAACCAGAGGAATTTAAGTTAATAAAGATTGTTATACTGAAAACGTGTTGTCTGGAATATCAATATTGAAGAGGGGATTGAAGAAATATCTTTCATAATCTTTATAAAATCCAATTATCAGAATGAACCACAATGATGGGGGTAACATAAAATGGTCGATGATAATGCTAAAAGGAAAGAACTGGCTGATAAGGTTGAAGATTTAATAGGAAAGATTGTTAATCAGAAAGAATTAAAATGTGCTGTCAGGCTTTCTAACATCCCTTTTGTTCTGTTTAATTATCCTGGAGGATTAAGTTATATGCTCAAGCAAGATGGAGAGTTGCACCGCATTAGTGAAAATTGCGACAAAGGTACAACTTCTCTTCATGGTGCTGCTAGCTACTATGCGGATAGGTTAAGGCTCTATGATGAGATGCCTGAACCAACAGACGATGAGCTTAGGGCAAAGATCCAAAGAGAAATCGGAGACCGGGCAGAGGAAGCAATTAGCAGATACCGGCGAGATTGTGACAGCGGCCGCCTACCAGAAGAATTTAGACCTCGTCTGAGTGATTAAAAATGTCAGACAATATTCAGCCCATTTTCATCATGCCCGAGGAGACAAGGAGAACCCAGGGCAAAGATGCCCAGAGAAATAATATCCTGGCGGCAAAAGCCGTCGCTCAAGCCGTTAGAACCACCCTGGGCCCGAAAGGCATGGACAAAATGCTCGTTGACTCTTCAGGAGAAGTCGTCATCACCAACGACGGCGTGACCATCCTCAAAGAAATGCAGATTGAGCATCCCGCCGCCAAAATGATTGTGGAAGTCGCCAAAACTCAGGAAGAGGCGGTCGGGGACGGCACGACGACGGCGGTTATCCTGGCCGGCGAGCTGCTCAAGAAAGCGGAAGATCTCCTGGACCAGGCAATCCATCCCACCGTCCTAGCCAAAGGCTACCGCCGAGCCGAGGCCGAAGCCCAGCGGCTGCTGAAGGAGATGTCGGAAGCGGTGAGCCTCGACGATGAGCAGAAATTAAGAAATATCGCCATTACGGCCATGACCGGCAAGGGAGCCGAAGCCAACAAGGAAAAGTTGGCCGAGCTGGTCGTCAGGGCGGTCAGGGGGGTGGCGGACGGAAAGATTAACATTCACGACATCAAGATTGAAAAAAAAGTTGGGGAAAGCGCTGACCGGAGCGATTTAGTGGAAGGAATCATCCTGGACAAAGAAATTGCCCATGCCGAAATGCCCAAAAGGGTTGAGCCGGCCAGGGTTGCCCTGCTCGATTCGGCTTTAGAGATCAAGAACACGGAAATCGACGCCAAGATCCAAATCACTGATCCCGAGCAGCTGAACTCTTTCCTTGAGCAGGAGGAAAAGACTCTCCGGCGGATGGTCGAAAGAGTCAAGGCGTCCGGAGCCAACGTCCTCTTTTGCCAGAAAGGGATTGATGACCTGGCCCAGCATTTTCTGGCTAAAGCCGGGATTTTAGCGGCGAGAAGGGTCAAGAAGTCCGACCTGGAATCTTTAGCCCGGGCTACTTCCGCCAAAATTGTCAGCAGCTGGAAGGAATTGACGGCGGCTGATTTAGGCCATGCCGGCCTGGTCAGGGAAGAAAAAGTCGGCGACGAGGAAATGATCTTCGTCGAGAAATGCCAAAATCCCCGGGCGATGACCCTGCTGGTGCGGGGGGGGACGGAGCATGTTGCAGAAGAGATTAAACGGGCGGTGACTGATGCCGTCGGCGACGTCGTCGCTTCCCTGAAAGACGGAAGAATTGTTTTTGGCGCGGGGGCCGTCGAGATGGAGCTGGCTCAGGGGCTAAGAAAATACGCCGCCACTTTGTCCGGGAGGGAGCAGCTGGCCGTGCAGGCCTTCGCTGAAGCGGTCGAAGTCATTCCGCGCACTTTAGCGGAGAATGCCGGCCTGGATCCCATTGACGTTTTAACCAAGCTGAGATCCGCCCACCAGTGGGGGCAGAAAAGGGCGGGAATCGATGTTTTCAGCGGCGAAGTGATGGATACTTCTCTGGCCGGAGTGATTGAGCCATTAAAAATCAAGACCCAAGCCTTAAGCTCGGCGGCGGAAGTGGCGGAGATGATCTTACGCATTGATGATGTAATTCTAAGTGGGAAGAAGGAAAAAGACAGGATGAATGCACCAAATATGGAAGAAATGTAATTTTATTAATGCTTTTGTTATTTATTCTTATCAGTTTTTATCTTCATCAGTTACTTGCACAATATTCAACCAGGTTTAGCGGTTCTTGGTTAAACAGGTTGCAATAGCCGCTAACGCTTCCGGTTCTTTGCAGTATTTCACAGCAAATAGAACGTTCTTCTGCTAGCCCAAAAGTTTGATCAGGGCCGTGATCCTTCATAATTCCTTGTTGAGTAGGCCGGTATACATTTTTATCTTGGTAATAACATCCTTCAAAACAGCCCACTGACTCGGGAAATAATGAAATCAGGTCTTTCCAAGGCGCTTCAGTAAAACATTGTTCTGCAGTTGTAGGTATGCCTCGTGAAAAACAATTTGGTTTCAGAATTTCAGGATAAGCCAAAGCTGCTCCATTAGCACGCCCTTCTTCAGTATATTCATCCCGTAGCCCTCCGATAGAATGCCCTAATTCATGAATCAGCACATAAGGATTTACAGCTAGACGAGTAGGTTGAAAATTTCCTTTGCTATCAGTATGGGCAGGGATATACTGTGCCGACATCAAAGTGGAGCCCACCAAATTGGCAAGAGTTTGATCTACTGAAGGAAGGCTTCCCGATTCCCTAAATTGACTGTTAAGCATCCATACAATAACCTTATTTGGTTTCTGGCAATGCTCCGCAAATGGCAGTGCTTCTGTCCATGAAAAAGTTTTTTGATCAAATGGCGCTACTTCATCAATGTAATAAAAATTAAACGCGTCTTGATTTGATTTCCAAGGCTCAACTGAAAAAAAGCTTGCAGTAAATTCGGCTTTAATCCATGGGATGTATTCTTCTAGATTGGAATAACCAGCTCCTACAACAATTATATTGATAGTATCCTCTTCAGTTCGGGGGCTTTTGGAAGCAAAAGGCTTGCATTTGGTAGAATCAAAAGTGCGGGTGCAGGCACCTGATTCACATAAACCTAAGCAGTTAATAGTTGCTGTTCCACCGCCTATATCGGCGCTCGTGCAATATTGTTCGTAAAGCTGTTTTTCATCAACGCAGGCATCTGTAAGTATGGTGGTTATGCCTTTTTTGGTAGTGGTAACCGTTCCAGGCTCATATATATTGACGCCGCCATCAGTATCACAACTACTTGAGGAGACCATTTTAGGCGCAGTTATTATCTCATTTGAGAAAGGTGTCAAGGTATTGCTTGCTGGCTCTTCCGCAGAGTCAACCGCCAGGTCTTGTTTACAACCAACTATAAAGAGTAACAAAGCTATCCCTAATATTAAGAAGATTTTCTTTGAAGGCATGAGGTTACTAAGAATTAAAAGTTAATAAAAGTATCGGACTTCAGAATCGAAGGACCCTTGAAATTGACGACGTCATTTTAAGCGGGAGGGAGAAGCATCCGCTGCCGGACAGGAACGCTGAGATGATGTAAAAAGGGTGGGACGTTTTGGGATAACGCAACTCCAACACACTTGCAAAAGCTTTTTAAAGTGAGCGATATCCTCAATTTTAAGAGGGGTAAAATTAAGAAACATCCCAATAATTCTTTGGGTTTAGGAGGAAAATAAAATGGTAGAAGATTTAGAAATTAGAGTAAAATTATCTAATCAATCATTTGCTGGAGCAGGTGGAAAAGATGTTCATCCAAATTTAGACATCGCAGGAGTTGTCCACGGCAAATTGAATCGTGAAGAAAACTCTGGAAAACATTGGAACTTTGATAGGGTTAACAAACAATTAGATATCCAAGCAGTGAGCATGGGTGCGACTCATGTCTTCGGCATAGAATATCTATTCAGACCAAATGAATATAGTGGAGAAGAACTTTATGGTGCTGTTGGTACAGCGTACAAACCAAAAAATAAACCTGCTAAGGTTAAAGTTTTTAAATAGCCCCTTCCTTTTTCCCTCAAGATGGCATTTAATCTGAACCTGGCTAATCTCGTTTCCCTATTCCGGGTTGCCTTGCTGCCGATAATTGTCTATTTAATTCTTCAGGAAACGACTGTTTCCTCTCTTTACGCCTTCTTTTTCCTTACCCTGGCCCTGATCAGCACCATCGCTGATGATTTCCTCGCCCGGCAAAGGAAGCTCCAGACCAAAGTCGGCTCCTTTTTAGACCCCTTTGCGGACAAACTCCTAATCATCGGCCTGCTTTTCGTTTTCCTGCTGCGGGGCTCATTCTGGATTATTCCCCTGGTTATTTTTGTCCTTAGGGATATCATCGTCATGGTCGTCCGGTGGCTGGCCTCGCAGGATGACATCCAGATCAATGAAGAAAAATATCACCGGCTGATGACTTTTTTTCACTTTGGCCTTCTTTATACTCTCATTTTGCAGGACTTTTTCCTTTACCAGGGGCAGTTCAGCTTCCATGCTTTCGCCTACCTGGGAATCTTATTTTTCACCCTCGTTTCCGCCATCCTGGCGCTCTTTTCCATGTCCCACCATTTCCTGGTCTACGGGAAAGGGCTGAGCTCAAGGAAATTAATGGGAAAAATGCTCCGGCGGGAAAAGATGGTCATTTTTGCCAACCGCCGGGCCGGCGGCTACTATGACCATTACCGGCGGCACCTGCTAAAAGTTTTTGCCCGGCGGAGGAAGGCCAGAATCAGTTATCTCCCCGACCGCAAGGAGATGTTTGAAGGGGCAGCCGGCAAAGCCAAAAATTTCCCCCAAATTATTATTGCCGGCGGCGACGGCAGTTTTGAAGGGGCTTTAAATTACCCGCCTTTCCATCAAAGAGTCTTAGGATTCTTCCCTTTAGGCTCGGGCAATGCCCTTTATTCTTATTTCTATAAAGGGAAAAGGTTTGAGTATCTAAGGTCGAGGTTCGGGTTCCGGGAAACTGGGCTGGACGTCCTGGAACTGGCCTGGGCGCAGGGAAAAACCGCCACGACTTTCCTTTCCTTGGGACTCGATGCCGAAGTCGCCCGGTTAAGGAAGAGCAAAGGGAAAGGCTTTGCCGGCTATCTGGCCGCTTCGTTGAGAGTAGTGGCGGCCGTTCCCAAGTCCGGCTATGACTTAAGCTGCCGGATCAACGGCCGGAAACACCAGTTAAAGAACTGTGTCAACCTCACTTTAGGCAAAGTGCCTTACCACGGTTTTGCCATCCGCTCCCAGCTGGGCCGGGTTAAGCCGGATGATGGCAACATTTACGGCCTGGCGACGGTTAACACCCATCACAGTTACCTGAACAAAGCCGTGCGGTTCTGGGGGTTCTTGCTGACATTGTTTAATTTAGAGAAAGCTCCCTTGCTGCCCTTAAAGGGGAAAAGGTTTGTCATTTCCAGTCAAGAGGAATTTCCCCTGCAGGCGGGTGGGGAATTCCTGGGCTATACTAAATGGATTTCCCTGGAAGTGAAACGGCAGCAGAAGGTGCTGGTGATTTGAATTCCCGAGCGATTAAAAACGGCGCTTAACATGATAACCTATAGCGAAAGATATAAATAATCAATGAAATCTGCGGATTTCAAGTCTTGTGCATAGCCCAAGATATACAAAAAGTTATGTCTTTCGGAACGCACGAAGGGATAGTTTTCCCTTCGGCGCCACGGAAGTGACCACTTCCGCTGGTATAGTAAGTGACTTTTGTATAAAAATTTACGTCACTTACTATAGTTTTATAAATCGCTTGCTGCTTGGAGCATTTATGATTCATGCGTATAAAGAAGGAAGGATCATTTTATCCGGATGCTTGATTGTTAATGATCAGAAAGAAGTGCTTCTTTTGTACAGAGATGACCATCAGCATTATGAAACGCCGGGTGGAAAGGTTAGATTGGCAGAGTGTTCTAATCCCAAAAACCCCACCATTGAAGATTTAGCAAAAACAGCGGAACGGGAAACTTACGAAGAATTGGGTAAGGACATTAAACTCGCCGGCTTGTCCTATCTGGGAAAAGTTGAATTTGTCATTCCTGATGGCAGAACGGCGATTGCTAATAAGTTTTTGACGAAGATTGTCAGCGGAACACCAAAATTAAATGAGCCGGATAAATTCTCTAAGATGGATTATCTGCTAGTGAAAAAATTAAAAGAATACCCTATTTCTCCTGATTTACAGTTGTTCTTGGATGAACTGAAAAGCCGCCTGGCCGGAAAGAGATGAATTTACCGGGCAGCCGTTTCGGCAGAGGTTAGTTGCCCGCTCTTAAGCGGGTACAAATTGTACCTTCATTATTTCGGACTTTTCAGTTTTTTCTTTTTATCTGCTTCTGGCTCTTGCAGATAGTTTTCCGAGGTAGTTACTTTTTCTCCAGCTTCAAGTTCAAGCTTCTTCCTAGCATCTCCGGCTATTTTTCCGCCTTTGCGTGCCGCAACTTTATTTTCAGAAAGACCTAAAGCATTCTTGCTCCGTGCTATTTTGGTGGTGGAGGCCTCACCAAGCAAAGTAAAAATAAGCTCTAAATCAGTCATATGATCCCTAAGATTCTCTTTCTTAAGACATTTGAAGTTTTTATATTCATCAACTGTTTTCCCAAATGTTGCTTTGCTGATTTCATTAGTAAGAATAGCATATTCTTTTTCTTCTTTCACGCCACGTTTTTTCCATTCGTCTGTCAATTCCTGTCTTACGACAATGCCTCTAACTCTCTTTTCAATCCAGTCATTAGAATACCTTTTAGCTTTATAGAGTTCTTTCATTCTTACCTGAGCCAGCTCCGGATTCTCTATTTCTTGCACTCTATCATAACCAACTTGAGCAAGCCACTGCTTGAATGGCTCCGCTTTAGGGGAAGGAATTGATTGGATTATTCTGAACATATTCTTCGTATTCGCACAATCGGTAGCATAGTATTTACCATCAGCAGAGGGTAATTTCAGTTGTCGACAAAATGTCGATAACTCAATTCCACTGCCTTCCAGCTCCCTTTTTTTTAGGCGATACCAATAATCCTTAGCATCGGTGCTGTCCGTAAGAGCTCCGACTACATCTACAACAGAAAAATACCATTCATTGTTATGCCAGATTCTTCTTATTTTCTTGTCTTGAAAAACAACTAATGCGCCATGTTCAGCCATGTTTTAACCCCTCGATTGTGCGAGAGCTTCTTGCATTTTCATTCAAACCCCAACTGCTCCAAAACGTTTCACTGTTTTTCATCAGCTTTTGCTCTTTCTTCTTCTGTTTCTTTGACTAATACAACTACCCCGTCTAATGGCAAGCTTTGGCTTTCTTCTATAAAAACCCATCGGAACAAAAGTTCACAGTTGTTCCTGGATGAGCTGAAAAGCCGCCTGGCCGGAAAGAAATGAATTTACCGGGCAGCCGTTTCGGCAGAAATAGTAAGGGGGTTATTCAATCTTTTCAAGAATGATTCCCCGGTGAAATGCGCCTCTTTCTTCTGCTTTTTCTTTCCTCATCTTTTCGATTTCTTCTCGAGTGATATAGTAGTAATCCGCTAGTCTATAAACTACTTCCAATATATCTACTAACTCGCTTGGATCTCTTGATTCCCGAAATTCTTTAAATTCTTCGTTTAATTTTCTTACCAGAGCCTCCTCCAATTCCGAGTCCGAGCCAATGTGAACATACGGCGTTTTTCCCGCTTGTTGAATGATTTCAGGGATTCGGTCACGGACCAGTTTGTGATATTCTGTCATAGTAAGTAATCGTGAGAAGGAGTATAAATAAATTATTGTGCTGGAATGGCTACTTTTTTCTTGGCAGGGTTTGCTCTAGGTTGGATTTTCTCCATCGAAAGCTATATAAAATCCGGGAATCTCCGAGTAATTAATGCAGTTCAAAAGAGGCAGATCAATGAGGGAGCAGGACCGGCACTTCCTCTGGTCCCTTTACGCCGCGGTCGCTGTCATCTTCCTCTGGAAAGGGCTCTGGGACGGCATCTATGAAATCCCCTACCTCGGCAACCCTTTCGTTGCCCTCTTCGTCGGGCTGGCTATCCTGACTTTCTCCGGCATCATCTTCAGCGAGTTCGACCCCCTGGGAGGCGTCGAGAAAGCCGTCAAAAAAAGGCTTAATTTTATCCACAACCATCCGCAAAGACAGGAGTTCTCAATCAAATACCATGACAAAAAAAGAAAGAAGGATATCAGCATCAATGCCAGCCAGCTGAGTGCTCTCGAGAAAAAGACGATCGTCCTTAAGCATAAAGATAAGAAAAAAGAATGGTTTGTCCCTCTGCACCGGATTAGGGAAATCGCTTACCAAGGGAAAACTTACTGGAGAATGTGAAAAAATGGTTCTGTTCATTTGGGAGGAAATCAAGGAGAAATTCTGGTACTTCTTCGGCATGGCCGGTGTGGTTTTCTTCTGGGCCGGAGTCTGGGACGGTCTTGGCTACCTCCCTTACCTGGAGAATCCCTGGCTGAGTATTGTCCTCGGAACAGTGATGCTCGCTTTGTCGCAGTTCCTCTTCCGGGAGCCGGATCCGGAAAAGAAAGCCGAGAGGAAAATGCGGAGCGCCCTGCATAAAGTCAGGAGGCATCCCCGGAAACATGAGTTTCATATCCGGTACCATGACAAGCTCGGGAAAAAAGATTTTCTGCTGAGGGGGGACAAGCTCAAGGACATTGAGAAAGGCTTCCTCCTCCTCCACGAGAAAGGAAAAGAGATTTTCGTGCCCATCCACCGCGTCCGGGAAATCCTTCATAAAGGGAAGACCTTCCTTAAATAAAATGGCTTGGGGAAAAAAAGGGGTTACTGCCTTGATGCTCACTATCCTGCTCGTTTCTTTAGCAGTAGCCGTGGGAGTGGTGGTGATGAATTTAGGCCGGGCCCAGGTCGAGGAAGCGGCGGAATGCGCTATCGACGTCGGGATGAGGTTTGTTTACATCGGCGAAGAAGAGCAGTTCTGCCTCAGCGGAGACCGGCTGGTTTTCACCGTCGAGAATGGCATCAATGCCAATGTGGAAGGAGTGATTGTCAGCGTCATCGGCTCGGAAAGGGCGGAAACTTTCGAGCTGAACGAGGCAAAGATGGGCAAAGCGGGAACCTATGTCGGCAAAGTGAAGTTTGACCCTTCTATTGGAGGGGGAATCCGGCAGGTGAAGCTCACTCCCCGGATTTTGGCTCTTGACGGGGAAATCATCTGCCCGGCGCAGGCATTGGTCAGGGAAGATATCCGGAATTGTTAAAAGAAGGTTTTTGTTAGGAAATCTTTTATACCTGATAATTTTTCTTTCCTCAATGGAACTGGAAATAAGCTTAAACAAGTCAGTTGAGGAGAATGCCGGGGATTATTTCAACCTGGCTAAGAAAGCCCGGAAAAAGCGGGAAGGGGCGGAGAAAGCACTGGCCGACAGCCGGAAAAAGCTGCAGGCGCTGCTGAAAGACGAGGGGAAATTCCAAGAAGAAGAGAGGAAGAAAGAGGAGTTGAGGGAGATAAAAGAAAGGAAAAAAGAGTGGTATGAGAAGTTCCATTGGTTTGTTTCCAGCGAAGGTTTCCTCTGCATCGGCGGGAAGGATGCTACTTCCAACGAGATCATCGTCAAGAAGCATGCTGAGAGAGGAGATTTGATTTTCCACACCGACATGGTTGGCTCACCTTTCTTTATCGTCAAGAACGGCCAGGAAGCCGGCGAGAAAACTGCCGGAGAGGCGGCGCAGGCCACGGCGGTCTATTCCAAGGCCTGGAAAGTCGGGCATACGACGGCTGACGTCTTCTGCGTCAAGCCCGAGCAGGTCAGCAAGGAAGCGCGCCCGGGCGAATATCTGGCCAAAGGCAGTTTCATGATCCGCGGGCAGACCAAATATTTCTATCCAAAAATGGAATATGCCATCGGGCTGGTTGAAGAAAAGAGCGGCGGTGGAGCGGGCGGCGAAGTGATCGCTGAGCAGGTCATCGGCGGACCCGAAGCAGCCGTGAAAGCCAAGACGGATAAATATGTGCTCGTTGTCCAGGGCGGGGAGAAGAAAAGCTCCCTGGCCAGGAAAGTCAGGTCCCGGCTGGGGGGCGGCGATCTGGATGAAATAACCAAGTTTCTGCCGGCGGGCGGCGGGGAGATTAAGAAGTAATCGTCAATTTTTAGAGCGGCCACAAGGGTAATACTTCAGCAAAGTGAAGCGCTACCCACGCTTCAGAATGCTGAAGTATTACCCACAAGAGTTAATTTTTTAAAGTTGTTCCGTATTTGACCCTTGGATGCCCACGTCGTCTAGCCTGGATAGGACGCGAGCTTGCGGTGATTAATTTCACAAACAGCTTGAAGCCGGGGTTCAAATCCTCGCGTGGGCATCTTTTTCAAAATGCGCATCCCCAAAAGATACGGACAATCTAAGACCAGCCAATGCCCTTTCTGTGATAGAATGGCGACCCAGAAAAACGGCCAGGGCTTTAATGTCTGCCATCGGCACACCAAAGATTATCTTAATGACGTGAGATGCGTTTGCGGTGCTTTGCTGGAAGTCAGGCAGGGCAAGTTCGGGCCTTACTTTAACTGCCTTGATTGCGGCAATATTAACTTTAACAAAGCAATGAAAATCAGGGAACTTACTAAAGTTACCAAACCTTTAAAGACCATCCTTAAAGAAAGCAAAGGGGAGCCAAAAGAAGTCACCATTTCTTCAAACGATGTGGAATATTTTGATTGAGGATGTTTTGGTGATTAAATGAGGGGAAGGAGCGCATACGTTAGCGGCCAGAAGCCGGCACCGGGCTGGTTTCATAAAATTTCTTGAGAATATCATCCAATTTGTCCCAATCTTCACCAACAACAATCGGTTTTAGAGCAATCAATTCTTCTCTATAACTTACCTGCCGGGGGATCTCCTCTAATAAAAAAATGGGAATTTTTCTGTAAAATGCCAGACCCATTTCCAAAAAAGAATTTCCGCCGATATACCCAACAATCCCGTTTTTGTCATAATTTGCGACATAAACAGCCTGCGACTGGTCGATTTTCCGGAAATGCTCGTCGATTAAATCGTTCTGGATTTTGGCAAGAGAATCTTCTTCCAAATTATGATAATCCTTCATGCTTGGTAAAAGAACTTCATATCCTCTTTCTTCCAGGGATTTTTTTATATCCCACAGCCTCTCAAAAAATTTTGCACTGGAACATAATACGATTTTCATAAACAAATACCTTATTTCTTATTCCTGCCCCTCTTCTTAACTGCTTCAAACCTTTCCAGCACCCTGGCGGCTCCGGGATAAGCTTCCCGGTATCCTTCCAAAACTTTCTCAAATATCTCGGGGTAGAACTGATAATGTTTGCTTTCTAGGGCTCGATCCAATAGAAATAAATCAACCGCTTTGTCCTCTTCTTTGTCGGAAAAAGAGGAAAGGCCAAAATCAATCAGGTTGATTTCTCCGCTCTCGGCATGCTGAATCATGTTTGACGTCGTTAAATCCCCGTGAACCAGGCCGGCGGCATGCAGTCTTCCCACCTTTTCGCCGATTTCCCAAGCCAGCAGCCGAAAATCGTCCCCTTTCTCCAGGACATCCCTCAGCTTTTCCCCGGGCACAAAGTCCATGACTAAAGACATCCTTTTGTCGCAGAAATCCTGCAGGCGCGGGGCGGGAAAATTCATCTCGGCCAGTTTTTCCAGCACTTTGGCTTCCCTTCTCGTCCGGAATTTTCTTAAGGATTGGTCAATCTGCGGCAGCCGGTATTTCTTGCTCAGCCTTTCTTTGATGATGGTTTCCCGGTCCTTAAATAGCACTGCTTCCGCTCCCTGGGCAATTTTGAACATAGTAAGAAGGAAAAGCTGCTGGTTTAAAAAGGTTTTCACCAGCCGCCGGAACGATACAGTCCCGAATCCTGTTCTGGCGCGCACTCCCGCTGGGCGGCTACCCGACGTACCCCACGCAGGTGGCTGTGGCTGTCGACGTGGTTACCATCAGCAAAGGAAACAGCGCGGTAGTTGAAGGGGTCACACCAAGCGACGCGTCCAATGAATCCCTCCTTTGTTTTCCTCGCAACATATTCCGGATTCAATATGTATAATCGCGTTTCACTAATGGTATCTTGTTCTTCCTGCAATGCACTTAGAAATTCTTCAGTACGGCCTGCTCTTTCCAATACCGCTTGCTCTACTTCATTAGGGCGCTGATACCTCCCGCCGTCTCTCACAAAGCCGTCAGCTGTTCTAATAACTAAAAAGCGATAAACTGAATCACCTCGACTTAAATGCAGCGCGGATAAATCCACTTTAAGCGTATCTGCTGCTTCCAGTACGGCTCGGGCTTCATCCGGATCAGGACGGAAGTTACGGCTTGTTTTCTCGCTGAGTAATTGGTCATAAGAACTATCCTGTCCATCAAATAAATGAACTAAAACTAAATTGTTTGGATGGTCTTTCGTATGCCGGGCAAAGGCCAAAAATTGCTTTCCTCCTTCGTTATAATACTGGGGATAATCAGCAACATAAAATCCTATACTTCGTAAACGAGGATCTCTAATTTGATCAGCGGACAATTCAGCCCAGTGCTGGAACGTTCCTGACTCCAGCTGAGCAGCGGCCAGTAAGCCACCGGTAATAGTTTCAATGGTTTTGATAGTCATTTTAAGGGCTGAAATGAGTGCCACTATATAAATGTTATTATAAAAATTACTACTACATAGTAAAATTTATGCCCCCAATTTTAACCCCATGCCTGCCGTCATCTTAAATTAGTTTCATTCCACATCTTTTACTTTTATAACGAAAGTTATACATATTAGTAACTTTTGTTAATTTTACTTAACAAATCCAAAAGTATTAAAAATGCCGGGAACTTTCTGCCTTTAGAGAGTTTGGCGCCAGAACTTAACATCAGAGGTGATTAAAATCGAAATCAAACCCGTCATCAGTGAGGACTTTATTACTCTTGAGGATGAAGCTACCCTTTCAGAGATGATCGGCAAGCTGAAACAGTTCGAGAAAAGGAGCGGGCTGGTCTTCCGGAACAAGAAATATCTCGGCCTGGTCGAGAAGAAGCGGCTGCTCCGCTCCCGGATCAACACCAGCGAAGCCAAAGTGAAGCATTATGTCCAGAAAAGCCCCATCCTCAATGAAAATGCCGATGTGATTGAATCGGCTTACCTGATGTTCCAGAGCAATCTTGATTTTCTTCCCGTCGAGAGGAACAAGCAGATCATCGGTGTTTTAAGCGCCCTGCCCCTGGCCGCTCTGGCGGTCCAGCTGCCGGAAACCAAAGGGCTGAGAGTCGATGACATCAAGCTGCTGAAGCCCGAAAAGGTCGGCAAGGATGAGCCCATCGCCCGGGCCATTGAAGTGATGTATCAGAAGAAAGTTGATCAGGTGCCCATCTTCGACGGCGGGAAGCTGTTTGGGATCATCAGTTACCGCGACCTGCTGCGCAAATACCTCAATTGGTCGCCGCGGAAAGACATCTCCGCCAAATTCAACAAGCTGGCCAGTTCAAGGAGCGCTGAAGTTGACATGCCCCGCTTATCCTGTCTGCCGGTTCATTCCTTCAGCACGGCGGATAACCTGCTGACGATCACCGGCGAAAACCGCCTCAGGGAAGCCGTCAGCCTGATGGTCCGGAACAATGTTTCCGATCTGCTGGTGATGAAAGGCGAGGATTTCCAGGGCCTGCTGACAATCAAGAATATTCTGCGGCGCATCGGCAGCCTGAAGATTCCCCAAAATTTTAATATCCGTTTCATCGGCCTGAACCAGATCGAACTGGAGCCTTACCAGAAGTGCAACGTGCAGAAGATCGCTTCCAATGAGGCTTTTAAGCTGCAGCGGCAGCTGCGCAACGAATTATTTTCCCTGGTCCTGCACCTCAAGGAATACGCGCGGGAAGAAAAAGAGCATGAAAAGAAAAGGCTTGAAGGAAAGAAAAGACTTGAAGGGGAAAGACCGGAAGGGAAAAGGCACAAGTATTCGATCACTTTAAGGCTCGAGTTCCCCAGTCAGATCATCACTTCCACCCAGGATGACTGGGACCTGGAGACGGCTCTCCGCAAGACATTCAACAATGCCAAGAACAAGGTCAAGAAAAAGTTTCACGGCGATGTCAGCTGGAAGAGGTATTATGGATAAAAGTATCGCCGGCGTGTTACATCCCTAAGGAAATTCCGCCCGAAGTCCTCTTCCAAGATTTTGACTGGTCTAAATCTTTTTTGAAAATTGCTTTTTCAATATCTCTGCAAGACAAACCTGTTTCGGAGGAAATTTTCCTTAATTTTTTAAAGAATTTCATTGCTTGATCAGGGTTTGAAAAGATATCATTTGGTTCTTTTCCGAATAATCCTCTCCATGCATGAATATCCAAAACACCATAATTTTGTGGGTCATAAAATGTTAAAATTACACTGCTCAACGCGTTTCCAACACCTTTTATGGAAGAAAGTAATTTTAGCCGGATTCCATCATCTTTGCTTTTAAACGCTGATTTGGAAATTTCTTCTATGAATGATTCTTCAACATCATTTAATAAATTTAAAATTCTTTTTTGTCTTCCCGTTAATCTTCCTTGAAATTTCCACTTGATAATTTTAGTTAAATCTTGTTTTGTGATAAACCTATTTTTATGAAATCTTTTCCTTAATTCTTCTTCGTCGCTTTTATTGTATAAATCTTCCTCTTGGTCGTATCTGTTTCTCAAAAATAGTAATTCATCTTTGTTCATAAAATATAGAATATATTGAATTATTTAATAATCTTTCCAAGTAAGCGGACGAGGGCAGAATTGAATATAACTAAAATTCATATATGAGAAGACCAGCCGCCCGTCCAGCTCACTTCTTTTTCTTTTTCTCCTTTTCCCTTTTCTCCCGGAATTTCCGGGCATTTTCCTGGCTGGCAAACCGGTAGACTCTTCCGCCAATCTCGGCTTCGACGACTTCGACGTCAACCAAAGGTTTGCCGGTCAGGGCGTCCTTGGCCAGCTGCCCTTCCTCGGAAGCCCCTTCGGTGAAACCGGCTTCCCAGGGCTCGACTTCGTCTTCCTCAACCTGCTGCTCCCTTCCCTCTTCGGTGTATAAATCTTCGTCTATTTCACCAGTTTCCATCTCTTCTTTCATCTCTCCGGAAGTTTCCCGGTGGTGCTCTTGGTACTCATGCGTCCCTTTTTTCTCTTTTTTAATTATTTTGGCCATAAGACGAGGGATATCGTTTTGGTTTAAAAGGATTTTGGTGGTAAGTTAGATACCTAAAGAGTTTGAGCGTAGCTCTTCAATTTAGGTAACAGTAATCTCATAAACACTTAACCAATGCTTTCCGATTTGTGTCTGATAAAATTTCCCGAAATCGTATTCCTGCTCATTGGTAATCTCTCCTAAAGTCCGGGCTTCCCTGATTCTTTCTTCCCCTTGCGGGATTAAGGTTACACTTTTATTTCTAGCATATGATTCCTGAAGCACACCAGTAATACTGTCTTTCGTACCTAATTGATTCTTTCCATCACTGGGAACAACGTAAGGCTTATTTTCCGGGAACTTGCTATTTCTTACCTCCGCTTTATACATCCAATCAAGGCCGATCAATAATATTGGAGTATGAAATGGCAACGAAGATTCTCTGGCATGATTGACTGCTTTCAAAATAATTTCCTGAAGGTTCAACTGATTATCGCTCATAAATAAATCCTCATCAATAACATCGCTGTTCCGGCTGCCAAAGGAACGACCAGATTGTCATCCAAAGTATTGTCGTTGAGTTCAATCTTGACCACTTCTACCGCCATCGCCGTAAAGGAGCCGAGGAAAGCGTAAGGGATCGGCACGAAAAGAACCGCTCCGGCAAAGCCTGCTCCCGCTCCAATCACTGTCCCCTCAAAGAGCTTGCTGCCCCGCCAGTTGAAAATGTTTCTCAACTTCCCGTATTTAGCGCCGAACAGATGGCTGATAGAATCACCCAGAGCCAGCACCATAATTGAAGCTAGGGCAATATCCTTGTCAAATAACTGCAAAGTCAATAGCGAGCCGATGAAGAGGAAAATCATTCCCTTCCCTGGGAACCTTTTCCTCTCTTCCTCCCGCTCAAAAATGTCCAGCAGCCGGCTGAAGACCGGCACATCGTATCCCCATTTGTCGAGGAAGCTGACAATGAAGCCGATGATAATCATCAGAAATAAGCTGAAAGGACTGAGGATATCGAGATAGACAAACGAGACAATCAGTAGTCCCAGAACAATATGGAAGACCTGCCTCTTTATTTCAAATCCGGTGAGCATCGCCGTCTTTTTTTGAGGCGGATTTTATAAGGCTTATGAATTAAGGTTATATCCGGTAAATGGCTGAATGACTCTCGTTTTATTTGTTCTTTAATCCCCACTGCAAAATTATAATTTTCTTTAACGTGCATTTTTACAAAAGTTTTATAAGTATCTCCGATACCACCATCTAACTATCAAGGAGGAAAGTATTCATGGAAGAAGACGAAAATCAGAACATTGGTTCTCCGCCAAAGCTAAAGCAGGTAAGCGACGTTGTCTGGGAACTGCCCCTATCTTATAAAAAAGGAATGTTAGTTCCCGCCAGAATCATCGCTAACGATAAATTGATCAAAATGATGGATGCCGGCGTCTTCGAGCAGATCTCCAACGTCGCCACCCTGCCGGGGATCCAGCGGTATGCCTATTGCATGCCCGACGGCCACTGGGGCTACGGTTTCCCGATCGGCGGGGTATCCGCTTTTGATCCAGAACAAGGAGGAGTGATTTCACCGGGAGGAGTCGGATTCGATATTAATTGTGGCATGAGATTAATGGTTACCAACCTTACTATAAACGAAGTCCGGCCGAAAATCAAGGAATTGGTTGATGCCCTCTATGAAGCTGTCCCGGCCGGCGTCGGCTGCAAAGGATTTGTCAAGCTGACAAAGAAAGAATTCAATGAAGTGGTCAAAGACGGCGGACAATGGTGCCTGAGGAACGGCTATGCCACGGAAGATGACATCAAGCATATCGAAGACGAGGGCAGAATCCCCGGCGCTGACCCCAGCAAATGCTCTGACCGGGCAATCAAAAGGGGATTCGACCAGATCGGTACTTTGGGAAGCGGCAACCATTACCTGGAAATCCAGGAAGTGAAGGAAGGCAATATCTTCGACGAGAAAGCGGCCAGGATCATGGGCATCACCGGGCCGGGGCAGATTGTCGTGATGGTCCACTGCGGCAGTAGAGGATTCGGCCATCAGATCGGCACCGATTACCTGAAGAAATTTCTCGAGGTGATGCCTAAGTATGGCATCAAGATCCTTGATCGGGAACTGGCCTGCGCTCCTTTTAATTCTCCCGAAGGGAAAGATTATTACGCCGCGATGGCCTGCGCTGCCAACATGGCTTTCGCCAACCGGCAGGTGATCACTCACCGGATCAGGGAAGTCTTTAACAAGATTTTCGGAAGAAAAGTCGAGATTAAGCTGGTCTATGATGTCGCCCACAATATCGCCAAATTAGAGAAACATCTTGTCGACGGGAAAGAGAAGGAATTAATCGTCCATCGGAAAGGGGCTACCCGGGCCTTTGGGCCGGGAAGGGCGGCCGACCTGCCCGAAGTGTATAAAAAAATTGGCCAGCCGGTAATCATTGGCGGCTCGATGGAAACGGGCTCATATCTTTTGCTCGGGACTGACGGAGCCGATGAGACTTTCGCCTCAACCGCCCACGGGGCCGGCCGGACAATGAGCCGGGCGGCGGCAAAGCGGGAAGTCCGCGGCGAGCAGCTGCAGAAAGAGATGGAAACTAGAGGAATCTACGTCCATGGGGTGACGATGGCCGGGCTGGCCGAAGAGGCCGGGAAGGCATACAAAGACATTGAAGTAGTGGTTGATTCCCTGGAAGCCGCGGGAATCACTAAGAGAGTGGCCGCCCTGAAACCGATCGGCAATGTCAAGGGGTAAACGCGGCTGCGGATCACTAAATATCAAGGGCGGTCGCTTCAAAAAGAAAACTTTTTAAGTTTCGTTACATTTAGTTACATGATGGAAGATACAAAAACTAAAATTGAAAGTTTTGTCGAGAGTGCAATTAACAGACGAGATAATCAACTTTTAGATATTCTGTGGATTTTTTCATATTGTATTCCATCTATGTCAGGTTACCATAACAACAAAGAAGCATTTAAAAAATGGCTGGATACAGTTTACGTTAGAAATTTAAATAAAAAATATGTAAAATCGCCAGAAATTAAGGAGCGAATGGATGTTTTTGAAGATTTTTTGAACGAGATGCCCAATTTTCTTTCAAAAGAAACCTTCGATGAAGATAATAAATTATTAAAAGAGATATTAATCAACAAAACTTCGAAAATGTTGGTTCAGAACGCCAATAATAGGTTAAGCGAATTATCTAGTTTAGATAAGAAGATATTGTCTTTTGTTTTGAATTATATCCCTATTAGGATGGAGGACTCGGTTAAGGAAGCTGAAAAACAAAGAAAACAATCTCCAAATAATACAGAAAAATATAGTTCCCTCCCTGACTTTAGGGTAGGAGCAGAGAGAGAACCTGGTGAAATTAGTCATTTAGATATAAATTTGGAAGGATGGACATATATTTTTAATGTTTTGTTCGACGAAGGGTTAAAAGACTCAAAATTTAAAGTAAAGTTTGATAGCCAAAGCGTTGAATTTATACCTTGGCCATGGGGACAGTACAAAGAGTACAGCTTTTGGCAATTAGGTGATGAATTGGTAAAAATGGGGGTTGGTTTTTGGACATTTTCAATGAGTGCAAAGGGGTATGTGGGTGTAGATTTCACAATTCCAAGTTTTATCTATGATGGTGTAAAGGAGTTTAAAAATAAATTCCAAAAACCAGAAAATTTTGAAAAGCAAATAGAAGAGATTAAACAAAAGAAAGAAAAAAAATGGAAGTTTGATCTCGAAGGCACAGAAGCCATTAGTGAAACCTCAGAATCTAAACTCGAATTTTCAATAATATCAAATCTAGAAATTCTGGAAGAAGGATTAGAATTAATTGGCAACCAATATTCAACATCTGTTGGTTGCATAGATGTTTTATGCAAAGATAAAAATGGGAATTTTGTGGTTGTAGAATTAAAAAAAGAGAAGGGTTCTTACAGAGTAGTTGGACAAATTCAAAAATACATGGCTTGGGTAAGTGAAAATTTAACAGAAGATAAACAAGTTAGAGGAATTATAGTTGTAAAAGAAGCAGATAAAGATTTAGAGTACGCAATTAGAGGTTCAAAGTTTCTGATAGACATAAAAGTATTTGGGCAAGAACCGCCAACACCAGAGAATACTAAATATTGTACTAATTGTGGAAAACAGCTTCAAAAATCTGCTAAGTTTTGTGATAAATGTGGACAAAATGTTTGGTTATGAAACCTAAGCGGCCACTCATTAGTAATCTCGAGCTTAACTTAAATGTGGCCCAAAGTCGGCTATGTTGGACATTGGAATTCCTGTTTGGTGCTCTGACGATGAAGGAAAGTGCAATAAGACCGAATACTGCAAGCCCACAGGCCGAGGAACGGAGAAGTTTTTGCTCGAACCTATTTAAGTCGTGTAGTTATCTATAACATTGAAGGTGGGGCCGGGTGCGAGTGCCGGGGTGCCGCGGTAGTCAGAAACCTTACAGGAATTTCAGCTGGCATGAAGCGAAGTTCACGCCGCTGGAAGAAGAAAGGCCAGATGCGCTGGAAATGGCAGCGCAAGAAGATTAAGAAGGCCAAGCGCCGCCGGAAGATTCAGGCGGCTTAGAAGGTATTTTGTTATCTATTTAAGAGTAGTCATTTAAACAAAAGATTTATAACTATCAGCTTATTCTTGAGGCAATATGACTAAGGAAATCGATTTAGAACGAATGCTTGGGGCACTAAGTTCTGAAGAGGCAAGGATGGTTGCAATTTCTAAACTAGCGGGAAAAATAAACTTGCCCGCTTCACAGATTGAAAGAGCTATTATGTTTTATGAAAAATCAGGTAGGTTTGTTGAAGCTGCCGACGTTGCCCTTAAAGCGGGGAGGGATGACAGAGCTAAACAGTTGTATGGAAGAGCTGTTGAAGATTACGAAAAAGCAGGCAGGTTTGATGAGGCTGCCGGCATAGCCCTTAAAGCGAGGATGAATGAAAGAGCTGTTGAGGTTTATGAAAAAGCAGGTAGCTTTGATGTGGCTGCCCATATTGCTCTTGAAGCAGGGATGAATGACCGAGCTGTTGGCGATTACGAAAAAGCAGGCCTGTTTGATGAGGCTGCCGGCATAGCCCTTAAAGCGGGGGAGAGTGCCAGAGCTGTTGAGGTTTATGAAAAAGCAGGTTGGTTTGTTCGTGCTGCCGGCATTGCTCTTGAAGCAGGGATGAATGACCGAGCTGTTGGCGATTACGAAAAAGCAGGCCAGTTTGCTAAGGCTGCCGACATGGCTCTTAAATTCGGGATGAATGACAGAGCTGTTGAAAATTATGAAAAATTAGGCCGGTTTGCTGAGGCTGCCCGTATTGCCCTTGAAGGGGGGATGAATGACATAGTTGAACGGTTGTATGAAAGAGCTGTTGGAGATTGTGAAAAAGCAGGTTGGTTTGCTGACGCTGCTGACATTGCTCTTAAAGTCGGGATGAAGGAAAAAGCTGAACAATTAAAAACCCTCGCAGATTTGATAAAATAAAAATCTCGGTTGTGGCCCCCGGCCGATTGATAGTATCTGACTTTAATTTTTCGGTAAAATCATTTATCTTTTACTTAGCAGCTTTATTTAACAGCTTTACCTAACAGCAAGGAAAGGCTAATAAACTTTTATTCTTTTCCCGGCGGTGATGAAGCTGAACCAGGGTTATTTCATTTTGTTTTTCCAGCAGATTCTGGCATTTGCTTCCCTCTCTTTTATGACTTTCTTTTTCAAGAAGCAGGGCTATTCAATGGAAGAGCTGGTCCTGCTCTATGTTTTTTTCACCTTCATGGCCGTCCTCTTCACCTCCCTGACGAATGTCTTTAACCTGCGCTATTTTTTAGTCAGCGGAATCCTTGCCTTTGCCGGAATGAATCTGCTGCTTTTCTTCAACTGGCCGGGCTGGTCATTCTGGCTTTATCCTTTTTTAGGCGCGGGAACCGCCCTTTTTTTCTGGATCTCTTTGAACTATCTGTTCTTCCGTGACTGCGCGGACGGGTGCCACGGGCGCCGGTCGGCGGTGTATCAAATCTGCTCTTCCCTGCTGGGCGTTTTTCTGCCTTCGCTGGGGGCTTTGTTCATCGTCTATAAAAGCTACTCCTTCCTCTTCCTCCTCTGCGCTTTCCTCCATCTCCCTCTCTTATTTTATGTCTGGAAAAAAGTTCCGGCTATAACTCTCAGGACCAGATTGGCTTCAGAAATGGAAAAATTCCGGGGCTTGAGAATCATCACCATGGCCGAGGGGGCTCTCCAGTTTTTTTCCGGCGTGGTTCTGGTAATTTATTCACTGTTTTTTATTTCCCGCGAGCAGCAGTTCGGTTTTTTCTTAGGCTATCTGGGATTGATTAGTCTGGTGATCGCCTTCTTTCTCTCCTGGCGTTCAGATAAACTGCAGAAAAGAATGGGTTATCTGTACTTTTTATTCTTCCTGATGGCTTTTTCCGTCTTCGCCCTGATTTTTGCCCCAGACTTGAAGTGGTGGGTGATTTTGACCGGGATTTTTTCCCTCCTTGCCACCATTTCCTTCCCTCTCCGGCTGGCGGTTTCTCTTGACCTGAAGAAAGCGGAGCTGGGATTCTGGCGGATGCGGGAACTGTTTTTGAATATCGGCCGTGCCATCACTTTCAGCCTGACTTTTATCTTCTTTCATTACCGGGTTTACTGGCTGACTTTTGTCGTCTTTGGAATGATTGCTCTGCTCTATCCCTTCCTGATTCATTATAAATTCCGGAGATTGAAGTAAGGAAGTAAGGCTTCCTCTTTTTTCAGCTCGTCTCCGGGCAGGGTGCTCATTTCTCTATGACGTAGAAGAGCTCGCGGCTGAACTCGAGCACCCGAAAAGGGAAATTCAGCCGGCGGCACATCAACTCAATCCATCTCCGGCGGGGAAAGTTCATCGGCCGGCCGGACATCGTTATAGTTGGGAAACTGACGACGACAAATTTGGCCGGAACTCTCCTAATAACTTCTTCAGTCTTTTTGTGCCCCTTCTTTCGGTCCAGGATATCGGTCATCTTGAATAAGAAGGCGATGTCGGCCACGGGAAAAGTTTTTGTTTTGGCAACATCTTCGGCCAAAGCTTTGCCTTTAACCTTCTTTTCCCTGAAGAATTTGTTGACCAGGGAAATGTCCTTTCCATTGATGTCATAGGCATAGTAGGTTACATCTTTTAGCCCCAGGTGGGGAAAAGAGAGGGGGTTCAGCCCGCAGCCCAGGTCAAGGATGATTTTAGGCTGGCCGGCCAGCTCCCACAGCTGGGCGTAGAGCGTTCCGTAAATGCTCAATCTTTCCCTCGTCGAGGGGTGGGATTCCAGAGTCGTTCCGTGGAACAGGCCGGAGGCCCTTCTCAGCCTGGCTCTGACTTCTTTGACGATTTTTTTGTATTTCCCGGATCTGGGCCGCTCCAGGAATTTCCTGGCCCCGGGATTTCTTCTGAAGTAAGCGTCGAGCTCTTCCCTGACGAATTGGTCGCTGAGCTCTTTTAATTCTTTTTTTTTCTTGATTTCTCTGAGGAGCCGGGCTTCGGTGGGGAGCATGGTCTTTCGGGATGGAGAAAGGCTGGGGTTTTTATAAAGTTTTGTCAATTTCTGGTTTTCCCAGCCCGACCGGCGGCTTTCTCTGCCTAACTCAATTTTCCCTAAACCTTTTTAAACATCTAAAAAATCATCCCGGCTATGGACAAGTTCGGGAAGATCAAGCACCACGGCAGGAAAGTCTGGTATTTCCTCTGGTATGAGGATTCGCTCTGGAGCTGGCTTGCCAATATCATCATCGCCTTCCTGGTCATCCGCTACCTCTTCTACCCCCTCCTGGGGCTGGTTTTGGGCACCGGCTACCCGATCGTTGCCGTCGTCTCGGAAAGCATGGAGCACGGCCTGCATAACGGGGTTATCTGCGGGCAGGACGCGGCTGATTTCCGGGAATCGTTCGCCAATTACTGGCTTTACTGCGGCACCTGGTATGAAAAAAAAGGCATCACTAAAGAGCAATTCAGGGAGTTTCCCTTCCCAAACGGCTTTGACAAGGGAGATGTAATTATCCTCTGGCGGGCCGGTGAAAATAACCTGAAAGCTGGCGACATCCTCATCTTTAAAAGCGACCGTCCGCAGCCGATCATCCATCGTATCGTCAAGGTCAAAGTGGAAGATGGGAATTATCTCTACCAGACGAAAGGCGACCACAACCGGGAGAGCAGCCCCAATGAGGAGAGCATTGACAGGGGAAGAATTTATGGCCAGGGAGTTATCCGAATCCCTTATTTAGGCTGGCTGAAGATTCTTTTCGTTGATGCAGTCAGGCCGCTGGGGATAACGATCAAAAGGTAAAAATCAAAAAGTCTGATTAAAAATTATAACAATACAACAATTGTATTTAATGTTGAATTATTATTTTTTCAAGGGGAGTAGAGAATTCGGGACATGGCTACACTTAAACCTTCCCTGGTTATAACATTATTATCTTCCCCATCGGCCTGGTCTACTGCTTCTAAAAATTCTAAGTAATTCAAGTCAGTTAAGTTTCCTTTTACTAATACAGCATAATATGTAAGTAAATCATACTGTAAAAATTCATCACCTCTTTCTCTATACAAATTATCAGAACAAACTAAAGGAATTGTTGAAGAACAGCCAGCTAGAACTGTAGCCAGTGAAGCTCCGACTACAAATTCACGACAATGTCTTTTTGCTTCTTCGCATAAATCTTTTAATGATTTCATTTTAATACCTCAATTTACCGGTAAAAGAATACTTATCTATTTTATTAATCTTTCGTTTTTTTACTCCTTTAAAGTCAATATTAATCCTCTCAACTTCTGAATCAGAAATCCTTCGGATTTTGCCACGTTGCGCCCTGCCCGCCCAGGTTTTAGGCAAATTATATAAATCACCGGTCAATTCCACCTAAAAACTAACTTAGGGTGATTAATCATGTTCTGTCCAAAATGCGGTTCAATCCTCCGGCCGAGGGATAAAGGCGGAAAAAAAGTTCTTTACTGCAGCTGCGGGTTTACTAAAAATCCCGGTAATGAAGATACTCCGCCGGAACTGAAGGAAAAAGTCAGCGGAGGCAAGAAGATCGAGGTGGTGGAAAATATCGAAACCCACCCCAAGATTAAAATTGTCTGCGAGAAATGCAGCAACAAGGTCGCCTATTATTGGACGCAGCAGACGCGCGGTGCAGATGAGCCGGAAACCAGGTTCTTTAAATGCACCAAGTGCAACTACACCTGGAGAGAATATGCATAAAGTCATGGAGAGAAAACGCATGAAGTCATGGAGGGAAGACTGATGAAGCCGCAGGAGCTGCTGGCTCAGCTTAAAAATGATCAGCTCCACCGGCAGTGGCATCAGGAGCACCCTAAAAATTTTCTTTCTCATTTTTTCTGCCAGATTGATTCAGAAGGCAATTCCAAGGGAGGCTGGGAAACCGGCTTCTTCGATCCCTGCTCCGGGAAAATAACCGTTTTTGTCGAGTTGGAGGATAATTCTTTTGCCGTCAAGCCGGCTGATGACGTCTTCAAGAGCGAAGGCGGAAAAGTCGAGAGGCTGAAGCTGGGAAAGATCAAAGTTGCCCTGCCGGCCGCCATCGAGACCTGCCGGACCGCCCTAAAAAAGAATTTCCCCGGGGAAGTGCCGGGGGACGGCTTCCTGACCTTGCAGACGTTCAATTCAGTCGCCGTCTGGAACTTTTCCTTCATCACCCGGTCAATGAAGTTTGTCAACGTCAAGGTCAATGCAGGGACGGGCGGGGCATGAGGAAGTCAACCTGGTGAGCAGAGGTTAGCTTTCGCATTCTTCTCTAAATTAATACATTTTCTTCAATTCTGGCAAAGAAATATCTATTAAAAATTCATCTTTTTGTTCTAAGTCAGTCTCAACAATCAGTGCTTCCTCCGGAAAGTACATCTCAAAAAAGCAATCATCGCACATCCCATCATGGAGATACTGGTTATGTCCTCCAATAGGCAGGTTACATTTCCTACATTGAAATTTTTCCTCTCTTATTGTCATTTTACTCTCTCCACAATTGCCATTAACGAGTACTTCTTCCCATGCAGCTTAATGATTTCGTTTTTTGTTTTCCTGAAAATATTGCCTGTTTTGTCTATTTTCTTGAGTGCTTCCAACATCTTCCCTGCTTTTTGATACGGCCAGCCAGACCCTTGTCCTATGAAATGGAAACATAATTTCTTGAATAGATCACAGGATAATTCAGAGTGGTCATTGCTAAGCTTTTTAGCCAGAAGTTCGAGATACGCAGCATCACGTAGATCTTTGGAATACTCATAGGCATTCCTGAAGTCCCTCTCCTCATAATAAAAACGAGAGAGAAAACTATGCTGGTTATCATTTTTAGAGTGATTAATAATCTCTTTACTGTACTTTCTCCATTCTTCGGCAGAAGCTTCCTGTTTTAACTGAAGCGCATAAGTTATATTCCCTAATTTCTTTGTCAAGGTAAGCAGGCTTTTCTTTAGTTCAGAAACTTTACCTAATTTTCGTAAAAGCTGGAGCCGTCTTGTTTCGATATCAAAAGAGAGTTCTTTCGTTCTATTCTTGTTGCACACCTCGAGAGCCTCTTCGAGCCGATTTAGGGATATAAGCTTGTCCACCAATTCTGCTGTAAACCCGGAACGTTTTGCTTCCTCTAAATATTTTTCTTCCATTCCCGCTTTTTCATACAGTTTCAAAAACAATTCTTCATAACGATCTTCATCATCGTACTCCTCTTTTTTAACTTTAGCGAGCATTTCTTTTATCAATTCAACGTCTTCTGAAGTATTACAAAGTCCTACCAGCGCCTTTTCAAAACTTCCCTCATTGCCATAGTCATCATTTTCAATCCAATCGAGAACGGCCTCAATGAATTCAACTTTTTTACTTTTGTTTGGTTTCGTTGCGGCAAAGACTTCTCCGTATGTTTCAAACCAATCTTCCCAGAAAATTCCTAAATCCCCCTCATCATGCACATTTTCAATATTTTTTATCATAATCTCAGAGCAGATTTTCATTTCTTCCCAGAGGTCTCTATCCCAAGAGGCTTTATTCCTTCGTATCCCTTCCAGAATTGTTTTCAGCTGGGAAATTAAATCATGTATTTCATTCCATTCCCAATACTCCGAGAATAATTTCTTTATTTGAGAGAGGACTGCTTTGCGTTCAATCTGCACCAACGATTTAAGTTCCGGATGTTTACCAATTGCTGCTTGGAGTAACTCGATAAGTTCTTCTTTATTTTTTGCCGCTAAAGATTGTTGTAATGATTCTTTTGCCTTTGGAATACCCTCTTTTAATGACACACTTTGCTTATTCTTTATTGACAGCCATTTAAGAAGCAAAGCAGCAGCATGCTTGCAGTCAAAGTCGCAGGGACAGCTACAATCACAGACTAAATTTCCGTCATCATCTATAGAAACAGAAACCGTATAACTTTGATTGCCACGTACTGTACCGGTAATAGTGGTGGTATTCAGCGGTTCTATTGAAGTTACCAATCCTTCGTCAAAGTACTCTTCACCGCGTAAGTAAATAACACTGTCAAATAAATCTTGGACGTCTTCTACAGTAATATCCTTTATGGTTTTTATCATTTTTTAACCGTACTTAATCCAGTAGCGATAAGCCAAAATCCAATCTAAGCTTTTACATTTTTTATCAATTACTTCGAGATCCTGTATGGGAATTCTTATCTTTTTCTTATTCTTGGCAATGACTCCCAGAACTGATGTTCCCTGTTCATCAGTATCTACATCAACTAACATAGCCTCCTCACCAAAAATCAAGCACTTCAATGGAAGCGGCAGCTCCTCTGCCAGTGTGCAAGCCCAGCCACTACCTTGTTCATACTCATTATAGCAATCTACTGTAGCTTCTTCAGCCATCTTTTCAAGTTTTCTCTCTTTTTTTGTTTTGTTCATTTGTCATCAGATGTTTTACGCCCCTCGATATTTTTGAACTGTTTTCTTGCAAGAATTAAACCGCCTAAGAAATCATGGGTAAAAACAACTTCTTTCTTGAACAGGATTTTTTCATATCCCTCAAATTTTGTAATATTTCCATTCCATTCGCAGACATATTCCCAATCTCCATCAGCGAATTGTTTTGGACCGCGAGGTTGGAAATCCTCTTGTTTTTCACCAGCAGATAAAGCCTTTTTGAGAAAATAAAAAGTTTCATGAGCAAATTTAGTATCTTTTTGGAATTTTACAGTCATCCCGCCACCGTAGATTTGTGTCCAAAAAGGCTTCTGATTATACCAGACAACCTCACGTCCCCATGACTGAAAAAATCCAGTGTAACTATCTTTATAGTACCATTCTCCTTCCCGGTACTCCAATTCCTTAAATCCTGGCTCTTCTGGATCAACCTCAGAACCGCCACCTGCATAAGTATTGATGGTGGCAATTCCCAAAAAGTGGTTTAATTCTTGCAGTAATTTTTTCATATGTGATTTACCTACTCTGCTTTTAATTGCAGGGAGCCTCTCATTCTGGAGCGATGTTACTTCGCAGATAGCGAAAGGTGCGCCGTAAAGATTTCATCCAGCTAACTTTACTGTTCCCTTCGAGAGTACTCCTCTCTGCATAATCTATTAATTTAGTGTTTTTTCTTTATTTTTACTCTATTATCCTTCTCTGTTTTCGACAATTCTTTTTCCAATTCATCAATCGTTGGCAAGCTTGTCCTTAGTTTTTCTGGAATAGCACGAACAATCTTATATTCAGAAACACCCATCGGCTTGCTCATATCTTTAAGAGCATACTCGGCAATAACTTTATCCTTGCTTTTACACAAAATAATCCCAATGGATGGCTTATCACCTTCTTGTTTTAATGTTTTATCAACAGCAGAGAGATAAAAGTTTAACTTTCCGGCGTATTCTGGCTTAAACTCTCCTGCTTTTAGTTCAATAATCACGAAACAGCGCAATCTTAAATGATAAAACAGCAGATCAATGTAGTAATCTTTGCCCGATATTTCGAGAGGATACTGGCTTCCCACAAATGAAAATCCAGCACCCAATTCCAGCAAAAATTTTGTAATATGTTTCGTTAACTCTTTCTCTATTTCCCGTTCTTGTGCCTCTTCTCCGAGTGAAAAAAAATCAAAAATGTATGGATCTTTAAGCGTCTGCCGTGCTAAATCCGATTGAGGAGCAGGCAACGTGGCTTCAAAATTATGCAAAATTTTACCTTTCCTCTGGTATAATCCACTCTCGATTTGATGAATTAAGACATTTCTTGACCAGTTATTTCGAATCGCTTCAGTGAGGTAAAAAACGGCTTCTGGCGGCTCTTTTATTTTGTTAACGATGACCATATTATGGCCCCAGGGCAATTGTCTAACAAGTTGTTGGACTTTCTCATCCATCATAGAATAATAGAGATACCATTGACGGATATTGAAAATATTGGCTCTGGAGAACCCTTTCATATCAGGAAATTCTCGCCTCAAGTCACCAGCAAGCATATCTACAACGGAATCCCCCCACTTCCCTTTTGCTTGCCTTTCAGCAATCATTCTACCAGCATCCCAATACAAGCCAATAAGCTCTTTATTGACAGAAATAGCTGCTTTTATCTGAGCAGATCGAACTTTAACTTTAATCTCGTGCAGCAGTTGAAGATATTCTTTATTTTTGGCTAAAAGCATAGGTAACACCTTCTTAACCTACAAATACACCTTTCCCTTAAAAATATTACTCCCATATTTCTTGCACGCAGGAAAAGTCGTTGCTTTTCCCAGCGAACTACAGTGCCAGCCAAATTTCCAGTGAGGAAAAGACTTGCTTCGCACCCCGCTGCGCTCTCCCTTCGCTCCCTCGCTATTTGATAACAAAATGTTACTCTCGGTCGCTACGGTCGGGTCGTTTAACACAGGCCCCATACGTTAAATACCAAATGTGAAACAGAGAAATAAAATGCCCCAGACCACCCTCACCGGAAAAGAATTGCCAGAAGAAGATGAATTCTGGTCTGAAGCTCTTTCTTCCACTTCTCAGCCTAAGCCGTCAAACAGGTAGCGCGTAGTTCAAATTATATCCTCCAGAATATATATCTTTAAATATACACTACTTTAAAATAGTGTTATGAGGCATGTTATGGGGGTAAGAATCGTACGATGAAGTTGGCCGTAAAAGTTCTGGTCGGGATTCTGATTTTAGCGGCTCTTTCGCTCTGCGCCTTTTCTCTCAGCGACAAGACTATCTTGAAGAGCCGGGAAGTCTCCTCTCCTTCCGACCGGGTCCAAGAGGAGCAGATTAAAGTTTATCGCGATAGAATCATTCTGGACATCCCGGGGGCCGTCTGGTCTTCTTTCACTGACACCAATTCCATGGATCCTTTTCTCGACATCGGGGCGAACGCCATCGAAGTCAAGCCGGAGACTCCCGACTCCATCGAAATAGGCGATGTCATCTCTTACCACAGCCCTTACGGAGTCTTGATTCATCGAGTCGTCGGGAAAGGAGAGGACGGGGAAGGCGCTTATTATATTGCCCGAGGGGACAATAATACTTTATCCGACCCCGGCAAGGTCCGGTTTGAGGATGTCGAAGGAGTGGTGGTGGCGGTGATTTATTAGCTCCGGCCTAAATAGGTTCCGTTCTATCCTTACATCTCTCCAAGTTATTTCCTAAAGTCCACAGAAAGCCTTATTAACCTTTAAGAAAACCTGACAAATATGGTTCGTAAAATCCATACCCGGAGGAAAAGAAAGTTAGGCATCAGAACCCATCTAAGCGGACACAAGATTTTAAAAAGAAGGAAGAAGAGATAAAAGTTATTTCTTTTTTCTGGCATTATTCCCCCAGTTATTTGGCCTCATTTCTTTAGTTAATTATTTAAACTAAACCATATTCCCTAGAAAAGGTGATTAGATGTTAGAATTAGCGTCAGAATTAGCCTTGGGGTCAGAATTAGCCTTGGGGTCAGAATTAGCTTTGCTCAAAAATTTCTTTATTGCGCTAGCTCTGGGGGCTTTGATTGGCCTGGAAAGGGAATATGCCCGGCATAAACAAAGGGGCCATGCCTATGCCGGCATCAGAACTTTCCCTTTGGTCGCCCTGCTGGGCGCCCTTTCGGCCTACCTGGGAGATATAGTCAGCGTCTGGATTTTTGTCCTGGGTTTCCTGGTCATCGGCTCAATCAGCGTTTTGGCTTACTACGCCATTTCCGAGAAGAAGCACATCGGCGCCACGACGGAAATCGCCGGCCTGCTGGCTTTTTTCATTGGTGTAATCGCCTATCGGGGCGACATACTTCTGGCCGCCGTCCTGGCAATCATCATCACGGTCATTCTCTATCTCCGCTCGATGCTCCATCATTTCGCGGAAAAAATCAAGGAGAAAGAGCTGGGGGCAACCCTGACTTTTGCCGTCATTGCCCTAGTCATTCTGCCCTTCCTGCCCAACCAATGGTACCTCAAAGAACTCTTCAACCCTTTTCTGACCTGGCTGATGGTTGTCCTTATCTCGGCGATCAGTTTTGCCGGCTACCTTCTGTTAAAATGGTTCGGCCGCAAGGGGATGGCTTTAGTCGGCCTTTTTGGAGGGATGGTCAGCAGCACGGCCACGACGGTGAGCTTAGCGGTGCGCAGTCGGAAGGAGAAGAAAGTTTATCACGCCTTGGCCCTGGCCGCGATCTTAGCCAACGGCATGATGTTCCTGCGCATCCTGGTTGAAGTCTTCGTTGTCAACCAGCCGTTGTTCCGGGAAGTCTTTCTGCCCCTGCTGGCTTTAATACTGGTGACGGCAGTTTCTTCTTACTTTGTCTGGAAAAAGTCCCGGGAAGTTAAGGAAGAGCTCAAATTAGGTTCGCCTTTGTCTTTGAAGCCGGCTCTGAAATTCACTTTGTTCTTTGCCCTGATTTTAGCTCTGGTCAAGGTGGCATATCTTAATTTGTCGTCGGAAGGGGTATATTTAGTCAGTTTCTTTTCCGGGTTTGCGGATGTCGATGCCATCACCTTATCTTTATCCCAGCTGGCTAAAAACGGCTTGGCCGGCGATATTGCCTGCCGGGGAATCGTGCTGGCTGCCTTAACTAATATGGTGGTTAAGGCAGGAATTGTTCTCTGGCTGGGCGGCGAGCAGTTCCGGAAGATTGTTCTGCTCATTTTATCTTTGCTGGTGGTGATGGGAGCCGGGCTGTTTTTTTTGATGTGAAAGTCGGGGGAAACGTTTAAATACTTACCTCATTAGTCTATTGATGATAAACAGGGAGAGCTAGGCTGGCGCGCTAGTCCTGCGCTGTTACCGTGAACGGACTTTACACGGAGCCGAAGCCCAAGGAAGGATCGCTGATGTTTGGTTGGTCCTGAACGTCTTTGCTGACGGTTTGTCCTTTGGGATGGACTTGGGCAGAACCAGGTCAGAGCCGGAAGGCAGCAGCCTTAATGTTCAGACTCCATGTTCAGAGGGCCGCAGACCCGAGAAGCTTTCGGGGTTAAGCCAGCCAGGCTTGGCTGTTTCGACTGCGGGCGTGCCCCTAAAGTTTTTTGTTTCTGGGTTTACGTTTTTGGTTGACTTTTGGTTATACACTTTTAGTTATGCACTAATTTAGTAACTACTTACTATTACTATATATATTACTTAATATATTACTTAATAATATTTATTACTTAAAGTTTATCCAAACTTCACTTCAGCTCCTTTTCGGTTCACTTCAGCTCCTTTTCGGCAGTTTTTAGTCATAGAACTAAGTTCTAGAAAAGAAACATTTATATACTCCTCTGATTTTTCCAGGTAAATAATAATCATTAAAAATAAAAAAAGGGGTTGATGTTAGATGGACAATACAAAGTTGTATTCTAGTTTGCTAGTGGCCGGGATTTTGGCCTTGCTGGCTTTCATCGTTCTGGCCGACGACAGTTTGGACAGTGTTTGGACAACCGCCGCTGTCTCGCCAGCTAACGGCTCAAACGTGACCAATGGTTATTTTAACCTCAGTTTGTTCTTTTATCAACAAAACGCTACTTGGGACATCGTCAATGTTTCCTTTGCCTTCAAGCTGTCAAACAGCAGTTATGCCCAAACATTCTCTACTTACAATGGTTCTACCGGGTTTGATATCCACAGTT
Organism: uncultured Methanosarcinales archaeon; assembly: GCA_964460195.1. Classification (GTDB taxonomy): domain Archaea; phylum Nanobdellota; class Nanobdellia; order Woesearchaeales; family GW2011-AR9; genus CAYWPJ01. Next base: position 98,019 of record CAYWPJ010000001.1, read on the forward strand.
ATGTTTTGAGGAACGTTACCTACCAGAACTTATCATCTGACAACAACCAGACCATCTTTGGCAATTACAGCAACGTCAGCAGCGCCGGCGGTTTCAATACTCTTTCGACCAGCGCTACCAGCCTGCCGGATGGTATTTATAACATATCAATCTTTTACTGTAACGGGAGCGCCACCGCGGCGCCGTCGAGTGGCACCTGCCTCATGGGTTCCTTTTACGGACCCCAGGACATCTTAGTTGATAATACTGTCCCAGTCGTTTCCGTGATCTCAGCCAATAACACCGAGTATAAAGCCGGTGACGCTTTTGTCTTTAACGTCAGCATCAAGGATTTGTCCATCAAGTCAGTCAGCAATGCGACTAGTCCTGCCCGGGTTGTCTTTGAGGTAGACAACCTTACCTCTTTGGGAACTTCCGAACAAGCCGCTAACTTCACCGCTCACAATGGGTCAGGTTATTGGGCTGTCACTACGG
>CAYWPJ010000001.1:98502-98935 GCA_964460195.1 uncultured Methanosarcinales archaeon
TCTCGATTCTCCGTGCGGGAAATCATACCGTTACCATCCACGTCAATGACTCGAGCAACAATTCCGTCCGGAACCAGAAAATCAAGTTTTACCTCAATACCGGCATGAACACCACCTGGGACGCTCGTTTTAGTGAAACTGTTTCTTACGATGGTTTCCCCAAGTTCCAGAACTTTAGTGCCAGGAACACCACAATCCAGTTTAACATTACCATCAGGAACAACAGTTGGGTAACTCCCGGCGATGGGAGTGGAGCAATACACACGGTTATATTTATGTTTGACAACGCTAGTAGCCCTGGTTTCAACCTTTCTGCCAATATTAGTGGTCATAACATCCTGAGTGCAGCGGCGGCGGTTGGAGTGTACTCTTACAACGTCAGTTGGAACGTCTCTGCCTTGGGGGAGGGCAACAACACGGTGACGGTCTTTGT
>CAYWPJ010000001.1:98945-106993 GCA_964460195.1 uncultured Methanosarcinales archaeon
AGCTGGGGCAACATCAATCAGACGGAAACTATCTCTTTCATCGTTGACAAAACTTCGCCCAGCGTTTCCGTCACCTGTACTTCCAACCCCACTTCCGGGACAACCGTTAAGTGCGATTGTACGGCGTCGGACACTTACCGCATTGCTACCGGCCCCTACTTTGCCGGTACCACGACCAAATCGGAATCAACGACGGCCACCGGTTCAGGCGGCACTTCCTCGGTTTGTTACGCGATTGATGAGATTGGGAACAGCGGCACCGGCACAGGGACATGGACAACAGCTACTGCGGCCACCGGCGGCGCGGGTGCTGGCGGTTCCGGCGGCGGCTCATCCAGCGGGGTAGCCGGAAACTTTGAGAAGAAGGTCTGGACATCCATCCTGGCCGGCGAAACGGCTTCAGTGGCAGTTGAGAACGGGCTTGTCGGGGTAACGGAAGTTGCCTTTGCCGTTGAGGACACAACCTACGGCGCCTGGGTCCAGGTCAAGAAGGTTGAAACCCTGCCCAGCTCTGTCTCATCCTTCAGCCAGAAAGTTTACCGCAACCTCCAAATCACCCAGGATAATGTTGAAGAAGTCATGAAAGGCAAGGCCACCGTTAGGTTTAAGGTCGATAAGACCTGGCTGTCCGAGCAGAAGCTTAAGAAAAGCAACATTGCTCTCTTCCGCTACGCTGATGATAAGTGGAATGAACTGGCCACGACGATTGGCGAGGATGACGGCACTTACATCCACTACTCGGCCGACACGCCCGGGTTCAGCTACTTTGTCATCGGAGAGAAAGCGGAAGGAGTGGCTCCTGCTGAGGAAATCGGGGAAATAACTGAAGCTGGGGAAGCCTTACCGCCGGAAGTGTCTCCGGAAGAAGTTCCTGCCGGGGAGGAAGAGGGAACAGTGGTTGATCTCGGCGACAAGCGGGGCATCGCTATCTGGCTGATACCTCTGATTGTGGTGATTATTATCGCCGGAGTGGTGTACTACTTCTGGCGGAAGTAGGAAGAGGTAAGCTGAAAGAAGCAAAACTTCTTTCTTTTTTCTTTTTTTTATGATTTTTTATTTGATAGTTAGTTTATCCCCAACCCGATATTCGCCGGGGAAAGCCAGCTCGACAGCATACCTGCCTTGATGCCGGGAACTCCAGAAGGTGAACGGCTTAAAGTCTTTCTTTATCTCGATGAGCTCCTGCTTTTCATTGAGGATAAGAACGTCGATTGGATAAAAGACAAAGAAATTGTGCAGCTGGACCTTTTTCTCTTTGCCGAAGCTCATCACCAGGTTCTGCTTCCTCCGGAACATCAGGCCGAGGGATTGGGCTAATAAATTCCGGCCGGGCAGCTCTTTTTCCGAGAGGATTTTGTTTCGCGTCAGGTTGAGGATCATCTTCCCCGGAAGAAAAAGGGAGGGGGATATAAACTTAACCGTAGCCGGGCCCAGGAAAGAGGAAGAGAAGAAAAAAGAGAAAAAAATAATAATTATAAAATCTAAACTCTATGCCTGTATCTCTGCTGCTGGGGCAACGAAGGTCTCCAGGGCTTTTTTGTATTTCTGTTTGCCGTCGTTGACGATACGTTCTACTTCCCCGGCATTTTGAGTTGCCCTTTCCCTCGCTTCGGCAATCATCCTCACCGATTCCGTCTGGAAACTGACAATGGCATCGACGAGTTTCTGCACGGAACTGGCGTTAATGGTTGCGCCGTAACCTGCTTCAATGGCGGCTCTTTCCAGATTGCCGGATATGGCCGCAATGTCTTCCAGGCCTTTGTTAGCGCCTTCCTGCATGGCTTTGACGGTTTGCGTGGTTTCATGCAGCCCATGCTGGGAAGTGTACACCGCATCCATGGTGGTAAAAACATGCTCATTGGTTTGGAAAAAGATCACTGCTCTTCGATGCACCTGCTCTTTAAGCTCATGAGTTTGCTGGAGCTTGGCAACCAGGGTTTCACCGACGTTATACCCCACTTTCAGATTTTCAGCCACGTCTTTGACGAGCTGAAATCGTTTTTCTTCTCCTTGGTAGGCAATTAATTTTTCATCCCGGGCTAATTCCAGTTTTGATTTCTCTGATTGCAGGCCGGAAAAATCGGTCACGGCCTGAGCGGCGGCCTGATATGCTGTCAGAGCCCCGTCGCGAACTTGGGTTTGCCTTTCAAAGACTTCATATGCCAGAGTTTCGGCTCCTTTCAACGCCAGGCGGAAATTTTGATAGGCGTTCAGAATGGCCTGTTCTCTCTTTAAAGCTTCGGCCGTATCTTTGGTTACATCTACAAAAATATCCCGAATCTGTTCAAAACGCCGATGGGGAGTTCCCCGGCGAATTTTCATCACCCAGTTTTGGACACTTTCTTTCCAGTCAATTTTACCGTCAGCCAACTGGTCTACCAAAGCCCGGGAATCTTCCCGGATAGAATCAAATCGCTGGGTAATATCATTGTAGCGGTCATCAACTCGGGTACTTTTCACATTATCGCGGACCAATTCGTTAAATTCTCCCGCATACTTTACCGTATTCGCAACCGCCAACACTTTGGGCTCGTCAATAGAAACGGCATCCTGCAATAAAGCTGCCAGTTGTGATGTTTCAGTGTGGCTGTTGGTAATATACCCCTTCGCTAATTCCAAAGCCCTATCCATATATAATTGCAGACTGGTCATTTTGTTTTTACCCCCTCGTAACCTTTCTCGCCCATCTCCTTGTTCTGCGGCAGAGGGCTGTTTATTTATAAATTTTTCTATACCTTTTACTTTTTTAAAGTAGTTATGAAACAAAAAGTTTATATATAACTCTGGAGATAAGGGCTCGATTATGGTCAGAGGGGTATTAATATCTGCTGAAACCGAATCCACTAGTTCTGTCCGCGCCGAAGTGAGTGTGCAGGAAATGCTGGGCATGATGGATGTGGCCAATGCCCTTCAGCAGCAGCAGAAAGAAGTGGAACGGCAGCTTTCTCATGATGAGCAGGTTGGAGATTTAAAAGAACGATTATACAAAACCTATCAAGCGATGGGTAAACCCGTTGATGATGCACTGTTAGAGCGGGCCATTCAGGATCATTTTTCTCATAAGTATGAGTTTGTGCCGCCGAAACGGGATATAGGATATGCTTTGGCAAAAGCCTATGTGGAAAGAGCTCGATTAGGAAGAAGATATGGCGTTCCGGCTTTAGTAATTGCTGGTGTAATTGGAGCAGGGTATGGAATACTACAGGCGGGAAAATTAGCCTATATTGCGTCTCAGGAATCCAAAATAGAAGAAGCGGTAGTGGATGCTTATCAACGATGGCAACAATTGGAATTGAATCAAAAAGGCCTTTCTTCGTCTCCTTTCGTCGGTAAACTGCCTGACGCGGAAAAAAGAGAATTATCCGATGTCGTGCAGCGGACTGCCCGGGAATTACAGAGTTGGGATCCTTTTTTTAACGAGTTTTGCCCCCGGGGAAATGCCCAGGACGGTGTCACCAGAGAAAATTATGAAACTGTAGAGCCAAAATTAAAGCCCCTTGGTATCGCCTTAAAGGATATTGGTGCCGATCTTCAAAGAGGAAATGATCTTCTCGAACGGGAAAAACAATTCCAATTAATTCGGCGGGATTTGGACACTGCTTTTGATGCCTTCAAAAAAAGTCAGCCTTTAGAGGTGTTTGTGGCCCAGGCAGAAAATGCTTATCATGCCGGAATACAAAATGTCGATTCAAGATTATTGGCTCCGGCACAAGGCAATTTGCAAACGTTAAGAGGAGTCCAGGAAAATTCCCGGCAATTTACCAGCCTTTCAGCACAAGTGGAACGACTCTATGTTTCGGTTACGGAAGCAGCCAGAGAAGATGGAGCGAAGAAAAAAGCCGCCGGCTTATATCAGAGCGCACGCCAGTATATAAAAGAAATAGACGTCACTCGGCTGCGATCCATGACCCAGGAACTGCAAGGGCTTCATGAAATCCTTAATCAGGAATATGAGTTGCGGATCGTCTCCCGCGAGGGTGTACGAAGCGGCATCGACCGTTATTATACCGATGAAAAGGGGAAACGTCTTTCGGGGGTTTACCTTATAGTCGAAGCAGTTGGTCTTGATGGAAACCCAATCTTCCAAAACATTACCAGTGAAGAGACCGGAAAAACTGAACAGGTACAGATGTGGGGTGAACGAGTGCCGGGAGAGGTGTATCAGAAAATAAAAAACGACAAACTTGATGATGGAATAGTTCAGGATAGTATTCTGGGAAAAAAGAGAAGGGGATACCTCCAGCCACATTACGAAGCACGGTTCTCCCTCCAGAGCGCGAGGATAACGAAATGGTAACAAAAATCCGCCTTGACGAGCGGATTTTTGGAACCTCAAAAAGCCTTCATCTCCGCACTAAAGTGCGGAGCTTCCGGCTTTTCAAGGTGAGCAAACAATGACCACGAGCGGAAAAACAGTCTATACTTCCATAAAAGCAAAAATCGCGGAACTTGAACGGGAATATCATACCTTAGCGTCTAGCTTGCAGCAATCTGAAGCTGTCATCAGCGGCTCAGTCAATAACCGCGAACGGCTTTTCTCCGAGTTAGCGGTGTTATATTTACCGGAATTGGACAGGGATTCTGTAAAGAGCGCAATACGGGAATTACAGCAGGAGGTTAATGTCCTTTTTCAGCGAAAGCAGCAACGCCGCCAAGAATTAGACTCTTTAACACGCTCTTCTATAGAAAAAAAAGACCGGCTTCAAGAGGGTGTGGAATCCCTTGACCGCCAGTTAGAGGATAAAGCTGCCCAGAGAAATTCGTTGGAAAAGCAGGTAGCTCAAGAATTACAGCAGGATGAAAGTTACACCCACTTGCATCAGGAAGCGCAGCAATCCCAGACCTGTCTTGACCAGAACAAACAGCGGTACGAGACTTTTAAGGCTGAAGCTGAACGAAAGTTACGAGGATATGAAGAAGAACCTTTGTTTAGGTACCTTGTCAATCGTGGGTATGGAACCTCTCGTTATGCCCCGGCTATGGGTATTGCTAGAAGGTTGGATGACTGGGTGGCGAAAATGGTTGAATACAAGCAGGCTAAGCCCAACTATGATTTTCTCTGTTCTATGCCCGAGGCTATCGAAAGCGAAATCAACGCCCGGCAGAAGGATTTGGACGCGGTGGTGCAACAATTAGCACAGATGGAACAACGGGCGGCGGATAAAAATGGGCTTACCAACGTTCTTCAGGAAGGAAAAGCACTACTCTTAAAACGAGAAGAGGTTGTTGCGGCTTTAGGAAAAACCGATGGTGAATTTGGAATGTATAGCCGTGAACGAAAAGAATTGGATTCCACAAAGGATCCTTATCATCGGGATGCCTTGACTAAATTGAAAGCATACCTGAAAGGGGAAACTATAACGGAGCTCAAGAAACGGGCTAAATCGACTCCCAGCCCCGATGACGATGGCTTAGTTGATAAAATAGAAGCTATTGACTTAAATATTAAGCAAGGTAAACAAAAGGCAAAAAAAATACAGCAGGATCAGGCATCTCTTACAGAAATAATGAGTGGTTTAAAGAAAATCTCTAAACGCTACGCAGATAGAGAGTATGAATCCAGCCGGAGTTATTTCGACACGAGTTTTAGTGTCAATGGTTTCTTGTTAGGATACTTAAGTGGCCGGATTTCTCTTGATGAGGCGAATAGGACTTTAGATCAGCACCATCATTTTAAGCCCAGGGAAAGTTATAGCTCCTATTCTTCTGGCAGTTACACCTCTTCTAGTGGGTACACCTCCGGCTCCCATTCGGGCAGCGGCTTTGGCGGCGGGGGATCTTCCAGCAGTGGAGGTTTCGGAGGCGGCGGATTTTCCGGCGGTGGCGGCTTTGGCGGTGGAGGTTTCTCCAGCGGAGGTGGTTTTTAATTAACACTTTTCTGTTATCCCGAAACTACTAGACAAACCCGAAATTGCTAGACATTCATAAGTTCATCCCAAACTTCTTTTGGAGTTCGATAGTTTAAACTCATGTGCAGCCGTTTTTCGTTGTAGTGCTGCACATAGTCTTTTACATCAGTAAAAGTTCTCGTTGCGAACTCCGTTTTGTAACTCAAAAAGAAGCGCTCAGCCTTGCCATTAGTCTGTGGACGGTTTACTCTCGCTAAATAATGCTTAATTCCGAGCAATTCAAGTGTGCTACCAAACAAAGTGTTCTGTTGGTCAGCATTCGGGTGGTTTGCATAATATTGGCCTCCGTGGTCAGTCATTATTGCGAGGGGCTTGCCATATTTGGCAATGCCCTCGTAAAGCAAAGCAATTGTATTTTCAGCTGTGGCACGATCAAATACACCACAACTTAAAATTAAACGGGTTTTATCATCGATAAACATGGCTAACTGTTTACCGGTAAATGGATCATAAGACCAATCGGTATGCCATAAATCGTTTGGATTGGGTAGCTCATAGCGAACCCACTTTCGCGGTCGCTGTTTCTTCAAATTTGGAATGACTAAATCATTCTGAAGCAGGACTTTTTCAATCTGCCTGTGGCTTATTTTGAAGCCTTTTTGCTTCAAAATCTGCTCAATATGGCATGCCCCATAACCAAACCGCTTTCTGAGATCAAGAATTATTATTACGGTAGTTTGGTTTAGGATGTTCGGAGAACGTCCTGTTTTGTGGTCTTTTAGGCCATCCCATCCACATTCTTTGTAAATATTAATTATTTGATAAACAGCGCTCCGGTTTATCTTTTGAGCTAAAGCTAATCTTTCAGCAGAAACTCCATTTAAATACTGTTTTGCTATCCACACTCTTTTCTTAAAATTCAGTTTAGACATAATAACCACCCCAAGTGGTTATTATTGTCTAGTTAATTTGGGATAGCACATGACATAACCCCAGCATAAGTTTAATAAACCACCGCCCGGCCTTCTTCTTTCATGGAAGAAAAACAAGCGAGAAAACAACAAACGAGGAAACAACAAACGAGAAAACAAATCGTTCCTTATCTTTTAGCCGGCGCCCTGGCTGTTTTTAGCAACGCCAACTCGACCCATCCCGATTCGGCCGGCAACCGGCTGGAAAGTATCGTTGAAGGTGAGGAAGCGGCGGAAAATGATGATCCCGATGGTCCCCTCCTGGGCCCAATCAGAAGAGTGGTTCATCTCGATTATCAAACCCTTGATTTCCGCCAGTATAGATTAGACCCCCTCGATGGAGAGCTGTTATCAGCTCTTGATTCTTACCGGCAGAATGAGATTGATTCAGTGATGATTCCTGAGTCCCTGAAAGATGCGTGGATCAGCGAAGCGCTGGCCTTTAAGGACGATATCGACGCCCAATCTTACCTGAAAGAAAAAATTCGCCATTTTTCCGAAGAGAAAAACCAAAGCCAAAAAAGCCAAAGCCAGCTGGACAATTTTAATTCCGGGTTATTAGGCAGCTTAAACCGGGTTTTTGACTCCAAGTACCGCCGCCGGTATCGTCATTTCTCGGAGTTGTCCATCAAAGATTCCTTAGAGTTGGTTTTTCAGACGACCAAAGAAAGGCTGGACCATCGGGAAGTCGATGGGGGCGGGTTTAAGCTCCGGGGAATTAATTATAATGAGCATGCTTTTGATGCTCAGGTCAGCAGCGGAGTGGGCGACTGCAATGTTTTTGCCAGCCTGGCCGGCCATTTGTTTGAGCTTTTGAAGAAGGAAAACCGCCGGCTGGAAAAGATTTATGTCGGCTGGAGCCATTTCGGCCGGCCGCACGGACACATCTGGACGCAAATTTATTTTGCTGAAGGAGAAACTTTGTTTGTCAGCTCCGTTGATTTGAGCCGGGAGAAGGAAAAGAATGAAATAAACAATGCTGAATATCCCTACCTGTCAGAACTTTATTCGGAGAACCTGCTGCCTTTTTACCGCCTGATTTTAAGCCACCGCAACTGGCAGCGCCTCGAGCCCTTGTTCCAGGCGGCCTACCAGGAAGCAGCAGATTACCACCGGAGAAAAGGCGATGAAGCTGATTTCCGGCGAAGGTTGGCTCAGGATAAACTGATAGTTGACCTGACGTCAGCCGGGGGTAAGCTGATTGCCGGCCTGGCATGGGAATAGTTTA
>CAYWPJ010000001.1:107003-130489 GCA_964460195.1 uncultured Methanosarcinales archaeon
GAAGAATCTCTTATATAAATCCTATCTTCTTTTTTTTAAGTTCTGAACTCCGCCAAATCAAACAATCACTCAAAAATAACAAAAATTTTATAAATTGCCCGCTCCCCCCAGCCGATTATGCTCATAGATCTCTCAAAACCGAGGAAAAAGTATTTTCAAAGGTGGACCCCCAGGAATGTCCTGCTTCAATATATGCAAAAGCCAAGGTTCCTGCCTGAACACTTAAGAGAATTAGGCAATGTTGTCGTCGGAACACGAGAAGGCAGCCTTGATGATCTTCTGGGGGGGAAAGCATATCAGGCAGATAATTTGGGATTAGTAAAGAAAGTAAAGCAATTAGAACGCGGCTCCTTGTTAGTGCTTCCGGAGCATTACCGCATACCGGCCGGAGAGAGCCGCCGTTTGGTTGCTTACCGGTTCAATTCGCTGGTTCACCTTAACCGTTTCATGAAACCCGGGAGGGGTGCTGAGGAAGTGTACGAGGCAGCCTTTGGGCATTTGCATAAGCATAGGAATTCCCTCATTGACAGGACGGGACTTGGCTGCTACTGGATCAGTGAAATGGATAAGCTGATGAGGGTTGTTATGCTTATCAACAATATTGAAGGGCAGGAGTTGAGGGCTTTCCAGAACCTGGCTTGGTACAAACTAGATCTGCCCGAGTTTAGAAATGAAGCCGAGAGGGAGGGCGACGAAAGAAAACTTAACCGCTGCATAAAATATGATCACCATCTAAGCAGCAGGAGGAGGGAAGGCCGGACTTTGCAGCATTATGTCAATCAACTTCAGGTAAGAAGGCGGGATATCATTGAAGCAATCTCTCCTGACCGGAGTTTGGTCATGAATTTCCGGGCGCCTTCCCGGAGCGACATTTACAGGGAATACGACCTTAAAGTTTGCAATGTCCCTATCGTTGGAAGCAGCAGCCCAAGGAGAACTACTGACCTTTGGGATATTTACGGAGAATGTTATTGCAAAGACAAGAACTACCGCAGCGACCGCCGAAGCAAAAGCAAAGAGTTTTATTTCTGTCCTCATGAGATTGCTTCTTTGCAGGGGTTAAAGGCCATGCATGAATTGGAAGGAAGGAGCGAAAGGGTTCATTCCCTTCCTTTTATTATTCCGACAAGGAGCTTAGTGGATTTCGTCGACAAACTTCGTTACCGGACGGTTATTTTAGAGAAGAATCCAGAGTCAGGCAAGTTAAGGATGCACTCTTTAAATGACACCGAACTGGGTGCTTTGGCCATGAAGAAAATGATTGCTGACCCTTTTCATGAGAACGCAACGACTGATTATAATGTTTTCCGGAAGCAGAAGTACGATCCCCTGCTTGATTTGGTGAAATTTGCCTGATGAAATTCAAAGCATAAACTCCATCAAGACAATTTTAGAATCTTTCGGATTATCAAAAAAGATTTCTGACCGGCATCGGCGGAAGAAATCAAAGGCCGCCCCTTGATTATCCCTGAGCCGGTGCTGATGGGTTTGCTCGGCGTCAAATCCTTTTCCCTTCTGCTCAACCCCGACGACAAAACCTAATTTTCCCGTCCACAGATGGAATCTATATGGGGCTTTGAACTGTGAATGACTTAGACAATTACTGCCGGCTTCATTAAGGAAATAAGCCAATTCATCATTCTCATTAAAATTGAGCCAGTTATGCAGATCAAACTGGTCTTTTAAGAGCTGGGAATATTTTTGGTTTAATAGCTCAACTATTTGCCATTTGGCGTCGCCGTAGGTTTTGATGATCTCATCAGTTCTGATCCCTTCTTCGCCGTGGATTAAAAACTGACGGTATTGTTCCGGCTGAATATTTTCTAAGGCTTCTTTTAAGGTTTTGCTGAAGTTGAGGCTCATGGGATTAAAAATATACGACTCTTTAAAAATTATTTTAATAAAAATTCCAAAAAATAATTATTGATAATATTTATATAACAGAAGATCCATCAATGGCAGCAATGATTACTGACGACTTGAAAAGTATCGAAGAAGACTGTATTAAAAGGGGTATACCCTTCATCGAAGCAAAGAAGGGAAGATGGTTAGCAAATAAAATCAAAGACGTCAAACCCAGAAAAGTTTTGGAGTTGGGCACGGCCAACGGTTATTCGGGCATCATTCTCGGCAGCGAGGGAGCCGAGTTAACTACCGTCGAAATTGATCCTAAAATCGCCTGCCAGGCTAAAAATAACTTTGTCCGGTTTAACATTAAAGCCAGGGTGGTAGTTGCTGATGCCGTGGAAGCAGTGAGCAGCCTAACCAGAGATGAAAACAACGACCAGGCTTTCGATTTAATTTTTATCGATTTCGCTAAGAAGAGATATATAAACATTTTAAGCGGCTGTCTGCAATTAGTCAAAGAAGGCGGGCTGATTATCGCCGACAATGTAAATATGGAAAAATGTTCTGAGTTTAAGGAAACTATTCTGAAACATCCCAAATTAAAGACAGAAATAATTGAGATTGGGGATGGATTAAGCTGCAGCGTGAAGGTTTAATTTTCTTAAGAATTATATTATGCCAAAATAAGACAACTTTTATAAACTTTATCAAATTGCTTATCGTTAATGGCACACGAAGACCCCATTATCAAAGCCAAAAAGCCAGCTCTCGCAGTTGATGTTATTCTTTTTACGATAAAAAATGATGGTCTAACAGTAGGCCTCATTAAAAGAGATGAGGAGCCTTACTTTGGCAAACACGCTTTACCAGGGAGATTCGTCCGTTATGACGAGCCGATTGAAACTACCGCTAAAGAAGCTTTGAAATTAAAATGCGGCGTTGACCCTAAAGTCGTCTTCCTGGAACAGTTATACACCTTCGGGCAGGATTTGAAAAGAGACACCCGGATGAGGGTGATCACCTGCGTTTATTATGGCCTGGTAGATGCGCAGAAGATTGATTTCCAGACTAAGAAATTGAATTGGCATTCGGTTTATGACCTGCCCGCAGTCGCTTTCGATCATAAAGAGCTTATTGATTATGCTATTCATCGCTTAAGGAAAAAAGTGCAGGAGAGCAATTTTGCTTTTCAACTGATGCCAACGGAATTTACTTTGACGGAATTACAAAAAACTTACGAGGTCATCCTTAAAGAAAAACTGGATAAACGGAATTTTAGGAAGAAAATTGCCGAGTTGCATCTCCTGAAGGATTTGAAAAAGAAGAAGATGGAAGGGGCTCATCGCCCGGCAAGTTTGTATAGTTTTGTTAAGGAGAGGTAGTATACTTTTTTTCACACTTATGTCAAAAATCTCCGAAACATTTAAATATAAGTGTCACTTTTACACTATCAGAATGAACGAAAACGTGAACGAAAACGATAACGAAAACGATAACACCAAAACGATAATGGGGGTGAGGCCGGATAAATTTAAGGGGGCTGGCTCCCTTGCCTAGAATAGTTACTATTGTTTAGGAGCAAAAGATTTATAAAATGGGAGTGATTTTGCATACATATTAAGTGAAAATTAGGTAAAAATAACAACTTGGAGGTAATGTGAAAATGGAAGGAAGATACTCAGATAATACGGAATTAGACGCCCGGATTTTGGCGGCGGTAGGTCGGGTAGAACAAGGGGATGTAAGTGGGCTAACCGCGATGATTAAGACTGTTAAGACAGGTATTCTAAGGGCAGATCCAAGCCATCCAGAAACAAGATATCAGCCAGGCAAAAAGTTAGTGACTTACATTGGCGTTAAAGAGGATGGAAGCCCAATCAAGGAAACCTGGGGCGGCGGGGTAGCTGAGATTAAAGAAGATTCAGTAATCCTTAGGAATGTTGAGCCGATTAGGTATGCTAAAGAGCATGCTTTAGAAGGGCGAGAAGTGAGAGGTTTCTACAACGAAGAGGGAGCATTTGCTGTTGATCAAAAAAGTGGAGATACAACTCTGTTTAACGAATATGTTTCAACTGTTAAATTCGTAGCGGGGGATCCAACGGATCCTTCTGACCGAGGCGCTTACGGCGTCCAACCAACTTTAAGGTGGCAGGAAGCTCTTAAGCTTCAACCCAGTTATGCCTTTAGCATCCCTCCCGAACTGGGAGCGGTAACAGTTAGGACAGAGCCTGGAAATGATGGGGTAGAAATCCACTTAACTGGCGGAGACTATGTCGTCGTTGACCTTAAGAAGCTTGGTTCAGAGGACGCTGCAAAATCAGGAAAAGTAAATAAAATTACTTCGGTGCATGGTGGCAACAAGGAATGGATTGAACGTACTTACGCCAATCTTGAGGACCACCTGAGAGGTCTACAAAAGATGGAGGGATAAATTCCCTCATTTTTTCTTTTTTTACCATGGTAACAACAGCTCCTGCCGAACTTGAACGACTTTTAAGGGAGAGTCAGCCAGAAGTAATCCGAGACTTTCTTCAGAGAGAAAGTAACCTAAAAGTAGTTAGAGAAGAAGTTGCCCGACAGGCTGAAATAAGAGATTGGTTCCATGCAGGCATTGAGAAAGCCAGAGAGGATAAAGAAACATTGGCAGAATTCTACCAACTAACCCGGGATTTATACAGACGAGCGGAAAGAGGTCTTCCTGTCGAACAAATTGCCACATTCATTAATGAGTTTCGACGCCAAGGGGATCATCAAAGGGTTATTACCGTTTACGATGAAACAATCAGAAGGCCATTAAGCACGGGAAAAGATGTTGATGAACTAGCAAAGGCTTCCGAAGTCCTAAGAGAACATACTTTGGTTGCTTTAAATAAAACAATGCAGTTCCAACGGACAATTGACCTTGCTGCTCTTGGAGTTTCTTTAGGTCATAAAAACGGAGAAATCTATGGAGCTATGGGGAGTGCATATAGAAAACTGTGGGAAACTGATGAAGCAGATACAGAGTTGTTACGTAACTCTCTCGATGCTTATCGGGCTGGCTATCTTTGTGATTTTGAGTTTTACCCGGGAATCAATGTAGTTTATAACCTTCAATACTTGGGAGAAACAGAGAGGGCAGATCAAATTGCCAGGTTAGTTGATGTCTCTTGCAGGTTAGCCGGAGGACTGCAGTCAAAAGATTATTGGTGTTTAGCAACCCAGGTAGAACTAGCTTGTATTTTAAGGAAAGACAAGCCAGAAGTCCAGGAAATCCTGAGAAGAGTAGAAAATCATGCAAATACTCCTGAGTATGCGGGATGGACCTTACCGACAATCAAGCGCCTGAGAAAAATGAGAGCAGAGGCTGGTGAAAACGTAGAGATTATTGACACCGTTATTGCTAAGTTGAAAGATTTCTCTGAAGGCAGAAGAGAAGTCCAAGAAACAGAACCTACCATTAGAGACCGATTAATGGAAGTATTTTTCACTTATGAAGGCCAAGCCGAAGGGCCAAGCTCTCATTTTGTTGGTGGGAATATCCGGTATAAGGGTCAATTACATGCCCATATGGTCAGCAGAAGCGATCTTAAGGGCATAACAGATGTGCTTAAGAGCGTAGAATTGCTTGGCGAAGAGGATTTTAAAACATTTAACCAGAAAATAGATGCTTATTTACGGGGTAAGTTTGGAACCAAAGAATTAGACGATATTGCCAGTGAAGCCCACCGGGTTTATGACCAAACCCAACTTGGATCAAATAAATTATTTCAAGTCGATAAAATAGATGAAGGAGTAACAAATTTAACCATGGATTTAATGTTAGGTTTAGGAGATTGCCGGCAACATGCTTACCTCAAACAATTATTTTTTGATGTCTGGAAGAGGCATAACATCACTTCTCACATGAGAGAAGCGTACAATGCCCTGCAAGAGAATAATGACGCTAAATTTGGTCAGGCTATTGAGTCTATTCATGAACTCTTGGATGTTCAAATGTATGTTGCCGACGTGAAAATAAAAGCACCATTTAAAATGAAAAAGAAATATAGGCCGTGTAAAAAGGAAGGTCTTCCTGTATTGGCAGGGCAGGAGTCGGTGGTTGAAGATCACACCCTTAATGTTTTAGTGCAGGGCGATAGCATTTGCTTAGCTGATGTTTTCTACCAGAACGCTTATCATTTCGGTTATCATGATCAAGCTTGTACTTCAGTTGAGAGCTTCTTAAATACTAAAACGCTGCTTGGCGGCAGGATTAATGTTTATGATCCAAAGAGTAAAGGAACAACTACGGCAGAAGTGACCTTAACCCCAACAGGGTATGCGGGAGCCAGACAAGAAGCTTTTGTTGGCAATCATGGTGGCTTACTTTTAAGAGGATTCCCAATGAAACTAGATGAAAGCTTGTTAAGGCCCGATAATAAGAAAGCTGACATAATCCAGGCAATGTTGAGGCAATATTCTTAACAGATAGAGTCCTTAACTGATAGTTCTTAACCGAGAGTATACTTTTTCCCGCACTCATCCCAAAATTTAGCGAAACATTTAAATATAAGTGTTACTTTTACACTATCAAAATGAGCAAAACAATCAAACAACAAACAAGAACAATCGTCTTTTTTTATATGATAATTAGTGTTATCGAAAATTGTCGGGGTTTAATACCTCGGACTTTAGTCCGACAATTTTCAATCCCAAAAACCGCACGATCGAATACCCCAACCTTTAGGTTGGGGATTAGTGCGGTTTTTGTTATTTTTACAGTTATTATTTCTTTTTTTAATAAAGTAAAAAGTGTAAAAAACACAGCAAGCAAAGAGGCAACAAAATGACACTGCCAAACCAACATCAACCATACACCGATAAATACTTTTTGCGGACAAATCAGATCCTCAGAGCAGAAAACCTTAATCCTCGTGTTTCTATGAAAGTTTTTGCCAGAGGGGAAGGTAAAGTTGCCGGATTAGAAGATGCTGTAGAAGTTCTGCGCCAATATTCTGATTTAAGAAAGCAAGGTGAAGTCTGGGTAACCCGGGATAGTGTCTACCACAATAAAGAACCATTAATAGTTATCAAAGGCCCAGTGCAAAGTTTCGCCGAATTGGAAACAATGTACCTCGGAGTTCTTTCTGATGCTCTTACCAAAGCAGCTGGATTACCTCGGCCTAACCCGGAGGAAATCAGAGCCAAATTTGCCCGCTTGAAAGAAATCTATCAAGACATCCCTATCACTTATTTCGGAGCCAGACATTATCACTGGTCATTGGATCAGGAGATTGCAGCCGCCGCTTTAGAAAGAGGAGCAATCCAAACTTCTACTGACATCGGTTCTTCTAATATTGGGAAAGAAGGGGTCGGAACAACCCCTCACTTATTGACTTTAGTCCTTGCTTCTGTCTATGGGAAATATCAAGCTACTTTGAAGACAGCTGAACTTTTTGATAAACATATGCCTCATGATATCCCACGGCTTACTTTAGCCGATACTTTCAATAGAGAACTGACTGACAGTTTGATGGTGGCTGAATATTTTGGACTCAGAAGAAATCTCTTTCGGATTGACACTTGCGGGGAAAATATCGGAGAAGGCGGTTCTTTATATCAGGGAGAGAAAGCCAAGGATCCTTCTTATCAGGTCGGAACAGGAGTTACCATCGAACTAGCTACTAATTTCCGAGAGAACTTAATCCAGCACGGTTTTGGTGATTATACTGACACTTTCCTTTCCAGCAGTTTTGGTAATGAAGAGAAAGCCCGGGCGTTTGTGCAAGCTAACCAGGAGTTTAAGGCCAGAACGGATTATGACTTGTTTGTCGGCGTGGGCATTGGGGAAGTTTCTCCCGCTAAATTTTGCACGGCAGATTTGTTTGAAGTAGATGATAAACCATTGTCGAAAGTTGGCCGAGAGGTTACCAGTGCAGATTATTCAGTAATGAAGCGGGTGCTCTAGGAGGAAAAAATGACAATAGAAAATATTGGAACCATTCACGGTTCGGTGGGAGACCCAGTCGTCTTTGTCGTCTATATCAATGGAGGTAAATAAAAATGAGAATTAATGTCTTAGTTGATTGGGGGAAATCTTTTGTAGACCCTGATGGCAGCTTTTATGCCGGAACAACTGAGGAACAAAAAGATAACGCCGTCAGGATCAGCCGGGATAACGATATGCTGGTTTACCTTTGTGATGTTCACACCCGTGGAAGTTCAGAATTTGCAGTCAATGGCGGATTATACCCAGCGCATAATCTCATCCAAAAAGATCAGCACCATCTTAGTGAATTAGGGGTGGAAAGTGGAAAAATAGTTAATCCACAACTAACGGAAAAATTATACGATTTAGTTAAAGATAAACGCAGCGGTTTAATTGTTCCACGACACGTTTTCTTCCAAGATTATGATGAAGAAAATGATCCAAAACCTGCTTTTAAGTTGGAAGATGTTGAAGAAACCTTTGGGGTTAAGAGACTGAATCCTCAAGACTTTCTTGAGGCGAAAATAGATTATGTTGTTAACGCTAAGCATATGCTCAATGGAGCCGCTTTACAGGCAACCGGCTGGCTGGGCCATGTTGAGGGCATCCCGGACCAAGAAATGAATGTTTTCTCTTTACTAAAACAAAAGTATGGCCAGGGAAGAAAGTTGGAGTTCAACTTCACTGGGGTTGTCATGGGAATTTGTATTTACCAAAGTGCTTCAGGGGTAAAACAACTTTTCCCAAAAGCTAAGGTGAAAGTTATCTCTGATGCTTGTACTCACCTGCTCTATGGGCCTTTAGGCATTGCTGACGCTGCGACGGGCAACTTTGTAGTTAAGAAGATGTGCCAACAGGTTGGAGTAGATTATCTTTCAACGGCAGAATATTTGGAGGATAGATAGGATGGAAAAACTAGCCGAAAAAGTAATTAGATTAACCAGAGAACTAGATGAAGCTAAACAACAGGTAGCTGCTTGCCTGCATCAGTTTTCAGACCCTATTCCAGCGATGAGAGAATTTTTTGAGCCTACTCTGTTGAGGTATGAGGGGCCAGGATCTGATCCCCAACCTGTTTACAAATTGACCAAGAGAATAGAACGTGGCTATAGTCGAGAATGTGAGACGTGCGGTTATTCCGAATACACTGCTAAAACCAAACCAATCGTTAGAGGACATGAACCAGACTTTGGAGGTCACAATAAAATGCTGGAAGATAAAATCCAAACCGCTTACTTCAAACATGGAGTGGAAGCAGCCCGGGATGAATTAGCCGAACAAGTCCTGCAATGGACCGCCGGCACCGGCGCAAGTGGAGGGGTCATCGGCTTATCTGGCGGAGTTGATTCCACAACTGTCGCGTACCTCTGTAAATATGCTTTTGACCGATATAACCAACTCTTTCCCGGCCGGGAACCACTCAAACTCTTAGGATTAATCATGCCCTCCGGCGCTAACGATCCTAAAGATGCCGAAGATGGTATTAGAATTGCTGAATTGCTGGGTATAAAATACAAAATCATCCCAATCGAACCGGAAGCCAAAGCTTTTATTGAAAATGCACCGGACCCGGAACTGTTTGAAAATAAGCTTGATATGGGTAATCTTTATTCAGAATTAAGAGCCAACTGGCTCAGTAGATATGGTGGAAGATATAATCTCAGAATTATGGGCACTGGCAATCGAGATGAAGATTACATCTTGGGTTATTTTACTAAACGTGGAGATGGAGCTGTCGACAATAATATTCTGGGAAATTTACCAAAAAGACTTGTCAGAGAACTAGCCGCTTCTTTCAAAAAGCCTTCTGTTCCGCAAGATATTATCCAAAGAGTTCCTTCTGCAGGATTGTGGGCGGGGCAGACCGACGAAGGAGAATTGGGTTACACTTACGAACAGGCGGAGATTATTCAGAACGGCTACGATGGAGGCAGAACAGCGGAGCAGATTGCCAAAATAACAGGATATGATTTGAAAATAGTCAAAGATGTTGGTTTTAGACATAAAACAACTGAACATAAAAGACAACCCCCTCCTGTCGGAGAAGTTGAGTTGGGGTATAAGTGATTAAAATGCCAGCAAAAAAAGATATCCAAAATTTCCGGAATCCCATCCCTACCACAGATATCATTATCGAATATAGAAATGGGGTCAAAGAAGGAATTGTCTTAGTGACCAGAAGAAACCCCCCCTACGGATTAGCTCTCCCAGGTGGCTTTGCCGAACATGGATTAACGCTTGAAGAAAATGCTCGTAAAGAAGCCCGGGAAGAAACAGGGTTGGAAGTTGTCCTGGAAAATCCTGAAAGGCCTTTATGCGTTCATTCTGATCCTCGCCGGGATCCTCGAGAACATATCATCAGTGTCACTTACATCGGTCAAGGTTATGGTGAATTGAAAGCAGGGGATGACGCTAAGGAAGCGCATCTTCTTTCAATTGGCGAGTTATGTACTCTTTTCGGCACTGGGAAATTAGTTTTTGACCATGAACGCATTTTGAAGAAATATTTGGAACATCGGGGGTATAATATATGAAAGAGCTAGGCAGAGTCGGTTTCGTAGGGAGGTTCAAGCCTTTGCATAATAGCGGGGCTTTAGCTTTGGAAACTTTGTGCGAGCAGGCGGATTTAGTTAAAATTGGCCTTGGCAGCTGCAATAAATATAATTTGAGAAACCCTTTTACCGTTGAAGAATCCCAAGCGATGATAGAAGCCATTTTATCGCCGAAATTCTCTAATTATGAATTGATTCATGTGCCAGATTTTGCTCATATTCCGGGATATCGGAACGGGCAGAAATGGAAAGAGTTCATGCTGAAACATTATAGTGAATTAGACTATTTTGCTACTGGGAATGCTTACGTGCGGGACCTTTTAGCTTCCCATTACAATATTATCCATCCTGCTTCCAGAATTCCCCGGGAGAAATGGATTCGATTGAGGGGGACGGAAGTGAGAGTAGAGATGGCTCAGGGAGAGAAATGGAAAGAGTTAGTGCCTTACCCAGTCGTTGAATATCTGGAAAGGACCGGTTTGATTGAGAGATTTAGAAGAGAGTTTGGGAAAGAAACTTTGGCGCAATTGGCAGATTATCGTAGAGTGGAAACACCACAGGAGGAATGTTTACACACCCAAGAACAATGACAACCTTAGGCAGTTATAAAATTGTACGCCAAATCGGTGAAGGGGGATTTGGTAGAACATATGAAGGCCATCATATCTTAAATGATAAAGTCAAAGCTTGTCTAAAACAGAACATTAATGTGACAGATGAAGACGCCCAATTACTTTTTGATGAGTCAGAACTTCTAGCCCAGATTCATCATCACTCCTTGCCTACTTTTAGAGATTTATATCGTTTGCCGGATGGGAGCGTTGTCTTAGCAATGAGTTTTGTGGAAGGCAAAACTCTGGATCATTCCGTCAAGAGGCATAAAGCGATTCATCCGGAAGATGTTTGCTGGATGACTCAGCGAACGCTTAACACTCTTCATTACTTACATACTTACGGAATTATTCATGGGGATGTTAAGCCCCCAAACATCATTGTTCAGCCAAAGATGCATAATGCCGTCCTGGTTGATTTTGGCTTATCTTCAATTAAACCAAAAGCCACTACTAAGCCCCTTGGTTACACTGCGGTATTTGCCGCTCCGGAAGTAACGGAGGGTAAGCCGCCATTACCAGAATCCGATCTTTATTCACTTGGATTAACGATGATTTATGCCTTAGGGGGAGATCCTATTGTCAAAGAATT
Organism: uncultured Methanosarcinales archaeon; assembly: GCA_964460195.1. Classification (GTDB taxonomy): domain Archaea; phylum Nanobdellota; class Nanobdellia; order Woesearchaeales; family GW2011-AR9; genus CAYWPJ01. Next base: position 118,557 of record CAYWPJ010000001.1, read on the forward strand.
GCCTGATTATGTCCCAAAATCGTTGCGAGAGTTTTGCCAAGACTTAACTAAGTATAACCCTATTGATCGGCCGAATTGGGAGAAGCAAGATCTCGTAGCCAGGCTTTCGGACATACGGGAAGAGGTCTTCGGAAGGAGACACTCAATCTAGTAAACTGAACTAAAGTAACAAAAATCCGAGCTAGCGGGAGCTCTCAATCTCGCGGAGGAAAAAATGTACAGTTGGGGAAGCGATACATCAATGTGGAAAGGCCCAGGGAAATTTGATTTCGGCTCGGCTAAGAAACCTTACCTAGATAATTTAGCTAAAGAAGCTGAGAGTTTAGGGCCAAGGGATTATCTTTCAAAGAAGACGCCGGACTTAAAATTGGTTGATCCGAAAGGGAAGACAATCAAAAGTGACAGTAAAGATGTCTTAATTTTGGGTCTTGATGGAACCGGTTCAATGAAAAAATCACCTTTTGAGTTCTTTGACCGGTCACCTTTGATTTACCAGACTTTGGTAAAGTATTGTCCGGACATCGAAATCTGTTACTCGGTTATTGGTGATGCTAAATGGGATCAGTGGCCGGCACAGGTCAATGATTTTGGCAAAGGAGTAGGTCTTGACAGCCATCTGAAAGCACTGCTCGCGGAAGGCGGCGGCGGGCCGGGAATCAGGGAAAGTTATGAGCTTTGGGCCCATTTCATGCTGAATCACGTTGAGATTCCTAAGGCTGAATCTCCGACGATGATTATCATTGGCGATGAGAGATTCTACGAGCAGATTGATCCCGCTCAGGTGAAAGAAGTTTTTGGTGGCGAGTTGACTCAGCCCTTGAGTTCGATGAAAGTTTGGCAGCAATTGGCCGAGAGATACGATATCTATCACTTGCATCAGAAGTTTACTGGCGGGTATGAAGCTGAGAAAAAGGATGGAGAAATTGTTGACGCATGGAAAGAAGCTATCGGCGAGCAGAGAGTCATCCAAATTTATGACCCGATGCGGATAGCCGACCAAGTGATGGGAATTATGGCCATAAAATGGGGTTATAGCAGTGATTTCAAAAAAAACATGAATGCCCGGCAGGATGACAAAGAAGTAGAATCTGTGATGGCTTCATTGAGGGCGGCTTCTATCTCTCATAGCAGGGAGTCAGTCAAAAAAAGTAAAAAATTAGCGGAGGCCACAAAATGAAAAGTGCATATCAAACTAGCGGGAAAGTCTTTGAGCAAGTCAGTAAGTTATACAAGCCAGGATTGCTGGAACAGCTTCGGGAGATTAAAGATGGGGAAATCGTTGAAGTGAAAGGGGTGCACGATCACATCGAGGTCCTGCTTGATACTTTGAAAGTGCCTTACACCCAGATTAACCCCGGTGAAATGGCTGCCCATAATGGAGGCAGAGTGATGTTAGTCAACTGTATGGAATATCACAGTGTTCCCAAGAAGACCACAGACGCAGTTAGAGAATTTGTTGGTGGAGGAGGAAGATTAGTGACGACGGATTGGGCTTTGAGTTTAGTAGCAAAAGCTTTCCCGGGCAAATTGCAGCACATTAAAAATACTAGCGATGAAGTTGTCGAGATTGAAGCCCATACTGACATTGCCCGGAAATTCATGGGGATGAATTATGCCCAGTGTCATCCGCAATGGTGGCTGGAAGGAAGCAGTCATGTCTACAGCGTGAGCGATGGAGTAATTCCTATCATCACTAGCGATGAGATGCAGGAGAAGTACGGCCAGCCCTATGTTACTGTTGGCTTCACTGAGGGCAGCGGGGAAGTTTTCCATTTCATCAGCCACCTGGAACTGCAGCGGACACGGCAGAAAACGAAAGCACAATCTGGAAGCTTGGATGATTTTTTGAAGAAGATGAAAGTTTCTAAGACGGCAGATATGGATGAAGCTAAAGTTGCTGAGTTAGAAGCCGCTTACAGCACTTTGAATGCTTTGGCATACTTGTGCTTGCCAGCTCCCTTGCTTAGTGCTGGAGATATGAAAAGTGTTTTTACAGGAAAAACTAAACAGGGGGTGGGAACAGTCAGCCAGAAACTGGTGTAAAATAAAATGATATCCGCCATCGTCACCATCCCCCCGTATGCCCCTTTCATCGACGAGGTAGTTCATCACCCCGTCGTTTCGGGGTTAAGGCTGAACACAGTAATGCCCACAAAAGGCAGCCTTGATGACCTCGTTAAAAAACTAAAAGGCCAAGCTAAAGACAAAGATCTTTGGATTGACTTGAAATGCCGGCAGCTAAGGGTGAAAACTTTTGGGGTGCCCCCTTTCACTGAGATAGAACTAACGCATGACATCTCAGTTGACACACCAGTAACCGCTTACTTCTCTGATGGACAGGAACATGCTACCGTGTTGGAAGTGGATGGTAACCGGCTGATTATGCAGGAAGGGCCGAAAAGAGTTGTCGGACCGGGGGAAAGTGTTAATATTCCCCACCCTTCCTTAAAAGTTAAGGGATATTTCACTGACACTGATCAAAAATACATTGAAGCTTGCTTGAAAAATGATGTGCATCATTACATGCTTTCTTTCGTTGAGCAAGCGGCTGATGCTCAAGAGTTGTATGCTCTGGATCAAGAAGCAGTTGCCGCCCATAAGATTGAATCTTTGAAAGGAATGCAGTATGTGAAGGAATGGGACGGCCAGGGCTGTTTGGTGGCCGCTAGAGGAGATTTGTATGTGGAAGTAAAGAAACCGCACCATATCATTCGAGCGATGGAAAAGATTGTCGAGAAAGATCCGGCAGCGATTGCTGCTTCCCGAATTCTTGGTTCTTTAACTCAGAGTTACGAGCCTAGTTGTGCTGATGTCAGTGACGTCGATAGTTTGGTAAGGATGGGTTACCGGACTTTGATGCTGGGAGATGACATCTGCATGAAACGTGATTCGGTCATCAGTGCTTTGAATTTGTTGGGGGCGATGAGGGAGGGGTATAAATTAAAAAAATGAAACCCGAAAACATCCTGGTCGTCTACAAGAAAAGTACCCTGGAATTGTATGGCAATTCTGTAGATAAAAAAACGAGGGAATATGTCCGCGGCAATCCAGAAGTCAGGGAAAGCCACGATGCCCAGGTCAGAACTTTAGAAACAGTCTTAACGGAGTTGCAAAGTTTAGGAATTAAACATGAAGCAGTTTACCGAGGGGATCTGGCAGAAGTTTCTGACAGGGATTTAGTGGTAGTAGTTGGAGGGGATGGAACTTTGCTTGATTTAGCGCATTATATTAATACAGGTGTTCCAGTGCTGGGGGTTAATTCTGATCCTCAAAATAGTGTAGGCATCTTCAATTATTGCACGGCCGAGAATTTTAAAAAGACTGTGATTGGCCTTGATAAAGCGCCTCGGACAGTATTTCAGCGGCTAGAAGCGTATCTTAATAACAACAAAGTTCCTGATTATGCCCTTAACGATATCCATATTGCCCATCTGGATCCTAACGCTATGATGAGATATAAAGTGAAAGTTGACGGGAAGAAATTGGTGGACCACCAAGGAAGAGAAGATTTAAGGAGCAGTGGTTTTCTAATCTCCACCGCAGCCGGTTCCACTGCCTGGATGTATAATGAAGGGGGAATAATCATGCCCGTTGACTCAGCCCAGATGCAGTACCATGAGCGGGGAGTGCGTAATGCTCCTCATTGGCTGGCGGATAAAAAAATAGAGATAGAATCTCGGACTCGGGAAGGCAAAATTTCCATCGATGGGGAACATCGCCATTATGATTTCACCTTAGGCGATCATGCTTTGATTCAGCCGGGCTCTGCTTTGACCCTGATTTGTGATTTGGATGGGAAGAGGAAAGATTTTCCAGAATGTTTGGTCCCCCGACAGTTAGTTGAGGATTAAGGACTTCTCCTCATCTCGAGAAAAGCACCCGCGACCAATCTTTCTTTCTCTCTCGGAAACTCAGTGTCTCCCAGAGTTTGCTCTTCTAAAGGTTTATCGGAACCGACGCCGGCAAAATAATATCTGATTTTACCTAAGTTAGGATAAGAACTGTTAGCGCCGTGATCCAAACTGGCCATCGCCGCCCACTCCATATCTAAGAAATCACCTTTAACAGCTAAGCAACTCTGTAAGCTTGATCGGGTTTGGCGCAGCACTGAGATGGTGTTAACGGTTGTACCTTGATAAGGTTCCTCTCCAACTAATTTGACAAACCTGCTTGCTTCTTCGGTTTCTAAGGTTAATTGATTGTGGATTGGAGACTTTCTGGGGTCATTATTCAATACTTTATTTTCATCTAAGGAAGTATGAGGAAGACAGGTTTGCCCTACTTCTAGGTCTGGGTTTAAAATTCCTATCTTACCATAATGGAAAACATTAACATTAATTTGGGCTCTTAAAGCACTGAGATGATTATAAACTTGATTCAAAACATTCTTAGCCTGGTCAGCGAAGATGTAGTCAAAGGAAATAGCAACCCTATCGCCTAATTTTAAAATCTTATAATTAAGGAAATCATTTTCCTGGCTGGCCTGCTCTTCTCCTGCTTCTAATTTTAAAGAAGAATGCGGCCCAATAAAAATATCAATACTTCTTTGATCCTTAATTTGTTCTGGATTGAGATGGGAGAAAGCTTCATCAACTAATTCATAGGCAAACTGCTGGAATCTTCGGGTAGCTTTGACTTCACTACCCTCATAATGATCAATTTCAAAATCAACTCTTAAATGTGAGATTAAAGCCCAGGCTAAATCCTCATCCCGAACTAATCTAATAGTTCCTCGGGGATTAACGACGTGTAAATCCCCGTTTTTAGGATCATAAAAATGAGCTTCAGTAGATCTCTTAGGGAAATATTTCTCGGCTTCCACCCGGACTCCTCTTAAAAAGTTTTCGACTTCTTCCGTTCGTTGGGCGTTATGGACAATGATTCTTTGCAGGCCTTGGGTTTGTAATTTTCGGCGGCCTTCATCTCGATGAAGTTTTCTATCGTAAACATAGGTTTGGAGGGCATCACCCCGCATGATAATGTCAGCGACGTTCATCTTTTCTCACCGACTAAAACCATGTTAGTGACCGGAAAATTCATTTTTTCCAGACCTTGTCCATTCATTGTGTAGAGCTGTGCCCCGTTATAATGATTATCCACAATCCACTGGTTAGTATAAGCTCTCGATCCTTTTTCAGGTTCGTTAGGGTTTTCAATGACAGTGAAACCTGTTTCGGCCAGCACTCTTTTCCAATCGTTGAAACTCCAGAAAGTAAATTCTTCATTAAGTTCACTGCTCCAGTTATTAGTATACTTTTTCTTAGACAGAAATTCCACAGCATCTTTTAAATGTAAGACAATATAAGCTTGTCCGTCGATTGTTTCTTCCCGGTATTCTATTTTGGTGTCTGGCGTTCTCTCCCTTTTATTTCTTTTTTCAGCGAGGAAGTCTTCCGCAAACCGCTGGAAGCGGGCATAAGTTGAAAGGCTGTCTAAATGGGCCTCTAATTCATGGGCATTGGCACAGCTCTTGTAAATATCTTCATTGGAACCATCTGTCCGGCGGCATAACATGTATACCTCTTGTTCCTTGTTTTCTGGTCCGACAACGTCACGGACAACAAGACGGCCATTTTTCTTAGTTTGCCTGAACTTATCTTTCAGGTAAGCACGTACGGTTTCTTCTTGATTGCCATAGGACCACAGTTCGTGAGTAGTGGAATTACAAATGGTAGTATCAATAGATCCTGGTCTGAAAATGCGGCGGGTGATATTCCTCTGATGGAAATGAACGTATGATTCTCTGAACTCTCCTGCTCGTTGTCTTTCTCTGCAGCGGGCGATAAATTCTCCGGTGAGTTCTATCCCGGTGAGGTCAGAATCTGGGAAATCCTTGGCGATAAAAGTTAGTAAGGCGCCATCGGCACAACCCTCATCAACGATTTTTCCCGGAACGATTACGTCTTTGACATCATCGTATTTTAACTTGATAATGTCTGTGTTACTCATTCTGTAAGCATAAGTGGAATAATCGCGTTCTTCAGTTAAACTTCCTGAATCAGTTAACAGTGGTTCCTGATATAGCCTTTGGACTCTGGCCGGGACTTCCGGAAAATCCACCCAGACACTGAAAGTTGCGGGAGCCAGTTCTTCCCTTATTTTAGGGTTTGCCTGCCAGTTCCCATCCTCTTCCGCAAACATTTTAACAATCTCAATCGGGGTCTTTGCTCTGTAACTGGGAGGATTTACTGAAGCAAGCTCGGCGGGCAGGATACTGAATCCTAACTTGGCATACATAGGAATAATTTCTGGGGTTGAACATAAGACTATGGTGTTTTGCGGTGTGAGGACGAGATCTCCTTCTGTTTGTTCCTCAATTTCTTTGATGGTATTTTCCGCAAATCGGTTAGAGTGCCCTAAGCGAGGAATGCCGACAATCCGGTAGTTAATGTGTAAGGATTCCCTAAATTGGCGGGCAAAGCGGTCTACACTCACGGCTCTGACATGGAAGGCGATAGGATTATAACGGGAACCTTCCTGGTTGCTGGAAGTGATGGCAAAAACTATTTGGTCAAGGGTTTCTCTTTCTGCGGGGGCATGGCCCGAGATAAATTCCAATTCTTCTAAAGGTCTTTGCAGAACATTAAATAGGTATTCCTGCTGAAAACGGGTATTTACCAGGTGTCTGCCCGGGAAGAGTAAAGTAGTCATTTTAATACTAAAAACAGCCCTCTCTTTATAAAGTTTATCACTGTGCAGTGAACTTAGGAAAGGCTCACGCTCAGAAAAATTCAACTCCAAACGTTAAAACTTCAAGATAACCCTCATAACTCTGGTTATTCAAGGCTTATATCTCTCCCCCGTCTTATTAGTAAAAATAAACAAAAGTTTTATATACACGTAAACATACACGTATGTTTATGGCAACCAAGACATTAACCATCACTGAAGAAGCATATAATCTGCTGGCAAGGGAGAAAAAAGGAAGTGAAAGTTTCTCCATGGAAATTACCCGAGTGATGGGGGGAAGAAGACCGAATAATTTAATGAAATATTTTGGGATTCTCTCAGAAGAAGAAGGGGAAGGCATGCTCAAAATCCTGAAGAAAAAGAAAGTTGAGAATGCTAAGATATTAAGAGGAAAAATGAGGGCGTTTGAATGAAAGTTTTAGATTCAACTTTTTTAATAGATGTATTAAGAGGGAGACCAGAAGCTAAAGAAATTATTGAGAAGGAAACCTCTTTGTTGACCACGCAGATTAATATGTATGAAGTGATAACTGAGTTTTTCTACCAAAATCTGCCTCGCTCGAAATTTGCCATAATATTAAATCTCTTTGAGGATATTAGGGTGCTTCCTTTAGATGAAGATGCGGTTGTCAAATCAGCTGATGTTTGTGCGGCTTTGATGAAAGAAGGTGTAATGATTGACGATTGCGATTGTCTGACGGCGGGAATTGCTTTAAGTCATGGAGTTTCTACGATTATTACAAGGAATGACCAGCATTTTAGACGGGTTAAAGGGTTGAAGGTTATTAGTTATTGATCACTTGAAAAAACTCACTTCGCTGTCCCTCCACAAAACTTCGGAACTATCTTCTATAACTCTCTGGCTATTCAAGGCTTATACCTTTCCATCGTCCGGGGAAAAGGAATGGCATCCTTGATGCTGTCCAGGCCGCAGATCCAGGAGACCAGCCTTTCCACGCCCAACCCAAATCCGCCGTGGGGGATTGAGCCGTAGCGGCGGGTGTCCAGGTAGAATTCATACTCTTCCGGCTTCTCGCCCATCTCTTTCAGCCTTCTCTTCAGTTTTTCCAGGTCATGCTCCCGGTGGGAGCCGCCGACGATCTCTCCGTACCCCTCTGGCGCCAGGAAATCGCATCCCTGCACCACCTGCGGATTTTTAGGGTCTTCGGTCATGTAAAACGCCTTGACGAGCTTGGGGTAATGGGTGACAATGACTGGAATATCGTATAATTTAGTCAGCTTATCTTCCTCAATCGTCCTCAAATCCTTGCCCCATTCCACTTTCATCCCGCCTTTTTCTTTGAGGATCTTCAGCGCTTCGTCATAAGTCAGGCGCACGAAAGGCTTCTTGACGGCCGGCTCTAACTTGTTTGGATCCCTCTCCAGGAGCTTCAGTTCCGCCCGGTTCTTTTCCAAAACTGTTTTGACGACGTGCTTAATCAGCCCTTCCGCACAGCGGATAATCTCCTCAAAATCGCACCAGGCCAGCTCGGCTTCGGCATGCCAGTATTCCGTCAGGTGCCGGGAAGTTTTGCTTTTCTCTGCCCGAAAAGAAGGGGAAATAGTGTATATTTTTTCCAGGGCAAAGATGGCCGGTTCAGCGTAGAGCTGCCAGGTCTGGCCGAGGAAGACATCTTTCTGCTGGAAATAATTGACGCTGAAGAGGGTTGAGCCGCCTTCGCATTGCACTGACTGGAATATCGGGGAGTGGTATTCGTAATAACCGTTCTTCCGGAAATATTCGTGAATCGCCCCGAAGACGGTGCTCCTGATTTTGAGGATGGCCGTCATTTTCTGGCTTCTCAGCCAGAGATGCCTTTTGTCGGCCAGGAACTCGACGGAGAGGTCTTTCCCCAGAGGATAATTCTCGCTTTTGCCGATGACTTTGTAATCCTTAACGTGGAGCTCATAGCCGGTAGGGGCCCGCGGATCCTTTTTGACCGTTCCGGTAATCTCCAGCGAGGTTTCGACCTGCAGGTGGTCGATTTCCGGCCATTCTTTTTCCAAATCTTTTCTTTCAAAGACGCATTGGAGCAAGTTGGAAGAATCCCTCAGGGTGATGAATTTTAATTGGTTGCTGCCTCTTTCCCGGTGGATCCAGCCTCTGACGGAGACTTTCCCGGAGCCTTTGTCGATGGCCTGCTGGATGGAAAGAAACTTGGCGGGGGATTTAGTGGTAGGAATAGATTTGGTCATAAGGCAGGTTAAATTCTTGCTCTATAAAAAGGTTTCTTAGGCCGCTTATAGGAGCGATTTTTACCAAATTACCAAACTTTTCCGAAAAGCTTATATAAATAAGTATATTTTTGTATAAAAATGTATAATTTACTCTTTGACGCAGATGCCCTAATCAAATTAGCTTATTCAGGAGCACTTGTTAAAGTGTGCCAAGCATTCAATTGTATAACTACAGAAGATGTTAAACACGAAACCGTTGACGAAGGAAAGAAAAGATTATATCCGGATGCAGACATCATTGAAGCAGTGTTTGAGAATAAGTTATTAAGAATAAAAAAAGAGGATACAAAAATCCGAGAAAGTAGCCAGTTAGGAAAAGGCGAGTTATCTATATTGAAATTAAGCAAGAGAGTTAATAATTGCATTATCGTCAGTGATGATAAAGCTTTCCTTAATGAGTTAGAATTCCTTGTCCCGCCTGATTTGATTGTATTGCTGCGCTGGAAAAGAAAAATAAGTTCAGAAGAAGCAAGAAGGTATGTAGACCAAATGAAATCTTTTATCGGAGAAAAAGCTTACAAAGAAACAATAAAAAACTTAGGAGGAAATTAAAATGGCATTAGTATACCCCTTAAAATTGAAGGAAGAGATCATTCCTATCATTGAGATGAAAAGTGAGGAAGAGCACACTAACAAAGCTATCGTGCTAAAACAGCTGATTTATCAAAGCTTGGAAGTTTATGTCCTTGATTTATGCATTAAAGGGAGGCTTTCAGTCGGCAAAGCAGCGGAAGTGTTAGACAGAAGTGTTTATGACATTCATCGCTTGGCTAAAGAAAAAGGTCTTAAGCTGACTGCTTCTGAAGAGCAAAGAGAGAAAAGTAAAGAGGTTTTGAAGAAATTGGGTAAGAAAGCAGGTTGATTTTAGCCTCAATTCATCTATTATTTTTAAAAAATCACTTAATCTTTATCCCCAGCTCATCTAACTGTTCTCTTCCTACTTCAGAAGGCGCATCTAACATCAAATCCCGCGCTTCCTTGTTCTTAGGGAAGGCAATCACTTCCCGGATATTCTCCTGCCCGGCCATGATCATCACCCACCGGTCCAAGCCAAGGGCGATCCCGCCATGGGGGGGAGCATATTGCAGGGCGTCCAGGAGAAACCCGAACTTCTCCCGGGCTTCCTCCTCGCCAATTCCCAAAGCTTTGAAGACTTCTGACTGCAATTTCTCGTCGGAAATTCTGATCGAGCCGCCGCCCAGCTCCCAGCCGTTCAGGACTAAGTCATAAGCCCGGGAACGGACTTTCTCCTTCTCGGTGTGCAGGAATTTTAAATCCTTGATGTTCGGCGAAGTGAAAGGGTGGTGCATGCTCACCAGCCGGTTTTCCTCCCGGCTGAACTCAAACATCGGAAAGTCGGTGACCCAGCAAAAGGCAAATTCTCTTTCTTTCCCATCACTTTCATTTGCCCGGCTACTTTTCTTCTCCCTCAAATCCGGCTTGTCGGTCTTATATTTCTGCATCGCCACTTCATAAGTAATTCTTGGGAAAGGAGTTTTGATTTCAACATCCAGCACTTCCTTGAAAGCAAACTTCATCAGCCGCTCCATCAGGGAATAGATGTCTTCCTCGTCGATAAAAGACTGTTCAACGTCCAGCTGGGTAAACTCCGGCTGCCGGTCCGCCCGCAAATCTTCGTCCCGGAAACATTTGACAATCTGGAAATACCGGTCAAAGCCGGCCACCATCAGCAGCTGTTTGAAGAGCTGGGGCGATTGGGGCAGGGCAAAGAAGCGGCCGGGGAAGGTTCTTGAAGGAACTAAATAATCCCGAGCCCCTTCCGGCGTCGACTTGGCCAGCATCGGCGTTTCCATTTCCAGGAAACCTTCCTCATCCATGAATTTTCTGATGGCGAAGGTTAACTTATGCCGCAGGGCCAGGTTTTTCTGCATTTCTTCCTTCCTCAGATCCAGATAGCGGTACTTTAACCTTGTCTCTTCCGTTGATTCAACTCCCAGATCCAGGGGCAGGACGGGCACTTCCTTAAGGGGCTTTATTTTCTCGGCGGCAACTTCAATCTCTTCCGTTCCCGGGCCTTTCACCTGGGACAGCGGCCGGGCCTTGACTTCTCCCTCGACCTGGATGATGTCTTCTTTATTGAGATTCCGGAACTGGTGGGCCAGCTCTTTGTCTAAAAAGATTTGGACCCGTCCATAGCGGTCCCGGAGATGCAGAAAACCAATCTTTCCGGCGATCCTGATTGAATCCACCCAGCCGGCCAGGGTAACTTTATCTCCGGTATTTTTCCGGGAGAGTTCGCCGCAGGTGTGCGTCCGCAGGGCTGTTCGCATCATTCCCTTTCACTCCCTTCGCGGCTTACTTTGGTAAGTTTCATCATTTTTAAGTTCAAGTTGGATATTTTCCGGAAGATTATAAAGCTTTTTGATGGTTTTTATAAAAATTTGCAAAAACAGATAAAAATATTATTAAAGGCCGGGGAAAATCACCTTCCTGAGGACCCGTAGCCTAGCCTGGATAGGGCACCAAATTAAGCACCGAAGAGATGTGTAAGCCTCCTAAGCTGGGGGTCGGGAGTTCAAATCTCCCCGGGTCCGTTTTTTTTCTAACTTCTCTCAACCCTCAGCGGGCTTGAGGCTAGCTCTTCGTAGCGGGCCGCCTTCAGGCCGAGGGCGGCGATTTTTTCCAGTTCAGAAAGGTTCAGTTCCCGGCTGGATTCAAATGAGAAAGCATTTTCCGGCAGATAGTTAATTGGAAAATAGAGCTCCGGCGGGTCGGGAAATTTTGCCACTTGGTCATAAAGCCGGAATTCCCATTCAATCAGTTGAATCTTTTTTTGGGATCGGCTCAGTCCGTTCAGGGCGGTTCCCGGCTCTCCGTTAATTTTGAAAAGATATCGGGGCATGGAAACCATAACTCGCCGCTCTTTTATAAAAGTTTTGCAACAGATTAATTCTTTGGGATTTTTGTTACATTAGCGGCAATTCTGATCAATCCAATAAATCCAATAAATCCAATAAATCCAATAAATCCAATAAATCCAATAA
>CAYWPJ010000001.1:130589-139950 GCA_964460195.1 uncultured Methanosarcinales archaeon
AATCCAATAAATCCAATAAATCCAATAAATCCAATAAATCCAATAAATCCAATAAATCCAATAAGTATTTATATTACCGGCACTGAAAGGATTAAAATGGCTGACTCTCTCATCTATTTCACGGAAGGGCCGCGGATTCTCCTTTCCTCAGTCAAAAACCGCTTCTTCCCCCGGAAATACGACGGGACAGCCAAAGAGATCTGCGAGCAGGTCGTCAGGGACTGCTGGAATGGAAGGTATTTCCAGGCTTCCACCTCTAACTTCGCCCAGTTCTGGACGCGCGATTTCGGCTGGTGCACCAAATCATTGCTGCAGCTGGGCTATAAGAAAGAAGTGCATCAGACTTTGAGGTATGCCCTGAACCGCTTCCAGAAAGCCGGCCGGGTGACCACCACCATCACGCCGAAAGGAAAGCCGTTTGATACGCCCGTGCCGGCCGCCGATTCCCTTCCTTACCTGATCCACAGCCTTAAAATATCCAAATTTCCTCCCGCGTCTTACACTGCCTTCCTCAACCGGGAGATCAAGAGATATTTCAATTATTTTATCGACGAAGAGACTGGTTTAATCCGGCCTGGCCTTCATGTTTCCTCGATGAAAGATCTCTCCGTCAGGAAAAGCTCCTGCTATGACAACTGCCTGGTCGGTCTGCTGGCCAGGGATCTGAAAGGGATGAAATTAGCCAATCCCTTTGAGAGGTTCAATTATCCTGAACTTATCCGGCGCCATTTCTGGAATGGAAAATATTTTTATGACGATCTGAGCCGGAAAGAGTATGTAGCCGGGGATGCCAACCTTTTCCCCTTCCTTTTCGGCCTGGTTAGTGACAAGGAAATGCTCCAGTCTTCCGTTGCGGCCGTCCAGGAAGCCGGTCTGGACAGCCCGTTCCCTTTGAAATACACGGCCAGCCGGGCGGGGGTTGATTTCGTCTGGGAAGAATTCCTGATGCGCGACTATGAGAGTAATGCTCTCTGGATGCATATGGGCCTCTTGTTTGCCCGGATGATGCAGGGAGTCGACAAGGGGAAGGTTGAAGAGTATCAGAAAAAATACGCCGAGCTGATCGAGAAACACCGGGGATTTCCGGAGGTCTTGATGGCTGACGGCAGGCCTTACTCCAATCTTTTCTATTATTGTGATCGGGGGATGTTATGGGCGGCTAATTATCTAACTTTGTAAATCTAATAGTGATGTTGGCGCTGTAAATCAGAACTAACAGGGCTCCTCCAGGCGGCAGAAATATTTATATACTTTACAGGAATTTTAACTGGTATGAAACGAAGTTCACGCCGCTGGAAGAAGAAGGGCCAGATGCGCTGGAAATGGCAGCGCAAGAAAATCAAGAAGGCCAAACGCCGCAGGAAGATTCAGGCGGCATAGACGTAAGTTCTAGCGTTCTGGTTGGTTATAAAAAATTGGCAGTCCGGGCAGCATTTCCGATAGCGGTTAATCACTTCTAAGTTTTTAGACTAAAATTCTTTTATACAAACTCAAGCCATTTTCTCCGCTCAGCAATCCCATCAGAAAAGTTAACTAATAGTATTCACTTAAAGCCGAATATATTCTCTTAAAGCTTCAGCTAAATTAGGGTTTGGAACAGCTGCTGCATGATTCCCTGGAGGATTAAATGTTTGAAGATATAATGAGGAACCCCGGCCGATTTTGGAACCCCCAGCTAATCTACCAACATAATCAAATAGCACAGTTTTACTTACATCTCCAAGATGATACTCTGCCTTGATGAGAATTTCTCCTAAACCTAAATTTAATATTACTGCTGGTGCACTAGATGCACTACCTGCTTCTGATGTTTTTTTGACTCCTTCTATCTGATCATAAAGCGTGTTAATAATATTTCTAAATCTCTGCTCGTCTAATGGGTAAGTTTCTCTGACGCGTTTAGCATGGTCGTCTTTCATATTAAATGGAGGAAATAATTTTTGGTTTATTTTTTACCGTTGGCAGGCCATGCCGACCTATACAAACTCAATCCCCAGCTCGCTCTCAACTGCCTTCTGCTTCTTGGAAACATAACGCTTCTCTTCACCGTAAATCTGGTCTGATTTCACACCGGTAATGATCAGCATCGTGCGGATGGTCTTGTCCAGATCCTTGTAAATCTGCGCCCCCCAGATAATCTTGGCCTTGTGGCTCAGCCTCTCAGCCACCGTCTCGACAATCTTCCTCGTCTCATCCAGAGTCAGGCTTTCCCCGCCAGAAATGTTGATCAGGGCTCCGGTAGCATTGGTGATGTCGACGTCAATCAAGGGGTTGTCCAGGGCTTTCTGCACTGATTCATCAGCCCGGTTCTCTGAATCCGATTCTCCGACGCCGATTAGGGCGGCGCCTCCTTCAGCCATTACTGCCTTGACGTCAGCGAAATCCAGGTTGACCAGGCCCGTTTTGGTCACCAGCTCGGCAATGCCCTTGACCGCATTGGTTAGAATTTCATCAGCGACCTTAAAAGCCGTCTGCAAAGGGAGTTGGGGCGCCAGTTCCAGCAGTTTTTCATTGGGAATAACAATCAAGGTGTTGACGTTCTGCTCTAATTTTTCCAGGCCGATCATCGCATTCTCAAAGCGGTGGGAGCCTTCCATCGTGAAAGGCAGGGTGACAATGCCGACGCTGAGAAGGCCGTTTTTCTTGGCTAAATGGGCGATGTGCGGCAATCCGCCGGTTCCCGTCCCGCCGCCCAGACCACAGGTGAGAAAGACCATATCCGCTCCTTCCAAGGCTTTCTTAAGGTCGTGCTCGTTTTCCTTGGCGGCCTCTTCCCCGACTTTCGGGTTTGAGCCGGCGCCTAAGCCCTGGGTCAGCTCCCGGCCGATGAGGACCTTCCTCTCGGCGGTAGTATATAACAAGTCCTGGGCATCGGTGTTGACGGCAACGGTCTGGATTCCTTTGATGCCTACTTCTGAGATGCGGTTAATGGTATTGTTTCCCGCGCCGCCGCAGCCGATTACCTTAATCCTGGTTTTCTGGTTGGCGATGAGGCGCTCCAACTCTTCATCAATATCCTGGTTGGCCTGATGGTGGGAAATTTCCCGGGTCTGGATTTTAGGATAAGAAGTTTCCGGTGAGGACTCCGGCGGCCGGCTGAAACTGCTCCCCGGCAGCGGCTCTTCTTCAGAATATCTGTTTTCTGCTCCATATCCGCTCTCTTTTCCGTAAGGATTCATCGTCCGCCACCTTCAACCTTTTTTACGCCATTTTAAATTAGGGCTTGTTTAAAAAGATTGTTGTAGTAGAATAGTGAGATTGTCATCGCCGGTCTGCCGGGGGAAAGACAAAAATGTAACTTCTTCCAAATACTAACAAAAATAAGGGAAAACTTTTTAAAATAGGCTTAAGACAGCGATAAAAGATGAGAATATCCAGCCGGCCCAGGGACACTGATCTATGGAGGCATTTTGTCAGAGAGGGGAATGCCCTGGAGGAAGTTAAGGGCGAGGGCTCGCTCGGGCGGGTTTATCAAGCCAGACGTCTGACCGGCTACCGGCCGCTGGTGGCCAAGATGGTGCCTTTCGGGCATACCATCCCTTATGAAAACAAGCCTCTCACCTGCGTTGACCTGCATTACCTGCCCGGCGAATATCTGATTATCAATGGCCGGGAGCAGAGCCGGGAATGGGAAATAGATAAGGACATTCTGCTAAGAACAATCAATGCCTGCAAGGAAGTGCTGATTGGAAAGAGGCTCCAGAGAAAAACTCACGCTCCCTTTGCCCGTCACTTTGCCGATTACCCGGTGCTCAGCGACGGCAGATTATACTTGATGATGGTGCAGACTGAAGCCCCCGGCGATTGCCTTGAAGAGCTGATGGAAGAGACGGAAATACCCGGAGATGAAATAGGGAGGATATTATATGACCTTTCCGCGGGAATTGACATCCTCAGAGAAGAGAATATCGTGCACCGGGACATCAAGCCCGGCAATATCCATTTTATGCCGGCCTCTTACCTGGTCGATGAACGGGAACGTCCGGTTTATTTCCCTCCGGAAACAAGAATTCTGGACTTTGGCATCGCTACCCTGGCTGACGACAGCCCCAGCCGGCCGAAAGATGATTTCCGCGAGAGATTTCTCGCTTTGGGCCGGCAGATTGAAAAACAGTTAGGTTATGCGGTCGGCACGCCTTCTTATATGTCGCCGGAGCAGGCCTGCGGGGAAGCTTTCAGCAGCAGTTCCGACTTATATGCGTTAGGATTGATTGCGGTTGAGCTGCTGGCTGGCCAATCTCCCCACCAGTTTGATGATAGAGACAATACTGAAATGCGGTTGCAAAAAATAGCCCAAAGACTGGCTTACCGTCTTGAGGAAATCAGGGACCGGGCGGTTGAATTGCTGCATCAGCAGAGACGGACGGAATGGGTTCCGGCGGTAGAGCCGCTGCTTTCGCCGCTTCCTGAGGGGAGGAGGGAAGGCCAGGAGAAGTTAAGAAAACTCGCCCGGGAGATGATCGCCCGGCAGCCGGAAGTGCACCGCGACCTGTTTTGCTGACAACATGAGACAGTTTACACTTAGACAGGGAGATCTGTATTTTGGAGATCATGAGATAGGAGGACTTCTAAAAAATACAAGTGATGCGCAAGAGTTTTTGGATAAAACATTATGCCAAATTTTGGGGGAGAGACCAGAATATAAAGAGTATATTGATCTTTATGGTCAAATTCATAGATTAGAGAGATATGCGTCATTGGCGGCACATGGGGATACCAGTGGTAAATGGGTGTATTTTGATCGAGAAAAAGAATATGCAGTTCAATCATGGATAAATGAAGTTGATGGAAAATATTCCGGGCTGTTGTTATGCGTATGCAATCCGGGAAGTCATACTCCTAAATCCAAGAAATCTATTCTTGTTGTTCCGGATAGCAATATTGATTTCACGGGAATGTATGCTGGGAGGGACCCTATTTTCAGCCTATTAGTCCCAAGAATTGGGGAATTGGATTCATCGACCATTGGTTATGAACTGGAACAATTAAGGAAGCAGTAGCGGAGTGAGAGCGCAGTCTGGCCGGGGAGCAAAGCGACGAAGAAGTTGCAAACTAGCGCCATAAACTATTTTGAAGTAGAAACATTTAAATACACGCTCTCTTTTCTTCTGATAGTATGGAATATGCAGTTGATAGGAGTAAATAAATAATTAAACCTAGAACAAAAGTTCCATTAAATTTAGAGAAGGTTGTAATCAAAACAGATTCTCCAATTAGTTTAAACTTGGTTGATTGGAAAATAGCAGGATTGAGAATTGGTGTATCTGTAGAAGGATTAGGACAGAGTTATTTCAACGAACAGCCATATTCAGATAGAGAAACTGCTTTGAGAGAATATCAACACGTTTTAACTCAAGTTCAAAATGGAAATTATTCTTTGGAATTTTACCGGCATGATAAACTTAAATTGTTATTGACTGATTCTCCCGTTAGGGATTGATTTTTAGCGCGGCGTTCGGCAGGAAAAATTAAAAATTTCCATTACAGCAGAGCCGCGGGGTTTGAAGCCCCAATTTGAGCAATCAAAGTCAAAAAAAGACCGACCAATAAAGAATTATTTAATGGCTTCTCCTTCAGCTTGTTCCACCTCCGCTTTCACTTGTTCCACCTTCGCCCTCAGTTCACTCATTTTTTGATCCCAGGTCATATTATAATCCTTTGGTCTTTCAATACCATATCTGGTAAAAATTCCCTCTTCAAAGAATGTTCTGGGCATCTTTTTAATTCTTTCTTCAAGCGGCCTGAATAAATTTGCTCTCTGACCATGATCTCCCAGCTTCATTTCGTCCGGACTCCACCGGGACAATATTTTTGGATCCATCCCTTCCTGAGCCAAAACAGCCTGGTAAAGGCTTTTGGTATCGGTAATCCCCTCGGCTCCCTCTAAACCGAATAACCCGGCTGCTGCTTCATTTCCCATAACTACGGCTACAGAATCTAAACCCTCTCTTGGTAATAATCTTGGGGCATATTGCTCTCCATGTGAAAACGAAGATTCAAAACCAAATCCAAACCCTTCTGTATAAGCTACGGGCAGGTTTCCATTCCAAATCAAAACATCATCTTTCTCATCTTTTGCTTGAACAACTTGAACACCAAGAGACAGAGGGTTTAACCATCTCTCCACTTTTGGGCCATTATACAAATATAATGCATCCCATTCATGTAGATCCCCACTAACAAGATTTATGTCACCGTGCTGGTATCCTATCCCTCTAAATACGCCGGTAACTACCCTTGTTCCAGCACTGTATAATAGATTTCCACTAAATACATCACCTTCATCGGTCACTCCAAAAACAATGTGTTCTCGGCTAGAATGTTCATTAAATTCTAATCTTACCAGCATCTTCCCTTGATGTGGTTCAAGTAGGGTATCAATTTCAGCCAGCCTTTCCGCTTTATTATCTACACCCGCTTGGTCAGAGATTTCTTTCCTGTATCGATCTATTTTTTGTTCAACAGTCATTTTGTTAACCCCCCTTGACCCCTATTTTGTTAACCATTTAATACTAACTGCTACTTAGGGATCAATGTCATTTAAATTATTTGTGAAACCTTATTTTGCCCTTTCTTTGACCTTTCTTTGACCTTAAACTCCACTTCCTTTAGCTTCACCAGTTCCGCCAGCTTATCTCCGAGAGGCGCGGTCAGCTGGGGCGGCAGCAGCATCGGCAGTTCTACCACTGCTTTCCCCTCAACAATTTCCACTTTTATCTGCTCAGTTGGGACTCTCAATGTTGAATTGAGGAAAAAAGAAATCTGCTCCTGCGGGTCGGTGATCTTCCGGCTGATTTTAAACTCATAAACCACTTCCTTTCCGGCTAAAGGATGATTAAAATTGACGATGATCCTTCCGCCGGCCACCCGGACGACGACTCCGATTTCCCCATCGACATCAATCTGCAGGCCCGGTCGGGGTTCCAATTCATGCTCCCGGAAAGTGCTGAAAGGAATTATCTTCATCTTTTTGATGTCCCTCTTGCCGAAAGCTCTCTCGGGAGGCAGGCGGAGAGTGTATTCTTTGCCCACTTCTTTGCCGTCTAATTCTGCATCCAGCCCAGGGAGGAGCTGCTGCTCGCCGATGCAGATGATGGCCGGCCGGAACTGCCGGTTTTCTGCTGACAGATGGTTTTCTTTAGCCACGCTTTCCTTAGTCGTGTCAAAGACCGTTCCGTCAGCCAGCCGGCCGGTGTAATCGAGTTCAATGAAATCTTTCAGTTTGACTTTTTCGGTTTCAGGCACAGCCTTCTCAGGCATCGTCTTCTCGGGCATAGAAACCGGTTTTGCGGTTTACTTTATAAGTTTTGCTTATTAAGTGATGTTTGTGTGTCAAAAGCTTGCCAACCACCTCCCGTCAAAGACAGGTGGCATGCTCGCCCCCTACGGTCGCTCGGGTTGGCTCGCTTTTTTCCGCCTCACACACCACCTCAATCCACCACTCACAGAGCGGTGGTGTGTAAGACATCGAAATCCCAACTGAATAATTGATTTGCCTTTGTTTAAGGTTGTATGTATTTGGAGTTGTATGTATTTAAGGTTATTTTGAGGTATCAATTTTACAATCCTGTTTTTACAGCTTCGTAATCTTTTTAAAAGCGCTGCTTTTTGGACTATGGATGATCATTGGCATAACCGGCAACTATGCTTCCGGAAAGGACACGGCAGCCGAAATACTGCAGAAGATGAATTTTTTCCACCTTTCTTTTTCTGACCTGCTGCGGGAAGAATTAAAGCGCCGCAAACAGGCAATCACCCGTGACAACCTTATTGAAATCGGAAACGAGCTGAGAACGAAGCATGGGGCAAATATTCTAGCGCAGCTTGCTTTGGCGAAGCTTTTAGACGGCGAAAATTATGTTTTTACTTCCGTCCGCAATCCCGCGGAAGTTGAACTGCTGCAGCAGAGGAAAGACTTCGTTTTGATTAATGTGACCGCTCCGGAATCAGTCAGATTGAAAAGGATTCTCCGGCGCCATCGTGAAAACGACCCAAAAACGCTTAAAGAGCTCAGGGAGAAAGAAAAATTAGAGAACACTAACCATGAGAATTCCCAACAACTGGGCAAAGTGGCTAAAATGGCTAAAATAATCCTAATCAATGATTCTTCTGTGGAAAGTCTGGGGAAAAAAATAAATCGATTAGTCCAGGACTGGATGTTTAAACTGCAGACTCCCCGGCCGGACTGGGATGCTTATTTTATGAAGATTGCCGAGCAGGTAAAAAGGCGCTCAACCTGCATGTCCGCCAAAAAAGGGGCAATCATTGTCAGAGACAAAATGATTCTCTCGACGGGATACAATGGCAGCCCGAAAGGAATAAGGCATTGTGTTGACGGTGGATGTAAGCGGTGCACTCTCCGGCATCTGGGAAGATTAAAATCAGGCGTTTATTCTGAACCGTGCATCTGCTGCCATTCGGAAGAAAACGCCATCGTTCAGGCGGCATATAATGGGGTATCAACAAACAAAGCTGTCCTTTACACTACTTTTACGCCGTGCACTACCTGCGCCAAACTGATCATCAATGCCGGCATTAGAGAGGTTGTTGCCAAAGTTAATTACCCTGACGACATCGGCACGGAGCTGTTGAAAGAAGCCGGGGTAAAGTTAAGGGTGCTGAAAATTTAAGAGGGCGGGAGGATTTGTTGTTTTTCATTAGACTTCACCCCTCTCTTTCTCCCTGATGAACCTAAGGACCCTTTGGGCGGCCTTCCCGGCCGGGATGCCGGTGGTGTCAATGACAAAATCATAATGGGACTCATCGAGGTGGTCAACTCCGTAATATTTCCGATAGCGGGCGCTGTCTTCTTCCAGCCGTTCCAGGATCCTTTTCTCCATCTGCCTTAGAGAAGTAATCTTGCCCTCATTCCGTGCCGCTTTTGTCTCTTCATGCTGTAAATCGTTCCAGATTCTCCTCGCTCCTTCCTCAAAATCACATTTGACAAAAATCTTGACTGAATCCGGGATAAAGTAGAACATGGTATATCCTTCGGCGATGACTGTTTTGCCCTGCCCTTCCTTTTCCTTCGCCTCGGCTGACGCTGCTTTGTCGACGTCAACATCTGTCTCGGGATGAGTTTTAGCGTACTCATTCAGCTCTTCCAGGGTCATTCCCTTCTTTTCCGCCAGTCTCCGCCTCATTCCGCCGACATAAATCCTCTCGGCGTTTAGTTCGCGAACCAGAATTTTAGCAATCGTGCTTTTTCCCGAGCCGGGTGTTCCGGAAATGGTAATGATCATCATTCCCTCTTCATCACAACTGGATTAACTCAACCGCACCTTATTTTTTCAGGGCTTATGAATTGTATCTCACTCTTTCGTAGCCGCTCTCTTTCAGTTTGCCGGCGATGTCCCTCAGC
>CAYWPJ010000002.1:0-7132 GCA_964460195.1 uncultured Methanosarcinales archaeon
CACCCGCATTGATGAGCCCATTTTTATTCACTACTGAATTATAACCTAACTATTAATGGATATTAAATCATCTGGATTTATTACGAATAAACTTAAGTCCAACCATAAGTTATAATCTCAGCAAAGCTTCAGGATTTATAATATTTATTAAACCAAAAACTACGGTGACAACTGTATTTACAGCAGGTTTCCGAACTCTTTGGACGATGTTTGCCAGAACTCCGTAAATGGCAAAGCATTTACAGCACGGATACGTTTAATTATTTCATCCTCGGCTCTAAAATCATTCACCACCACCAAATAACAAACCAAAAGGTTTATAAACTCCCAGCTTCCTGACTATTTTATGAAAATCCTTGCCTTGTCCGATATTCATGGCGATGCCAGCTTAATCAAAGAAATGGCCGAGAAAGGGGCCAGGGAGAAAGTCGATTTGGTTATTCTGGCCGGGGATATGATTAATTTCGATCAGCCCAGGGAAGGCCTGATCAAACCCTTCCGGGAGAAGGGCTTGGAAGTGGCTGTCCTGCCTGGCAACCACGAAGGCATGGCGGAAATCGGCTTCCTGACAGATGTCTACAAAGTGAAGAACCTTCATGGCTATGCCCTCAGGAAAGGCGACGTCGGCATCTTCGGCTGCGGTTATGGCGACATCGGCCTGCACCAGCTCAATGACGAGCAGTTCTTCAGCACTCTGAAACGGGCCCATGATTCGCTGAAGGGAGTCAGAAAGAAACTGATGGTCACCCACGTCCAGCCTTCGGACAGCCTCCTTGGCCTGGGAGTCTTTCCCGGCAGCCGGGGAGTGAGGAAAGCGATTGAAGAGCTGCAGCCCGACCTCCATCTCTGCGGGCATATTCACGAGTCACAGGGGATTGAGGACCGGATTGGCCGAACCAGGTCAATCAACGTCGGGAAGGGCGGGATGATTATTGAGCTGTGAGCAGCAGGACATAGCGTGGTGAGCAAAATGGGATACATGATGACCGATAGACCGATTGGATTTGAGCTCAACATCGTCCCGGGAACCGGAACAATCATCCACCCCCGGGAAATTAACCACTGGCTGCTCAGCCCTTTGCTCATCCTGGAAAACCGTCTGCCCATCAGGAAATATCGGCAGGGCTATCTTCTCGCCAGGGAAGACGGGCTGACAGTGGAAGGCATGGCATATGACGTTGCCGCCGGCTTCTCAGATAAGCCTCTGGAGCTGCCTGACTTTTATTCCATTCCCGTCCGGCAGACGTCAGCCGACGAGGAAATGATTCACCACCACCTGGCGGACGATTTTTTCAAGGAAGGATATCAAAGGCAGATTTTTCACCAGCCAAATAAAAAAAATCCCGTCATCTTTGACCTCATTCCCTTTGACCCAGACCATGTCAAAATATATCATCCAATTTATTTCATGACCAACGCTAAGCGGCTTCGTTCGGTGGGGGAAGGGGGACAGAAAACCCTCGAGCAGATCCTCAAAATTATCGAATTGTGCCGGGAAGGCCAAAGAAACCAAAAATCCCTGCGGGAGGGATGAACCGATGGAACTTCTCGCCCCGGCCGGGGACTGGTGCATGCTCAGAGCCGCCGTCCAAGCCGGAGCCGACGCCGTCTATTTTGGCGTCAGGGGATGGAACATGCGGGCGGCCGCCGCCAATTTCTCCGTCGAAGAATTGAAAGAAGTAGTTGATTTCTGCCATCAAAATAATATTAAAGCATATTGCACTGTTAATGTGATCATCTTTGAAAAGGAATTAGAGAAATTAAACCTGATTTTACAGCAGTTGAAAGAGGCCAAGATTGGTGCAGTCGTCTGCTGGGATCCGGCGGTCATAAAAAACTGCCGGGAATTAGGGATAAATGTCCATCTCAGTACCCAGGCCTCAGTGAGCAACTCTCAAGCGGCAAAATGGTGGCAGGAATCCGGCGTAAAAAGAATTGTTCTCGCCCGGGAATGCTCTTTGGAAGATGTCAAAGAAATAAAAGAAAAGACAAATTTAGAAATTGAATGTTTCGTCCACGGAGCCAGGTGCATCTCTTTATCCGGCAGATGTTTCCTGTCCCATGAACTTTTCAGCAAATCGGCCAACCGGGGAGAATGTTTGCAGCCCTGCCGGAGGGAATATCGGATTACCGACGAAGAGGGCAGGGAGATGCTCATGGAAAATAATTTTGTGCTCAGCGCCAAAGATCTCTGCGCCCTGCCCCTGCTGCCCAAACTGATTGGGCTGGGAGTCGACAGTTTTAAGATTGAAGGAAGGAACCGGGGAGCCGATTATGTGCATCAAGTCGTTTCCGTTTACAGAAAAGCACTGGAAGCAATCAAAAACAATACTTTCAACGAAGATTTAGTTCAAGAATTAACCGAACAATTGAAGGAAGTCTATAATAAAGGATTCTCCCGGGGATTTTATGTTGATTATCCCCACCACCAGAAAGCGGATTTTTACGGCAGCCAAGCGACGACGGAGAAAGTGCAGCTGGGAAGGGTGGGTAATTTTTATCATAAACTTGGGGTAGCGGAGTTTAAAGTCGAATGTGAAGGATTTAAGTTAGGGGATAAGTTAAGTTTTGTCGGCCCGACGACGGGATATCATGAACAAATTATTGAAGAAATCCATCATGACCGAGGGAAAATTGAGGAAGCGGGGAAGGGTGAGGTTGTTTCGGTCAAACTGGACAAGCTTGTCAGAATCGGCGACAAGGTCTTCCTGATTAAGAATAGGACTCTTGGCTAGTAGTGACTTTCAGAAAGATTTATAAATACCGTCCGGCTAAAACAAATTTATGGTCGATCTCATTGATTTTGGAGTTGGTTATTATCATCCTCCTGCCTGGCCGGGATTAGAAGAAATAATTCGGTTTCCGGGCGGAGAAGCCAAAAGAGATTCCATTCCCCCCAGCTCGGTTTGGATCTTTGACTCCGGCCGCCACCAATTTAAACCAGAGATTCACGGTCCAGACATTGGCTGCGGCATCGCCGCCTTTACAATCAAAGACAAAGACATTGACGTGAAGGAAGCAACCGATAGATTCTTTGCCTACCTTAAAAGAGAAGGAACTTTAGGGAGGGGGAATCATTTTGTTGACCTTTGTGCTCCGATAGAAGCGGCCTGTGATCTGGCTGAGGAGCCTTACAAAATCTTGTTAATTCATACCCACGGCCGGGGACAGAGCGAGCCTAAAAATATTACCGAAGCCCAGGAAAGGCAGGACCAAGCCGCCCGATACCGGCTGGATTTAGGTCGTCAATTAGCGGGATTAGTTGATTCTCCGGCGGAATTAATTGGCAATTGGGTGCATAATTCCATTGAAGAAAAAGAGGGAAAAATCATCTATCGAAAAGGAGCGGTCAAAGTAGAGACGGGCAGATTATATTTTCTCCCGGCGCATCTCGGCGCAAAGGTACTTATCTATACCATCCCCGAAGAGCCTCGCTTCTTCCATTCTTCCCTGCCCCATGGCACCGGCCGGTCAGGACCGCGGGGAGAAACAAAAGTTACCCCAGCAGAGGCATCCCGTATCCGTGGCTTAGTTTATGTTCCGGAAAGCATCTCTAATGACTCCCTCAGATCGGAGCATCCTTCCTGTTATAATGGTTATGATAACATTTTTGAAAAATTGAGAAGATATTTTAACCCTATCGGTGAAACAAGAATTCTGAGTTATATCGGAAAAGTTTGATTTGAAGTTAAAGTTTAATTTGGAGTGTCACTTACTTTACTGGTATATTATTGGAAAAAGTTCTGGAACAGTTCAAGCCGCCAGTAATAAGTGAATATCCTTCTTTTTTTGGCCGAAAAGTCTCAGAGTAACATTGATATGGGGGTCCTCAAGTCCCGTCGCTTCATCTGATTCGGTTTTTTGGATGTCCCGCCACCATCTCCGCCATTTAATTTCATAATTTGGGTCCTGACAGGCATTGACTCTTCTGGCTTCTTCTTCCAGCTTACGAAGCTCCCTCTTACTTAGGGTATAAGTGTAGAGATATTTTACTGCCCCTTTTTCTGTATATTTACGGACGTCCGGACGATGGTACATCCGCCTTAGTAAAGGGCTTATCTCCCCCGTCAAAACTCTTCTGGCCAGACTTTTTTCATAGCTTTTAATCCGGTGAAATTCCTCGGCTAATTTGACGGTTTCTCTTAAAGCGGTTTCGACGGCCAGCAATTTATCCCTGTCTGACTTCGCTGCAAAGACTTTCTCGAGCTCCGGCAGTCTTGACCTTATCTTTTCCAGGAAATTAATAATTTCACGCAATTCCTCTTTCTCCAGGGGGCTTAAAGGCTGCGACTTTTTAATGGTTTCACCGGCTTTTAAGAAACGCGATTCTGTCTCCTGGGAAATTTTTTTTAATTCCGGGATTAATTCTTCCTCTATGAATAAGGTTTTTTGCAGGCCGATACCGCCTGTTCCAGACGATCCGGCAGAGACTCTCTTTTCAACCATCTCTTTTTGCACCTTTCTCAGAAGCTTAAGAGCTTGATGCAATAATAATGAGAGTTCATGCGCTTTGGCATAGGCTTCCAGCAGTTCGTGATGCGGCTCATTCTTCTCAAAGAGATGGAATATTTTGAAAAATATGCCCATAAGAAAGAGGTAAATGCGCTTCAGTTTAAAATTATTTCCAAAAGTATTTAAATTATACCCTTTTTACTTTCAGCATGCTTACCGACTGCCCCGAATGCCGGCAAAAATTACATCAAGGCCAGCACAAGTACGCCGATGGCCTGTTTGAAGTCTGGTACTGCAAAAAGTGCGGGTTTCGGAAGGAAGTGCCGATTGAAAAATAGAGAGATAGGTAGGTAGCGGGGTGGTAGATAAATAAAAAGGAATAGATAATTAAAAGCAAGTTATTTCCCAGGTTTTACTAAAGAATCGATTAAAGTCTTCATTACCGGCTTGGTTCTTTTTCTTAATGAATTAAAATTTTTATTTAACTCCTTAAGGTCCCTGACGATAACTCCCACATCGCCCTCGTTGTGAAAAAAACCTACGTTTATATTACTAAGAGACTGGGTGTCACGAATATTCTTCAAAGGTATCTCAACTTCGCTAATCTTAGCTTTAACTATCTCCAGTTCCGCCAAAAAATCCCTCAAGGCATTGGTGTTCAGCTTCATTTTATCAATTATTTTAACCATTTTATTTCACCTTTTTCATTTTATTATGTTAAAATATTCCGCGCCCTTTTTACTCATTTCATCTTCTTCATTGGCTGCACTACATCCCCATCCCTTTGGGCAGTTTGCCTTTCATCTTCTTCATCAGTACATTGATGTCCTGCTCGCCTTTGAACATCTTCATCAGCTTCTTGCTCTGCCGGTACTGTTTCAGCAGTTCCCTGACTTCCCCGATCTTCAGCCCCGAACCGGCTGCGACCCGGTCAATTCTCTCCGTCGACATAATCTCGGGATTTTCCAGCTCTTCCTTAGTCATCGAATCCATAGCGTATCGCCATTTCTCCAGCTTCCCCTCCTGCACGTCCAGCATTTCCTTAGGCAGCTTCAAAGAGCCCATACCGGGTATCATTTCCACCAGCTTCCTCATCGAGCCCATCTTCTTTAAAGCTTTCATCTGCTCGTAAAGATCAACTAAATTGAAATCTCCTTTCAGGAATTTCTCCTGCATATCTTTAGCGTCTTCCTCAGAAATAACTTCTTTAGCCTTCTCCAACAGCGACTCCAAGTCGCCCAAGCCAATCAGCCGGCCGACGAACCTTTGCGGATGGAACATCTCCAAATCATCAATTTTTTCCCCGACGCCGATGAAGATGATTGGCGCCTTGGTCACCGCACAGGCGGACAAGGCTCCTCCACCCTTGGCCGTCCCTTCCAGCTTGGTGACAATCACTCCCGTCACCTGGCAGGAATCGTGGAAAGCCTGAGCCTGGGTCTGAGCCGCCTGCCCGATGTCAGCGGACATAACTAACAATCTCTCATCGGCCCGCACCGCCGCATTGAGCTGGTTCAGTTCATTGATCAGCTCCTCAGAGAGGGCGTCCCTCCCGGCAGTATCAATGATCACCAGATCATAATCTTTGAGCTTCTTCTCAAAAGACTGGTAGATAATCACGGGATCCTTCTCTTTTTTGATGCCCAGGAAGTCGACGCCGACCTGCCGGGCCAGCTGCTCCAGCTGCTCGTAAGCCGCCGGCCGCCAGGTGTCAGTCTGGAGCACCGCCACCTTGTAGCCCCGCTTCTTGTAGAACCGAGCCAATTTCCCGGTCTGGCTGGTTTTTCCCGAGCCGAAGAGGCCGACCAGCATGAGCTGCGTCGGCTTCTTCGTAATCTTAATTTCCCGGGTTTCTTTCCCGAGGAAATTGGCCAGTTCCTCGTAGACAATTTTGATCAATTGCTCCCTTTTGCTGATGCCCGGCGGAGCCTTTTCTTTAGCCCTTTCTTTGATCTGGTCGGTCAGGTTGAAAACCAGCTGCACGTTGGTGTCTGACTGGAGAAGAGCCCGCTGGATGCCTTTGACCAGTTCATTGATCAGCTTTTCATCAACGAAATAGGCGCCGGTGAGCTTGCTTAAAGTGCTTTTTAGTGAGTCACCCAGCTTTTCCAGGACCATTTAACCAGAGAATAATCCTAGTTATATAAATTTTGTGAGAATGTTGGGTAGAGTTTCCCCGTTTTACTATACCCGCGGCGGCGGAGTATAACTTAAGAACTCTACTTAACAGGAGATTGCTTAACAGAGGGTTCTCTTTTCCTCATCATCCTTCCCGGCGTCGTATAGGAGAACCAGTCTTCCTTGGTGATGGCATGGAAATAATCCGCTTCCTCAATTAATACCCTTGAAGTCGTTTCCTTGATGGCGGCGATCTCCACCCTGACTCCTTCTGACTTCAGGTGCCTGACCAGGTCGACGTAATCGGAATCCCCGGACATGATGATGATGGTATCCACTTTAGATGCCAGCTGGGTGGCTTTGATTGACAAAGGGATATCCGCCGACTTATGGCAGGGAACGACCGAGCCGTAATAATAGTTGTGCAGCCGCTCGGCCAGCTTGGAAGAGATGGCTTGCCCTTCCCGAAAATAGATCAGGCGGTTCAGCCCGCGGTTGCTTAGCAATTTAGGGATCAACTTGTCAAAATTGACCATCGTGCTGGTGGAGTTGCTCCGCTCGT
>CAYWPJ010000002.1:7142-42424 GCA_964460195.1 uncultured Methanosarcinales archaeon
CGCGTGGATACTCCTTTCGATATTGTTGCCGTCGCAGAGGATGGCGACGCTCTGGTTGATTAAGATTTTGTCATTCATGGTATTTCACCTTTTTACCGGAAAAGCGAAAATGATATATAAATTATTCTGTTTTGATTATCCTAAAGCTAAAAGCGCTGCGCCGGGGAAGGTTGGAGTGCTGGTGAAATGAGTTTAATACGCTCGGTCATGATGTTCAATAGTAATAACGAAAATCGCACTAATCCCCGCACTAAAGTGCGGGGTATTTAATCGTGCGATTTTCGGAACGTAAAAATTGCAAAGCAATTTTTTGTTCCGGAAATCTTTGATTTCCGTGAATTGAAAATTGTCGGACTAAAGTCCGAGGTATTAAACCCCGACAATTTCCAATAAAATAAATTTTCTCTTCTTCTTGTGAAAATTTCAAGACAAACGAGCCCAGCTGAACCCTTTGCTGTCCTTTCAAGACATTTCGTAAATGCTTTAGATGAGTTGGCTCTATGAGAATATCTTTGATTTTCTTCTCTAAACGTTCGTAGAGGATTCTATCTTTCTTTTTAATCTTCATCAACTGTCTTTTAAATTCGTCAGAGAAGACCGCAACATACATTTTAAACACTCGCAAAGAAGTTGTCTAAGTCTTCTTCAGTTTTACAAACAGTAACTCTGCCTTCTTCTATATCTCTTTCTCCTCTTTTGACACTTTCTTGAAAATCTTTATCGAAGTGAAAAAGACCTTGCTTTATTTCTTCCAGCATAGCTTCCACTTTACTAATTTTTTCAATATAATGTCCTACATCCATTGTTTGTGCCACTGCTTTCATTTTATATTGCAAAAGAGAATGCACTTTAAATATCTTGCTGAAAAATTTGTTTTAGTGGAGTAAGATAGCCACCCTATCATCAAAATCTTTATAAGTTAAATTGTCTTTCTCAATAAAATCATGGTAAAAAAGGAAGAATATGAAAAAATTATTTTTAAATTAAAAACTTTTAAATTAAAAGCGGTTGAAGATGAATTAAGTTATTTTTCTACCACGGGGATAGGTTCTCTAGGTTTCAAAGCATTAGGGCTGGCCGGCATTACCGGAGGATTATATTATGGACACAAAGTGATAGAAGTTGCCAACAAAGCTTATGAGGCCAGTCAACTGAATCATGAAGCTCTCACTGAATGGGTTTATCCCACCGCGCTTCTTGGCATTGTACCTGCGGCGATGATTGCGGGGGGAGTGGCTCTATTTTACGTCTCTTACAAAAGTAAGAAAGAGGACGCCCAGAGAGTTAAAGAATTAAAAGATGAAAGAGAAGAGTTGAGAGCAAATCCGGTTTATCGAAGTTTAGAAGAAACATTAACATAATCCCTAAAGAAATTTTAATAGAACAAAATATGAGCCCGTCCGGATTCGAACCGGAGTCTGCCGGTGTCCCCTTTGGAAACCGAAGCCGGCCGTTTGATATCCTTCCAGCCGCAGCTCGGAAGGAAACTATCCAGGCTATACTACGGGCCCATTTAAACCAATAAATTAAGCTCTGTTTTAAAGTTTTCTCTTATTTTGGATTCCCCCGCCAACACTAAACTCTTCCCTTTTAGTTTTATAATAGGCATAATTTTTATAATTAGTATAATATCTACTTGAGAATAATAAAGAATATAAACTAACCCTTATTTGAAACTCCCGATGAGCCGATTCAAGGAGGTTTGGGAATATAAATCCATCACTGAAGTAATCCAGAAACTAGGCCGGCTTGATGAAGAAAGGCGGTATATGGCAATCGGGGCAGGAGTCGTCCTCGGCAGCAAACAGGCTTATGACAAACAGCCGCATTACTATGCTGACCAAATCAGGGACCAGGCGGAAGAGGCTGGCCTAATCGCCGAGAAGATCGAAGAATTATCCGCCAACCAGGCCGTGCCCAAAGCCCTGAAAGAAATCGCTTCCCTGGAGGGAAAGTCGGAGAAGTCCTCATGGAGCCGCCCCTACTTTATTCTCCGGGAAACCCAGCCTTATGATGCCGAAAAATTAGCCGCCCTAGGGGCTTACCTGGAAAAGCGGGTGCTCAGCCTGGGCAGTCAGGAGCGGCTTAAAAAATTCCGGACCAGACTGAAGCATAAAAACAAAGACCTGGAATATCAAATCTGCCGGAGCAACTGGTTAATGGAAGAGAAATGCCAGCTGACCGGCTACCTGATTGACCTTTTCGGCCGGGAGCATTATTAATCAAAAACCCAAGACAAGAATTATCACTAATTTATTTTTCTAAGCAAAAAAGACGGTAAAGAATATAAAGCCGCCAAGAAACATTAAATCAATGGCTGAAAAAAAAGGGTTCCTGCTTGTTTACCTTTTCCTGGCCGGGCTGGCCGGACTCTTCGGCATCATTGACAACTCTTTAGTCTTTTTCGAGTCGGCCGGACGGATGTACTTAAGCGCTGTTTCCCTGGCCCTCCTATTCTATTTCTGTTTCAACCTCCTGGCGATAGTTGTTTTTTACCGCCAAAGGCAGGAGCCCCTCGCTTATGTCCTGCCGCTTTACCACCTGCTGACCATCATTCTTTTCAGCCTCATCGGGCTGTATTTTGCTTCAGGAACGAGCTTTTTTGTCCGGGTTTCCCTGCTGATTATCGGCTACCTGACTTCCCTCTTTGAGATTGGGTTCAGCGCTTATCTGCTGAAGAAGTTTGGAATGATTAAATGAAACTTATAATTTTGTTTTATAGCGAGCGTACGATATTTTCGTAAATTTGCAATTAGTTTCAATTTTTTAGTTTAAGAAACTCAACTTCTTTTCCAACCGGTTCAACTTTCATGATTGTCTTAGTCAGGCCGTATCCAATTCGATTGATGCGATCGAGGAGATCCCTGTACAAAGCAAAGAAAGCGTAAGTTGCTGAAAGTATGGGAAAACCATATTCTATAAAATGTAGGGTATTGATTGCCCCGGTCATTTTTAAGACCAGCCAAACTAAGATAAATGAAAGAGCGATATAAAAAGATATTTCCCAGGCAGTATGTTTTCTTTTAGGCATTACCTTATCGAATATTTTAAGGATTTAAATAATTTCCTCAAGTTCGCATGACTAACGAACAAGAATGATTACATCTCCTTCAGCGCCTCAATCCCCAATAACCCCAGCCCGTTATCTAAAACCTGCCGGACAGAATCGACCAGCCGCAGCCGGGCTTTCATTAACTCCTGATCTTCGGAAATAACCTGGTGGGCATGATAAAATTCATTAAAGGCCTGGGCTAAATCAAGCAAATAGCGGCAGATCAGATGAGGCTTATAATGCTCAGTTGCCTCCCTAACTTTCTCAGGGAATTTCATCAACAAACTTAAAACTGCCTGCTCTTCTTTCTCTTTCAATAAAGCAAAATTAACTTTCCCTTTAACTTTCCCGGCTTTTCTCAAAATAGAACAAGAACGGGCATGGGTGTACTGCAGGTAGGGTCCGGTCTCCCCCTCAAAGCTCAGGGACTCCTCGGGATGGAAAGTGATATCCCTCTGGGCATCTGTCCGCAGCATGAAAAACTTTATCGCTGCCAAAGCAATCGATTCAGAACGCTGCCGGGCTTCTTTCTGGGACAGATTTTTGTATCTCTCTCCGACTTCCTTCCCGGCCAAGGCAGCCATCTCGTCGATAAGGTCATCAGCATCAATCACCGTTCCCTCCCTGGACTTCATCCGTCCGGAAGGAAGATGCACCAGACCATAACTTAGGTGAAATAAATTCCGGGCGTAAGGTTTCTTCAGCAGCTCCAGGATTTTGAATAACTGCCGGAAATGCAGGTTCTGCTCGGAAGCGACGACGTAAATCAACTGGTCAAATTTGAAATCATTATAACGTAACTCAGCCAGGTACATATCCTGGGTGATATAAAGGGAAGTTGCATCGCCCCGGAGAAGAACCTTGTTGGTCAGCCCGAACGGCTCCAGCGGAGCGATGACCGCGCCAGTCTGGTCCTTTGCAAAAACCCCCTTCTTCAGCCCTTCCATCACCAGGTTCTTCCCTCCCTCGTAATACCGGGATTCAAAATATTCTTTCTCGAAACTGATGCCGAATCTTTGATAAGTCTGGCTGAACCCATCCAAAACCCATCGGCTCATTTTTTTCCACAGCTCCCTCGTTTCCTTGTCTCCCTGCTCCCATTTCTGCAACATCTCCTGCGCTTGATGGTTAAGCTCTTCATCCTTCTCCACTTCCCCGGCGAAACGCACATACCAGTCACCGACGAAATGATCGCCTTTCTGGTCCGGTTTCCGGTTTCCGCCCCATTTCCGGTAGGCAAGCATCGACTTGCATATATGAATCCCCCGGTCATTGATGATATTGACCGGATGGACTTCATTGCCCTGGAACTGAAGGAGCCGGCAGGCGGCATCGCCCAAAGCCATATTCCTCAGATGGCCGAGATGTAAAGGTTTGTTGGTGTTTGGGCCGCAGAATTCAACGACGATATTTTTCTTTTCCTTCCCTTGGCCGTAATTTTTCCCTTCTTTGCCTATTCTTGCCAGCGTTTCTTCGGCAACGACCGCCGGGCTGAGGAAGAAATTAAGGTAAGGACCGGCCGTTTCTATTTTGGCGATGAAGGAAGGCAGCTTAATCTTCTTCTTTAATCTGTCAGCTTCCTCCTTTGGATTTCCTCCCAGCTTAAAACAAGGGAAAGCATAATCGCCTAATTTTTGATCCGGCGGAACGGCTAATAGGCTCTCGATCTCTTCTTTTTTTAGCTTGGTTTCTTTGGCTAACAGTTTGATTATTTCCGATGGGAAGTTCATCAGGCAAAGTATTGCTCAATTATTTAAATAAGTAGCGGTGGTTTGGATATTAAACTCCTTTTTGTTGAATAAAATTTTTCTTAAGGTATTCTCTTCTAATTTCACTAAATAGTGATAAAATATATAAATAAACGAAGTTTTTAGCACTAAACATGGCCCAAAAGGATCCCTCTGACGCTTCGAACCATTTCCGCACCGCTTCCAGCGCTGACTGGGAAAAAGCCCGGAGAGAAGATACTCTGGTGGGCACTTCTTTTGGGAATTACCAAATTCTGAGAAAGTTAGGGGAAGGCGGCATGGGGAAAGTTTATGCAGCAGAGCATCCGCTTCACGGCCAAGTGGCGGTTAAAGTGCTCTTAGAAAGCCTTTCCAGTGACGAAGAGTTCAGGCAGCGCTTTGTCCGTGAAATGAAGGTGATGCAGAAAGTGAGCCACCCGAATATTGCAAAGTATATCGGTGCTGACATTGACAATGCCACCGGAAGAATTTACTTAGTGACGGAGTATTTAGACGGCGAGGGGCTGGATACAGTTTTGCAAAAGCACCAGGCGGAAGGGAGGAGTCTTCCCCTCAGCCGGGCCCTGTCTATTTCCTCGCAGATTTGCTCTGCACTTTCTTCGGTTCACCGGAGGGGCATCGTGCACCGGGATCTGAAGCCGGGCAACATCATGCTGCTCCGCAGGGTGAAAGACAGAACTTTGGAGGAATATTTTGATCGTTTTGATGACTTTAAAAATTTTTCCACCGTCTACGCTGACGGAAAAGAAGCCAGGGTAAAATTTGAAGAATATGACGACCTGGTGAAATTGTTAGACTTTGGCATTTCCCGGTTTTCCGAAGATGCCACCAAGCGGGCAAATATGGAACTTACCAGAGTTGGACTGGTCATGGGAACACCGGAATACATGTCTCCGGAGCAGGTTAAAAGAGAAAAAATAGACCGCCGCAGCGATATTTATTCGCTGGGGATTATCATGTATGAAATGGTCACCGGCCGTCTTCCCTTTGAAGCCGACACGCCGGAAAAAGTCTGCATCATGCAGGCGACAAAACCGCCACGGAGGATTTCAGAAAAATATCCCCATCTTTCTGTCCCGAAAGGCATTGAGGAGATAGTCATGCACTCGCTGGAGAAAGATCCTAAAAGACGGTTTCAGAGTGTCGGGGAAATGGGGCATGTATTGGCATTTTATCTGGCTCAGGAAAGGAGAAAAAAGGAAGAAACGCCAACAGCAAAGCTCAATGCAGCAGCGCCGGCGGCAAAGTCCGTAATTGTACATCATTCAGCTTACGTAAAAGAGCCCAAGGTGGCGGCTGCCGGATATGCGAAAGAAACGCCGGCAGCAAAGCCGGCTGATGGTAAAAGTATCGTCGTGCGAGCTTATGAATTGGGCTTACGTTATGGAAAAAAAGGCAAGGCTCGTGATGTTGCCGAGCCTTTTACGACCGGAATGAACATCGTAGAAATACCTTTCTTTAAGCAATGGAAGGGTAAAGCGGTAGCGGCACTTTTTTCCGCCGGCACCGCTTTGGGATTAGGTAGTTTGGCCGGGTATTATTTCAAAGGAGATGCTGCTAAGGCTCCGGTCCCGGCAGAAGAAGTTAGTTCCGTGGAAAAGAAGAAAGCCGAAGAAAATATTGCCCGTTTCCCTCCCCTTTCGGAGCCGGCCGGAGCGACGATTAAAAATGAAGGCGATATGCCGGAAACAACGCCGCTGACCGAGAAGGTTCGCGACTCTCCGGTCATATCAAAGAAAAAAAAGTTTTCAAGACATCCGAAGCCGGCCGGGGCGGTGATTAAAAATGAAGGCAACGTGCCGGAAACAACGCCGCTGACGGTTGAGAAATTAATAAGGGAAGGAAGATTTTTAGGGGAGCTTATAGAATGCCATCTTACGACAGAACCGCCCGGCGCAAACATTTATAGAGTTGACGCTGGAGGTAATTACGAGCCTATTGGACGAAGCCCCGTGCAGGTGCAGGTTCCTAGAAACGAGGTAATCAAATTCGTTGCAACATCAATAGGATATCTAGAGTATCTCAGGGAGATAAAAGTCATGGGAGAACCCTGCGAAGTTCATTTTACAATGGATTTACGATGGTAGGATTCTGTGATGAGGAAATGGTGAATTGCCCCCAACAGGGATTAAACTTTTCCCTCCCTCTTTCTTTTACTTAAAACCATCACCCTGGTCTGCCCGCCGCAGAAACTGCGCACCAAAGCTTCCGTGCTAATGATAATCTCCTTCAACTGCCCCGGCGTGACGGGAGGCAGGGCTTCAATATGTATCAGGGCATTCTTCGTCTTCCGGCTTAAAGCGGTTCTCCTGCTCTTCCAGTAATCCAGTTTCGTCCCTAAAATGTTCCGGCCGTCATGGTAATATAAATCTCCAGCTGTAATCTTCCCTAAAAACCCTTTCTTTTCCCGGCCCGAGGCTAAAGAAAAGACCAAATCTCCCTGAACCTTATCCAAATCATCAACCGCCGCCGGCAGAAGATGTTTGAGCGAAAGGTAGCTGACCAGGTTGGTTAAGGTATCGCTGGCTTTGATCTTTTTCCGCGCCAAAACTTTCTCCAGCAACTTCTCGACTGAAGTCTGGTAATGCCTGGCTTCCTCGCCAAACTCCGCCTGCGCCACCGCCCAGGGCGAAATCAGATAGTGATTCTTGATTGTTTCCTTGTGGAAAGTCAGGTGAACATACTGCTCGGCTTCTTCCAGCAGGTGCCGGGCCTCTTTCAGCTTGGAAAAGTTGTCAATATTCTCGGCCAGAATGAAAGCGAGCTTCAGCTGAGGATGAAATTTTTCAAAGACTTCCCGATTAATCTTAATCCTGGCTTTCATTTTTCTGATGACTTTTCTTTCCGGCCGTTTTCCGCCGGCAGCGGAAGAGGGAGCAGAAGAGGCTGCCGGTTTTCCGGAAAAATCCCTTTTGGTTCAAGGAACAGGGCAGGTGGTTATGGAGATTAACCTGATCAAGGTCGAAGCGGATATCTTTAAGGATTTTGACTTTCTTCCATTCGTAATAGACCCTGACCATCAGGAGAATCAGGTAAATGCCGAAAATTCCCCCGGCGATGACACCCAATTTAACGAAGAGGGGCCCGACTGCCTCGATCAACGGCTGCATGACATCAGCCGGCACTCCGGCAGCTTCTATCACCATATCAACCGCCAAACTTTTAAGATATATATATGTTTTGGTTGTCGTTTTTGGTTTTGTGAGTTGTTGATAAAAAAGCAGAGCATCAAAGCATGACCTCCTTCTCGCCCTAAAGCCACGTGAAGTGGTGCAAGAAAGACGTTGCGTCTTTCTGCACATAAGGCGTTGCCTTCTTGTGCCAAAAATGCCAAAGCATTTTTGAGCAGGCGGGGGTTTAAACCCTTAGAACACTTTAGTTTGTTGCCGTATTGCTCTCCCAACAGAAAGATATAAAAATCAAGAGTGAAATAAGCCCATTTAATGTGGACGTGCCGGAGTGGTCAATTCCTTCGGGAGACCAGACGGGATGGGCTTAGGTTAGTCCAGGGGTGTAATGAGCCTTTATCGGCGGTGACTAAAAGACACCTAT
Source organism: uncultured Methanosarcinales archaeon (assembly GCA_964460195.1). Taxonomy (GTDB): domain Archaea; phylum Nanobdellota; class Nanobdellia; order Woesearchaeales; family GW2011-AR9; genus CAYWPJ01. Next base: position 15,495 of record CAYWPJ010000002.1, read on the forward strand.
TGGCTTAGTGCCTACGCAGGTTCGAATATAAGTGCAGTCTGCCCTTATCAACCCCCCGGCCCTTCGGGGGAAAACGAAAGTCCTGCCGTCCACATTTATTTCATAGCAAAATTGATTGTGAAGCTCTGGGGTTGATAAGGGGGAAGCCCCCTTATCCTGCAGTCCACATTTTTTCCCTAAGGAAATAAGATAAAAAAATAGGAACGATGGCAACCGGCAAGCCCTGCTTTGAATTTGAAACTTATCATGAGGGAGAGAACAAAATCCTGAAAATATCGGTAGAAAGATGCCCCTTCCCTCCCAGCCTCGAATACAGCGAAACCTGTATGAGCAAAGTCATCGATGCCCTGATGCAGGTGACCGGAGTAACGACCATTATCCTGACCCAGTTGAGGGAATACGAATACGATTATTCCCAGACTTCCCTGCTGACGGAGCTGGCTTCCCTCTACCGCAGCCTCAACAAGGAGAAACGCTATGCTTATGCCGGTCTGGTTCTCAACCCGCAGCATGAAAGATACCTCCGCGGCAGCTACGCGGTATTTCAGAGATTGATTTCCCGACGGCTGAAGGAAGACCCCTTAGCCGCTTACATCGAGCTGAAACGGCTGGAGAAGAGGGAGAAGCTCAAACTGGACAATTTAATCGAACGGAGGCATGCCGCTTCCCAGCAAGTGCTGCTCAGCGTCATCAAGGAAGTGATTCACTTGATTGAGCAGCTGAAACTGATCCAGCAGCTGATGCCCCACACCAAAGAATATGAGCTGGGGCAGAGGGAAATTTACGGCAACCTTTTCCACCCGACGACCCGGCCGGATTTCATGTACACCAAGCTGGTGACCGAGCTGCCGGAAGGCAACATCATTGAAAGCTACAATTTTGAGGCGGGAAATGATTCCTGTGAAGTAAACATCTTTGGTTTTGATGACAATATTAAGACAATGTATCATTTGATTCCGCCGGAGTTCCGTTTCCGGGAAGAGATTTACGAATTGCTCGATGATGCCAAGCGGATCATGGCCGAGCACAAGCCGATGAGGGAAGAATTCGTCGACCCGGAGCGGATGCGGGAAGTTTTCTTCAACATTGGGAAGGACCTGCTCAACGACCTGCTGGAGCACAAAAAGATTGAGCTTTCCGACGAGGAAGTCGGGCAGCTGGCCCAGGCTTTGCTCAGGTATACCGTCGGCTTCGGGCTGATTGAGCTTCTTTTGTCCGACCCTAAGGTGCAGGATGTCAACATCAATTCGCCCAACGGCGAACTGCCCATCTTCATTGTCCATCAGGAGCACGGCGACTGCTACACCAATATTTACCCCACCCGGCTGGAGGTGGAAAGCTGGGCGACAAAATTAAGGCTGATTTCCGGCCGCCCCCTTGATGAGGCCAATCCCATCCTGGACACTGAGCTGAAGGTAAAGGGATTCACTTCGCGGGTGGCCGCCATCACTGCTCCGCTGAGCCCGTCCGGCCTGGGCTTCTCTTTCCGCCGCCATCGTGACTACCCCTGGACCTTTCCTCTCTATCTGCAGGAAAAAATAAGGTACATCAACCCTTTAGCGGCCGGCCTGCTCAGTTTTTTGATTGATAACGCCGCTACCATCCTGATTGCCGGGACCAGGTCAAGCGGGAAAACCTCGCTTCTCGGTTCTTTCCTGGTAGAAATCATGAGAAAGACCAGGATTGTCACCATTGAAGACACTTTTGAAATCCCCCAGGAATCCCTGCGAGCCCTGGGCTACAACATTGAATCTTTAAAAGTAGCGTCAGCCTTGTCTGCCCCGGGAGCGGAAGTCGATCCGGCAACCGGCATCCGGAGCACTCTGCGCCTGGGCGATTCCGCCCTGATTGTCGGCGAAGCCAGGTCGAAGGAAGTCATTGCCTTGTTTGAAGCGATGCGGATCGGCGCGGCCGCTAACGTCGTGGCCGGCACGATTCATGCCGATTCACCTTACGGGGTCTTTGACAGGGTGGTTAATGACATCGGTGTCCCCCGGACGAGTTTCAAGGCGATTGATATTATCGTCACCACCAACCCGGTCATTTCCGGGCTGAAGAGGTTCAAGCGGGTTCTTCGGATTACCGAGGTACGCAAGGAATGGGAGGAAGATCCTCTGAGAGAAGGGGCTTTCGTCGATTTGATGGTTTACAACCCCCTGACGGATCAGCTGGAAGTGACGGATGAGCTGAAAAACGGTAATTCAGAAATTCTTAAAAGGATGGCCGGCCGCATCAAGGAATTTGCCGGAGACTGGGATGCGGTCTGGAACAATATCGAGCTGAGGGCCGGCATCAAAGAAGCGATTGTTAAGCTGGCCGAGGAAAAGAAGAACCCAAAATTATTGGAAGCGGAATTTGTTATCCGGGCGACGGACCAGTTCCGGATACTTTCTGACGCGGTCAGGGATAAGGCGGGGAAGCCGGATTCCCGGAAAATCCTCTTTGAGTTCAAGGAGTGGCTGAAGAGGGAAGGGAAGAAGTGGGAGAAAGAGGAGTAAGAAATTAAAGTCCTAATTTTCAGATTATGCCTGTTCCTCTTAATGCTAGTCCCAGTAAGTATAAATAAATGATTATGCTGGAATTGCTATTTTTTTCTTTGTAGGATTTTCTAGTGTATCAAGTTTTTCTAAAATCAATTTGTCATATATCATGATTAACTGCTTTACAGCAAAGTTATTCTGATTAATTTTATAGAGGGTAGCTCTCCCTATTTTTCTGGTTTTAATGAGAATTCCTAGCTCCGCTAATTTTGGAACCAACATATTTAAAGTCCCCCAACTTACTCCTGCATGGAGCAGATTAGTGAGAGTATAATCAAAATCTCTTCCCTCTATTAAATATTGCAAAATTCGCATTCGTGGGTTATCTCCCACATAGTCCAAAAATATTGATTCTTCAGTCATATTACCATTAAAACAGGTCAACTATTTAAATCTTTCGTAATTATACATCAATGTACACTAAGTGAAAGAAATAGTTATTAATGAGTAGCTTTTGAGATTGGTTATGGAAGAGGCAGATGTCCTGAAACGGCTTATTCTTCAGAAATTAGTCCGAGCAAATATATGGGGAGGAAAACACACACCTCTTGACTTTGTAACGAAGGGGATTCCAGAGCATTATCGAAATACACATCCTGGAAGAAAAGCAGTTGAGAAAGTTTTGAAAGACTTGACAAATGTGGAATGGATTATTATTTTGACAAAGAGAACTGGAAGAGGTTCTGATGAACATATTTCGTTAAATCCACGAAAGGTGAGTGAGATAAAACAGTTTCTTGAAAGAGTTAGTTCTTTTGATGAATCAAGTACGCCCCCACCATAAGAATCAGGTTTCATATTATGATAGAGGTAACAACACCAAAGTTTAACGACTGCAAGGAGACATTCTAGAGGACTTTCAAATTAAACATAATGTCATTATGTTTGGTGGGGGTCTAGGGAGCGAGCCACTCATTCGTTTATCAAATCTGCGAGCCCCGTCCCCCACCCGAGCACCGCAACCGCAGGCGAGGAGCGCAGAGTTCATTCATTACCGTACATAGAGAGTTGGCACTGTCTCATCTAAGAAAGTAGTTTGGGGGTTAAGAGTTTTCAAGGTTTACTTCAGTGGGGACTATCTTTTTCTAAGTCAAGCAAATATTTATTAACTGGTTATATATTTATAGAGTTGATGGATAAAAGGAAGCTGAATAAAGTTGTGAGAGATGTCAAGAAAATATTAGTTCTTGCTAGACTAGCACATAACTATTTAGAGAAAAATCAAATAAGAAAGGCACGAAGTGAATTAAAGAAGGTAATGAGTTATGTTGCTGACGAAATTACTCGTTTACATGATGAAAACGAAGGAATGGCTCATCAATTATTACATGAATGTGGAGTAGTTCTAAAAGATGCAAAACAAGCTCTTCGTGCTTTAGATTCTTCAGAATTATTTGATAAAGCTAAAGAATTGGTTGATGAAATTGTTAAATTAGAAGGGCATGAATTGATTGAATTAGAAGAGGAAGAAGAGAAAGAAAATGAGATGTATAATTTTTGGCATGATAATATAAGAAATTTTCAATTTTCCCATACTACTTCTAGTATCATTGCTAAACAAATTCTCAAAGATGGTTTAGATCCAAATAAAAGATTAGAAATATTTAAAAAAGGAGCACAACTCAATGAATTATTAAGAAAATATGCTCATTTTGGATGTAGTTGGCAAAGTCCAACTGTTTTTGAAAGAAAATACTTATTTGTCTCTCCATTAAAAGTTTATGTTCATTATAAAGTTCCGGAATCCATAGACATTCTTATCTCATATACTGAAAGAGCTATTGAACAGCTCGGTATAGTCTTTCAATCAAGAGGGAATTTTGCTGAGTATGCAAGATTAAAAAGAGAACGTGGTGAAATTTTTTGTACAGAAGACGCTTTCAGAAAAATCTCTTTTAGTGCATTTAGAAATGATTTTGATACGATTAGGTCATTATTTCAAGAATTAAGAGCGTTTGAGCAAAATTCAACATCAGTGACTCTTTTAATTGACAATCAAGCTCTTTCAGGAATATTACCAAAAGAAATTGAAGAAGTATTTTCTAGTTTTGATGCTTTTAAGAAAAGCTATGCTATGTTTTGGCCACTAACTCGTCCAAGTGATATGAATAAACATATTATTGATATTTTGAGAACAAACGAGATTAGGGTAACAAAGAGAATACATCCAAAGCATATTCATTTAATGAAAGAATGAGAATTATTCTGCATTAAGTGCTTCAACTCTCTGTATCAAAGCACCAAGGTCTAAGTTTTTAGTCTTATTAGCTTCGGTGATTGACCCAGCAATTTCATCAATTACTGGCTGAGTGCCATTCCCTATATGTAACAAAGAATCTGATAATCTACAAGAATCGTCATATTTACGGATAACCTCAGCATGCCTCTCCTGTGGAAAAGGTAAACAATCTAAGTCTAAAAGACCCAAGCTATAATTTCCATCTTTTCCAAAGATATAGTAGCGTTTCATTTTCTTGTTTATTACTTATGAGGAGATGCATGTTCTATATAAAGTTATTGGAAGAATTTTACTAGCGGGTGCGCCAGAACGCTGGGCGTGGTTGAGCTGCAGCGAAACCCGCAGTTGAATTGTGGTCTGTAGAGCACCCGCTATAGTAAAATTTTTATGTCACTTACTACGTCACTTATAAAACATATTAAAAATGCGCCGGCCGGGAAGTCCGCCCAAAAGGGATTCGAACCCGGATCATCGGCTTTCATCTGAAAAATGGAAGGCCGAGATACTGGCCATTATACTACCGGCGCACAAGGAGTATTTCTCACCCTTCATTTATTAAGTTTTCCCTGCTCGAGGATGATTTCGTTAAATATCATGTCATTTTTTTACTGAATATTTTAGTATCTCTATCTCCTCACCGGTTTCCGGATCAATAATTTCTTCATCAGAAACAGATCCGTGAGATAAGTGTATATTATCCCTAGAATCGATAAAAATAGAGGGAATTCCCATCTTGCTTATTATTTCTTTGGTCCATGATGCTCCATCAAAAAAAGCATGTATCAGCTTCTCTTTTTTATTATCCGCATAAACGATGTGAGGATTATCCTTGGAATCAACAGCCATCCTCAGTCCCTCTTCTTTTCCTATATCAACAGCCACGGTCTGAATATTCCAGGAGGTTCCATCCCATTTAGCGTATTTTATAGCTTCTTTACCATAATCACGATAAGTTACATGGACATTATTATTTGAATCAATGCATATTCCACAGTCTCCTCCGGCGGTTGTAGACGAATCTACGATGTCTGTTTTCCACGTTCCAGATATTTTTCTGGTGTAATATATTTTCTTATTTTTTAGATTACCTTCTAAAAAGGCAATATGCGGATTATCGTTAGAGTCTAAAGCAAGATAGACATCGCTGCCGCCACTAGCTGCTTCTTCGAGCTCCCAGGAGCTTCCATCAAATGAAGCATATTTCACAAAACCTCCATTAGGCGATTCCATATTGTAAGCAATGTGCGGATTTCCTTTAACATCAAGCGTTAATGAAGTTGTGACTACGTGGGCCCCGCTCTTTTTATCAACTGTTTCAATACTCCAAGAACCTCCACTCTTTTTAGCATATTTAAGTGCATCATTTGTAGCATCGTTATAACTTATGTGAACATTACCTTTGCTGTCAACTCCAATGCCGCTCTCTTCGCCAAGATGTCCTTTTGAATCTATCACTTCTTTTAGCCACACGCCTTCTTTTTTATAGGCATATTTAAGGTCTTTATTTTTTGCATCGAAATGACTAATATAGGGATTACCATCAGAATCAACGGCAAGGGAAGAATCAATTCCCACCCAGCCGTCATCGTCGGCTGTTTCTGTCGTCCATTGTTTAGGGAGAATTTCTTTGGTTTCTTCTTGTGGTTTTTCCATCTCTATGAGTTTTTCAGGAGAAATTTCTTCAGGTTGGGGTTCTTCTATTTTCTCGGTTACTATTTCTTCGGTTGGTTCTTCTAGTGCTTTTTCAGTAATTTTTTGAGTACAACCTATAATAAAAACAAGTAATACCAATATTAAAATTATTTTTTTCATTTCAACAATCCTCTTGCCTGTTCTTCCTTATCAGCAATTTGCTGGAAATATTTATTTTCCTCAGGATCCTGAAGATAAATCTCTACTGATTCTTGGTATAGTTTTGCTGCTTCCTTGTAACTATTTCTCTCTAAGAACTGGCTAAATTCTTTTCTGCCAACACCTAATTCTCCGGAATCACCCCTACTAGCTTTTCTAATTTGGGAAGCAGAATCCGAAGAAATTTCTTTATCCCAGGAAATAATATCATTTACAGATTTTTTATTGCTTTTTTTATTGATATATAACATCCAGTAAGGCCCCAGCTGGGCTCCGGTTACTTTATCTCCATTTTTCCACGCTTCCAAGAAATTTTTAACCGGAGTTTTCATGTTTTTAATGCCTAAATCCGGGTCTGTTGGATCATTAATATAAACATAATTATCATCATAACCAGTTACGGCCATAAAATGGCTATAATGACCTTTATCCCAACTATTAACCCACATCTCTGAAATTTTCCTAAAATCATCAATGACATAATAAATATCTAAATGAACTTCAGCCGGCTTTCCAGAATCAATTATTTGCTTTAAATGATTAAAAGCTTCTTCCTCATCTTTGAAATATTTGACTTTTGATGCTGAGGGTGTGAAACTGGCAAGATGTGAATTTGCTTTTCCGCCGGACTTAACACCCAAAACAAAATCATAGCCAAGGTTCTGAGCCGCTAAAATAATTGATTTTTCTTTGTACTTATTTAACAAACCCGCCCGGCTGTCATAAGATGCCGCAACGCCTATCCCAGAATAAGCAATGACGTCAGCCAGGTCCAAACTTGAATCATCATATAAAGCAAGCATGGCAAAAGCCCCTAAATAACACAAAGCCGGTGAATCTTCTTCTTCGACAAAACCCTCTTCGTTAATAACAAAATGCGCCGCAGTATTTACTCTGGGAACATTTAATGGGTTGGTTATAGTGGTAATTTTGGGAATTTCTTTCTGAATATTTTCTTCTTTTAATTCTTCAGTTTTCTCTTCGGACATTTCTTCCGGGGGAATTTCTGGCACTTCTTCCGGTTGTGTTTTCCCTTCTGATAGTGCATCCGCTGGAAGCTGTATTCCTGCCTTTTCCACTTCTTGTTTAGCGCAGCCGGCTATTAAGGCGAATAACAGTAATATGATGATTATTTTTTTCATTTTCCAAATTGCTTGCTGAAAAAATTGATTATTCTCTTGAATACTCCTTTTTCGCAATCTTGTGGGTAGCCTTCAGATGTTTCTGGAAAATCACATCTACCATCGCCGCAAATACGGACTGTTTTAACTTCTTTACCACAATCCTGAGGACATGAAGAATGTATTTCCATTTCATCACATATCAAATTACCACAATATGCTTCCGGAACACAATCTTGCGGACAGTTTTCATGGTTTTCCCAAAAAGGTGATTCGCAATTTTTGTTTCCGCATATCGCTTCAGGTATCTCCCCTTCCAGCTTTGGGCAGTCTTTAGGACAGTTAGCTTTATTTTCACCTAAACCTGGTTCGCAGATGGTATTTTCACAGACTGCGTTAGGTTTGTCTTCAATAAAATGATTTGCCGGCTTTTTCCTGAAAATATTAACCAAGAAATCAATTAGTCTCTTGAATACCCCCTTTTTGCAGTCATTCGGGCAGCTTTCAGAATTTTCCATTTCATCGCATATGCCGTCGCCGCAATAACCTTCTGGCACACAGTCTTCTGGACAATTGTCATGGTTTTCACCCGAGTCACAGATTTTATCTCCACAAACTGCTTTTTTAAGCCCTCCTTTTAGTCTATCTTCTCCTTTTGCGGCTGCTTCCCAACCACAATCCTCTGGGCAAACCCGGTTAGCTTTTTCAAACTCATCACAAATACCATCAGGACATTTAACCCCGGCTTCCATCGAATCACAAGCCTGATCACCGCAATCAGGTCTTGGAGCACAGTCCTGCGGACAGTTTTCATAGTTTTCACCAAAATATGAATTGCAGGCATTATTGCCGCATACATTCTCCGAAATATCCGGTATATCTTGCATAATCTCCGTTATTTGGCTGACCATGGCTGATTTTTCTTCAGAATCAAAAAAGCCAGCCTGATAGTATGTCCTAATCTTGAAATAATACATCCCTATACTGTCAGCAGTGTAATGGGCTTCGGTTACCTGGGCATCTGAAATCGTGGTTCCCCTGGTGTTTTCGCTAATCTCAAAACCCGGCTCTGTTGACACATACATTTCATACCTAATAAATGATTTGTCAAGGGTATCGCTCCAGTCAACTCTAAAACTGTTGTCTTTCTGATTCAAGCTGATGATATAAACGTCTTTTGATGTTTGCGCCGTAACCTGGTTTGAATATCCATAACTTTTATTTTTATTAACCTTGAGGGTGATAGAATATGTCCGGCTCCGATAAAGATCTTCAAGTATTAACGAGTTGTTAGATTTATCGATTATTATCTTAACCTTTTTTCCCAGAACACCCGGAAGCCATGAAACATAAACCTCATAATTTTCAAAGTCATTGCCAGGATAAGGTGTCCATGATATCTTCATTGAAGTTGCCTTGATTTCAGTTGGTTCGTTTAAATTAACGATGGGCTTTGGCAATGATTTTACAAACAACTCATATGCTTGTTTTTCAATCTCCGCTGCCTGCTTTAATACCGCAACTCTCTGAGCCTGAGGCAGACCTGAAGCATCTATAAATTTTGCCGCAGACTCATTATATTTTAAGGCAATATCATGATAGTTATGGGCAGCGAGGAATTCAGCGATATGGACTCTATATCCCGCTACTGCTCCTAAAGCAGAAGGATGATTAACATTGTTGCCAGATATTGGATCGGTGTAATCATCAGTGATAGTCCCATTGGCGGTTAAATCAGCATAATAGTTTATATTCTGGTAAGCCCTGGCGGCCGCTTCTTTAAGCATCCACATGATATCGTCAGTAGTTTTCTCTTCATGGGTTTTGACAAACCACTGCATGAAATAATCAGAACCGCCCCACGAATCACGGCTCAAATATTGGTTAATATTGTAAATTTCTTTTATTACAATTGTTCCGTTAGGATTGTTGATGTAAACCTTCTGATTATCATAACCGGTAAAAACCACAAAATGTTTTACCGCTCCAACAATTGCCGGCATATGATCGTCAACAATCTTTTTTAAGAAATTGAATGCTTCATCCTGGTTTGAGAAATAGACCATATTTTCCTTGCCTGCTTCTTGTTCCCGGATGTCCATATATGTATATTGCCAAGAACTTTTTAAATAAGCATGATGATAAGTATAGCCTAAATCATCGGCGAGATGCGGCATGTTTTCCGGGGCAATGTCCCAGGGCTCAATAATTTTTGGCTCAAAATCCCGCTCAATCACATTCAATGTGCCATCCTCCAGCCGCCCCCCAATAAATTGCCTTCTGATCTCAAATCTGGTGCCACCCTGATAGGCAATTTCTTTGTAAAAAGGGGTGTTATTTTGAGTGTAATAATTAAGTATCATGTGCATAGAACTCCCCCAGCAGCCATCATCGGTGCCGAGAGCCGGAACATCAAGGATACGGGCATTAGCCGTAAACAAACTTAAAATAGTTAATACTAAAATTAAGATTGTTTTTTTCATTTTAACCACTTGGACGTTCTCCTCACTTCCGGATTATTCTTTAGCTTAATAAATATAAGGCCAAGAATTACAACAATGACCATCACTAGGAAGCTTCCATAAAGAAACCTGTCTAAGAGATGCAAAAGGTATTGTTCAATAGTGGGGTCGGAATAAGGAAACAAAAATACCCGAAATACAAAAGCTTTTAGTCCATGAATAATAAATGAATACAAAACTCCTAAAAATAAGACATTCTTAAAATTAAAATGGTAATATAAGGTGAGCTTGATTACTGACAAAGCAACCATTAAAGCCCATAATGCTTGGGTCAGATTTAATAAATAAGGATAATTGCTGCTGAGTGGAAACGCAACATAATATTGGGATATAACAACTAAAACAGCGCCTAAGATATAATACCTTATCGGCCAGATGTATTCTTTAAGCGTTTTTCCGAATATTTTCATTTTCCAAACATCCGCCTGAAAAAATCAATAATTATTCTAAAGACTCCTTCCTTCTCTTTTTTTGCTTCTTCATAATTTGCTTCTTCAGAACTTTCAACATTTTCTAAAGGTGCACAGTCTTCAGGGCAATTTTCCTGACTTTCCTGAAGAAACTCGCATAAATCATTGCCGCAAGAAGATTCTTTCTTAGTCTCTACTCTTTTTTCACATATTTTGTCTTCTGAGAACCAGACACATTTATCAGAATGAGCTATGCATGCTTCTTCATCATTGTCAAATCTCACACAGATGCTTTCCTTGTCTTCCTCATCTTTATCTCCTCTCTCTATGCAATCCCCTATACACTCTCCTTCTGTTTCTATACTCCCGCCTTCAACATCTCCTCCCATCATACTGAGATAATTTTCTATAGGTTCTGGCTGAATTATCTCCTTACACTGAATCTTGTCAGGACTGACGCTTTCTCCTTCAAATAAATACTCCCTTGGCCCTGTGCCTGCAACGATATATTCACCATTAAAATCAAGCTTGGTAATCCAGGTATTTACCGAATGTTCCCATAATGGGTTATTGCTATCTTTTGAGAAGAGATAAACTTTCTTTGTTGTCCCTCCTGCAGCTAATAAACTGCCATCGGAACTAAGTTTTAGGTCTCCAAAAGGGGCAAATCTTCCAGATTCAGTAAATTTCCAGATAGGCTTGTTGCTATTTTTTGAGAAGAGGTAAATGTGACCGGCAGATGTTCCAATAGAAACAAAATTTCCGTCGCTGGAAATTGAAACCGCTCTTGCCGTCCCATCTTCAGCGGAAGAAAAGCTCCAGAGTTTCTTTCCTTTGTTATCATACAGAAAAAGAATCTCCTTTCCCTGCTGATGATCTGCAGAATAAGCAATTAAACTTCCATCATCAGAAATTGCTGATTTATGAACCGGGCTGTCTTCGGTTAGCATCTCGCTTCTGAATAATAATTCTCCACTTCCAGAGAATAAGTAAGCTCTTCTATCAGGACAGCCTGTTGAGATAGAAACATATTTTCCATCAGGAGTAACATCAGGCTGATAAAAGTCTCCTGTTTGGTCATATTCCAAATGAGAGGGTTTATATTCTGCTAAAGTATTGCCTTCTTTATCGAATAAGAATATTTTTTGTCCTTTCCCATTATCGGCATTACCAGTTCCAGCAGCAATTACACCAGCATCGTCAGACATGTCAAGCCCAATTGAACCGGATTCAATATTTGCCGTCCATAATGGCTTATTGCTGTCTTTGTTAAAAAAATAAAGAGTGCCTTGCATATCTGCAGCGATATAACTTCCATCTGCAGAAACGGCCACTCCGGCCATGTTTCCAGAAATTAAAGAAGAAGGGATTTCACAATGCTGACAAAATTTCCATAAAAGGTCATTACTCCCTTTAGAAAATAAATAAACATAAAAATTGGTTACCGCAGCAATGTAATTCCCATCTTTAGAGATAGCTACTCCTTCCACCCAATCTATTCCTGTGTCATAACTCCATATTTCCTTTCCGTGTTTATCCAATAGGATAATTTCATTGTTATCTAATTTTTCTGAAAATAAAACAGGCCCGTTGTCTGGGCTGTCAATAATGCCATCTCTAACTGTCCCAACACCATTACTTGCCTCAAAATAATAAAAATTGCTATTTCCTGAATTAGGGATAAAGTTATAAGTATAAGTAGCTCCACTTTTAGGATCGCCTTTTAACAATTTCATATCATGCCATACCCCATTAAGCCATATCCTCATATACTTTGGTTCACGTCCTTTTTCATCTTTATAGATAGCGTAATAGGTATAGTTGGTACAGGGAACACCCCAGAAAGGATAAACTTCTGAATTAACAATAGTGGGAGCATCTATTGTTTCTGCTGCAGTCAGCTTTGGCACTATTCCCGCTGCTTTTTCTTCAGCAAGAACAAAAATAGATAAACAAATTAAAATTAATATTAAAAATATTTTTTTCATTTTTTATTTTACCTTTTTAGGAGCCATATATTCAGTTAAAATAACATAAATTATCATTAAAGTGAATCCAAATACAAATGAATATTTAAAATTCCATCCCCTGATTATCCACACATCAAAAAAAACCTTGATTATCTGGCGAAAAACATTTGGAAGGGCTAATAAAATGATTATAATGGCGGTGTGATTTTTACCATTAAGGTCTTTTCTTTTATCAACATTTGCTAGGATCCAGGCGCCAAGCCTTACCACGCCATAAAGTATTATTAAGCCAATAGGCAGCCAAAATAAAAAATAGTTTAATCCAATATTGTTGATAATAAATAGGCTGACTGGATTGCCCTCTCCAATGTTTGGGTTGTTTTTAAGTGTAAAGTACGTAAAAAGAAAATCCCATGAAACAATAAAAAATATAATACCAAATAGTATCCAAAAAGGAATCTTGGCTATCTTTTGGTTTATGTCCATTTCTTAACCTCTTTTATTAAATAATAACTAAGCGTGTATTTAAATTCTTCTCAAAACAGAGGCTAGCTAAACTCGCCTCCTGGCGCCGGCAACGACTCCTTCTGCATCACCAGAAACAAAATCTTTTTAAACCAGTAAACTTACTCAGACTGCATGCCAGAACTGAAAGGCCAGAAATGCGGGATGTGCGGCAAGGACAAGGCCACCTTGAGAGAAGAACAGATAGATATTCCCCTCTTTGGCAAAGTCTTTGTTCTCTCCGTCGCCTGTGAAGACTGCGGCTATCATAAATCCGATGTCGAGCCGGCCGAGAGGAAAGAGCCCTGCCGGTACACTTTAGAGGTCAGCTCCGAGGAAGACCTCAATGTGAAAATCATCAAGTCAGGGGAGGCGACCGTTAAGATCCCCTATATCATCACCATCGAGCCGGGCCCGGTCTCCGACGGCTACGTGACCAACGTCGAAGGCCTGCTGGAGAAAGTCAAAAAAGTCATCCAGTCAGAGGCTGAGGCTGAGGAAGACGAGACCGTCAGGAAGAAGGCCAAGAATCTGGTTAAGAAATTAAATAAAGTCATTTTTGGCAAGGAGAAACTGAAGATTATCATTGAAGACCCTTCAGGATTCAGCGCCATTGTTTCTGAGAAAGCCCAGAAGAGCAAGATTTGAAGCATTTTATTCCACCAATCTGTAATTGGCGGTGTGGCGAGGGGAATAAAATGTGCTCAAGAGCGAGAGCTGTTGACAAGTTTTTCCGGACACTTAACAACCTTAGCAACCTTTATAATCCCTGGGATAATCATTAGGGTTAACACGGAGGCTGTTCGATTGGAGAAAAAGCAAAAAGAGCTTAGGCACGATTCGGTTGAAAAACATCTAATCACCAAAATTCCTATCATCAGAGAGAACGCGACGGTAAAAGATGCCCTTTTGATGCTGGAAAAGACCAGCCATCAGTATGACAGTGTTGATTACATCTACACCATTGATGAGAAGGGAAACCTGACCGGAATGTTCGGCATCCAGGAACTTTTCAACAATCCCAAAAATACACCGATTAAAAAATTTAGGAAAGAAGACATTCCCAATATTTCTCTGGGAATGGAGATCGAGAAGATCGTGCATCTGGCACTAACGCACAATCTTAAGCAGGTGCCGGTCACCAGAGCAAAAAAGCTGATCGGCGCCGTCCCGACCAAAGAAATCCTCTCGACAATCAACAAGTCATTGAAAACAGATATCTTCCATTTTGCCGGGATACATCACTCCCATTTGGATTTTAAAAATAGCATGGATATCCCTTTATTCAAGGCACTGAAAGACCGCCTCCCCTGGCTGATCATCGGTTTCATCGGGACAATCCTGATTGCCTTGTACATTGAACTGTTTGAAGAGACCCTGGCAAAATACCTGATCATCACTTCCTTTGTTCCGGCCACGGTCTATATCAGCGATGCCTTGGGGACTCAATTTCAGACCGTGCTTGTCCGCGACCTGGCGGTCCTGGGGAAAGAGCTCAACCTGAAAAAATACTTTTTAAAACAGATGACCATCGGAGTTTTAATTGCTTTCATCACCTCCCTTTTCATGTTTTCTTTTATTTTTGTTATTTGGCATGCGCCGCATCTGGCCTTGATTATCTCTTTAGCTTCTTTCACTACACTGGTAATCACGAGCTTTTCCGCTCTTTCAATCACTTTTTTGATTAAAAGATTTAAATTTGACCCGGCCCTGGGCAGCGGCCCCATTGCGACGATGGTTTCTGATATCACTTCAGTAATAATTTATTTCGTGATGGTCGTCTTGCTGATTTGAAAACGTTTTATGGAAAAGATTTATAAATGGCTTTTATCATGAAATTAATTGCTAGAGTTATTGAAGAAGAGCCCCATCAAAAGGAAATCAAATGGAAAAACAACTAACCAGGCTGAAAGTGATGGAATCAGTGCAGGACGACGTCAACCGGGGCATCGTCAAGGTAGATTCCAGTTTCATGAAAGAAATCGGCGTCAACCCGGGAGATGTCATTGAAATCAAGGGAGGGAGGAAAACTGCCGCCATCGTCGACCGGGCCTACCCCGGCGATATCGGCCTGAACATCATCCGCATGGACGGAAATACTCGGAGGAATGCCCGGACTTCCATCGGAGAACTGGTCGTCGTCAACAAGGTGGAAGTCAAGCCCGCCAAAAAAGTGGCTCTCGCTCCGGCCAGCAAAGGGATTATGATTAAAGCCAGCCCGCAGCTCTTCAAGCAGGGGCTGCTGGGAAAAGCCCTGCTCAAAGGCGATCTGGTTTCTTTAGGCCGCTCAAGAAGAAGGCTCGGCTCCCCGAATCCCATGGAGAATGTCCTCGCCGCCCTGGAAGGCCAGTTTGCTTTCGGTTTCGGCGACATCGTCTTCATCGTCACCGAAGCCCTGCCTAAAAATGAAATCTGCGTCGTCACTCAAGAAACGGAAGTCGAGTTCAATCCCCGGGCAGTGGAATTAAAAGAAGAAGAAGCCATCAGCCTGGGCGTCAACTATGAAGATATCGGCGGCCTGGGAGAAGAGATCAAAAAAGTTAGGGAGATGGTCGAGCTGCCCCTGAAACATCCGGAGATTTTCGAAAAGCTGGGCATTGAGGCGCCGAAAGGAGTTTTACTGCATGGCCCGCCCGGGACAGGGAAGACTTTGCTGGCTAAGGCAGTGGCCAGCGAGACCAGTTCTCATTTCATCATCATCAACGGCCCGGAAGTGATGAGCAAATGGTACGGGGAAAGCGAAGAAAACCTGAGGAAAAAATTCCAGGAAGCCGAAGATAACGCTCCTTCAATCATCTTTTTTGACGAGATTGATGCCATCGCCACCAAGAGGGAAGAAACTCTCGGCCAGGTCGAGAAAAGGGTCGTTGGGCAGCTGCTTGGCCTGATGGACGGGATGAAATCAAGGGGAAAAGTTATCGTCATTGCCGCCACCAATATGCCCAATCTGCTGGATTCAGCCTTAAGGAGGCCGGGCAGGTTCGACCGGGAGCTGGAAATCGGCGTCCCCGGCAAGCTGGGCCGGCATGAGATTCTGAAAATCCACACTAGAAACATGCCCCTGGCCAAGGATGTCAACCTCAAAGAGATCGCCCGGGTAACTCACGGCTTCGTCGGAGCGGATCTGAATGCTCTGGCCAAGGAAGCGGCGATGATCGTCCTGAGAAGAATCCTTCCAGACCTTAAACTGGAGAAAATGGAAGAAGGGGAAACCATTCCTAAAGAGATTCTGGAAAAATTGATGATCACCCAGAAAGATTTCATTGAAGCCCTTAAAGTCGTCCGCCCCTCAGCCATGCGGGAAGTCTTAGTTGAAACGCCGGACGTCGGCTGGGAGAGCATCGGCGGCCTGGAAGATGTCAAGGCCCAGCTGAAAGAGGCGGTCGAATGGCCTTTGAAAAGGCCGGAAGTCTTCAAGCGGATGGGTATCCGGCCGCCGCGGGGAATCCTCTTATACGGTCCGCCGGGAACCGGGAAAACGATGCTGGCTAAGGCAGTGGCTAAGGAAAGTGAAGCCAACTTCATCCTGGTCAATGGCCCCAGCCTGTTGAGCAAATGGGTCGGGGAAAGCGAAAGAGCCGTCCGCGAAACTTTCCGGAAAGCCAGGCTGACCGCTCCTACTATCCTTTTCTTTGACGAGATTGATTCCCTAGTGCCGCGGAGAGGTGCCGGAGCGGAAAGCCATGTTTATGAACGGGTCGTTAACCAGGTCCTGACCGAGATGGACGGCCTGGAAAGCCTGAATGACGTGGTGGTTATTGCCGCGACCAACCGGCCGGATATGGTCGATCCGGCTCTGCTCAGGCAGGGACGGTTTGACCGCACTCTGCTGACGCCTGTTCCTGATGAAGCCAGCCGGAAACAAATTATGGAGATTTACCTGAAGAAGATTCCTATCGCCAAAGATGTTGACATCGACAAACTGGCCAAGAAAACGGAAGGGTATGTCGGCTCGGACCTTGACGGCCTGTGCCGGGAAGCGGCCATGGTGGCTTTAAGGGAAGATTTCAAGATTCCCTTTGTCAAGATGGAGCATTTCCTGAAAGCGATGGATGCCGTCCGGCCGTCGGTGGATAAGGAAGTGATGGAGAGTTACGAGGAACTGAAAGATTACTTCAGCTCAGCCCGAGCCAAGCAGATCAAGGAAAAGAAAGCGGATTATGTTGGGTGAGCAATTGTTTGTTAAAACTCTTTAATTGTCTGTTAAATCCAATAAAATTTAAGTTTTGATACTGCTAAAAACAGGTTCTCTCATTACGGGAAATAACCCCACTTTCTCGGTTCAGGCCGAAAAGCTTTTATAAGGATGATGATTAATGTAACATCAAGTGATGATAATGGTAACATATGTCCCGCTAACGAAGACTGACATGGTGGTGTGTGAATTTCTGCTAACCAGGCCACAAGAAAAGTTTTCCATTCGGGAAATAAGCAGGCAGATAAAGACGGATTATAAATTGATTCATAACTCGGTGCAGCGATTAACCGCACGAAAAATAATTACTAAACAGAAATACGGCAAAACAGAATTATGTGAATTAAATCTAATGGAAGCAGCCAACGATTTGATTTTGGTAGAACAGTGGAGAACACAGCATTTTCTGGGGAAAAATATGGGAATTAAAATACTAATGCAAAATATAAGAGAAAAAGTAACGATTCCTTATTATACCTTGGTTATTTTTGGTTCCTATGCGAAGGGAACCGCTCATCAACGCTCCGATTTGGACTTATTAGTTATAATTCCAACCTCAGAGATGATTTTCGGCATGGAAAGAATTATACAATCCATTATTTCAATAAATCCAATAAAAATACATTTAATGATCATCACCGCGGCAGATTTCAAAGAGATGGCCGAATCTAAAGAAGTGCTCAATGTCGGAAAGGAAGTGATTAAGAGCCATATTATTGTGTATGGTACGGAAGCATATTATGCGATGATTAGTGATTACCGATGATTGATGAAAAAAGAATGCAGGAAGTACAAAAAAATATTCCCCGATACATAGAAGAAAAATTAATAATGAAACAGAAAGGGGATTATTCCCTGGTTGATTTTTACCGTAAAACTGCTGCCAGCTCGCTTAAAGTTGCAGAAGTCCTCTTCACTTTGTCTACCCAAGAAGATGCTAAGCAGAAATTATTGCTGGAAAAAGACTTTGAAAGCTATCTATGGGTAAGCGTCTCTGGCTACTATGCAATGTTTTACATCGGCAATGCTGCCTTGGCCCAATTAGGGATTAAGATAGGCGACAAAATAGTGCATAAAGTCACCTCGGACAGTTTAATATTCTATTTTCTGATGACCGGAAAACTAGCTAAACAGTATGTAGAGGAATATGAAGAGTCAATGAAAAACGCACTGGAAATTATGGGGGCTGAGGATAATAAAATACGCCAAACGCTGCAACAAAAAGCATTTGACTTAATTCAAAGCTTTGACTTGGAAAGAGAAAAAAGAGGCCATTTTCAATATAAAACTACCACTTCTATGAAAGAGAACATTGCCAGGACATCTTTAGAACGAGCCAAGCTATTTTTCTATGAGATGGAGAAAGTAATTGAACGGGGTAAAATACTTTCGGGATAACACATAAGGGGGATAAAAGCTTTCAAATTTATAAAAACTTTTGTTCAGGAGATCAGTTTCTGCAGAAATTTACTTTCTCCTTTCTTTCCCCTCATCGCCGCCCAGCTAATCCCCTGATAAACTCCCCACAACACCAGGCCGCCCAGCAGGATGAACCCCCAGTCGATTAAGGCCAGGGGAGTCGTCCCGAACCACCGGTTCAGGGGAGTGTAAATGATTGACAGGTGCAGCAGCAGGGAAAAGATAATCGCCCCAAGCAGCCACCGGTTGCTTAACACCTTCAATTTATAGCCAGCACGGATCACTTGCAGCCGCACGATTTCAAAAAAAATCAGCGCCGTGAAAGTCACCGTCCGGGCTTTAGCCAGCCCGGCGCCCTGATAGAGCCAGAACAAGGCCAGACATCCTAGGCCGATCAAAAACCCGAAAAGGATGATATCCCGCCTTAAACCCCGGGGTAGGATGCTTTCCTGCGACGGCCGCGGCTTCCGTTTCATAATCCCGGAAGAGGCCGGATCGACGCTTAAAGCGGTGGCCGGCAACCCGTCCGTCACTAAATTTATCCAAAGAATCTGAATAGCCGTCAGAGGCAGGGGCAGGCGGAAGAGGGACGCCAGGAGAATCGTCGAAATCTCACCCAAATTGCTGGAGAGGAGATAGTTGACAAATTTCCGGATGTTGTCAAAGATTCCTCTCCCTTCCTCGATGGCATTGACGATGGAGGTGAAATTGTCGTCAGTTAGAATCATGTCCGCCGCTTCCTTAGCCACGTCCGTCCCGGTGATGCCCATGGCCACGCCGATGTCCGCTTTCTTCAGGGCAGGAGCGTCATTGACCCCGTCGCCGGTTACCGCCACAATGTGGCCCTTCTTTTTCAGAGCCCGGACAATCTGCAGCTTATGCTCCGGACTGACCCGGGCGAAAATCCCCAGCTGCCCGATCTCCTTCTCCAGGCTAATCTTCTCCATTTCCTGCCCGGTAATGGCTTTCCCGGTAATGCCTAACTGGTCAGCGATCGCTTTGGCGGTATTGATATGATCGCCGGTAATCATAATTACTCTGATTCCGGCTTCCCGACACTTCCTGATTGATTCCTTGACTTCCATCCGAGGCGGATCAATCATCGCCTGCAGGCCAAGGAAAATCATCCCTCTCTCTGCCTGATGATGCCTTTCGGCCTCTTGATGTTTTTCTGCTCCCTTCTTCTCTTCCCACCGGTCATTGTAAGCCAATCCTAAAACCCTTAAAGCCTGCCGGGCAAAATGCTCATTCTGCCGGAGGATTTCCTCCCTCTTCATCTGGTCCAGATGATGGACTTTCCCGTCGATCAGGATGCGGTTGCAAAGGTTGATGATGATGTCCGGCGCTCCCTTGGTGAAAGAAATCCGGCCAGGCATCATTTTACCCTCATGCGCGTCAACAGTATTCTCAATAGTATGAATGGTAGTCATCATTTTCCTTTCCGAGGAGAAAGGGATCTCACCTTCTTTCGGGAAGTGGTGGTGCAGCATTCCCTGGCTCAGCCCAGCCTTCTCCGCCGAAACGAGGAGAGCGGCTTCCGTCGGGTCGCCGATGACTTCCCGGACAATTTCTTCCTTGACTTTCTTCTCACCGAACCGGGCGCTGTTGCATAAAGCCCCGCATCTCAGCAGTTGGTGCAGGGGCAGGGGATTGGCCAGCTGGTTGTTGAAGAGAAACGCCCCTTCCGGCCGGTAACCCGAACCGGTCAGTTCGTAAGTCCGGTTGTTGGCATAAATCCTGGTCACCGTCATCTGATTATGAGTCAGCGTGCCGGTCTTGTCAGTGCAGATCACATCGACCGAGCCTAAAGCCTCGACTGCCGGCAGCCTCCTGACCAGGGCATTCCTCCGGGCCATCTTCTGGACGCTCATTCCTAATGAGATGGTAATGACGGCCGGCAGCCCTTCCGGGATGGCCGCCACAGCTAAGGCGATTGCGGTCAGGAACATCACGGAAGCCGGCTGCCCGGAAAAAGTCCCGACGGCAAAAATGACTAAAGCGACAATAATCGCCGCGGTGGTCAGATATTTGCCCAGCTGCCAGACTTTCTTCTGCAGCGGAGTCGGCTCATCTTCCGCTTCCTCAATCAGGGAAGCAATCTTGCCTACTTCAGAATTCATTCCGGTGCTGACAACGACCGCCCGGCCTGCTCCCCGGGAAACGATCGTCGAGGCATAAACCATATTTTTCCGGTCAGCCAAAGCCGTTTCCGCCGGCAGTTTCTCCAAAAATTTAGTCACCGGCTGGGATTCACCGGTCAGGGGGCCTTCTTCGGTATGCAGGCTGTGGATTTCCAGCAGGCGGGCGTCAGCCGCCACTTTATCGCCGGTTTCCAGGATCAGGACATCTCCCGGCACAAGATAACAGCTGTCAATCTTCACCACCCGGCCGTTCCTTAAGACTTTAGCTTTTAAAGCGGCCAGTTTCTGCAGGGCTTCGATCGCCTTCCCGGCCTTGTATTCCTGGATGAAGCCCAGAAAGGCATTGATGACGATGATGACGCTGATGACCACGGCATCAATATCTTCCTGGAAAGCTAAGGAGATGGCGACGGCCACCAGCAAAATCCAAATCAGGGGGCTGGAGAACTGCTGCAGGAAAATCTTCAGAGAATTGAGCCCTTTCCTGGCTTTCAATTCATTCAACCCGTAATGATGCAGCCTCAGCTCGGCCTGGTGGGAGGTCAGCCCGTTCCCTGAGGCATCCAGCTGCTCCAGGGTTTCTTTCTCGGAGAGAGAATGAAATTTTTGTTCCGGGAGAAAATCTTTGTTATTTGCCATCTTCTCTTTTTCCAGCTATATCTTCTTTTTCATCTGAGAAACAAGCCAGGGTATAAAAAAGTTGTTGTGAGAAATTTTGCACTAAAAAGCGGGATTTTAAACCATGCGAAATTTCCCACAACAACTTTTAAAAATGGAGTATTATTTCAACTGGTTAAGGCCCCGTGGCTTAGTCTGGTAGAGCGCACGATCCTTTTGGATGCGGAACTGATATCAGTATAAGTCAGTCATCGTGAGGAGGAATCCCGATAAAGGTCCCGGATTCAAATTCCGGCGGGGCCATTGAGCACCGACGGTTTCAAAAGGCACAGTCCTTTTGTTACCGGCGGAGCCATTCTTCTATAAGGGCAGTCTGCCCTTATCAACCCTCAAAACCCTCAAATTTTTTTTCCTTCTTTTCCTCCTTCCTCTTCTCCTCTCTTTTTCTTCCCTTCTCTCTTCTTCCTGATTCTTCTCCCTTAGCCGACCTTCCCTTCCAGCCGCTCGACGTAGCGGCATTTCCCGCACTTATACCAGTAAATATTGTCCTCATCAGAATAATTGGCCAGCATCTCAATTAGCTGGGCTTTCCCATGGCCGCATTTCCGGCATTGATGGTCGTAGACCGCCAAAGGGTTATCATCAGAAACCACTTCGACTTTTTTCATTTCATCAATGTTCTTCAGCCTCAGCTCGGTTGATGCCTGGTTCAGTTCCGGCTGGGGATGGCTATGTGGGCAGGACAGCCATTTGCCGTATTCGGTCTTCCTGAGAACGAGCAGTTGGCCGCAGGTTTTGCAGAACATAAAACTCCCAAAGACGGCGGATTTAAAATGGTTTCGCTTTCACTGCACTTTCACCGTTTTACGATACGAAGCAGATGATACTTTGCCAGCTTAAAATGGGTCACACAAACTTTTATAAAGATAAATCATTTCTCAAAGAGAAGGAAGAAAGATTAAAACAGAAAAAAACAGACCGGCCTGATAATACCATGCCCGACCACAAAGATATCAAAGGGATTACGGTAAAAAAAGCAGAAGATTTCTCCGAGTGGTACACCCAGGTCATCCAGAAAGCCGAGCTGATTGAATATTCAGACATCTCCGGCTGCTACATCTTAAGGCCGAACTCCTACGCCATCTGGGAGAAAGTAACCTCTTTTTTCGACAAAGAAATCAAAAAATTAGGGGTGAAAAACGCTTACTTCCCTTTGTTCATCCCGGAAAGTTACCTGAAGAAGGAAGCGGAGCACGTCGCCGGTTTCGCTCCGGAAGTAGCCTGGGTGACGGCCCACGGCGACACGGAAATGCCGGAAAGGCTGGCTATCCGGCCGACCTCCGAGACAGCCATGTACCAAGCTTATTCTAAATGGATTAGATCTCATAAAGACCTGCCTTTAAAGCTGAACCAGTGGTGCAACATTGTCCGGTGGGAATTCAAGAATCCCATGCCCTTCCTTAGAAGCCGGGAATTCCTCTGGCAGGAAGGGCATACCGCCTTTGCCAGCCAAAAAGAAGCCGAAGAAGAAGCCCGCCAGATCCTCGACCTTTACGAGAAGGTCTTTGAAGAGCTTTATGCCATCCCGGTCTTAAAAGGGAAAAAATCCGAGGCAGAGAAATTTGCCGGAGCGGATTACACCCTGTCAGTGGAAATCTTCCTGCCGATGGGTAAGGCCATCCAGGGAGCTACCTCCCATCATCTCGGCCAGAACTTCGCCAAAGCTTTTGACATCAAATTCTTAGACGAAAAAGGAAAAGAAAATTTTGCCTGGCAGAACAGCTGGGGGATCACTACCCGAACCATCGGCATCATGGTTTTGATGCACGGGGATGACCGGGGACTGATCATCCCTCCCAAAGTTGCCCCGTTACAGGTGGTCATCGTGCCGATCCTATTCGAAGATTCCCGAAAAAAAGTTTTGCAGGAAGCGGAAAATATCCGGAAGAAACTGGAAGGGCAGGGCCTTTCGGTTCATCTCGATGACCGGGAAGAGCACTCGGCCGGCTGGAAATACAATGAATGGGAAGTGAAAGGCGTCCCACTGAGGATTGAGTTCGGGCCAAAGGATTTTCAGAAGAAACAAGCGATGGTTGCCAGAAGAGATACCGGGGAGAAAACGGCCGTTCCCCTGGCCAAAATAGAGAAAGAAGTCCCGCAGGCGCTGGAGGAAATACAAAAGAATCTCTTCCGCCGGGCTGAATTATTGTTGAAGGAGAGCATCATCAAGGTTAAAAATATTAAAGAAGCGGAAAAAGCCGTTTTGGACAAAAAAGTTGTCTTTGCCCCCTGGTGCGGCGAAACGCGTTGCGAGGAAAGTTTTAAGGGCAGGACGGGGGCAAAGTCGCTGAATTCTCCCTTCCGGCAGCCGCCGGTGTCCGGGGCCTGCTTCAACTGCCAGAAAAAGGCCCAGGCTTGGTTCTATTTCGGGAAAAGTTATTGAATGGTCGTTAAGCCCCAATTTTTGTTGACTTACAATAGTTAAATTTTAGATTTAAACATTTAATAGATGGGGGTGTGGACATCTTCCCTACTCTAAAAGGTGCAGTTTAAACCCCAAAAACACTAAAACTTGCCACTCCAATTTTTTTTCCTGCAGAAAATCTTATAAACGACGCTTGCTACTAACTTTTTTGAACATGAGTCTTTCACAAGTAGTAGATTCACTGTGGAAAAGCAGCCGGAGAACCTTAGTAGCCTTAGCTCTGGCGGCAAGTTATGCCGTACCAGTGCTGCCATCAACTTCATGCGACTACACCGCCCAAAATAATAATAATAATAATACCCCTTCTTTAGGCAACATTGAATCTCAGGAATGTGCCGAAGGAGGTTCTGTTACCACCGAGAGTGGTGTTAGGATTATCTGGAGGATTGAACCAGACAAGTTTCCATATGCAATGAATGTTACTCCTCTTTGTTGGCAGACCGATATAAACCAAACTGTTGCTGCGGTCATCAGAGGATTAGCTAAATATCCTGATTTGGTACTAACTTCAAATCTTGAAGCGGTTTACTTATTTGAAAGTATCGAGATTCACAACACGCCGGCCGGCGGGACAGTTGACCCGTCTGCCCAACGAGTGTATATAGCTAGAACCAACTTGTTATGTCGGATGGAGAGGGTATTCCATGCTGAATTCTCGTCTGTTCTTATCTCCTGGCATCCTTGGGACATTTCACGATGGGCTTCAGAAAATCCAAAGGACTTCACTTACGGCAATGATGCGATTGCCGCCATCCAAGAAGGCCGAGCGAGTGGTGAGTTAAACCTCCAATTGGCCGAGGATGGATTCCTGACAGAGTATTCATTGACTTCGGCAGAGAACGACTTTAATGCGTATGTGAAATACCATTTTCTTCCAGAACCCCTGCTCTGGGAAATCGTTGATACTTACGAACGCGTGCGTCAGAAGTCTTTACTGATGGTAAATTTTTATCGTACACTACATTCTCAATACACCAACGCCTTCTTCCGGGGTTTAGAGCCATGCGACGAGTAGAAATGGTCGTCGCAACAATATTTTGCTTCCTACCGGAGGTCATCTACCAAGGTTTCGCAAAAGGGATCCAGTCTGATATGGAAAGGCCGGTCCCAATAATATCCGCCGGGCGACCCGGGTGGTGGCCAATCACAGTTTCCCGGCGCGTCAGCATCGCATCCTTCATTGTTAAGCGGTCGCAGCGGATCCGGGTAGCGGCAGGCCCACAGATAGCGACGGCCTTCATCGTCTTCCCACGGTGGTGCGTCCCCATCCGGGAACCTGTAGCATGTCTTGTAACTCTGAGGGCAGTCTCCAAAAAATCTTTCTAAAAAGCCGCAACGTTCAACTGCTTCTCCCCAAGGATAGCAGTAGCTTGGAATATCCAGCTCTGTTGTTTCATTCTTTTCTGGCTCTTTTGGTTCAAGTTGGCAAGGCACCGCTTTCTCATCACAGGGAACCCAAATCCTCCGTCCGCCAAATACCCTGCCGTCCCGCTCACATTGAGCACAGGTCGGACCATAAAGGTCAGCTCCGCCAGCACGTTGCCTGCTTGTATCATCATAATCAGGCGCGAAACAGAGTCCTCTATAATACCGTCTGCCGCCATATAAATCATTACCTACTCTTCATCTGTTCGCATACTTCCTCCCATCCGGACGGCCATCCAAGCAATTCCCGAGCCACCGCATCATCCGTTTCGTAGATAGGACAACAGCCTGGCGGCTTTCCACTATCACATCCTGTGAGAAAAACAAACAGTAACATCGTTGATAAAAATATGAACATCCTCTTCATCATTCTACACCTCTTTTTTTAAATCCTATAACAACAATCAAAGAGAATGTTGAAGTAATTTAAAAATTTATCTACAAAAGGAGATTAATATGTTTGTGTCATAAGAAAATAATTGATTTGCTTCCCCCAAAAAATTAATATACCCCCGCCCCTTCCGGCAGCCAACCATGGCCTTCCTTAAGGAAATCATCGTCCTGGGCGACATCGAATTGGGCGCCGGCAACCTGACTGATGACTTCATCGCCGACAGAAAGCTGATCCGGCTTATCAGCCGGCTGGCTAAAAAAAAACACCCGGTCGACCTGGTCCTCAACGGCGACACCTTCGACTTCCTCAAATGCCCCTCCAAATTAAAGCCGAGAACTTTCTTCCCCCGCCGGATTACGGAAGAAATTTCCTTGGCAAAATTAAGGCTGGTCCATCGCGCCCACCGCCCCGTCTTTGAGGCACTGAAGGAATTCCTGAAAAGGGAAGAGCACTTTGTCTACTTCATCCTCGGCAACCATGATCATGACCTAGTCTATGAAGAAGTGCAGGAAGAGCTGAAAGAGATGCTGGGAAGCAGGGACAAAGTCAGGTTCCCCGGGCTGAAATATCTGGAAAGGGGCGTTTACGTCGAGCACGGCCAGCAGTACGATCTCCTCTTTAAAGCCAATTTCGAGAAACTCTTCCTCAGGCATAAAGGAGAAACTTTCCTCAATTTTCCTTTCGTCTCCTTCGGCCTGCTGAGCTCCTTCATGCGGCTTAAAGAGGCCAACCCCTTCCTCGACCGCATTTTCCCCCGGCCGGCCCTCTTAACCCACCACCAGGTAGTCGCCCGGAAACTCAACAAGCACACTATCAAATATTTTTTAAAATCCCTGCTTTATTACCCCTTCCGCTTCTATGCCGACCCGACTTACACTTTCCCCACCAGCCTAATCCGGGAATTCTATAAACGATTAAGGACATTTCAATGGGATGTTGACAATATCCTGGCCATCTTCATGAAAGAAAGCCGGATCAAGAAAAAGATTGTCGTCCTGGGCCACATCCATGAGAAACGGATCACTAAAGGAAAGAAAAGAACTATTATCCTCCCCGGCAGCTGGCGGGACGAGTACGATTTCAATCCCAAGACCAG
>CAYWPJ010000002.1:42434-45331 GCA_964460195.1 uncultured Methanosarcinales archaeon
AGCTGATCCCCAGAAGCAAACGCTATGTCCAAATCCACATCTATGACGACAGGAAGCCGCAGTACAAGATCATCGACCTGCCTCTGGAAAGGGAGATTCTCTACTTTGACAGCGTCATCCGGGATGAGCTCAAATATATTGAGCTGGCGGCGAAAGAAGAGGGGTTTGACAGAAGCGGGATTTGAGGATAGCACATACCAGTTTTTACTCCCAAACGTTTATAAATATCCGACCGATTCAAACCAAAAGAACTTATTTAAACTTAAACAAACCAAAAAATGGCCCAACCGGAAGAACAGCCCCTAATCCGTGTCAGAATCCCCCGGGGCAGGGAAGTCCTAGGGATAGTCCAGCAAAGGCTGGGAGGAAGCCGGATGAGGGTCACCTGTCTTGACGGGAAAGAGCGCATCTGCCGCATCCCGGGAAGATTGAGAAGGGCTCTCTGGGTGAGGGAGAATGACGTTGTCATCATCGAGCCCTGGGAGCTGGGCGGGGATGAAAAAGGAGATGTCATCCACAAATATAAAAGCAAGGTCGAAGTTGATTTTCTCAAAAGGAAGGGCTACCTGAAGAAGATTGAAGAGGAATTCTAAAAGCCAATCAGAGTTCCCGGAAGGGATTATTCTGTTTATATTATTCTGTTTATACTAACCATTCCAGCATAAATGACCGACGATAGAAATACTTATATAATCTTTTCCTGTTTTCCTGTTGCATGGCAGGCGAAAAAAAAGGGATCAGGCTGGCCGGCTACGGCATCCTGACGGCGATCCTTTTCTTCGGTCTCTTAAGGATTTTCATCTATACCACCGGAAAATTCTTCTGGCTGGAGATGACCGGGCTGATCGTCCTTCTAGTTTTAGCTTTCATCGGCTTCATCGGCTTCCCCAGAAGGTGGGGAGAGAACCTGCTCTTCATCGTCTTTTTCTTTTATCTAGTCAACCTCCTGCTGATCTGGTACTTTTACGGTTCGATTTATCTTGTTCTTCTCATCCTGGCGATGCTGGGATTCCTGCTGGGCATCCCGCGGAAAGAGATTTATCCTCCGGAGACGAAGGAGCCGCACAGCATGGTCTTTGACAAACCGGTGAAGAAACCAGAAGTTAAGGAAGCCATCCCGGCCGCCGGACTGAAAGAAATGAGACCGAAAGAAGCGAAAGAGATTAAAGGGACAGGCGCGGCAGCCGCCAGGTTCATCCCTGGCAAATACGTTGCCAGCCAGAGCAGCAATGTTTACCACGAGCCGAAATGCGAGTGGGCTCAGAAGATAAGGAAGAGCCGGCAGGTCTGGTTCAGGGAGAAGAAGGAAGCCTGGGAGAAGGGGTATAAGGGGCACAGTTGTGTGAGATAAAAGTGTAGAGTTCTTATAGAAATTTTAGAAATAACATTTGGTTTTCATCGTCTACAAAATTTTACCGAAATGTTTTTAAAAACAAGTAATCCCCAATGTTCAATTATGGGGAAAATAGTTTCATTGGACGAATTTAGAAAGCGTAAACAAGATTTAGGTGGGATTATGCAAGAGCCTGGGAGTGTATCCAATAAAATTGATTTATGCAGGAGGATGATGCAAGAGTCTGAAAGTGTATTTGATAAACTGTATGACAGAAGAATTGAATTACACTCTAAGAAAATGAATGATTTTACTTGTATGTATGTAAGTGGAGCAGCAACTTTTCTGGCAGGTAATCAGCTAGTGCAGGAAACAATGGTGAAAGGAAATTCTTTTGACTGGAGTGAAAATGGTTATTTCCTGCCTGCTGCCTTATCAGGGATGGCTTTTCTTTTTGCTTATACTATCAGATACTTGAGAACCCGGAACGAATACAGGAGAAATTCTGAAGATATCGGTAAATCACAAGAAGAATTGAAAAGAGCTTAATTTGCATTTAAAAACGTCTTCTAAAAAGCTAAACTTCCAAAGAATTCATCTTCTCCAATAATAAGCCACCAATCCGATCACGCTGACCGTTATCGCACTATCGGCCAAATTAAAAGCCGGCCAGAAACCAAAATCAATAAAATCAACGACATAACCCCTAAACAGCCGGTCAATCAGGTTTCCCACCACGCCGCCTAAAAACAATCCCCAGAGAACCTGGGGAAACTTCTCTTCCGGGAGCTGATGATAATTAGCCGCCACCGCCACCGCCACTGCCAATGATAACAATCCCAGCCAGAAAACATACCCCTCCAAGATGCCAAACCCGGCGCCGGTATTCGGCACGAATCTGATCAGTCTGCCCTCCGGCCGGAAAGACTCAACCGCCAGTTTCAGTAGCTGGTCCAAGACAACGACTAAAAAAGCAGCCAGTAAAAAAAAAGTTTTTAGGCATCGGTGGATTTCCGTTACCATAGCCTTTCCTTCTTCTCCACCGCCACCGCTCTCTCCAGATTGGCGACCCTTTGGTCCAGGGAAGTGAGAAGCGCTTTGATGGTGTCCAGCTTGCTGCTGATCAATTCCAGCTCCCGCTCACGGCTGCCGGCTGACGGAACGATCTTGCTCCCGAACGGCTTTTCCAGGTGCTCCAGCCCGCCTTCGTCGGGAAAGAGCGGCTTTTCTTCCAGGCCGGGCAGTGGTTCATCCAATTCGTCCAGGGGAGGAACTTCGCCCGCTTCTTGGCCGGCTAATTCGTCAATGTCCAGCTCATCTTTCTTCCGGCGGAACATTTTACCCAAGATTCCCATTTTAAGGGTAGAAATACCAAAACCTTAATAAATATTTCCTGTTATCCTGGGCTTATGGCAGCAAAAAACGATAAAACAGATAATCAAGCGGAAAAGATTGGTTTCCATAAAGGTTCCTTAGCCACCTTAACCAAAGAAAGGGAAGAGCTGATGCGAATCCTGCAGATCGTCGAGCAGCTGATGCAGATGCATATCCGGGAATTGAAAAG
>CAYWPJ010000002.1:45341-64323 GCA_964460195.1 uncultured Methanosarcinales archaeon
AATTTCCTTAGCAGGAGACGGTAATCCCTTAGATAACTTTAGTCCTGAAAGGACGTCGTGCATACGCTGAGGTAATCCTCTTACGAGACGTTAAAACTGGACAGAACTTTGGCGCTTATGGAACTTTTAAGAAGGTTTACTTCTACTTACGCTGAATACTTCTTCGAGAACTCAAACTTCTTAATCCTTCCTTTCTTAATATCCTCAAAAGACCTCAACATAGAGCGAAGAAACTTATTCTGCTCTTTCAGTTCTTTTTTGACCTGTTTGATATCTTCGGTCATTTTGCCTCTACTAGTATCTTAATCATACCCTCCTCTACCCCCACAATTTCCATACAAAGCTTGTCAATAAGCTCTTGGTGTTCATCAATCCATTTTTGAAGTTCTTTGTCCATTTTACTTTACTGGTTTCTCGAAGTTCCCACATAACTCTAAGAAAATAATCCGAGCTTATTAAACTTTTTCACGCATTTCACGACGCAAGAAAAACACGGTTTTTCTGCATAGGAGGACTATCCCTTCTTGTGTCGAAATATAGATAACTGCGAAAGTTATAGCACTATTTTACGCAGTTGCCGGTTCTTAAGCGGCGAAGACGACAATCAGGAAAATAATCAAAGCCAGGGCAATGATGATTCCTAAGCCCAGCCAGAGCAATAATTTTGTGTCTGACCAACTATCCGAGCCTCCCTCGGCCGCTTCAGCCGCCGGCCGATTAAGATCAACGAAAACAAGCTGGGGCGCCGGAACTGCCTCGACGGCTGTTTCTTCCGCCTCTGCCGGCAGGTCCGTCAACTGGAGCAAGGCACTGTAATCCTCATCATCAATCGAATCAGTGATCCTTCCCTGAAGCTCCCCGACATTGTCTTCCAGGTCATCCAGGTCGTCAAGCAGGTCGCTCCGGCCGGGAATGGTCGAATTGTCCTGCACCGCGTCAGTCAATTCCTCAACTTCGTCATCCAGCTCAGCCAGATCATCATAGATATCGTCCAGCTGCCGGCGGTAATATCTTATCTCGGAAGTATCGCCGCTTTCGACCGCCTCGTCATACTGGCGGCTGCAGTAGGAATAATCTTCCCGGGAATCCCGGTATTCCGCCCTCAAGTCTTCGTATGCAAACTGCTCCGCCGAAGTTCCCTCCTGGGCCAGGCTGAGAGGCACGGCCAGTAAAGCAGCCAAAGACAGCGTCAAAATCAAGATTAAAATGCGGTTGAATTCCATAATTAAAACCCCCTGATCGTTTATTTCCTCTTGAGGAGGCATTGACTATATAAATATTTTGGTACTATATTACTTTAAAGTAATGAAAGATTTATAAAGAGAAATGATATTTTTAATAATATGGACCTTCACAAAACAAATAAATATGTTGGACTTGGATTAATGTTTATAGGAGGAATAGAAGCTTTAACATATCAAGAAGGGGGTAAAACTGGTGTTACTCTGGGAATAGCAGAGGTTATCGCGGGTTCTTCAATTTATCTTTCGGCATATCTGGGAGAGATTAGAGATGCTCTTGCAAGAAGAAATATTAATCCCAGCGAGTTAGAAACAAAAGTTGGCAAAGAGTAAATCTTTCGGTTCTTTTTCACTCAAATGACTTCTCCCCGGTGAATCGTAGGGCGGAACTTAAAGACTCTGGGACATCGATTCCTTCAACCCTACACTGCTGTGCAATAGTGTTAACTATCTCCCTGACTAATTCATCTCTTGAAGCTAATCCTTCGTCACGTGCACAAACTCGCAGATAATATTCATGTCCATCATATGGAGCTAAAGCACAGAATTTTACCGAAATAGAACGAGCCGCCCGTCCACGGTCTTCATATACGCCATCAGCAATCAGGGCATCAATTTGAGATGCTGGCAAATTTGGATACTCAAATGGTGAAAGTCTAGCTTGGATAGCTCTTGTGGGAGTACCTAGGTTTTCTTCACAGCGAATATACTCTTGTGCTGCAGTAAGCAAATCTTTTAGTACCATTTTTAACTCCCCCTACACATCGTTATAACAGCAAGTATTTAAACCTTTTGGTTTTTACTACTTTTAAGACACTATACCCCTACGGCACTCAGATGCTTTGTTGTGTAATTATCGCAAATCAGACTACTTCTTTTTCACTTAAATGATTTCCCCCCGGTGAATTTTAGGGAGGAAGTTAAGGATCTTCCCTTCTTTATATTTGGCGCAGCCGAAAACATCTTTTTTGTATCTTAAAAGAATTAATTTGTTTTCTTTACCTAAATCTTTTTTTAAATCTTGTCCTCGGAAATAATCTTTAGTTTCTTCTTCACTTAACTCAACCACATTATTTAATTCAACTTTATTTGCTTTCGCATCTTGCGCCAGTAACTGGGCTCCTTCCTTGCTCAGCCGGACCTGGCCGGGCTTATGCTCGGCGAAGTAGAGGCCGAGCTTGTCGATGATGAGATGGTCAAGATTAATTTTACTGATGTCCTTATTGACCAGGAAAATCCGGTCGTTTTCATTCCTGAGAAAAACATAGTCTCCCGCCGGGAAATGGCCGAAATTTTCTATGACTATCTCTTTAATCTCTTTGATCTCCCGGGTGTTAAAGATGGCTAACTGCTGCATACTCTACCCCGCCCCCCAAAGGGGATCCTTCCTCCTTTTAATCTCCGCAATCTCCTTCAGAACTTCAATCTCTCTCTTGGAAAAGTGTTTCTTCAGCTTTTTCAGCTTAACAAAATCTTCGGCGGGAATATCTGAATATAAGAAATCACCCTCATTGATCTGCCGGCCGACCGTCACTCCATCCATGGCCATGGCCAGCTGTTTCCCCTGCTCCGCCACCGAGACCGCCTCCTGCTCCGCCTCTAAACTTTTAACCGTGGAAATCGGCTTGCCTTCCCGGTTCATGAGCGGATCGCCGGTCTTGATCCTTCCTACTTCAATGTCCACCCCGACAATGGCCGGATTGTTCTGCCGGAAAACATAACCCTTCATGACCATGAATTTACAAGGCCGGACCAATTTAGACAACTCCCTCATCTCAATCTCCCTCTTCAGCTCTTCAGTGTACTTCTCATAATCTCCAACGATCTGGTAGATGACGTCGTGGACAATCAGCTTCAGGTTCCTGGCCTGGATCTGTTCCTCAATCTCTGCCGGGATATTGACGTTGAATCCCAAAATGACGCCATAAAACTCGTTTTTCTCTTTAATCCCTTCCAGCTTGGAAAGGTCTTTCTTAGTGATATCCCCTAAGGAAGCCGAAGAAATGGGAATTTTTTTTCCTTCCAGCATATTCCTTAAAGCTTCCAGCCCGCCGATAGTGTCCGACTTGATGATCACCCCGTCGCCTTCCTCGCGCTCCAGCAGCACTTCCCCGACTTCCTCCTGCACTTCTTTCTTTAGTTCCTCGACATTATCGCCCGAGCGGAGAGGCATCCCGGCAACCGCTTGAGCCAGGCCGGGGGCGGCAATCTTTACTCCGGTCGCCGCCGTCACTTCCCGGACATTCCGAAACTTGCTTTTCTTTTCCCTCATTTCCACCAGCTCGGCCGGCTCCAGCAGGGCCCTGACCTTAGCGACGATCGGCTCTTCCAGCCCGCCGATGACGATGGTATCGTTGACCTTCAACTGCCCATTATAAATAATCGTGTCAATGGTCATGCCCAGCCCTTTCTCATCTTTGACTTCCAAGATTGTTCCTTTTGCCGGACCGGTCTCTTCGACTTCCAGTTGTTTTTCCAGGAACTTCTGCGCCAGCCCGGTTAGGACCATCAGCAGTTCAGGAATTCCCTGCCCGGTTAAGGCGGAAACCGGCACGATGGCGATTTGTTTGGTGTAATTCTCCACCCGGTCAAACCTTTCCGACTCAAACCCATGCTGATAAACCTGCCCGACCAGTTCATAGAGCTTTTTCTCGAAATCACTCTTAACTTTGGCATCCAAAGAGTTGAGATTGTCGAGGAGAAATTTATTTTGATCATATCGCCAGCCGGAGATCAGGTCAATCTTGTTGGCGGCGATGATGAAAGGAACTTTGTAGGCTTTAAGGATTTCAATCGACTCGATCGTCTGCGGCTTGAACCCTTCATTGATGTCGACGACGAGAATGGCAATATCGGCCAAAGAGCCGCCCCTCTTCCGGAGGGAAACAAAGGAAGCGTGCCCGGGCGTGTCGATGGCCAGCAGCCCGGGAACGGTCAGCGACTGCTTGAGGGCATTGAGGAGCTTTCCGCAGATCTCCCTGATTGTCCCGAGGGGAATGATGGAAACGCCGATCGCCTGGGTGATGCCGCCGGCTTCGCCTTTAGCTACTGCCGTCTGCCTGATTTTATCTAGAAGAGAGGTCTTGCCGTGATCGACATGTCCAACGATGGTGACTAAAACCTTGCGGGTGGCCATAAGGCTCTTTTAACGAAGCTTCTTTTTAAATTTATTCAATGAAAATGGGTCTAATACCCCGCAGCTTTGCTGCGACCCATTTTCAAGAGTAAAAATCCCTCGCTTCTTTGTTATTGAATGCCCCACCGCTCTGGGTGGTTGGGATTTTTACTTGTAAATAATCATTCCCTAAGAAATTAGTTTTATTTTAAGAGGGAAATTGGGGACTAAACAACACCCCTTTGTGGTAAACTAGTACTACTAAAAAGGAACGAAAGGTTTATATACTACAATGAGTTCTCAGGTGAAATATGACACCCAGAATGACTCTTGCTGCCCTCATCGTTGCCGCTTGCTCGACTATGCCCTCTCCAAGACCAGGGGTAGGAACATGTGAAGTGACCTTAAATTTTCCACCAGGAACAAATTATGAATTAATTGTTTTAGCGGCAAAAGAAAAGTATAAACGTGAATGTCTCTACGTAGAAGGTGACAGTATTGTTGTTGGATTTAGTTCTGAGTATGGTGGTGGGTCTACTACCGCCACAGCTTACGTTGATAACCGCCACTTGTTAGGAAAGTAAAAGTTCGCCTTAGTAGACTAAAAAACTTCAATTTATTACCAACAATCATTGAATTATTTACTCCAGCCAATCCCTACCTCATAGAATGAGCCGCTCTTCTTCTATCTTGATGACGATACCTAACATGTACAAAACCTTCCCCTTCCATCCTAGAAATTTCCTGGCGAACTAATTCATCGACCCTAGCCTCTCCACCATCAATCTTATAATGACCTAGCTGACTTTCAAAGATATTTTGGATAATTAAATCAATACAATAATTAGTCCCCATTCCTTCACTTCTACTAGGAAAAGATTCAATAAAAACTACTTTCTGCTTAGCTTGTTCATATATATTAGGAAATTCCTGTCTTAAGAGGTCTAGCTGCATAAACAAAGGGAATTTCCGGTCTTTTATTATCAGCATAGAACGCTCAAAGAGGGAAAGATATATATAAATTTTGGTTATAGGTGAGTTAGATATGATCACCGAACAAACCATTAGGATAAAAACAGTCATCCCGTCGAAGCTGGACAAGAAAATGCCCGTCTTCTACAACCCGGCCATGGCCTCAAACAGAAATATCTCCATTCTTCTGCTGAACTCGATCCCCAATAAGGAAATGGACTTAGCCGGCTCGGGAATCAGATCCCTGCGCCTGAGCAAAGAATTAAAAAGAAATAACAAAAACCCCACTAATCACCGATTATAATCGATAACTTTATAAATAAGCACAGATTATAATCGTTAAAATGGAACCACAACTCCAGATTGCACTTGAAAAACAAAACCCCTGGTGGTTTAATAAATCGTATGAAACGGGCATTCCTCGATTGAGGTATTATTCTCAACTTCAGAGATACTTGAACACCCCCGAAATCCTTCTGATACTTGGGGCCAGAAGAACTGGCAAGTCCACTCTCTTATACCAACTAATCTCTTCATTAAAAATAAGTCCTGAAGCAATATTGTTTATTAATTTAGACGAACCTATGTTTCAAAGCAAAGCTGAAGACCCAGCCTTTCTCAGCACCTTAATAGAAGAATACCTCTTACAGCACAAAGACATACAAAAATATTATATTTTTATAGATGAGGTTCAGAATTATAACCATTGGGTACAAACCATAAAGACACTTCACGACGTCAACAAACAGCTTAAATTCATTTTAACCGGCTCAACCTCTGTTCTTCTAAAAAATGCGGTAAGCACCCGCCTTTCGGGACGCTATTTTACAACCATAGTTTATCCTCTTTCTTTTCAGGAATACTTAGGGTTTACAGAGATGCCCAAACCGTCGCTTCTTCAAAAGAGACAGGCCGTTAATACTTATTTACAGTTTGGTGGTTTTCCACGTGTCGTCCTGGAGAAAGATGAGTTATTAAAACAGGATATTCTAAAAAATTACTTTCAAACAATATACTTAAAAGATATAATTTTTCCCCACAACGTTCGCAGTAATAAAGACGTTTTTGACCTCCTCTATTTTGTTCTTTCGAACATGGGGGCTCCCTTCTCTTACACCAAGATAGGAAAAACACTGAATATTTCTCCTGACACCATCAAAGAATATCTCTCGTACGCCGAGCAGTCTTATTTACTGTATATCGTCACAAAATATGATCCTTCAGTACGAAAGCAACTTGCTAATCCCCGAAAAATATATGGTGTGGATACCGGACTAGTAAATTCGGTTTCATTTAAGTTTTCTGAGAATAGAGGTCGTCTTATGGAAAACCTGGTTTTCATGACGCTCATTAGAAATCAGAAAGAAGTATTTTATCACAAAGAAACAAATGAATGTGATTTTGTGGTACGAGAGGGTAGAAAAATAGTAGAAGCTATCCAAGTGACACTTTCGTTGCAAGATGAATCCGTCAAAAAACGAGAATTAAAAGGACTAATAGAAGCTCTTAATTCGCATAACCTCTTTGAGGGAACTATAATTACCGAAGCGGAAAAAGAGAGCTTTGAAATAGAAGGGAAGAAAATTAAAGTTGTCCCGCTGTATGAATGGTTAGAACAATACTAAACTATGTTTCATAAATGAAGTTGCACTATTTGTCCATTTTCCTGCTCCAAATTAGCCGCTTATTATTTCCAGTAATATGAAGCTTAGTTAAATACGTACCCCCAAGCAAAGTTTTTAAAAACCTTCCCATTATTTAATGACTATGGCGTTCATTACTGAAGGATCAGCCGTCATCAAGGCAGTTATCCCCCAGAAGCTGGACCGCCAAATGCCTGTCTTCTACAATCCGGCCATGGCCTCAAACAGAAATATTTAGGGTTTTCCCACGTTATCACTCGCAAATAGCGAAGCTTTATAAATAACCTCTCTTTTCAATGCCTATAATCCAATAGGTGATGCAAAAATGACACTGCAATTATCAGGACAAACTGAAAGAGCACCAGAACTACATCGAGAATTTTATGGTAAACTAAGAATTCAAATGCCTCTTTTAGTAAGTGGAAAAGACGAAAAAGGCAATGTTGTTGACGTTCCTCGCGTTCCCGCTTCCTTTGCCTACGTTCTTAAACGAAGAATGGAAGCTCCAGAGAACGTCAGATGAATATGGCAAAATAATTATTTCTTCACCGGAGATGGCTCTACCGCCGGAGCAGAAGGAGATCATTTGATTGTTCTCGATGCTCAGGCTCTGCGTGAACTTACTCCAGAAAGTGAATTATATAACAAGTGAATTATATAACAATGCATTGGTTCTCCCTGCTGGAGCTTGGCAAGAGTTGAAATCACAGAAAGAGAATTGTTTTACATTTAAGTGCAGAAGAAGTGCAAAAAGCACATGGTCAAGGATATGTTATGAAGAATGAGGTGTGGACTCCTGCTAACCGAACGGTTGCTAAAGTATGGGATGCTCTCAGCAGAGGGCGAGATCTTACTTCTTATATTCAGTTAGTAAGTGAAAGTTCTCCGCATAGTGGCAGCCAGTTGAATGTTTATCTTAACCAAACGACAAAGGATGGCAAGCCAACAATGCGGTCTTGGGTTGCCGGCAGTTTCAACCTCGATTCCTATGCGCTTGGCGACGACGACCTCTTCCTCCACTATGACGAGCGTCTGGTCGGGGTAGCGCCGGAGGCGCACGTCGTGCGAGAAAAAGTACTGGAAGCAAGAGTGCAGTAGGCTCTTGAAGCTGGAAGAGCATTTGAGTTCAACGGCAGAGTGTATGTCCCAGTAAGCGGCGTTTCACTCAAATAAGTTTTTCTTTTCCATTATCTTTTTATATCTTCATTATTTTCTCCTGAATGTCCCAGCTTCGCTTATTTTGTTAAATTTTCGACGAAACATATATAAATTTTTGTTGTTTAGGATACCGGTATGAACGCTCTTTTCATCTGCAACCAGGGCCGGAACCGCAGCAAGACCGCCGAACACCTATTTAACAAAAAATTTAACACTGAATCGGCCGGACTTTACAATGGAAAACCGGTCAATAAAAGACAAATCAGCTGGGCTGATGTCATCTTTGTCATGGAAGAAGAGCAGCGAAGTGAACTGAGTAAAAGGTTTCCTGAACTTTACATGCAGAAACGGATCCTTTGCTTAAATGTTCCTGATGTTTATTGTTTTAATGATGGTAAATTAATTGAAATATTGAAATTCAGGATTAGGGAATATTCGGATTTATTCGCTTAGCCATTCGTCAAAATGTTTCTTAGCTTCTTCTTTGGAAGAAAAAACTTTTGTCTCGGCAACGGACATCTCCGGCAGCCTGCGAGTAACTTTATATTGCACGTTTCCATTCTCTTCTAACTTGATGATTGACACCTCCCATTTTTTGGTTGGATGTTTTATTGTTTCGTGCATAGGATTTTTATTTTAGGAGTTTTTTTAAACCTTTCTACTATTTCATCACTGATGAAACAAATAACCGAACATTCCACCACTATTAAAGTAGCCGTCCCCAAACAAATCAATGCCAAAATGCCCGTTTTCTACAACCCGGCCATGGCTTCAAACAGAAATATCTCCATTCTCCTGCTGAACTCAATCCCAAATAAGAAAATGGACTTAGCCGATCCCTTAGCCGGCTCGGGGATCAGAAGCCTGCGCTTCCTCAAAGAATTAAAGAAAAATAAAATCAAGAGGCTCTTTGTCAACGACAATAAAAAAGATTTCATCAAGGTCTTTAATGAGAATTTAAAATTAAATAACTTAAAAAAAGAAAAATTTTCCATCAGCAGCGAGGATGCCGCCAGATTCCAGTTCACTCAGCATACGGAAAACTTCTGCGGTTATTTTGATTACATTGACATTGATCCCTTTGGCAGCCCCAACCCTTTTCTCTCCGCGGCCATCATGAGAATCAAAAGGAAAGGGATTTTAGCCGTAACGGCAACGGATACCGCCGCCCTGACAGGTACATATCCTAAGGTGACCAAGAGAAAATATTGGGCCCAATCATTCAAAAATTACCTGATGCACGAAACCGGGCTGAGAATCCTAATCCGGAAAATACAGCTGCAGGGAGTGCAGTTTGACAAGGCTTTAATCCCGATATTGTCCTACTTTAAGGATTATTATTTTAGGGTTTATCTCCGGTCGGAGAAAGGGAAGGAGAGATGCGACGAATTACTGAAAGAACACCAGTATTTCCTTTCCTGCCCTCATTGCCTGAATTATAAGACCTCTTACTTCAATAAGGAATGGTGTAGCTGCGGGAGACAGTTCCTCTTCAGCGGCCTTTTGTGGACGGGGAAATTGTTTGAAAAGAAACTGATTGAAAAGATGGCTAAAGACAATCCCTTTCCCGAGGAGCAGAAGTTCCTGGATTTATTGAGAGAGGAGAGCCAGGTTGACGTCCCCGGCTTCATCAATCTGCATACTTTGGCGAAGAAACTGAGGACGGAGACCCCGAAGATGTCCGTCGCTTTAAAAGAATTAAAAGGGACGAGGACGCATTTCTCTGAGAACGGAGTGAAGACGGAGAAGAGAGCCAAAGATTTGGCAGTTTGTAAAATTTTCCGGGAAGAAAACCTAAATTTCCCAAATTGAATAAAAAAGAGGGGGCTCAAGTTCACCATTTCTAGGTTCCTTCACTTCTCCTGCCGTTTTGGAATTCGTCAAGAGGAACAACTTCCATCATCTGGGCATCTTTCCCCCATTGCCTGCATTTTTCTGAAAGATAAATCCGCGGACCTTCATAACCCTGGAAGAGAGCTGATGCTTTTTCGTAAGAGGGATGCCGATAGAGCTCCTTGAAATCGACGCTTGGCCCCCGTCTTTCCGTGAATTCTCTTCCAATCTTTCCCATAATCGTTTCTTCTTCCTTAGCCAGCTCGCAAAAAATTCTTTCCATGGCGCTGGGAGCGAAAGAATACCTTTGGTGCTCCTTGGCAATGTTAATGAAGAACCGGGAAAGGGCGTCAACGGACAAATTTCGGTTGTAAGCATCATCAAAAGAAGCCTTAATGGCTTCTTTGACTGCTTTTTCATCGAAGTTGCCCTGCTTAATCTTCAAAAATTGGCGAGCCAGAGTGTAAGCCGTTGGCGCATCAAGCCTAAACTTATCCCGTAATCCAAGATGTATTTTCTGGTAAGCTTCGTCAGGCAGGCTCTTCCCCCGGTCGGGCAGAGTTTCCTCCGGAGGAAGCAGCTCGGCCGTGATATTGTGAATTCTGAGCCTCGCCTTGAACCCTTCCAGAGCCGCTTCAACCAGGCCATTCCCCCCGGTAAAAGCTTGCTGAATCTGTCGGGCAAAGTCTTCATAGGAAACTTTATCTCTAACCTTTTCCTCGACCTGGCGCACGGCCCGCGCTAAACCTTCTTTGACAGCCAGATAGGTAAGGGCAGTCTGGGTTAAGAAAATGGTGTTGGGATTATCGTCCCCCAGGTACTGCTTTCTTTCATTGAATCCTTCTATAACAAGGTCAGGCAGGGTTTTTTCCGCCGGCACTGGCTCTGATTCATGCATCAGGCCGGGAAGAATGGTGTCTTCCTCAATAAGGTCAAACAAGACCCAGGCCATCCGACTTTGATACAATAGTCTAAGCTTGTCGGGCTTGACCTGCATTACCTTCTCTCCGAGTTTGCGGGTCTGCATGACCCGCCGGGTGTGGCTAATCACTTTATTCTGAACGGCCAGATCCAGGACATTTCGGTCGAGCCGGCAGCCTAAGCCGGCGACCTGCAGGGAAAAGTTGAAGATGGGCCGGACATACTCCTCGAGCCGCCTGACACGCACCAGCTCCGTTTCGTTCGCCCTAGTATTCAATTCATTGAGGACAAAATGTTTCCAGCCGTTATACTGCGTCCAGTTCTTGACCAACTGCTCTTCGATGATTTCTTCCAGCTGCTCCTGTGTTAATAATTGGGGTGCCATTAACCTGTGTGGGATTGAACTCCTATTTAAATCTTTTGTTTGTTATCACTAATAAGTTAATTACTGATAAGTTAAGTGAGGGGTAATATGCGGCGGAAGGGGATTGAGAAAGAGGATTAAGACAAAGAGTGGGAGGGGAAATTCAAAAAGATTATAGAAAATGATAGTTAGACCATAGAAATCTTTAAATGCCTTTTACCTTTCTGAGCCATGATGGGCCAAAGCATTGAGCTGTCTCTAGTTTCTGATAAAGGGTATCAGCAGTTAGCAGAGCTGGCTGTCCCATAATTCGTCGGCGCATGTCGTCGGATACCTGATTTGGTGTTTTGGCACGGCCTATTTTTGTAAGATACGTAGTCGGACGGTGTCGCCAGTATACACTTTTGGTAATTGTGACCCAGCCTGAGCGCATATGTTAGGCGAAATCTTTTTCCGCTCTTGATGCACTTGAACTTGCACAACTTTAAAACTGATACGTGCTCATTGCCAGACTTCGCTTAGTCGAGAACGACGAAACAGAAATCAATTGCTTCGCAATAAATCCTAACGTTGACTAAGCGGCTTCATTTCATTACGCCTAAATTTTGAAGAGTGAATACGACGGAGAATCGGGGGCACGGACTAACGTGACTTGCACTTCTGAATTAACTCTTCAACAACACCATCGCACAAGTAAGTATAATAATACTGGTCAAAGTGAATAACTGACTCGTGGGAATGGATTACATCACTAAACTTCTCTTTCATGGAAATCAGGAAATCACGTAAATCCTTAGCATTGATAAAAAACATCATGAGAGATAAATCCCAAGCACCAATTTGTTCCATTAAAGCATAAAATCGCTCATCTT
This sequence comes from uncultured Methanosarcinales archaeon, assembly GCA_964460195.1. Lineage (GTDB taxonomy): Archaea > Nanobdellota > Nanobdellia > Woesearchaeales > GW2011-AR9 > CAYWPJ01. The sequence continues at coordinate 57,461 of CAYWPJ010000002.1, forward strand.
CATAGATATAATTCAAAAATTCCTGTTTTCTCTGTTGAGAGATAGTTCGTAATTTTAGCATGATAGTCGTGTATTGATAATCAAGCAAATGATAATTCAGCCGAAGAATAAAACTTTTGATTATCCCCGCCATAATCATTTTTTTTATTCTATAATTAACAGTATCCCTTGAAAGTTTTAAGCGACTACTAAGTTCTGTTAAAGTAAATCTTGAATTTTCATGCAATTCTTTCAAAAGTAAAATATCTTTTTCATCCAGCACACACGGTTCTTTTTTCTTGCTACTCAACTCTCCATCATAGGGAAACTTAATTTTACCATTATAAAAATGTTCTTTTTTCAAATCACGAATATAACGAGGACTTTTATGGATAAAATTTTTTACCGTCGCAACCATGGAATCATTAAGATATTCTTTTATGGGTGAAATAATACTTTCTAAAATGCTATCATACTTTTCTTCGTATAATGTCTCAAACATAAGAATCAATTCCCATTTTCCTCCTGTCTCGATAACCCAATTTATATATTTATTTTTTAAAAAATCATCAATAATCGTTTTCATCTTCTCTTGTGAGAGGGCATGAAACTGTAAATAAATTACATAGCGATGAATACCCAACACTTTCGGGTCTACAACCGTAAAAACATCAGTTATCACGAGATTCTTTCGTAGATTGTTATACCGATAGTTTATAGCTTCAGTGCTGGTATTCAGAAGCTTCGCTATCTGGGAGAGGGGTGTTCTGCTATTAAGAGTGAGAACATTAATGATTTCTCTATCCTTTTTGTCCAACTTTAGTTCTTTTTTCTTTTGCAGTGCGAGTACTTCGGCTATTTTTCTCATAATTTCATGATAAATGCCTAGTTTATTTAAATACTTTTCGCATATTTCAAAATTATTAGCAGTTAATTTTATATAATACCTAGTAAACTACAGCATAGTGAGAACATGACCAACACAATAAAAATTAGAAATTATGATGTATTAGGAAGTAACGGAATTAGTGAAGATGAAGTAAGACTATTCCGAACTGCTATCGAAAGCAGCATAGATGGTACAATAACAATTGAAGATTATGCAGTACCAGGCCATTGCAAAGTGCCACGGTTCCAGGGAGTTTATTTGGAAGACAAAGACAGAGAGTACATTATTGATCATTTTGATACTCTTCGGGGAACCAAAAAAGAGTGCGACTTTGGATCAGAGGGAAAATATGGTGTCCTTCCAGTTTTTATTCCATCTATGGCATACGAAGTAGTAAGAAGTTTTGAGGAAGAAAACGTGGTAGAAGCAAGAGTGATTGTAGAAGACGATTCTTTAATTGAGAGAATTGCCGTGGAATTAGCTAAAAAAAGAGCCGTCGAGCGAGGCCTTAGGGAATTAGGACAAAAAGAACGAGAAGCTTCCAGAAAATGACCGATTTAACAGAACAAGCAAAAAAGAACATTCAAGAATTTGGTACGTTAGTCGGCAGTATCATGGCGTACAATTGGTATTTAGAGCCAGAAAGAAGAGCAATAGTGGATAGAAAAGCAATAGAATTTGGGACAAAATTAGAAGATAATCCTGTTGGCAATTCAAATGAAAGAAGTTTCCAAGCTGGAGCAAGCAACGAATACTTCTGGGAAGCAGTTGGAATCGGAAGAACTTTGGGAGTTAGCCTTGATGAATGGCCTTTTCCAGATTATGAAATAAAACAGGATTTGGCAATTGATGGAGCACATTGGCAATATTTTCCGAGTCTTTGTGATATGGACGTTAATCCCAGAACTACAATTATCCAAGCGTATGGGTTGCACGCAGGACGATTAGAGCAACATTTTGAAAGAAAAAGAAAGCTTATTTGGGAGAGAGAAAGATTAAATAAAGCAACAGGATTGTATGATTTTCAGATGGCAATTCTTGAGGGAAGAAAAGATTATACTATCGCCAGAACAAGACTTTTGGAAATTGTTGAACCAATGAAGTGGAGCGTTGATTTGGACAAGTGGTTTGAAGTTTTAGGCTACTTCCATCATGGGCCACAACTTGAAACTGTCAATGAAACGGTTTTGAAAGAGCTATTTTCCAAATAAGTTCTAATTACTTTTTATCCTCAATCAATTTCCTCTTTTTCTTCTCTTCTGCCAAATGTAAATAATTCTCATCCGAAATAATCGATTTTCCGATGCGTTTCTCAGCATCCTTTCGGGCATTCCCAGCAACTTGTCCACCTTCTATTGCAGCGTCCTCACATTCCCTAAAACCTTTGGCTTCCTTATTCTTAGTGATTTCAGTAGAGACTCTTTCCCCTAACATTGAAAAAATAAGTTCTAAATCGTTCATGTGGTCTCGCAAGTTCTCTCTTTTCAGCCCTTTTAATTGCTTATATTCACTGGGCGTCATGCCAAATGTCGCTTTGGAGATTTCAGCGGTCAAAATCGCGTATTCTTTCTCTGTATTTACTCCTCTTTTGTCCCACTCGTCTGTGAGTTCATCTCTGATGGCAATGCCCCGGACTCTCTTTTCTACCCAATCTTCAGAGTAGCCTTTGGCTTTGTAGAGTTCTTTCATGCGTTTCTGGGCTAATTCTGGATTTTCTATTTCCTGTATTCTATCATAACCAACCTGAGCCAACCATAATTTGAGTGGTTCTGCTTTTTTGGAGGGTACAGACTGAATTATCCTAAAAAGAGACTTAATATTAGCACAATCGGTTTCCCTTAATTTGCCATCAGGAGCGGGCAATTTCAACTGGTGACAATTTGTCACCACTTCACTTCCTTCTTCCCGAAGCCGTTGGCTGAGCTTATTCCAGTATTTTCTGGCAGTTTGGAAATCTTCCTGTTCGGTTAAAAATGCAATGATATCAATAACCGAATAATACCATTCATTGTTATACCATAGTCTTCTAAACTGTTTTCCTTGGAAAACTACAAGAGAGGTATTCCCTACTATTTCATCTGCCATTTTCAACACCTACACCTGAACTTCTGATAACTTTTAAGAAATAAACACCATATTTATCAAAATTCTTCTCTCCAATCCCTTCTACTTCAATCATTTCTTCTTTGCTCATTGGTTTAACTTTGGCTAATCTCTTTAAAACAGAATCATGAGCCACCACATACGGAGGAAGATTCTCAGCTCGTGAAAGATCCATTCTCATACTTCTTAATTTTTCAAAGAGCTTACTTTCTTCATAATTTAACTCAATAGATACGGGTGAAAGAGGTGTTGCTGGCTTAAAATCTCCCTTGTTCATTTTATCCATTTTTGAATGAAGAAATGTAATTGCTGAATCTATAACTTTGTCTAACTCTTCAACACTATCAGCACCAACTTTGACAGAGCCAACGTACCAAGAACCCTTAGCCGTTTGCTTGAACTCCACGTCAAACTTCTTTCCCTCTTCCATTTCATCCTAGGAAACGCCTAACTTTATAACTTTTGCCCCCGATTCTCCTAAACTTTACCCTGCTTTGCAGATACTCTTATCAGTTATTCACTCTTCAAAACTACGTCTGGCAATGAGCCTGAGCGGAAAAAGACTCCTTCGGGGACGTTGCACTTTCGCTTCGCTCACCTCGCCTAACAGAGCTGGCTGTCCCATAATTCGTCGGCGCATGTCGTCGGATACCTGATTTGGTGTTTTGGCACGGCCTATTTTTGTAAGATACGTAGTCGGACGGTGTCGCCAGTATACACTTTTGGTAATTGTGACCCAGCCTGAGAGATTAAAAGAGAGGGAAGAGAAAGGGGTATTGAAGAGTTAGTTGAGCGGTTAAGTCAGGCGGTGGTTCCCCTAAACCCAAAAGGACAGTTTACCGAAAACTGTATCCCCGGCAAGAGTGAAATAAAATTACGATACGGTGAGTTAGTCAACGATTTCTTTCATAAAGAAGGAAAGCCCTTGCTGGAGGCAGGAGGCGGTGAGTGGGGAGTTCAACTGGCTAAAGGCGAACCTACCTCACAGTTCGCTCTGCTTTATCTAGCGGAAATAGATTATGGCGCCAGAACTCTTTATTTGAGATTTGAGCCGGAGAAAGTAAAACCAATCCTTCTTCTCTCTAAAGGGGGATTGGAAAAACTTAAGGAAGATTGGGAGCGGCTCAGAAGTGTCAGCCGGCAAGTTCACACCATTCTCTCAGAGTATGCCCAGGACCACGAACTGGCCTATTCCAGCCCCTTCCGTTTCCCGGTCGAGACTCCTGAAGGGCAGAAGAGATTGCCAGGATTGGGCGAAGAAGAAAAGGGGGAATGAGATAAAGAATTTAATCCCTATAAATTTCAGTAAGATCTGCTGGAATATCACTTTCTATTTTATCCTCAACTGAAGTACTTCGAACAATTTCATACAGTCTTGAAGTTCCACCAAACTTTCTTACATAACCCTGTTTCATAAGATAACCAAGATGGGCTTCAACAGTTTTTTGTCCGATTACTTTTGCATAATCTCTTGTGGCATCTCCCTGTGAGAATGGTTCTGCACCGTATTGCTCACTAAGTATTTCTAGCAATAACATTGCTTCTTTACAAAATTCTTCGTCCTGTACCACATTTCGCAGCATATTTATTCACCAAAATACCAAAAAAGAGCTTAATTTATACATGTTTCTACAAAAACACTACTCCTTAATAACTAAATAAGAGGTTGCGAGCCATTCTTTCTCGTGGGATGGGCATTAAAAAACAGGGAAATCTAGCAGTTATCCTCAATGCTTTCCAGCGTCACCTTAAAGGAAACTTTTCTAATCGTCGGATGGGTAATCGCCCGGCTGGTGCTCCCTTCCTTCAGGGTAATCACTTCCTCGCCGACAATCTGGCTGTTGGCTTTCTTAATCAGCCGGATGGGGACAAGGGCATCGCTTCCCGGGCAGTGCTCAGGCGGGCTGACGAACTGCCATTCCAAGGCACCGGCGTAAGAATAACTTCCTTCCCCCGGGCTTAAAGTGTATTCCTCGCCGTCGCTGGTGGAGACGACGATTTGATTAAAATGGCATTTCTCTTCGCATTCAGTCCCATACAGCTCGGCGATTGTTCCGCAGCGGCGGTCGATACAGTCAATCCCTCCGCCGCAGTCAGCCCGGTCAAGGCATCGGTCACCGGCAGTTCCATAATTGACGTTAGAAATGGCTCTTCCCGTTACTTCTTCGCCAGCGCTGCTTCGGGATGAAGACCGGGATGTTGCCGAATCCCTCTCAGCGCCCGGGCGCTCGATGGTTCGGCGGTAGCCGGAAGCGCTCCCGACGCCGGCCCGGTCGGTGCGGCTGGCTCTCTGCGGTTTGTCATTATCATCTTCCTTCTCATCTGCCGGCGGGAGAGTGCAGCCGCTGAGCAGCAGAGTGCTGGCTAATAAAGCTAAAATTAAGAACAGAGACAAAATCAGGATTGCTTTTTTCAATTTGCCACCTCGTTTTGACCAGTGGTAGGACAGAAATATATAAATTTATCTTTATGCCGATACTACTCTACTTAACGTAATACTTTACCTTTCTGAAGCTATGATTTGATGCATGAACAGAAGCGGGTTCTGCTTCTGTAGTTTGGCAGTTTCTACGACAGAAAGCAGGACTTCTAATATTTCAGCCCCCTTATTGCTTCTGCTTCCATTACTAATTTTCCGAATAATCACCGCTTTTCTTAATCCCCTTTCTGCGAGATAAAAAAGCGTAAAGTATATAAACAAGAAAAGTTTACTTTACTTAAAATAATCATAACGTTCAAAAAAACGAGGTGTTGGTAAATGAAAAAAGGAATTTTAGCGAGTTTTATCTTAATAGTCGTTGCCCTGCTGGTTGTCAGTTGTGCGCCGGGCAAGACGATTGCCGGACAGGCAACTGTCGCCCAGGCTTGTACAACCAATGCTGACTGCGGGGCGGGCCTGAGATGTAATGAGCGGGTTGGTGGAATCAATGTCTGCGGGCCAAACAGCTTGCCGGAAGTTGACGTGTCTAATGAAGATTTTGTGACTTTGGCGGCGGACAGATCAGTGAGTATGGGAGCAGCGATTTCTGATTTGGATAGTGACCCTACATACGTAATTGTTAACTGGCGATATAATAGTGATTCAATCACTGTTTTAAACATGCCTTTTACGGGTTACGGGAATGATGAAGACTATTCTAATAATGCTCAAGATTATTCCGGGGCAGGAAATAGGGGCACTTTCGTTGACGGTGACAATAACAATGCTAATACTTATGTGCCCTGGGAAAATGGTGCAGATCAGTTCACAGAGGAAAAAGGTTATTTCCTTTTTGACGGAGATGATTATATTAAAATCGCTGACGATTCTTCCCTTGACGTCGGAACGACTGATTTCAGTATTGAGATTGTTTACTCTGTTCCCTCTGGCGTAGCAAAGAGAGGTACTTTGTTGAGCCACCGGGATGATGCCCGCCCCTTTGCCGGTTATGAATTAGGTTTCGCTGATGGTCAGATTAAGTTCACTCTTGACTTGGGTGCGGTCGGCAGTCTGGATCTTAGTCCTTTAGAGTTAAGCGGATCTGGTAATCAAAACCATGTTATAATAACTGTTGACCGAGATGGTAATCTAAGATTCTATCAGGACGGTTCTTTCCTTCGAGAAAAAGTAGATATTGATACTCTTCCAGGGATAACGACTGATCTCTCTTCACTCGACATCTCTAATCCTGAAAATTTAATCATCGGCCAGGGTTTTCAAGGAAGCATTTATCTTGTCCGGATTTATGACCGGGCTTTGACACCTTCCCAAATTTCTTACCTAAACCGTTTCAGGGAAGGGAAAGGGATCACCAGCACTGAAGCGACCCTTGGCAAATGGGAAGCGACTGTCACACCTAACGACGGAACGGCTGATGGAATCTTCGCCGTCGATGATGTTGATGTCGGGTTT
>CAYWPJ010000003.1:0-12583 GCA_964460195.1 uncultured Methanosarcinales archaeon
GTTTCACTCACAATATGTTAACGAGGTGTCAATAATGAACTTGCAAACAAGCCCCCGAAACAGAATAATTTATATATGACAATAATTTCTATTTGGATATGTTAAGCAAAAAAGGCCAGGGAGCGGCCGGCGCCGCTTTAGTCCTAGCCGTCATTCTCGGTGTCATCATCATGTTTGTTCTTTTCATCACCCCGGAAGAAAGAGCCGAACTGCTTGAAGAGGAAGAAGAAGGAACAAGTGGAGACGGCCTTGTCACCAGCGGAGGCAGGAACATGCTGACCGCCCATCCCGGGCGGATCGATTACCTCGGGCAGAATGAGATGGAGCATCCCCTGCCGGTCATTAATATCTATACCCGCACGGAAAGCGAAACCATTGCCGAAAGGAATACTCTTTATGCCAAGAAAGGAGTTTTTTCTGAAGAAACGGCGAGATTCTCTTTTAACGTCGCTGAACCAGAGTTGGTAGAGAACATTTTTCTGGCTTTCAGCGTGAAAGAAAGTGAAGGAAGATTATTGGTCACCCTTAACGGCGAAGCCGTCTTTAATCAGGAATTGGAAGGAGCGGTGCCTCCGATTCCTTTACCGGAAAGCCTTCTCCAGGAAAATAATGAGCTGATCTTCAGCCTCTCTTCTCCCGGGCTGGCCATCTGGGCAACCAATGAAGCCAGGCTGGAGAATATCAGGATTGTCGCTGACGTCACCTCGACGGAAGCGCAGGAAGCCAGGAGCATTTTCCTGATCTCGGAAACAGAGAAGCGCAACCTGGAAAGTTTAAGCCTGCAGTTCCAGCCGGGATGCCGCCATGATGAGATTGGCCTGCTGACGGTTACCATCAATGGAAACGAGATTTATTCTGCCGTCCCCGACTGCGATCTGCCGATGGTGCCAATCGAGTTTTCTCCTACCTTCGTCAATTTGGGCGAGAATGCGGTGGTTTTCTACACCGCCCGGGGCACTTATGTTCTCTCCCATGTCTTGGTGGAATCAAAACTGCGGGAGATTGATTTCCCAACTTATTATTTTGAATTGTCGCATGAGCAGTACACTGACATTCAGGACGGCGACCGGCATTTGAGGCTGGAGATGAATTTCGTCGACATTTCTGACCAAAAGTACGGAAGCATTGTCTTCAACGGCCATCTGAGATATTTTGACACCAAGGAGCCTTCGGCAGTGATTGATTTGAGCCCTGACGCGGTTCAGGGAAATAATGCTTTGAAGATCAAGCCGAAGAGGACGATTGAAGTGCGGGAGCTGAAAGTTGAGCTGGTGGATTAGTTCTTAACTTTACTTAACGCTTTAGCAACATTTTTATAGGCTGACAGTTTAGTCTTCCCCATGAGCGGACAAAAAGAGGTCGAGCGAGGTAGTTCTGAGAATGGCTGAAGAAGAACCGGCTGGTGGACGATCAGAAGCCGCCAAGAAGGAAGGAAGGTCTTCCCCTCCGGCCAAATCTTTCCTTCCAAAACTGGGTGGGGGGGAAAAAATAAAAGCGGCTGGTGGGTTGGCTTTAGGTGCCGGCGCGGCTGCCGGAGCCGGAGTGGTCAATGCCATCGCCGATCCGGGCTTTATTCTTTTTATCGCCGGCTTGCTCAGTTTTTTGCTGGTCGAATACCTGGGAATTACGGCTCTCTCTCTTATAGTTGGAACTGTTTTCCTGTTTTACTCCTCTGTATTCATCTTTAAAGCCAGAGGATTGGTTCTGACAATTATTTTCTGGGTCTGGTACTTCTTTTTAGGCGGTGTGCTTGATCCCAAAACATTGCTTTATTCCCTGCTGCCCTTAGTCCTGCTGGCGATGGCCGTCCATGGGCTGTTCAGCCGGTTTGCCGGTGAGGGAAGTTTCGGGCAGGGAGCCGCCGGAGAATTAATCGGTTTAGTGCCAATCGTTTTTTTCTTTCTTGATCTCGGCCTGATCCCCTGGCTGACCCAGCCGCCGGTCAACCTGCCTTTAACTCCCTTGGTGCAAAATTTAATTCTTTTCATGCCTTGGTGGGCCCTGCTCGGTCTCTTCACGACCAGAAAGGAAAGTCTTTTGATCAACGCCGCCAAGTTTGCTTGCATTATCTATTTAATCATGATCCTAACGGTCGGTGTCGTTCCCAATGCTTATGCTTCTTACCAGGAAAGGGCGCCCGGAGTGGAGCAATTCCTGGAAGCTAAGGAAAAAGTCGAGGGAGAGTTTGCCGGGAAAAAGAATCCGATGATTTACTGGTATTACTGTTTCAAGACCGGCCGCTTTGCCGAGATGAATCAGTGCATGGCCGAGAGGGAAGAGGAAGACCGGCTGAAACAGTTCTGCAGGGAGGAAGGTTACTCTGAGGGAACGACGGAATTTGGCGGATGCATCGAAGAGCAGAGAAAGAAAGCCAAACAGATCGTCGTCACCGGAATCCAAGACCCAACCATCGACAAGCCGACCAAACTGGAATTCATCAAGCCGGCCGATTTCCCCACTCCTTACTATGTCGTTGAGGGGAGCAGCGACCAGGTCAATTACCCCATCGAGATGAAGATCACCAATCCCCGAAAACTGTCATTGGAAATTATCCCCTCCTGCTATTTCAACCAGACCGACGGGAATGTTAAGGGAAAGCTCCTCGGCCTGGCCGGCGGAGAATCTCTTTTGGTCGTCCCGGAAGGAAGTCTGGGATTTATCCTTCCTCCCGGCAGCCAGGTGATTTCCCAGAGCGGCAATGAGGCTTCCACTACCCTGGTCTGCCAGCCGGAAGGGGAGCTTAAGGGGAGTTATCTGCTGGTCTATGAAGCGGAGATCAAAAATATGATGACGGTCTCCCGGCTGCAGCGGGTTTTCATCGGCGAAGACAAAACTGCCGACTGGAAAAAAGAAAATGTGCCGGAGCTGAAGAGCACTTACTTCCCCGGGCAGATGAACCGTCCCCAGGCGCCGGCTGATTTCGCCCGGCTTAATTTTGAATTCGGCCTGCCGACGGCAAATCCGATCATCGACCAGAGCGGAGGCCTGGTCCTTTCTTCGACAATTGAAAATGCCGGGAAAGGGGTCATCACTAAGATTCATTCCTACCGGATTGACCTGCCTCCCGAATTTAGCATTGAGGATGCCCGATGCCGGGAAGGGTATGACCTTCCCCTCCCGAAAACCAAACAGCCGCTGAAGAATGTTTATTCCAGGACCTGCCTGATCCAGAGCCTCCCGCCGGAGCTGGCCGACCCTGGCTCAGCGGTAGGACAGGAATTTGTCTACGCTGAATTTGAAGGTTATTTATATTACGATTATCTGATCAAAAAAGAAATCCCGGTCAAAGTTGAGGTTATCACTTCATGAAACGAAAAAAATCGCCGATTCATTTGATTGCCGCTAATTTGACGGCCTTAGTTGCTTTGCTCTTCCTCCTGGCCGGCTGCGGAGGAGGAGGCACTGACGCCACTTACAATTTCAAGCAGGGGGTAGCTGAAGTTAATTTTAAACTGATGAAGAACGCTCCGCCGGACAAGATTTATCCGAACTCCAACTTTAAGATCATCATCGAGGCTGACAACCAGGCGGCTTACGATGCGGACAGCGGGAAAATAAGCATCCTCGGCCTGGACGATAAATATTTCCAGGTTTATCCTCTCAGCCAGGATTTTGACCTGCTTTTGGGGAGAAGCTTCACTTATCCTGGTGGAGATAAGAAAATGATTGAGTTTGACGGGTATGCCGGGGAGCTGTTCCAGAATGCCCGGGAATATACCGGCCCTTTCTTCCTGCAGGGCAGCTATCATTCGACGCTCGAATTTGCTGACACTGTCTGTCTTAACCCCAACATGTACCAGGTCTATGACGGCGGCTGCGCTGTTGAGGAGCGGAAAACTTATGCCGGGCAGGGAGCTCCTTTAGCCGTGTCAGAAGTCGAAGAGATCATTTCCCCCGGCTCAGAGGTTGAGTTCCGGCTGCGGCTGGCAAACAAAGGCCGAGGCAAAGTTACCGCTATCAGGCTGCTCAGTGCTACCTTAGGCGGAAAAGAGCTGGTCTGTGAATTCCCGGACAGCTCAAGCAAGAAAGAGATGGTAATGAAGAGGGACGAGCCGGAGGCACGTTTGGTCTGCCGCAGTTTCCTGCGCAGTTTTAATTCTTACACGACGACTTTGGCTTTGTCTTTCAGCTACGATTATGAGTTCAGGCAGGAGCACCGGCTGAGGATGGTTAGATGATCTCTCTATAAATATTCCCTCCGTTAAATTTGATAATGAATGAAAAAAGTCTCATAGAAAAGAGAAAAATCACCTATTGCTTTATTCTCTTCTTATAATAAATTGTCATCGGCGTTTAGCTTTCCTACCCTTCCGGGATTTCCTTAACTTAGCCAGCCGGATCAGTTTTTTTACTTTGCTCATCTTGCTTTTATTGCCCGGCCGGCGCCCGCCATGCTTCCTGGCTGCTTTCTTGGTCAGTTTCTTTTTAGCCTTTCTCGTCTTCCTCTTTTTCACCATCTAATTTCACCCTGATTAATCTTATTTGCCGTTTGTAGATAATTATTACCACTATATTACGAACATGAATTCAACTTATTACAAGCATGAATTTGCTGACTCTCTGGACTCGGTGAAAAAGTGCCTTAAACAACTGGCGAATCAACTTAACCTATCGCCGTGCTTTAAAGGTGATCTTCTTCGCGTTATAGGGAAGCTTAACAAGTGCAGGTTTCATCTGGTGAGTTATAGTCCAGCCACCAGACTAATGGCAAACACTTGACATAGGCTTGTATAACCGCATCCTTTCCAGGACAACCGAACTGCCTGGTCAGCAAACAAGGTAAAAAAGAAGGATAACAATATAAACTTATCCTATCACTAAAAAGTAGAAAAATAAAGTATGTGGGAAGCCTGTCCTAGGATAGGCTGATTTCAACCCCCATTGCCGACACCAGCTTTAGCTTTTCCCCTTCCTAATCGCTTCTTCCAGCCTCTTCTCGTCGAAGCCGACGATGATTTCTCCGCCGGCTTCAATCACCGGCACGGCCATCTGCCCGGATTTCTCGATCATCTTTTCCCTTTCCTTCTCGTTCTCGTCGATGTCGACCTCTTCAAAGCTGATTCTTCTTCTCTTAATCCATTCCTTGAGGTTCTTGCACCAGCGGCAGGCCGGGGCAGTATAGATTTTTAGCTGCATGATCAGCCAGAATGAACCGTCTTATATAAAATTTTGCCTTTTTCTGTCGACCGGCGTAGATACTGCTCTTCAACAAACTTTATAAATCCATCACTTCTGTGAACTTGAATGGGGTGTTCGGGTTGAAAAAAGAAGATTTAATTGGATTAAAAGAAGGTCCGCTTGAGTTTAGTCGCTCTCCCGCAGCTCTCCCAGAAACAGAAGTCCGGAAGGGAAAATCTGAATCGGCCGGGGATGATGAAGGGCTCAGTTTCCTGCCGCTCAAAAAAAAAGCCCAAGGGTTCCTTAAAAGCCTAAAAGGAGCAGGGAACCTTAACGTGCTCAAAAAAGAAAAAAAAGAGGCCGGAAAACCCACTGCCGGAGGGGAAGAGATCGACCTCAAGAAAACCTTTTCCCTGGCCAAGACTTTTATTAAAAAGAACTCCCGCTGGCTTGTCCCCCTGCTCTTTCTCATCATTATCATCTTTCTTTCCACTTACCTGCGGATGATCCCTGCCTCCCTCTCCATCACCGATGACTGGGCGGAGAAGACAGTCCATGATTTCTACCGCAGCCAGCTGGAAGAGCAGATCAACCAGCAGTACCCCCACCTGCCCGAGCAGAACAGGAAAGCGTTGGTGGAAAAGGGACTCAAAGAATACCTGGTGGAAGACAAAGAAACCATTGAAGGCCAGATCGCCCAGCTTTCCCAGCAGTATCGAAGCAACTTTCTCGATGAGAAAGGAGAAATTTATCTTTCTGACATCGATACTTATTTGTGGTACAGCCTGGCCAGAAATGTCGTCACTTATGGACATCTGGGTGATGAGCTGGTTGACGGGAAGCCTTACTTTTCGCTGAGGAACGGCCGGCTGGGAAAAGAGTCAAGCCCGCAGTTCCATCCTTATTTCACCGCTTACCTTTACCAGTTCCTTCATTTTTTTGACCAGGAGCTCACCTTAAAGAGTGTCCTTTACCTGATGTCGGTTATCATTATCGGCCTGGGGATGATACCGGCTTTTTTCATCGGCCGGAAGATCGCCGGCAATACCGGAGGATTGTTTGCCGCGGCTTTCCTGGCAGTCAATGGCCCGCTGATTAGCCGGACTCCCGCCGGGTTTGCTGATACTGACGCTTACCATGTCTTTTTCCCTTTGATGATTTCCTGGCTCTTCCTGGAAGCTTATACGGCACAGAAGACAAGGACAAAGGTAATCCTCTCCCTCCTAAGCGGCTGCCTGGTCGGCTTTTATGCCTTCGCCTGGAGCGGCTGGAGCTTCATTTTCCTCTTCGTTCTTGCCACCATCCTGATGGCCTTGGCTCTGAAACTGGGACTCGGTTACCTCAAAGACCGGCAGCTTAACGGGGAATGGCTCAAGAAAGCCAAGGCCAAAGATTCAATTATCCTCTTCGTCACTTTTTTTGTCAGTTCAGGAATCGTCGTGGCTTTCTTCAAGAATTGGGGGACTTTTTTCATTTTCTTTAAGAGAATCATGGTTTTCACCACGCTCAAGGAAGTCGGGGTAAAGAGTATCTGGCCCAATGTCCTGACGACCGTGGCCGAGTTCAATACGGTTTCCTTTGAGAATATTATCAACCAGATGGGGGGACAGTTTCTTTTTTGTGCTGCCTTGATTGGCATCATCCTAACCCTGGTAAAGAAAACAGGGGATAAAAAAGCGGTCGATGAAAAAGCTAAAAACGAAGAAAGGGAATATGTCTATTTCATTCTTTTGGCCCTCTGGCTGGCCGGTGCGGCCTATTCGTTCACCAAAGGCATCCGGTTTGCCGTCCTGATGGCTCCTCCCTTTGCCCTGGGTTTGGGCTCGGCCTTTGGTTTTGTTTACGAAAAAGGCAGCTATTGGGTAAACAAAAGCCTTCACCTGGACAGAAATATCAGCCGGTTTCTCATCCTAATCATCCTAGTCCTGTTCCTGATTTCTCCTTTCGACATCGCCCGGAATATCACTAAATATGAAATCCCGACAATGAATGATCAATGGTATGATACCCTGATTAAGATCAAGGAAGATTCGGCTTCGACCAAGGCGATTATCACCAGCTGGTGGGATTTCGGGCATTGGTTTGTGGCCATCGCCGAAAGAAAGGTCACTTTTGACGGGGGGGATCAGGGTGAGAGAATCCATTGGGTCGGGCGCGTCCTCCGGACCGATGATGAGCCGGAAGCCATCGGCATCTTAAGGATGCTTAACTGCGCCCAGGAAACGGCGCCGCACCCGCTCGATCAGTTCACCGGCGACAACTTAGAATCCATCAAGATTCTCTATGAAATTTTCCCGTTCAGCGGGCGGGACGAAGCCAGGAAGAAATACCAGGCATTGGGCCTGACGGCGGAAGAGGCAGAAGTCATGCTGAATTACACCCATTGCCCGGATTTGATCCCCAACTATTTCATCACTTCCGACGATATGGTCGGCAAGGCCGGCGTCTGGGGCCATTTCGGCAGCTGGGATTTCGATAAGGCAGCGATGTATCAAAACACCAAAGAGCTTCCCCGGGAAGAAGCCATCGCCTACTTAACAGAAAATTTTGGATTGACGGAAGAGCAGGCTGACCAAGTCCACTCGGAAATCCAGACGACCAAAGGAGATCAGTGGATCGCTCCCTGGCCGGGGTATCTCTCGGGATGGCAGCCCTGCGAGTGGCTGCCTGACGGGAAAATCAGGTGCGCTGGCTCAATTCAGGAGGGAAATTTTGCCCTGAGAGTTGATTTAACCACTCTGAACGCCAGTTTTGAAGGCACGGCGCTTTCTCCCTACAGCCTGGTTTATGCCACGGAAAAAGGAGTGGAAGAAAAGAAGTTTTCCGGGCAGACGGTCGGATTTTCCCTGATTCTGGCTCCCGACGGGGAAGAATATAAATACATCCTGGCGGATCCGTTGCAGGCGGACAGTATGTTTACCCGGCTGTTCTTCCTGGAAGGCCATGGCCTGAAATGCTTCCAGAAATTTGATGATGTCAGGCCGTTCAGCGGGGGAAGGGTCATCACCTGGAAAGTAGATTATGATTGCCGGCAGGAGAATAAGGTCTTCTTTGCTGATTCTTCATCCGGTTCTTCGCCCACTTCTCCTTAACTTCCAAATTTTATGTTAAGTAATCCTTCCTAAATCTTTGGGTATGCCCAATGCTGCTTCTTCAGCTTTTGATTTGTTTATTATTTTGTATTTTGGGTATTTTTAACCGTCTCCCGCAGTTTAGGATAAATAGTGGTTATAAACTTAGTCACTTTCTTTGCGTATTCAACACTTAGTAGCTTGCCGTAATAAGTTACAGAGTTTCTGAAATACCTTATCTCATTGACAAATGAGATTTCATTGTCTGAAAATCCTAATTTTTTGAGATAAGAAACCTCAGCCTCATGGGCAAATTGACCAGAAGAGTGATATCCATCAAGTAAGAGTTTTGCCCTGATTAGTTCCATGATGACATCATAACAGTCTTTTACAATTGAGTTTGCATTGTCTTCATCTACACCCATCATCTCAATCCTTCTTTTTAGACCTCTCAGCGACTTGTCCGATTCATTTAATAGAAATCTTGCTCTCGGCTTGTCGGGCAAGCCTTTTTTTATTATTCCTTTATTGATGTATTCTTCAAAATCTTTGGGCAAAATCATAAGTCGACCCCTCCGCTTAGCACTATCCCGTTTAAGATATTATCTTTTAGATGTTTGTGTATTTTATTCCAAGCTACATAAAAATTAAGGGTTATTGTCCTCCCAAGCAGCTTATTAAACTCGGTCAAGTTAACATCTTTTCCTTTTGTTCCTACTACCGCAACGTCTATATCGGAGCGGTTCTCTTCTTTTTCAGTGTACACATCCTCGCCTCTGGAGTAGCTGCCAAAAAGGATTGTTGTGCAGCCAGGGAATTCATTGTACAGCCAGTCAAAAACCCCTGACTCATAGATTAACTTAAGGTTTTCGGCTCTTTTTAGCTGGATTGCTTTGGGGTTGTCCCGGTTAAATTCAACAGAAATAAGGTTTATTTTCCCTTTTTTTTTAAGCGTGATTATCCCCTCTTTTTTTAGTTCAGGCAATGATTTAGAGACCGCAGTCGGGGTGACTTTTAATGCTCTGGCAATCTCCCTGATATTCAAGCTTACACCCGACTTAATACAGAACAACCGGAATATTTCTGCCTGAAGTCGTGTCCATTTTAGTTTGTATATGTCCATTTTAGTTATTAAGTGTACACTTTAGTTTATAAATCTTTCCATCAATTGCGCAATTAGTTGTTAATCAGTCTACAATCTTCTCCGGTAAATTCCCACCCCCCTCACCTCACCGGCTTGAAGAAGTATTTAAGGGTAAATTTCAGCAGGTAGCCGAAGGAAGCATTGATATGATGCCGGCTGGTGTAATAAACATCAGTGTAATACCAAATCTTTTTGTAAAGAAAATTGTCCGGCAGATTGACTAATATTTTAGTGATCAGCGGCCTTAAGACGGGGAAATGGAGGTAAAGATGAGCCAGGCGGGCCAGCTTGACGATTTTCTGCCCTTCGCTGTCCCGGCGGAAACAGTCATGCAAAGTTGATTCCCTCGTGCCGATGGCCGCCGCAACTTCCTCGCATCCAATCTCTTTTGAATCATACTGGCCAAGGTCCAGCCCATACTGAGTCAGGTCCATCTTGGGAAAGGGCTTGAAAATGTTTACGGCATAGACAGTATCTTTCCTTGAGATTTTCACCGCCATCTTCAGCGTTTCCTCAGCCAGCTCAAAGGTTTCCCCCGGCAGCCCGATCATAAACTGGTAGGAAACCGGGATCCCATTCTCGCCCAGCCAGTTAGTCGCTTCCGCCAGCTGCCGGTCCGTAACCATCTTTCTCAAGACTGTTTTCCGGAACCATTCATTGCCGTGCTCCAGGCCGACCCTGACCAGGAAGCAATTCTTGGTTTCACCCAAAGCTTTGGCAATCTCCTCATCGACTTCATTGGCACACATGTTGATGGTGAAAGGAAGGTTGATTTTTTTCTCCTGATACCGCCGGCAAAATTCTAAAAGCCATTTTTTGTCATATCCCAAGGTGCTGTCATTGAAGAAAACTGTCTTGTAGCCGTACTTCTTTTTTAGATAATCGATTTCATCGATGACGATTCCCGGCTCCCTCAGGCAGGTATACTTCTGGCTGACCGGCTGGTACATCTCGCGGTACTTGTGGTTGAAACAGTAGGAGCAGCGGTAGGGACAGCCCCGCCCGGCCATGATCTGCATAAATTCTATATCTTTGAAATACTGGTATTTGCTCCGGTAGATTTCGTGGTCGTCCATCGGCTTATCGTCGATGTCAGTGAAAGGAGCCAGCCCATTTTTGATGATTTTTCCGTCTTTCCTGACCCAAAGGTTCTTGATCGGCGAATAATCTTTTCCTTCGGCGACACAGTCAGCCAGCTCGACCATGGCTTCATTGCCCTCGCCCCGGCAGAGAACATCAATCTCTTTGACCTGCTCGATGATCTCCGGGAAGAAAGAGCTGTCAAAGCCGCCGACGACCGTCAGGCAGGGATACTTTTTCTCTTTGATCTTACGAGTTATCCGCAGCATGAATTCCCGGTAAGAGGTCATCGAGGAAAGGGCGACGATCTGCGGCCGGAACCGGCGGATTTCTTTGAGGATTTCTTCGTCGCTGCCGATGGCGGCTTCCGCCCGATGCCCGGCCAGCTTGAGCGAAGCGGAAAGGTTCATCACTCCCTGCAGCGGGTACCAGACTTCCTGCAGGAACATCACCTTGGTGGGAATTTTAGCTTTTCTGGTTTTGGCCTGCTGTCTTTTCATGTGAGGAGGCAGTTCAACCTCTCCGGCTGGCCTTTCTTCCCGTCGCTGATCTGATGGCGGCGTATCCTTTTTTTTCTTCTTTTTGAAGCTGAGCATCATTCTTTTTCCTCCCTCTTTCCCTCCTTCTTTTCCTGGAAACGCCCGAAGAGAGTGAACTTTTCATTGGCTTTCGCCACCAAGTCTGCCAGGTGCTTCTCAAACATCAGAAGATAAAAATCTTTCTCATAACGGAACTTGGCTAAAGGATAGTACATCTTAAAGAGGAGCTTAAAAAGGGGGTTGGTGTATTTGTAGCCGAGCTTTTGATGGGAAAAATAAGAGAGGAAGGCGGCATTTTCAATCAGCTTGATCCGCTTCCGGCTCAGCCAGTTGGGAGTTTTCTTATACCAGGTATTGTAATTGAAATCCGCCCAGTCCTTCATTGACCGGGGCGGCCGGAATCCTTCTTCCAGGGCCAGGGAATAAAGAGGCGTCCCCGGGAAAGGAGTGTAAAAAAATAAAGGGGCAGTAGCATACTCGTTCTCTTCCTGGAGGAGACGTTTCAGCTTTAAAGTATCCTTGAATTCTTCCTCGGTCTCAGTCGGGAATCCGCCCATGAAAGTGTATTTGATGATGATGGGGTATTTGCTCAGCCTTTGGTTTGCTTTCCTGATGACGTCAACCGTCGTGTCTTTTTGGATCAGCTTCAATACCCGGGGATTGCCCGATTCAACGCCGATGTCGATGTTGCGGCAGCCGCTCTGAACCATTTTCTGCAGGGTCTCCTCTTTCAGCCTTAAAACATGATCCGCTCTGATGCCCGCCAGGCTCCAGTTGTAATCTTTTCCGGAATCAGCCAGAGCGTCGACCAGCTCCTCGAATCTCCGGAAATCCCCCGTAATCAAATCGTCCATAAAAAAGAAATCCTGAAAACCGTAAGTTTTTTCCAGGTGCTCAAGGTCTTCCATCACTCTTTTGACTGAATTGCCCCGCCAGCTCTGCCGGTAGAGAGTATAAATCGAGCAGAAGGCGCAGCGGAACTGACAGCCCCGGCTGCTCATCAGGGCGATCGAAGAATGGCCGGGGCGGAAACCAACGGCAGAATATTTAGACATTTCCACCAGATGCCAGGGCATCCGGGGAAGATTGTCAAGGTTCTGGACTGGCGGCCGGGGCTTGGTCTTAACTATCTTAGCCCCCGCCGGGCTTCGGAAGAAGATTCCTGGAATGTCTTCCAGCTTTCTTTTTCCCTCCCTGACTTCCATCAGCTCCGGGAGCAGGTAATCCCCCTCTCCGCAGCAGACAACATCGATATGGTTGTCCTGCAGGCACATCCCGGGAAAAATCTGAGCCCAGCTGCCGCCCAGGACAGTCAGCACCTCCGGCTTAATTGATTTAACATACTTGGACGCTTCCATCATGTGCCGGATCTGTTCCCCGACCATGGTGGTCAGGCAGACTATTTTTGCCCCCTTCTCCAGGTGTTCCCTAACCTCTTCTTTCCATCCGGTATTGACCCGGGAATCAATCAAAACTACTTTAAAACCCTGCTGGACAGGAACAGCGGCAATGGAAAGCAGGCCGAGCGGCACCCTGACTCCCATGGCATCCCAGATCCCGCATTTGGGCTGAAGAAAGATGATATCCATCATTGATTGATTTCCGATGCAAAAGGTTTATATATTTTTTGC
>CAYWPJ010000003.1:12683-30355 GCA_964460195.1 uncultured Methanosarcinales archaeon
AGATGATATCCATCATTGATTGATTTCCGATGCAAAAGGTTTATATATTTTTTGCCACTGGAATAGTCAAATAACGATGGAAAACAAATGGTCCCGGATTGTCCCAAAAATCAAAGCCGAGATTAAGGCGGATGGTTTTGAGCAGAGATGGATTCTCGATCCCCAGGGTTACTTCTTAATCAGAATTAACCGGTTTGAAGAATGCCTTGAAGTCGGGCACTGCAGCACCAGCAACCAGTTGGTTCATGTCATCAAAGGAAGGACGCCGGAAAGCATCATGTACAAAATCATTGATCAGGGCTACCTTTCTTTGTTAGACCATGCCGCTTATCTCGGCAAGGAGCTGCAGAAAGCTTACCTTGTCCTGAAATATGGCCCAAAATATGGTTTTGTCTATGAGCAGGATGCTGAACTGAGGCAGGAACGCCCTGCTGAAGAAGAAAAATCAGGGTAAATAAAATTAAGTTAAAATTAAGTAAATGAACTCAGGGTAAATGGGATAAACAAAGAGAATGATCATCATCAATCACCGGGTCAACACCATCAAGGAACTGCAGAAAACGCCGCCCGAGTTCGGGGTGGAAGTTGACCTCCGGGCCTACCAGGATAGGTTAGTCCTTCATCATCAACCTTTCAAAGAGGGTGAAGACTTTGAAGAGTTCCTGAACCATTATCGCCATGCCTTCATCATCCTTAACGTTAAATGCGAAGGCATCGAGGAGAAAGTCATTGAAATGGTGGAAAAACGGGGGATAAAAAATTATTTTCTGCTTGATGTCACTCCTCCCTTCATTTTTAAGCTGGCCCGGCAGGGATTCCGCAAAATGGCGCTCCGTTTCTCTGAATGGGAATCAATTGAGACCTGCCTGAACCTGAAAGGGAAGGTCGAATGGGTCTTTGTTGACAACCTCACCCGCCTGCCGACCGAAAACCAGTCCTTCCACCGGCTGAAAGAGCATTTTAAGTTATGTATTGTTTCTCCGGAACTTTTAAATAGGAGCGAGCTGGAAAAAACCAGGGAAATCCTGAAGGATCATCCAGTTGATGCCGTGCTGACTGACGAGATTTTCCGGTGGAAGGGGTGAAGGGGAAAGGGTGGAGGCAAGCAGGTGAAAATTATCATTCCGATGGCGGGTAGAGGAAAGAGGTACAATGAAGGCCCCTTTCATGTGCCTAAATCGCTGATTGAAATTGACGGAAAGCCGATGATCGAGCAGGTAGTCAACCTTTTCTCCCCGGAAGACCATTTTATTTTTCTCTGCCATGAAGAGCATCTGAAAACGACGGGCATGAGGAAATCTTTAGAGCGCTTGGCGCCGCATCACCAAATCATTGTTTTGACCGACGGGCAGACCGAAGGAGGCCCGCTTTATACCTGCACCCATGCCTTTGGCGAGCTCAGCGATGAGGAAGAAGTCATCGTCAATTACTGCGACTTTACCATGCAATGGGACTACCGCAGCTTTCTCCGGGTCGTCCGGTCCTTTCCCTGTCAAGGGGCCATCCCTTCCTTCCGGGGCTTCCATCCGGCGTCGTTGGGCGACACTTACTATGCCTATCTGAAAGTCGGTGAAGACAATTACCTGACCGACCTTAAGGAGAAGGAGCCTTTCTCCGCCAACCGGATGGACGACTATGCTTCGACGGGAACCTACTATTTCAAAAGCGGCGCCTTGTTTAAGAAATATACCCGGGAAGTCCTGGAAAGGAAGATGAGCGTCAAGGGGGAAGCTTATGTCACCCTGCCCTACATCCTGATGATCCGGGACGGCCTGAAAATTTTAAACTATGAAGTTGAGAAGTTCATCTGCCTGGGCACCCCCCGGGATTATGAAATTTATAAATTCTGGTCGGAATTTTTTTTCCATCATTCGGGGAAAACCGTCGGGTTCAACAATATTAACATCAAGACGACGAATATTTTTCCCCTGGCCGGCGACAAGAGAGATTTCCGGGAGATCGGCTTCGACCTGCCCAACTTTCTTATTCCTATCATGAACCAGCCCCTAGTCACCTCGACGGTCCGATCGTATCCCCGCGGGATCAGGAATATCTTTATCTGCCTGGAAGAGCAGAGAGAAAAGTACCAGCTGGATTCCCTGCTGAAAGGCCTTTTTTATAATTCGGAGATTCTTTACCTGCCCGCCAAAACTGAAGGCAATGCCGCCACCATTCTCCAATCAGAAAGGCTGGTTGATCCGGACAGCCCGGTCTGCCTTTCCGGCTGCTCTTATCTCCTGGACTATGACGAAAGGCGGCTGGCCCACCTGCTCGAAGATGAGGACTTGGATGTCATCCTGCTGACTTTTACCCATCATGAATGCGTCCTGAGAGACCCTTCCCGGCACTCCTATATCCAGTTAAGCAACGGGTGGGTAGAGTGGGTATCTGAAAAGATGGAGATTTCTGACCGCCCGGAGAGGGATCATGCCTTCACCGGCACGGCCATCTACCGGCGGGCTTCCGACCTCTTCAGCTCAATCAATAAAAATATTTCCCGGCCGGGAACTAATTACTCTTTCCTGACGGCGGTCAATGAGCTGATCAAAGAGGGGAAGAAAGTGGTGGTTTTTGAAGTTGATAAATTTGTTTCCCTGCTCAATTCCACTGATTACCGGGAATTTATTTACTGGCAGGATTATTTTGATCATCTGTCTTACCATCCTTATTGCAAGAGGGGGTATTGAGGCATGGCCAACCTTATCCCCCTGGCCGGATGGGGATCAAGATTCCCTAAAGAAACTTATCCCCTGCCCAAGCCCCTCATCCCCGTTTCCGGCGTACCGATGATTATTCAGGCAATTAGAAGTATGCCTCCCAGCGATAAATGGATTTTTATTGTCCGGCAGGAGCATATTCAAGAGCATCAAATTGATGAAGTAATTAAAAAAGAGATTCCCCAAGCGATTATTATCGCCGTCAATCAGACCACTTTAGGGCAGGCTAATACCTGTCTTCTCGCCCAGGGTTATCTTTTACCTGACGAGCCTTTATTCATCGCGGCCTGCGACAACGGTTACGTTTACGATAAAGAGAAATACGAGCAGCTGATAAACAACCCAGGCATTGATTGTGTTTTATGGACTTTCACGCAGATGGAAAAAATGCGGCAAAAGCCGCAGGCCTACGGCTGGGCAATATTGGAAGAGGACGGGATGACCATCAAAGACATGTCGGTAAAAAAACCCGTTTCCTCCGACCCTTACTATGATCACGCCGTGGTTGCCACCTTCTCCTTCAAAAAAGCAGGAGATTTTTTTGACGCGGTTAATCTGATGATAAAAGAAAATTACCGCATTAATGATGAATTTTATGTTGATGCGGTGCCGGTTTTCCTGCGCCAGATGAATAAACGCTCGGTCATCTTTGATGTTGAGCAGTGGATCGGCTGGGGCACTCCCGAAGAGCTAAAAGAATATGAATTTTGGGAGAAGTTTTTTAAAGAAAAACAGCCAGCGGATGAACTTAAATTTAATCCGGAACAGTACTTGTTCTGGAAAAAATATTTTGAAAAAATAAAATGAATGCCCCACAACTGTCCATTATCGTCCCGTGCTATAACGAGAACGAGAATATTCCCCTGATTTTAAAGAGATTTGCCGAAGTAATAGGCGATATTAAAGCAGAGTTAATCCTAGTCAACAATGGCTCTACCGACCGTTCCTCGGAGATCATCGAAAAAGAACTGCAAAAACCAGAATATTCTTTTGCCAAGACTGTCCTTGTGCCAAAAAATATCGGTTATGGGAACGGGATCTTCTTCGGGCTGAAGCATTGCCGGGCGGAGATCGTTGCCTACTCCCATGCTGATCTGCAGTGTGATCCCTTTGATGTCATCAGAGGATACAAAATCATTTCCAAAAAAGAAAAACCGGAAAATTATTTAATTAAAGGAAAAAGAAGAGAAAGGAAAATTGTTCCCCAGCTCTTAACTTCCTGCTTTCAGGTGATAGCTACCATTTTGTTTTTCAGGAATTTCCATGAGATCAATGCCCAGCCCAAGGTCTTCCACCAGGAGCTGCTGAAAAAATTAAAACACCCTCCTTTAGACTTTAATTTTGATTTTTATGTTTTGTATAAAGCCAAAAAGGAAAAACTAAAGATTATCAGCCTGCCGGTCGAATTTCATCCCCGCAAATACGGCGAATCCAAATGGGATTTCGGCCATTTATCCAAATTAAAAACAATCAATAATTTCCTGAGATATATGATAAAATTAAGATTTTTAGGCGAGGAAAAGGCAGCTAAAAAATGATAGAAAAAGAAAATTCTGAAAAAGAAGGCGACTCTCAAAAAGAGGAAGGGAATAATGGGGGATTGCTTCTTTTTATGAATCAGGATACCTTAAGAAAATCAGAACCGCCCCTCGCAGAAGAAAAGAGGAGTAAACAAAAGCTCAAAAAAGAAGAATCTGATGATGTAAACATTGAAGGAGAGGAAGAGACTGCTAAAAGCACCCCAACGGAGAAAAAAACAACCTTAAAAAGAAGGTTATTGGTTCCTCTTGTGCTTATTTTGCTTGCTTTAATTTTTTCTACCTATTTGAGAATGATGCCTGCTTATTTGCCAATCACCGACGAATGGGCGAAAGAAGAAATTCTCAACGCCTACCAGAAAGTAATCGCAAAAGAAATAGCTGAGCAATATCCGCTTCTTTCATCGCAGCAAAGGCAGCTTCTTGTCGAGAGGGAATTGGACTTGTTTAGGGAGGAAAATAAGCAGGAGATTAGACAGGAAATCGTGCAACGGTCGCAGTATTATAAAAATCATTTACAAGACGAAAACGGGGACACTTATCTCATCGGGCCGGACCCTTATTTTTGGTATGCCCAAGCGAGGAATGTCATTAAGCACGGCCATCTGGGGGATAAAATAATCAACGGCACATCCCATTTTTCCCTGCGTGATGGGCGACTGGGCAAGGAAACTAGCATGCAGCTGCACCCTTACATTGGGGCATACCTTTTCCGGTTTCTGCAGATCTTCGATCCCGATATCTCTTTAATGAGGGCGATGTTTTTACTTCCGGTAATTATCATGGGATTGGCTATTATCCCCACTTTTTTTATTGGGAGAAAAATTGCCGGCAATATAGGGGGCGCCTTTGCCGCCTTGTTTCTGGCGATTAATACCCCCTTGCTGATGAGAACAACGGGAGGTCTCGCTGACACTGATTGTTACAATGTGCTATTCCCCTTGTTAATTTCCTGGTTATTCCTGGAAGCTTACACTGCCAAAAAGAGCTATCAAAGAGGGGTTTTTTCAGCCCTGTCGGGATTTTTTGTCGGCGTCTACGCTGTTACCTGGGGAGGATGGTCATTCATCTTCTTTTTTATCATTGCAGCAATGCTGATTACTTTTCTTTTAATAATTAGCTCAAGCCTGGTGCAAAACAGGCAAAATAAAAATAAATTTTATGAAACAGTAAAAGAAAGCTTAGCGGGAAAGGCAACTGTATTTATAGGATTTATTTTAAGTTCCGGTCTTTTTGTCTCTCTTTTTCAGGGTTTAGGCGCCTTTCTGAGGGATCTTACTACTTCATTTAACCGTTTCACTATAATCAAAAAAGTGGCGGTGACAAACATTTGGCCGGGCATTCATACAACAGTAGCCGAATTTCAGGCGGTATCTTTGCCTGAACTGGTTTCACAAATGGGCGGGAAGGCCATCGTGCTTATTGCATTAATCGGAATTCTGCTCACTCTGCGAAAAAAAGCAAATGAAAAGCGGCGGGAATATATTTATTTCATTCTGCTGGTCATCTGGGTTGCCGGAACAGTTTACTCTCTAACGAGAGGGGTGCGATTTGTCGTCCTGGTGGCGCCGCCGTTGGCTTTGGCTTTGGGTTCTGCCTTTGGACAGGGGTACAAGCAGATAAGCAAGTGGTTGCATGAAGGGATCTACTTAGATCAAAAAACAAGTAAAAGTATCGCTCTGATTGGGCTTGCTTTACTTCTCATCGCCCCTCTTTCTTCCGCTCAAGAAGCAGCAAAAAACATATCCCCGGGTATAAATGATGCCTGGTACGACGCACTAACCAAAATCAAAGGAGACAGCCCAGAGGCAATAATAACTAGTTGGTGGGATTTTGGACATTGGTTCACGGCCATTGCCGAAAGAAAGGTCACTTTTGACGGCGGGGATCAGAAAAAACGGATTCACTGGGTCGGCAAAGTATTGCTTACTGAAGATGAAGGGGAAGCCATCGCTATTTTAAGGATGTTAAATTGCGGGCAGGAAAAAGCAACGGGAAAGCTGGAAGAATATACCAATGATCCTTTAAGAGCAGTTAAGGTTCTCTATGAAATATTCCTTATCTCCAACCGAGAGAAAGCTTACCGGAAATACCAGGAGCTTGGTTTAACAAAGGAACAGGCAGAAACCATGCTTGAATTAACTCACTGCAAAGATTTAATCCCTAACTATTTCATCACTTCGGGAGACATGGCTTTAAAATCAAATGCTTGGGGACATTACGGCCGCTGGGATTTCCAGAGAGCAGCCATGTATTTTTACACCAAAAAGTTGCCAGGGGCTGAAGCGGTTGCATATCTCAAAGAAAATTTTAATTTGTCTGAAGAGCCGGCAGGCCAGATTCATCAGGAGATCAAAAACGCTAAGGCCGATGACTGGATTGCCCCTCCGCTTACAGACATACCCCGCTTAAGGAAATGCCAGCAAATATCCACTGAGGAATTCCTTTGCCAGATGTCTTCCCCTGGAACAGATTTAGCCTTACAAATTAACATAAACACTTTGAACGTAACGATTAAAAATCATCTTCAGCAGCCTTATTCTTTAATTTATCTGACTGAAGGGAAAGTCAAAGAAAAATTTTTTACCGGAGAATTGAGTGATTTTTCGGTAATCCTTGTGCCTGACGATGAAGGTTACCTATTTACCATCGCCCATCCTCTTTTAGCCAGGAGCCTCTTCACCAGGCTTTTCTTCTTTGAAGGGTACGGGCTGAAATGCTTCAGCAAGTTTGATGATGTCAGGCAGTTTACCGGAGAACGGATTATCACCTGGAAAATTGATTTTGACTGCCGGCAGGAAAATAAGGTATTTAATCAGCCCAGCTTGACAACCGAAAAAAATATATAAAAGAGCAGTAAAAAGTAAAAAATGAAACAGTAACAAAAATCTGCCTGCTCAGAGCAATCCCCTACCTAAAGGTCGGGGCTTTACGCTCCTCGCTGAATCGGCAGATTTTTGGAACAAGAGTTGCGGGCTAAAGCCCGGGGCTTTAGACCCGCTAACTCTTTGTAATAAAAAAGGAGTGAAATTGTGAGAATTGCTTTAGTCTGGCCTTACGGTTTTGAAACAACTTATGTACTGCCCCTCCCTTTTGGTTACTTAAAAAGCAATCTTGACGCAACAAAGCATGAACTTAAAATCATCGATTGTTCCCTGCAAAAACTTAAAGCTGCTTCTCCGGAGTTTCGCCGGCAGCTGGAGGAATTTAACCCTGACTTGGTAGGCGTTTCCTGCTGGTCAACAACTTACCCAGAGTCAATCAATCTTCTTTTGGTAGCCAAAGAGTTTAAACCAAAGATAGTTACCTTATTAGGCGGGGCTCATGCCACTTCTTACACTCAAAACATTATGAAGGATAATCCCCAGGTAGTCGATTTTATTTTTAGGGGGGAAGCAGAATTAGACTTCCCGCGGTTTCTTGAAGAGATTGAAAAAGAAAACCCCGATTGGTCAAAAGTGAACGGGCTGGTTTACAGAGATAATAACTCTAATATTATTGAAAATGAAATGAGAAGAGAGCCAAATTTAGACCTGATTAACTTTCCCGATTACGATGCTATCCAACTTGAGGAATACATCCAGAAAGGGTATCGTCTGAACACTAAATATAAATACAATGCCCCCGTCTGGGTGACTAGGGGATGTCCTTATCAATGTTCTTTTTGTTCTGCTTCCTTGCAGAACGGGAAGTTGGTCAGAGCCCATTCCCTTCCTTATATGATTAAATGGATAAAATTTCTTTACCATAAAAAAGGGATAAGAAATATCAACATCATCGACGATAATTTTACCTTTAACCTTGATTATGCCAAAGAGTTCTGCCGGGCAGTTATTAACTTGAATCTTAAAAATTTGAAATTGGCTACGCCTAATGGAATTAGAGCGCAGAGAACTGACCGCGAATTAATCAGATTAATGAAAAAAGCCGGGTGGGAGTGTCTGGTTGTTGCTCCAGAAAGCGGCTCGGAAAAAATTCTCCAGAAAATGAACAAAAAGGCGGAACCTTCTGCAATTATTCAAAAGGTAAAGGAAATCAAAGAAGAAGGCCTGAAAGTCCATGGTTTCTTTATCTTAGGATATCCGGGAGAGACAGTTGACGACATCAAAAAGACGGTTCATTTGCTTAGAAAGTGCCGATTCAACTTTTTTTTCTTAAATAACTTTCAGCCCCTGCCCGGGACACCGATCTATCAGGAATTAGTTAAAAAGAAGGAAATAAAAGAGGGCCTCCTGCCGGAAAATTTTTCCAGCGGCAAAAGAGTTTACCTTCCTGAAGGCTTAAAAAATTTTAATTTTCCTAAATTAGTGCTCAAGGAGTATCTTTACCTGGCTTTTTCCAACCCATTAAATATTCCGTACATGTTTAAAACGATCAGTCCAGCGATGGTCGGTAAAAAAGTTTACTCTAATCTTAAGTCAATGATCTTAACTAAAAGTCAAGGTTAACTAATACTATTAAATAAAATGTCCCGGCCAAAACTTTCCATCGTCATCCCGGCTTACAACGAAAGTCGGAACATCTCCCTCATCCTGCAGAGATACGCCGAAGTCATCGGCAGCCTTGAGGCGGAATTGATTGTCGTCAACAACGGCTCGACTGACAATTCCCAGCAAATTATTGACCAAGAGCTGAAAAAGCCGGAATATGCCTTCGCCCGGACCGTCCTTGTTCCAAAGAATATCGGCTATGGCAATGGGATCTTCTTCGGGCTGAAGCATTGCCGGGCGGAGATCGTCGCCTACTCCCATGCCGATCTGCAATGCGATCCCCTTGATGTTATCAAAGGATATGAAATTATTTCCCAGAAAGAAAAACCGGAAAATTATTTAATTAAAGGAAAAAGAAGGGAAAGGAAGATTGTTCCTCAGCTCTTAACTTCCTGCTTTCAGGTTATCGCGACCCTTTTGTTTTTCAGGAATTTCCATGAAATCAATGCCCAGCCCAAAGTTTTCCACAGGGAGCTGCTGGATAAACTAAAATATCCCCCTTTAGACTTCAATTTTGATTTTTATGTTTTGTACCAAGCAAAGAAGGAAAAAAGAGAGATTATCAGTATTCCGGTGGAATTTCATCCTCGCCGGCACGGCGAGTCCAAATGGGATTTCGGCCATTTGTCTAAGCTAAAGACGATTGGCAATTATCTGGGATACCTCATTAAGTTAAGATTTCTGGGAGAAGAAAAAGCCGCTTTGGCTTTTGATTGAATCGGGTGGGCATAATAAATATTAAGTGACCGAGCGATAGCAAGGCAAGCGAATGGAGTAAGCACAAAGTACGACTCCAGTCCGTTCTAATCAAGAGAATTAATTATTCCTAAAGATAATTCATTCAGAGAGTTAAGAACTAAATCTGCTTTTGAATAGTCTTGAGGGGGTGTATGCGAACTTATTATTGCTATACATTTGCATCCGGCAGCTTTTGCTGATTCAATTCCATTTTTTGCATCTTCTAACACTAAGCACTCTACTGGATTAAATCTAAGCTTTTTGCAGGCAACTAAATACGTTTCGGGATGCGGTTTTCCAATTTTAACACAATCTCCAGAAACGATTATATTAAAGTAATCCTCGATATTAAATCTATTCAGTACTAATTGGATATACTGTTTAGTTCCAGAAGAGGCCAATGCAATTTTAAATCCATTATCTTTAAATAATTTCAATGATTTTAGCAAGCCAGGCATAGCTTCAAGCTTATTATGTACTAATTCAAGGAAGATTTCTATTCTTCTTTCATAAAATTTCTCAAGATTAGTACTTAATTTTAGAGTATTAATTATCTCTTTACAAACATCAATTACTCTCATACCGATAAATTTTGTTCTTAACTCTATCGGCAAATCATTAAATTTATGATTAAAACCAGACAGTAGTTTTTCCCAAGCTTCAGCATGGAGTGGGTCTGAATTGACCATAAGGTCATCCATATCATAAATAATTGCTTTTAACATAAGTAATCATCATAAAAACAATTTATTAATAAGCTTATTGTAGGGGGGGAGTCATATTTCCTGCTGGGGCTGTTACGCGGGGATTATCACTCATTACCGCCTGTTGCTGAGCCCATCCGCACGTCACTGTTACTGGCTACTGCTTGACAAACCTTCTCCAGTAATCAACTGAAGTTTTCAAATCTTCCAAAACCCGGCTTTCAAAAGGCTCCCTCTCCCGGAACGAGAACTCCAGCAGCAGCAAGGCCTCCTCGCTGCCGGACTCCTCCAAAGCCCCCATTACTTTCTCGGCGGTAATCTTTCCCTGCCGGTTGTGCTCGGGAGTGAACGGCCAGTGCCCCCCCTTGTCCGCCAGGCTCTGCTTGAGATGGATTAAAGGCGCTTCTCTGCCGAATTCCCTCAGCCAGGCATAAGGGTTGGTATCATCGGGATGGGGGGAGGAAACGTCCCCGTGATCGACATCCAGGCATAATTTTATGGGGATGGCGCTGTCTTTTAGTTTCTCCTGAATCTTTCTTGCCTCAGCGATCGTTTCTCCATATTCCCGGGGGATGGACATCGGCTCCCAACTCAAATATTTCATCCCCCTGTCTTGGGCATAGAAAGCCAGCTCTTTCCAGGCGGCGACGGTGCGCTCAAGCGCCTCAGCCCGGCGCCGGGAATCCCGGAGATCAAAATAAGACATAATCCCAAAATGGCTTGACATATTGGTGGCTCCCAATTCAACGCCGATGTCAATGAATTTCTTAAACCAGTTGATCCAGTGCTCCCTCACTTTCGGATCGGGATGGGAGAAATGGTTGACCCGGGTGAAAGCGCCGGTCATGACGCTGTCAATCCTGACATCATGTTTTTTACTGAGAGATTTTATTCTGTCAACGTAATCTTTGACAATGTTATCGCCTAAAGAGGGATTGAGCAAATCGGCGGTCAGCTGGACGTAATGCAGTCCCAGCTCCTCCCCGACAATTTTCATCCACTCCTCGGGGAGGGGGAAGCGGTTCAGGGCAAAGCCGGTGTTGATGCCCAATCTCAATTCGACCATTTTTTATCAGTTAATATTTTTTAGGCTCTGTAGATTAGCTATTTTGTCGGGTAAGGGTTAATAACAATTTTCATACCTTCCAAATTTTCCATCACCCTAAACCCTTGGTGAATCTGCTCTAAGCTGAACTTATGGCTAATCAATTTATTAACATTAACCTTTCCCGCAGCGATCAGGTCCATTGCCCATTGGTTATGCCGGGGAGTCGAGCCGTGCGAACCGGTGACGAAACACTCTTTGTAATGGATGGCATTGGAAGAGAGCTGGGCTTTCCTGGCTTCCTTCGGCAGGCCGCCAAATAAGTTGACGTAACCTCGTTTGGCGACTAATTCTACCGCCTGCTCGTGGGCTTCCACCGAAGGGCACATCGTAAAGACCAAATCCGCGCCCTGCCCGTCAGTCATTTCCTTGACTTTGGCCGCCAACTCCTCTTCTTGTGGGTTAATATAAACATCAGCGCCAAACTGCCGTGCCGCATTGAGCCTTTTTTCATTCATTTCGGCGATGATCACTTTTGAGGCTCCTAAAGCCCGGGCAGTCATAATTCCCAGGCAGCCAATCGGCCCAGCTCCAATTAGCAGGACGGATTTACCCGCTTCCATCTGCCCCATCTCAAAACCATTCAGGACGCAGGCTAAAGGCTCCATCAGGGCTGCTTCATCATAAGACAGATGGTTCGGAATCCTGACAATCGGCCCATAATTGACTACCATCGGCTCCAGCCGGCAATATTCGGCAAACCCGCCGGCAAATTGGTAACCCATGGCATAGTTCTCGTCACAGCAATTGCCCCGGCCGCTGGTGCAGAAGCGGCAGGTGCCGCAGGGAACGTCCGCCCCTAAAGCAATCCTCTCGCCGGGGTGGTAATCCTTGACTCCTTCTCCGACGGCGACGATTTCCCCAGCCATTTCATGGCCGGCGATGGCCGGATATTTCACCCGGGGATTGCCTGATTTTAAAATTCTTAAGTCGGAGCCGCAGATGGCGCAGGCATGGATTTTTAGGAGAATGGTTTCCGGTTCGATGGCCGGCTTTCCGACTTCTTTCAGCTGCAAATCATCCAAGCCCAAAAACATGGCTGCTTTCATTTGGTTAACCCCTTATTAAACTAATTTTCCATCAATTAAAAATGTCTGAAGTACTGGTAAATTTACGCACTACTTCAGCGTTATATTTCTTTAAGCAGGGGTCACAAAATCTTCTTAAATTCTTTTCTTTTTTAACCCTGCAATTCTGACAATGATCATATTTTTTTTTCATTTTAAACCTCTCTCATTCCGTCAATCAAAAACAAAAATTCCCTTGCAATACCCCTCCACTTTCCGGTGATGCAGCTCATCAAAGACCTGCCGGGCGTCCTTAAGATTGAAACGATGGGTAATAATTAAGGAAGGCTTTAAATTTCCCCGGGCAAGCTGCTCAATCGTTGCCTGCCATTCATTTTCCTCTTCTGTAATCAGCGAATTCCAGGTCCCCCTGATAGTCAGTTCTTTCCGGGAAATCTCCTGGAAAAGGCTCTCCGGGAAGAAAACATTCCCCTGCGGGTTGCCCACTAAGGAAATAATCCCTTTCTTTTTGACAAAAGTAATGGCCAGCTCCCGGAAAAGGGGGGCGCCACTGCATTCAATCACGGCGTCCGCCCCATTTTTGCCGGCCGCCAGGCGCAGGCTCTGGCGGAGGCTTTTCACCGATGAATCAATGACCTGATCTGCCCCGCTTTTGACCGCCAGATCCAGCTTGTGCTGGTTCCGGTCGACGGCAATGACGGAAGCGCCAAACACTTTGGCCCATTGAACTACGGACAAGCCCATTGTCCCCGTCCCGAAGACAATCACTTTTTGTCCGGGAGAAATTTCCCCTCTTTTGACGCCTCTCAGGCCGACGGCCAGAGGCTCAACCAGGGAAGCATCGTCAAAAGAGATGGTTTCCGGCACCTTAAAAGCATTGCGGGCCGGACATCGGACATACTCGGCAAAAGCCCCGTCGCTTCTCGAGCCGAGGTAATCGTACTCATCGCAAAGGTTGGGCTTTCCCTGGCGGCAGGGAGTGCATTCGCGGCAGGAGATCAGGGGGTAGACAACTACCGGCTCCCCCATTTCAAAATTAAGCACTGCCTTCCCTTTTTTAACGACGACGCCGGAGAATTCGTGGCAGGGGATGGTGGGAAAATGGTAAGTTCCTCTGGTCTTAACTCTCGGAACATCCGATCCGCAGATGGCTGCCGCCTTGACCTTGACCAGGAGATCGTGGTCGCCCGGTTCCGGAACGGGCACTTTTTCATAGCGGAGATCATTAATGCCGTGCAGAACTGCTCCATACATCATCTCTTTGACTTCCTCTGACATCGTCAATGGCCAATACCCCCCATTTTATAAGATTAGGAAGCTGAGGAGCCCCCTCCTTTTAATCTTTATGGAACAAGTTCTGGAACAAGTTCTTCAACCCACATATTGCCCGAGCAGAAAGTTTAAAAACATTTATCCCGGGATATTCCAAACTAATGAACAACCCCGACAGACCAGTGTTCACTTCGAAAAGAGTGATTCTCCTTAACCGAGTGGTTCTCCTTAACCTTTTCCTCCTGGCCGTACTTTCCGCCATCTTCCTCTCCCAATTTTCTTCCCTCGGCGAGGGCGGCCTTTTTTTACTTTATTTTGGCCTGCTCCTCCTGGGCGGCCTGGGCTTCTCCCTGCTCTTTGGGAAATTCACCGACCGCCCGGTGGTCCATCTGATTGTTTCCCTGTTTTTGGGGATAATCATCAATTATTTCTTTTTTATCTTTCTCCATTTTCTTCATTTTCTCCATTTCCCCGGCGGCCATATTTCCCTCTCGCCCTTCCTTCTCGCCGCTCTAGGGCTGGTCCTGCTTATTTTTAATGCCGGGAAAGTGAAGGAGATTTTCCGCCGGCCGGAGCTCCTCAATGACCGCTGGCTCTTCCTGCTGCTCCTGTTGATGGTCTTCTCCCTCTTCCTTTTTTCTGACAAGATGACTTTTACTGAGGAAGGCATCTATGTCCATGATCCCCGCCATCCCACCACCGAACTCAGTTTTGCCCAGAGCCTGGAAACGATGTTCCCGGTCGAATACCTTTCTTACCAGGGAATAGAGTTTAAATATCATTTCGGTTATGGAATCCTGGCCTACCAGCTGGCCAACGATTTTAAAATTGATCCCTTGAGGCTGGTTTACCTTCTCTTTCCCGGCCTGATGGTCATTGTCCTTCTCTTTTTGCTGGATGAATTCTCCCGAAAATTTGCCGGCCAGAAAAAGAGTGTCCTTTTCTGCGCCATTGTTCTTTTCTCGACTCTCTCTTTCCCTATCCAGACAATCATTGAACTCGTCAACCGCTTCTTTGGTCTCAGCCTGAGCGCCCCTTCCAACCCTTTCTTTATTTTTGCCCAACTGATCAAAATGGGCAGTTTTGCTTTGGCCATAGTCATGGTCGTTCTCCTGCTGCTCCTGATAGAGAGGGAAAAAAGGCATTATTTCCTGGAAACAGTCCTGCTGACCGGCCTGGCGATGACCAAAATAACTTTTTTTATCGTCTGCGCCTTGGCCTATTTCACTTTCTCCCTCTTCCGGCTGGCTCAAAATCGCCAACTTAAAGAATTCATTGTCCGGAACCTGATGCTGGTGCCCGGCACGGCTTATTTCCTCATTTTTGTCACCGGGGCCCATGCCCATAACCTTTGGATAATTTTCCCCGGCTCGCTGAACATTGATTCCCTCACCCTAAATTCTTCACGCCTGCTTTCCAACGCTTTCCTTTCCCTGCTAAGCGCTTTGTTTTTCTTTGTTGGGATAGGCATTTTTTATCTTTGGCCTGCGTTTAAAGAATTAAAAGGCAGGTTTTTACAAAAAGCCCGGGAGAACAGCCCCACCCTGCTCGTTCTCCTGATTATTTTCTTCAGCTGCCTTTTAGGCCTTGGCCTGGTTGAAGTTACAGAGAGCAACCATAAGCAGTTTCTCATGCCGGGATACGTCCTTCTGACCCTGGTGAGCTGGCGCCTGATCTTCACCCGCTTCTTCAGCCGAGAGCCGGGTAAAAGCCTAAAACCGGATAAGGTCTTGAGTAAAAAACCCGGCAAAAAGCTGAATAAAATCATCGCCGTCTTTCTGCTCTGCCTGGTGCTGGTCAATTTTTTCTTTCTCGTCTTTTTTTATGCTTTTCCTACTTACAAACTTCCCTATGACTATGAAAAATCAGGCAACAGTCCTCTGGCTTTGCTTAAGATCGGCTTGGTTCATTCTTTTAAAAATCCCGGCAGTCAGCTTCCCCTGGCCGTCGACTGCCGGTACTCTTACGATTTGATTGAGGCCATGAAAATTCTGGCTGAGCAGCCGAGGGGGATTTTCCTTTTTAATGCTCTTCATCAATCCTGCGAGAATTACCCCACTTCCACCTGGGAAGAAATTGTCCTGAGCAAAAATGGGGGTTTTATCAGGACGGCTGTTTCCGGCCAGCCCACCCTGGTCGAGAGTTATAAATTCAAAGGTGTCCTGATCGAAGAGGATTACTGTCCGCGCCTTTACGAGAACCTTTTGTTTTACTGGCTGGTCACCGGGAAGGAAGACGATTTTAAAAAGTTGGAGATCGTATTCAGCCCGTCGGCCATCCCCGGCTACCAAGAGTTCAGCTATTATCCTTACTTCCGCCTGTTCAGCCGGGAAAATTTTTATACCCACAACCAAAAATTCACTGAGTGCATCACTGAGCGGATCAGGGAAAGCCGGGCGGAAAACCTGGGCGTTCCTTTCCTTAAAGATTACCTCCAGCGGAATGCTCTTTCCTACCTCCTCTTTGAGCGCGGGGAAAAACCTCTGCCTTATTTCGTTAAGGAGCTGGGGCTGGTTCCCTTGTATCTTTCCCAAGGGGTGGAGCTGTACAAGGTAGAGTTAAGCCGGCCGGAGGATCCCTTGGACTCCTTCGTTAAATCCCTTTTTTCACAATTTATATAAAGCAAATTCTTTGTTCCGGGATTAAGATGAGTAATTTCGTCATCATCCCCGCCCGTAACGAAGAGAAGAAGATCGCCGAAGTGATTTCCCGGGCCAAAAACTTTGCCGGTCGAATCATCGTAGTTGATGACGGCTCCAAAGATGGCACCAGCCGGGAAGCCGAGAAATTGGGAGTAACCGTTCTCAGGCACAAAGTGAACTTAGGCAAGGGCGCCGCCCTGAAGACCGGCTGCGACTATGCCCTCAGCCAGGGGGCGGAAAGGATGATCGTCATGGACGCCGACGGCCAGCACCGGCCGGAAGACATCCCTAAATTTTTGTCCGCCCTGCAGGATCATCAGATCGTCTTCGGCGCCCGGCAGATGCCAAAATCGATGCCCCTCGTCCTCCGGCTGGGAAACGGCGTCATCAACCAAATTTTAAAGATACTTTACCGCCTGAAGATCGAGGACAGCCAGTGCGGTTTCCGGGCTTTCACGGCGGAAACTTACCGTCGGATCCGATGGGAGGCCCAGGATTATTACGTCGAGACGGAGATGCTGATCAAAGCGGGAAAAAACCGGCTGAAGCATGCTACTATCCCAATCGAAACGATTTACGCTGACAACTATAAAGGAACCACCGTCCTGGACGGGGTGGTCATCGTCATGAAAATGATTGGCTGGAGGCTGATAAAATGAGCACGACGTTCTGGATACAGTTTTTGGGAGTGATTTTTGGCTTGGGGATGATGTATTTTACTTTTGTCAAGTATAAAAGACAAGAATTGAGCCGGATGGAACTGGCCGTCTGGTTCACCGGCTGGGTGATTTTAGTCATTATCGCCGTCATCCCTTTTGCTTTGGATCCGCTGATTGCCCCTTTGAACTTCTACCGCCGCCTGGACTTTTTTGTTGTTTTGGGCTTTTTTGTCCTGCTGGGCCTGGGCTTCTTCAATTACAGCAAGGTCAAGAAGATGGAGAGGAAGGTCGAAGTATTTGTCCGGAAGGAGGCATTGCAGGAGGAAGAGAGGAAGAAGGGAGCTTGAGCTGGGTAATCACTATTTTTGGTCTTTTTCAACCTCTTCTTTATCCTTTCTGAAACTATTGACCTCTGCCTTAATTTCACCGACTTCTCTATTTAGTTTAACTATATGACTCATTATTTTGTTATTGGAACTAATCATATAACCAGCAACCAAAACTAAACTTGAAAAAAAAGCCAAATAAATTTGAATGTCTGTTGCGGAATTTCCAAAAATCCTAGTTAGAATCATGATAAAAAGAACAACCATGATTGCCCAGAGCAGTATTTCCAGCCAATTAATTTTCTTTTCCATCTTAAATTCCTTTGATCAAAGCATAAACCAATAATCCTAATGAGGCGGCAATCATAATATAAATAATCATCATTTTTAGTTCCATCTTCCATTAATTATAAAAACAAACTTATAAATCTTTCTGCCATGAAAATCCTCTTC
>CAYWPJ010000003.1:30365-44123 GCA_964460195.1 uncultured Methanosarcinales archaeon
TTACCTGCCCCATTACGGCGGGGCGGAAGTCGTCTTCAAGAACCTGGCCGAGAATTACGTTAAGAAAGGGCATCAGGTGACCCTGCTGACGCATCAGCTTAAGGGGACAAGAAAAGAGGAAGAGATCAACGGCGTGAGAGTTATCAGAGTCCCTTCCTTCCACTCCCGTTATCTTTTCACTTTCTCGGCTATCCCCCAAGCCATCCGGCTGGCCGGGAAACATGACCTGATCCAGACCACTTCTTTCAACGGTGCCCCTCCCGCCTGGCTGGCCGGCCGGCTGAGAGGGAAGCCAATCGTTATTACCGTGCATGAAGTCTGGGTCAACCGGTGGCGGGAAGTGACCGGTTTTTCCTGGTGGAAAAGCCAAGTCCATCATCTGTTGGAGAAACTGATTTATGCTCTGCCTTATGATCAATATGTCTGCGTCTCCCAGGCCACTAAGAAAGATTTGCTCAGGCTCAAAATCAAAGAGAATAAAGTTCTGACCATTTATAACGGGCTGGATGATCAGTTTTGGAGCTGCCAGGACATCGACGAAGAGGCAGTGAAGGAGGTCAGGAAGAAATTCAATATGCAGGGCAAATTTGTCTACTTTTCCTGGGGCCGGCCGGGCGAGTCCAAGGGTTTCGAGTACGCCATCAAAGCCGTGCCGGAAATCAGCCAAAAAATCCCGAATTCAATTTTTGTCTTCATGCCAGCTTCAGCCGAGAAATATCAAAAAAAGTATCAGGAGCTGCTTGACCTGATTAAAATACTTGACTTGCCGGGGAAAGTAAAATTAATTCCCTCCGTCCCCCACCGGGAGCTGCGCTACTACCTTAAAGCTTTTGACTGTGCGGTCATTCCCTCGACGGCGGAAGGATTCGGCTTTAACGTGGTCGAAGCCAATGCCATAGGTCTGCCGGTGGTGGCCAGTGACGCCGGCTCAATTCCTGAAGTTATTTCCGGGAAGCATCTCCTCTTCCGGAGCAAAAACGTCAAGGATTTGGCGGAGAAGGTCGTGATGGTCAAGGAAGGGAAGTGGCAGGAAACTCCCCTGAAAAGATTTGATTGGCAGGAGAGCGTGGAAAAATATTTAGGAGTTTATTCAAAACTGACTCCCCTGGATTGATGGCATAGACATTAATCTCAGTTACTATAAATCATAACTATTATAAACCTAATTTTGGCTTTTCCTGGCGGTCATCATGAAAATCCTCTTTATCTCTGAATATTACCACCCCAAAATCATGGGCGGGGGGGAGATCAACCTCTCGACCACCGCCCAGGCCCTCGCCAGGAAAGCGGTGGAAGTTAGTGTTCTGACTTCCTGCCAGCCGGGACTGAAGAAGGGAGAGCTGATCAAGGGAGTTAAAGTCTACCGGAAACTTAAAACAGGCAATGAGCCCCGGGGAATCATTAACAATTTAAAAAGAAGCCTTTCTTTCCCCCTTTCCATTGTCCGGGAAGCGGGAAAATTGGACTGCAGCGTTAACTTTGACGCCATTCATTTCGTTGGCACCAGCCTGCTCGCCGCCGGAAAGCTGAAGGGGTTAAAAAAACCCCTTTTTGCTACGATTGAGAGTTACCCGGCTCTCTGCCCGAAGGGAG
The DNA here is from genome assembly GCA_964460195.1 of uncultured Methanosarcinales archaeon. Lineage (GTDB taxonomy): Archaea > Nanobdellota > Nanobdellia > Woesearchaeales > GW2011-AR9 > CAYWPJ01. The sequence continues at coordinate 31,959 of CAYWPJ010000003.1, forward strand.
ACAGAGTTTATTGCGGAAGGGGAGAATGCAAAAAAGTCTGTTCTTTTCCCCGGTTTGTCCGCTGCCAGTTAAATTCCTCAGAGATCGGCAAGATGAAAAATAAGTGGTATCTAAAATATAACCCCCTCTTCTTTTCCTACGTCTATCTCCATTACCGGAGACTGAACCAGTCGCTCAAATTCTGCCGCCTGATCGCCATCAGCCAGTATGTCCAGAAACTTCTCTGGCAGCAGGGCCAGGAAAGTACCGTCATTCCCAATGCGATTGATCTCAGCCTGTTTGAAACAGGAAAAAAAGACCAGGGGAAGAGAGGCAAAAACAACCAGACAATCGCCTCGGACAAAACAAGCCAAACAGCAGGCAAGACAAAAATCCTTTATCTCGGCTCGTTGACCAGATTCAAAGGCCCGCATCTTCTTCTGGAAGCGGCCCGGGGGCTTGACTGCCGCCTGGATTTCTATGGCGACGGTCCCCTTGAAGAAAAGTTGAGAAGGAAAATCAAAGAGTACGGGCTTGATGCAGAGATACACCCAAATGTTCCTTATGATCAGGTTCCGGAGATTTATGCCGGCTGCGACCTGGTGGTTTTCCCTTCCTGCTGGCCGGAACCGTTCGGCCGCATTCCCCTTGAGGCAGCCGCCGCGGGCAAGCCGACAATCGGCTCTGACATTGCCGCCATTAAAGAGACCATCCCCGACAAAGAATTTTTAGTTGAAGCGGGGAAAGTCAGCGGGTTTCATCAGGCGCTCAAAAGTTTTGCGGAAAAGCCGGTGAAACTGGATCGGCAAAAAAGCCGCCGATTTGTCGAAGAGAACTATTCTCAGGAAAGGGTGGCCGGAAAAATCGCCTCTCTCTACCGGGAAGAATTACACAAAAATGAAAGATAAAAAATAAAAAATGGAAATAACTCATCCAGAACAGGTCAGGAAGTATTACCAGAATAAAAAAGTTGCCGAAGGGTACATTGCCAAAAGGTTCAGGGAGCCTTTGAACCAGTGGGAACACCGGAAGCAGGCGCTCATCCTCAATAAAATCATTAAGGATACCCAGGCAAAAAACATTCTCGAATTAGCTTCCGGCCCGGCGAGGATAACCACCGAGCTGGAGGCGGAAGGGGGAACCAGCATCGACGCCAGCCGGGAAATGCTGCGGCTGGCCAGGAAAAGAATGAAGGAAAGAGGCAAGAGGTGGACTTTCCTTCAGGGAGATATTTTGGATTGGGAAAAAATCAAGGACTTAATTCCCGGTCGGAAACACAAAGAAGGGAAAAGTCAGGAAAAGATTGACCTGATTTTCTCCCTGCGGTTCTTTCTCCATTTTCAGAGGAGGGAAAGGGAAAAGTTCTACCGGCAGGCGGGCCGGCTGCTTAAAGACGGTGGTTACCTGGTTTTTGAAGTGATGAACAAAAAAACCGTTCTGCCCCTGCGCCGGCTCTTGGGAATAAAGAGGTATTTTGTCTACGATAAACTCTACTCTAAAATGGAATTCCTGGCGGAGATGGAAGCCAATGGTTTTAAAGTGCTCAGGCTTTACCCCGTCCTGAACCATTTCTGGCTCCAGGCTCTCCTCTCCCGGCCTTTAAAATTTCTCGGCGGGAAAGAGGCAGCCGTTAAGGTGATTGCCGGGCTGGAGGAATTTCCGTCAAATAACCCTTATCAATGGATTGCCCTCTGCCAGAAGCAGGGAAAGGTGTGACAATGAGGATTACTTATTATGTGCAGCGCTACCGCCCCCAATTTGAGGCGGTCTCCAAGGAAGTTTCCCGGCTGGCCGGCCATTTCAGGGAGAGTCGTCATTTTAAAGAGGGCGGTGAAGTAAAAGTTTACAATCTCCATCTCGACGGCCTTTTTAATTTCAAGTTCAATTCCCGGTTCTGCTCCCACCATTTCCTCTTTTACCCCCTCCTTTTTCCCCTGGCCTGGCTGGCCAGCCGGCGGAGCCGGATCAATCATATTTATACCTCTCTCGGCGACCGGCCTTACCTGAATGTCCTCAATCCCCAAAGGACGGTCCTGACTGCCGCTGCTTCCTGCCATTTCCGGAAGGTTCTGAAGAGAAAAGCCAGATTAAAGAAATTAAGGAAGATTGTGGTCGAGTCGGAGCGGCAGAAGGAGCAGTTAAAGCTCTTGGGGATCGATGAAAAGAAAGTGGAAATGGTTTATCCGCCGGTGAATCTGGACAAGTTTTCCTATCAGGCCGCCAAGGGCAGATTTAAAATTCTTTATGCCAGCTGCCCGACGAGGGAGAAGGACTTTGAAAAGAGGGGAGTCCACCTGATTTTGGAGCATGCCCGAAAGAATCCGGAAGAGTTCATCATCCCCTGGCGGAAAGGCGCTTATCGAAAAATGGATGAATTAGTTCGAAGAAGTGGAAGTGAAACCGGCAACATTCGGCTGTTCAATCAGATTATTAAAGACATGAATCAGCTCTACGCCGAAGCCCACTGCACCATCATCCCTTATACCCGGTTCGATGATTTCCTGAAACTGATTCCCAACTCTGCTCTGGAAAGCTTAGCCGCCGGTAAGCCCCTCCTCGTCTCGACCAAGACGGAGATAGCCAAAATTGTCGAGAAGGAAAGATGCGGGGTGGTTTTCGAGCCGGAGGCGGAATGCCTGAGGCGGGCCGTCAGCCAGCTGAAGAAGAATTACCTAACTTACCAGCGGAACTGCCGCCGCACGGCGGAGAAATATTTTTCCGAAGAGAAATTCCTGCGGGAATATGAAATAATTTATCGCGAGATATCCTCCTGAACCTGACAGAGGGGTAAGAAAGAGATGAGATAATGGAACGCCAACAAACACCAACCGCCGGAGCCAGGAAGTACGGGCAAACTGCAAAGGTAGCCGGGTACAAACAGACTCCTCAAGAAATAATCAAAGTGCTGGAATTGTTCCGCCGGAATAAATTAAGTTACCTTCTCTTCAAGTGTGAGCATATTTTTGCCGGGGAAGACAAGAACCTGGATGTCCTTTTCGAAACCGAACCGGATTACCGGAAAGCGGCCTGGCTTCTCCGAAAGGAAGGGTTTAGGTTACAGCTCTCCGAAAGGACCGAAAAATACAAGCAGATGTATTCTGGCTGGGTTGACCGTCGGCTGGTTTCCGTCCATCTCCACCGGGAAATCGCCTGGCATGGTATCAAGGCTTTGGATAAAAAATGGGTTTTTCATAGGAAGAAAATCGTCCGCCTCCATCCTTTGATTGTCCTCCCCAGCCTCGAGGATTCAATCCTGATCCATGCTGCCCATGTCCTTTTTGAGACTTTCCGGATCACAGGGAAAGAAAAGAAATATTTTGAAATAATCGGCGATTTGGGCGGCCATTTTGGCGTCGATAAAAGGTATATCAAAAAGCAGCTGGTTATCAACCGGTGGGAGAAAGGGTTCCAGGAAGTCATTAAAAGCCATCGGGAATGTTCTGGGGAATGTTTTAGGAAAGGCCCGGGCAAAAGGGAGGAAACAGGGAAAGGAGAAATAGGAAAAACAAACATTATCTTATCCCTGCTGCCCAAACTGATCCATGAACCGGAAACCCTGCTTTATCTTCAAATCAAGCTCATCAAGGCTCTCCTGCGCCCGCTTAGCCGGAAAAGGAAGGGCTGCTTGATCTCTTTAATCGGAGTAAATGGCACGGGGAAAAGCACTTTATCAAGGAAAGTCCTGGCCGAGCTGCAGCCGTCCCTCCGGCACTTGGGCATGAAAGGAGAATATTACTATTACGGCTGGCAGCCGGCTTTTTTCCTGACCAAAATACTTTCTCGTTTTTTAAGCAGGGAGAAAATCTACCATCAATTAGCCCTGACTGGGCGAAGAGAAGAGGAAAACGGAGAAAAGGAAGAAAAGGAAGAAAGAGAGGAAAGAGGGGAAAAAGAAGAAAAAGAAAAGGAAAAAGAACAGAAAAAAAAGACGGATCTTTTCCAGGAGGCAATGTTCGCTTATTGTTTCCTTGAGTTCTATTACCGCTATTTAGCCCACCTCCGGCCGCGGCTGCAAAAGAACAATCTGGTCATTACCGACCGCTATTTCTACGACTTATTCGGGCAGTACCCTTACGCCTCTCAAAGCTGGCTGATGAAGCCCTTGCTGAGGATTTTCCCAAAGCCTGACCGGACTTTCCTCCTTGACGCGGAAGTCGGCGAGCTCATCAAGAGGGGAAAGACTGACAAATCCCTTCCGGGAATCAGCGCCAAAGAAAGGAAAGTTTTTCCTGAGGAATACCTGCAGAAGCAGAAAGAGAATTATCATTGTTTGGCCCGTTACCTGAGCCGGTTTATTAAGCTCAAAAGGGTCGATACCGGACAGAGCCTGGATTCGTCCCGGCAGGAAATTGTCCGGGAAAGCGGGAGGGCTTTATTATGAGCCAAGAAGAGAAAATTATCAGTCAGGGAGAGAAAAGCAAACTAAGTGAAGCCCAGCTAAGTGAAGCCCAGCTCTCTGAGTTCAAGCAGTTCCTCAGCGACTGGAGCCGCAAGGAGGTCAAAGGGGAAAAAATAAATAATCTGTTCCCTCTGGGAGGCTTTCCCCTCAGCTGGTATTACCGCCCCATCCTTTACAGCAGCCTCCTGCCCCCTCCTTTTGTCACCGCTGCCGGCTTCTTTTCCGGGAAAGGAGCAGGTAGAAGGGATAGAAACAAGCTCAAATTGTACAGTTTTGCTTTTCGGAAAAGCCTCCTCATGCGTGATTTCCTGCATCATTTTCTCCGCCGAAAGGTTAGGCGGAAGGCCGGGCTGGGGGCAGAAAAAAAACTTTCAAAAGGTTCGGCGCCTTCGACGCCGGGAAAAATTCTTTTTCTGACTTTTACTAATTATACCCGGGATAACATCAAGGACAATTCTCCTTCCTTCCGGGAAGCTAAAATCATGGAACTGATTGAAAAAGAGGGAAAATACGAACCCTTGATGCTGGCCGCTGAACCCTTATCTTCTTTTTCCCCCCGGAAAATCCGGCGGCTTTCCCACACCCTTTACGATTATTACACCGATGAAACCCGCCGGAAGGCCAAAGAGAAGGCACGGGAGTTTGCCCGCCGATGGAGAGAAATCTGTCCTGAAGAAAAAAAAAGGATTTTATCTTTTGCCGGCAGGGACGTTTTCCGCTATTACCGGGAGAACCTGGATTTTCTTTATTCGGAAGAGCTCATCTTTACAGTCGCCCGGCTTTATTACGCTTACCTTTCCCTGTTGAAAGAGGAGAAGATTAAGGCGGTCGTTCTCAGCTCACAGAATAACCTGATTGAAAAGTCTCTGGTGGCTGCCGCCTTCGCTGAAGACGTGCCGGTTTTTATCATCCAGCATGGCATTGGTTTAGGAGCTTACCCGACGATTGACACGCCGGACAACGTCAAGTTTGCCGTCTTCAGCGAAAGATACCGGCAGGAGCTCTCGGCTTTAGGCATCAGGAAAGAAAATATTGAAGTTGTCGGCCCAATAATTTTTGACGGGATTGAAAAGTTTGCCGGAAGGAAGGACGTTCATCTAAATCGTCGGGAAGGAGGAAGAAAAGTCCTTTTAGCCACTTCTCCCTTTGTCGAGGACCGGTTTCTGGAAAAGGAAGAATATTTTCGTAAAGTCAGAAGGCTCCTTAAGGAGTTGAAGATGACCGCCTCGCAGATAACGATCAAGCTCCATCCGCGGGAAAGATACCGGAAAGAGTATCAGCGGATGATCGATGAACTAAGCCGGCCGGCCGGTCTTTCCTCCGCCAATCTTCCCGCTGCCAATCCTCCCCCGGTCGGCCTTTCCCAAGTCATCGACCGGGAAGAACATTACCGGCTGATTTGGGAATCGGATTTAGTCGTTACTTTCGGCTCGACGGTGGCTCTGGAGGCGATGATCATCGGCCGGCCGACCCTGACGGTTGAACTTTTCGACGGGATTAATCCCACCAATGAAAAGGTGCGTCATCCGGAGGCGACGACGATGGTCAGGCATGATGGCAAAATCAGGGAAGAAGCCGGGCGGCTTCTGGAAGAGGGTGAGCAGAAAGAGCCGGGGAAACTGGTCGCGGATCTATGTTATCGGCCGGACGGGAAGGCTTCAGAGCGGATTGTCGATTTTATCTATCGCTGCATAGGGGAGGATAGTAATTATCGGAAGTGAAAGTCACCGAGAGATTAAGGGAGATTCAGCCAGTTTCCTTTTCAGTTCCGCCAGTCTTCCCATATCTTTCTGATGCAAAGCCAGGACATTGTGGCCAATGGCCAGGACGGGCTGGTAATTTAGCTTTCCCAGAAACCGGAAGATTTCCTCCCGGCGGCAGCTTAATTCAAAGACCACCGGCGGCCGGGAATGCGAAAGGATCTTTTTCATCCCCTGAAAAACTTCATATTCCGCGCCTTCGACATCAATCTTGACAAGGTCTGCCTGGGAAACCAGCTTATCCAAAGGAATGACTTTAACCAGCTCGTAGCGGGAGCTTTTTTTCCGGCTTTTCTTCAGCAGACTGTTGCCGCCCTGGCAATTCTCGTCCAGGTAGAGCCGGGCTTCTCCTTCCTCCCGGCCGGCCGCCAGCTGATGAGCCTCGATGTTCGGCAGGGCATTCTCTTCAATGTTCCGCCGGAGCAGGCGGAAGGAGCGGCCGGACGGCTCGAAAGCAATCACTTTTTTTGCCCGGGAAATTTTTGCCGAGTAAAGAGAATAGAAGCCGAAAGAGGCTCCGACATCAATGACGGTTGAATTCTCATCGACAAAGAAGTCAAAGAGGGGGAGGAGCCTTTTAAAAGTGTTTTTCCGCGTGATATAATAAGGAACTACCTTGGGGTCGATGATCAGGGTCATCCCCATCCGTCCAACCGTCCGGGGATGGAACCATTGCCAGTGCCAGTTAAAGAAAGGCAGCAGCTTCCGGCCAAAATACTTTCTCACTCTTTTCATTTGTTTTATTATTCTTTTTTATCTTTGCTTTTAATCTTTGTTTTTAACCGCTTTTTATTGCCCATCCTCCATGATCACTTCTTCTCCAGCCATGATGAAAGACAGCGGTAATTGTCTTCAATTGATTCCAGGTAATCATAATCCTCTCTGTTCATCAGCTCCAGGGTGATGTAAACCTCCTCCGGCAGGAGGGAAAGCCATTTCTGGTGGTCAATTTTGTCCCTGACTTTAAACCCTTTGACTTTCCCGTCATAGAGCAAAGGCAGGGATTCACCGATTAAAGGCAGCCGGTCAATCAGCCGGTAGTGGCAGTAATCCGAGCCGCAGGCGTGGACAATCTCCGGCTGGACGGCGGTCAGGAAAGCATTAAGCCGGCTTTCCACCAGCTGCCGGAAGAAAGGCTCGTTAAGGCGGACGGACTGGGCGATTTCTTCTTCCATCTCTTTCTTAAATTTCTCTAAGTTAAATATCTCTCTCTCCTTCTTAAACATCTCTAAGTTAAATTGTTCCATCTCTTTCTTTCTTTTTTCTTTGAACCGGGGATAGAAATGGCGGAAAACCGCGTCAATCGCCAGATGGTCGACGTCAAAGACAGTGCCAATTCCCGGGCAGCGCTCCCGGAAATAAAGCAGGTGCTCCTCATCCGAAATAATCGGCTCATTCTCAAAACAGATATTCGTCCAGGCAGGGACGTTCTCCAGGCAGAGCCTGACCTTGCCGCCGCCGGCTTCCACCAGCCGGCGGAATCTCTCCGCCACCAAGCTTAAGATCCGGTAACGGTCCTCCTTCAGGGCGTTGAAGAAGCCGAGATGGATGACAATGAATTTCACCTCATTCCGAAGGGAAAAATCAATCAGCTCTTCCAGTTTAGCATAGGAAGCTTTCCCAACGGCATCGTTCCGGCAGAAATCTACTGGCACTTTTTCTCCATCGACCCTGACCGAAGCGGGCATATGCAGGGAGATGAGCTTCATTTCCGTCTGCCGCAGCAAGTTTAAGTCTGATTCTGTCTCCTCGCCGCTGAGGTAGGCTTCAAGATAGGGATATTTTTTTCCCGCCCGGGCAGCTGCGGCAAACAGGGGCAGCTCCCTGACTCCGCTCTTGACGACGATGTTTTTCATCTTATTTTCATCTCAGTCCTTCAATTTAAATTTTCATCTTAGAGTAAATAGAGTAAATTCTCATCCCAGAGATTCATCTCCGTCTCAGAGATTCAAATAAGTAATCATCCGCCGAATGTTAAAATATTTAAGGTCGCGGAAATTGCTGACGGTTCCGTCTTCAAACATCTCCTTCACACCGGCGATGCCCTCTTCAATCGTCCTTTTCGCCCGCCAGCCCAGGCCATTGATTTTGTCGAAACCGACCCGATAGCTCCGCTCGTCAGGGGAATCGCTCAGCTCGACTTTGGCCTGGGTAACAACTTTAGCGACTTTTTCCGCCAGATCTATAATCCTTAAATTCTGCTCGTTGCTGCCGACGTTAAAGACCTGGCCGTTGATTTTTTCCCTGTCAGTTTCCAGCATGAAAATATAAGCTTCCGCCGCATCCTCAACATGCAGGAAAGGGCGCCACTGCTTTCCGCCGTTGATGACAATCTTTCCCTCGCTGAGGGCTGTCCCGGTCATGGTATTGATGACCAGATCGAATCTCATCCTCGGCGACGGCCCGTAAATTGTCGCTTTCCTCAGGCTGACGGTAGTGAAATCTTCGTTGGCTGAAGCGAGGATTACTTTCTCACAGTCAACTTTGGACTTAGCATAAGCCGTCAAGGGGTTCAGGCGGCTCTCTTCAGTAACCGTCACTCCGCCGGTAAAGCCATAGACACTGCAGGAGGAAGCAAAGATGAACTTTTTCACGCCTCTTTTCTTGGCTTCTTCCAGCAGGATCAGGGTGGCATCGACGTTGGATTTCCGAGTCAGGTCGGGGTTGATTTCACAGGAAGGATCATTGGACAGGCCGGAAAGATGAATCACCGCATCCACTCCTTCCATGCATTTCCCGACCATGTACCGGTCCTCCGTCACGCCGATTTCCAGTTCAAAGTGAGGATGGGTCATCAATTCTTTAAGCGGCTCCTTGCCGAAGATGAGCTGGTCCAAGACTTTGACTTTATACCCTTTGTCAAGCAATTTTTTTGTCAGGACACAGCCCAGGTAGCCGGCTCCTCCGGTGATTATCACTTTCTTTATCCGGTCACAGGAAGCCAGGGCTTCCTCCCGGTAGAGATGGATTTTACGGATGGCGTGGCATATTTTTCTAACAGTCTCTTCACTCATGGAATTGTAAATCGGCAGGCAAAGGACATTCCGGGCGAGGTGCTCGGTATGCTCTAATCTCTCCGGGTTGATCCCCGGCAGATCAAGGTAAGCTTTCATCTGATGAATGGGAGGATAAAAATATTTTTTGGTATGGATATTTTCTGCCGCCAGGCATTTGGCCAGGACATCCCGGTTCAGGCCGAACCGGGCCGGATCGACGACAATGGCAAAGTCCTTAATCGTGCTGACATTCTCCGGGTGGATTTTCTGAAAGGAAAGCCCGGGGATTCCTTTCAGGTTTTCTTCAAAAACCTGGCGCAGATGGTTGCGGTGGCCGATGGCCAGTTCAATTTTTTTCAGCGAGGCTAAGCCGACGATGGCGGAAAATTCCGGCATCTTGCCGTTGTAGCCGACAAACTGGCAGTTGTAATTACCCGGATCGCCGTAATTCCGGCCGATCTTCAGTTTCTCCGCCAATTCCTGATTGTTGGTTGTCACTAATCCGCCTTCGCCAGTCACTAAAAGTTTTGTCCCGCTGGTGCTGAAGATTTCGGCATCGCCAAAGCTGCCGATTTTCTTCCCTTTGTACTGCGAGCCCAGGGCATGGGCGGCATCAAAGAATAATTTTAAGTTATGCCTCCGGGCGATGGCTTCCAGGGCTTCGATATCGCAGGGATTGCCGAAAACGTGTGTCGCCAGGATGGCGGAAGTCCGTTCCGTGATCTTTTCCTCGACTTTTCGGGGGTCAAGGTTGAAAGTTTCCGGGTTGATGTCTGCGAAGACCGGCGTCAGGCCGTTCCAGACCAGGGCATGGGCCGTCGCAGAGAAAGTAAAACTAGGGACGATCACTTCCCCTTTCAGGCCCAGGCACTTGGCGGCTAAAAGCAGCCCGGAAGTGCCGTTGGAAACAGTTAATGAGTTCTTCACGCCCAGATAGGCGGCACTCTCTGCCTCGAACTGGCGGACATATTTGGAAAAATTAGTGACCATCCCGCTGGCCAGGATTTCCTGCAGGGGCTCTTTGATCTCTTCCAGGGAAGGCAAAGTTGCCCTGACGATGGGCAGGAATTCCGCAAACTCTTTCTCCCCGCCGGCAATGGCTGGCTTTTCGCTGTCCGCCGGATTGATTATTTGATCATTCATCTGAGTGTCTTTTCCCATTTCGTCTGTTCCCATTTTAACCACCTCTCTTCTTTTTCTCCCGCTTCTTCCTCTTTAACTTCTTCCTCACCCATCTCTTTTTCCGTCTTTTTTTCTTTTGTTCCGATGTTCCGGGCCGGGACACCCGCCACCCGGCTGCCCGACTCGACATCCCTGATGACCACCGCGCCGGCGCCGACTAAAGCGTCCTCGCCGATGATGATATCCGGGATAGTTATTGCTCCCGTTCCCAGGAAAGCGCCTTTTTTAATCTGAACTCTACCGGAAGTATGGGCGCCGGGACTGACATTGACAAAATCTTCCAGGAAGTTGTCGTGATCAATGCTCGCACCAGTGTTGATAATCACGCCCTTTCCCAGCGAACAGTGATGGGTGATAGTGGCATTGGCTCCAATATAGACTCCTTCATCAATTTTCACTTCCGGGGAAATGACCGCCGAAGGATGAATTACCCTGACGAACTGGAGCCGGCCGTTTTTCATTAATTGATAAGCCCTTTCCCGGAAGCGGTTGTCGCCGGCGCAGACAAAGTAGCCGCTGACCTCAGGAGGAAGACGGTCAACTGCTTCAAAGCCTCCCAGTACCGGGATGCCTTGGATTTTCCGGCCGTGCAAAGCAGTATTTTCGTCAATAAATCCGGCCACTTCATACAGCTCAAATTGCCTGATGACGTCCAGAACCACACCCGCATGCGCGTCAATCCTTGCTCCGATTAGGATGATTTTCTGCCGGCCCAGGGAATTCACCGGCTTAATGCATCGGTCCAGTTCCTTACTTAGTCCATGGCCGCCGGCCGGCGGCTGGTTTTGCTTTTGCATCCGGAATTCTGCCTCATGGAAATCTTTCTCGGTATCAATATCAACAGCCCGGTCTTCCTCAATAACAATGTAACCCATCGACTGCCCGTAAAGGGAATCGCCTTCCAGGTTTTTGACGCTGATGACATCAACCATCCCGTTAAGCCGGTAAAGCGTGGGTAAGTCCTGGCTGCGCAGTTTCTCTTCCGGCGTGCCCAGGTCCAGGAAAGGAACGGCGAAGCGGCCGTCCAGTCTTTTCATCCAGAAAGGATGATGCTTGACTTTCGTCAGGGAGCGGACAGAATCGCCGTTCAGTTTTTTTATTTGAGTGACGGCTAAGTCAATGTCTTCCGGCTGGCGCAAGGGCTGGGTCGGCCGGAGGATGACTACATAGTCGGCCAGCCATCCCTGCTTTTTCAATTCCCCGACGGCATGGCTGACCCAGTCAAAATCAGTGGCGGTATCGCTGGCGTATTCTTCCGGGCGGAGGAAGGGCACTTCAATTCCATGCTGCTGCGCTAAACGGATCACTTCCTCATCATTGGTAGAGACAATCAGCCGGCTGAGGGAGGCAGAGCTTTTGGCCGCTTTAAAAGTATGGACTATCAAAGGCTCTTCCTTTAGCAGTTTGAGGTTCTTTCCGGGGAGGCGTTGGCTGCCCTTCCGGGCGGGGATGATGCCTAAGATATTCATTTTAGTCTCTTTTTTTCGTCTTATTTTTTATTTTTCTGACGCTAAACTTAATTTATAAGGTTTATGGAGCTGAAGAATAGATGAAAGGGAAGGATGAAGAGATGGAAAGGGAGAATAGTAAATCGCAATTAATAAGTTCCAAAATAGGGATTTCATCGCCATAATCAATTTAAATCAAATTGGAATTCTACTCATCTGATGGATGTAAAATTAATTGCCTCGACCGGAAATTTGAAGAATGCTCAGGAGATGATTGAGTTTGGATTAAGATGCGCCAGGGTTTGCTATACCGAAAAAGACTGGGATCAATTATTAGAAGAAAAAGTTAATGAACTATTATTAAACAGATTAATTAAATCAGGACACCATAGTGTTTTTGA
>CAYWPJ010000003.1:44133-46756 GCA_964460195.1 uncultured Methanosarcinales archaeon
AGTAATAAATTTAAATTAAAATAAATTTAAGATATTTTTCAAAATATTAATAAAAGCTGTGAAATGTGATAATTAACTAACCAGGTTGGTAAAAAAGATTAACAGCATGATTATTTTATTTCCATTGTTAAATAGATTAATTAAGTCGGGGCACCATAGTGTTTTTGAACATACCAACCTTACATTTAATCTTAATGGCTTGCCTAAAGCTCTGGCGATGGTCTTCAATAATGAAAAACAATATGCTACTTCTGAAAAATCAGCCAGATATACGACAATGTCGGATATGGAACCTGTCCAAAAAGAATTATATCATAAATGGCTGGGAAAATTAATCCCGGAAATAGGTAGGGTTTATCCTCAAAGGGAAAATAATTCAGAGAGAGAAGGGGCAATTAAAAAACTGGCCCAGGAAAACGCCAGATACATGTCCAGTGTTTTCACCCCAACAAAAATGGTTTATACTATTAGTTTAAGGCAATTAAATTTTTTACAGCAGCAATTTGAGGATTTTGTTAAAAAATATGAACGTAATGAAGACTGCTTTGAATCCCGGCTGGCAAAACAGATGCAGGACTTTTTAGACCAAACCAGGGAGTTGAGAATTGAACAATTAAATAATCAGACAGACCGAGAATTATCCTTATTTTATGGAGAGAGATTAACCCCCACTACAACCAGGGGAGATTTATACTCCAGAGTTTATCTTCTCAGTTTTGCTGGCCTGGCTCAAGCACACCGGCATAGAACCATCAGTTATAATCTTTTGGGCGGGGTGGAAAGAGGGGCTAAGGAAGGATTTTTTGTTCCTCCCCTTGTCGAAGAAGCGAAGTTAAAAGAAGAATGGATTGATGATTTAAGCCGGGTTGCCAAAACAGATTTTCCCCAAGCCCAATTGTTAACAGTTTATGAAAGAGGGAGGCGGGAAGATTTCCGGTCAAAAGCGATCTTAAGGTTATGTGGCCAGGCTCAATTAGAGATCATGAGAAACACATTGGAAACGGCAAAAGGGTATCAATCTTATCAGGATCATTACGGGAAAAATTCGCTTAAGCCTAAATGTCTGCAGGGGAGGAAATGTCCTAGCCCCTGTGTCTGGACGGGAAAAAAAGCCTTAGAAAGATTGGTCTGAAAAGAGTTCAATTAATTATTCACCCCAGCTCTTCCTTCCTGATCAGCCGGTCTGCTTCAATATCCACTCTGGCCTTCCGGCCGACCACCCAAGGCAGGTCACGGGGATGGATGCCCGTCCCGGGCTTCTTGATGACCAGCATTCCCTCCGTGATGGTTGTTCCGGCCGGGATGAAAACCCGGGAAACCAGGCTGGGACGATGAACCCGCTGAATCTCTTTCTCAATCTCCGGAATGGTTTTTACGGAAACTCCCATCGCTGATTCCACCTCCCTGACACCCCTGACCAGCTCCTGCAATTCTTTCGGGCTGATGGAAGCATCGTGATCCACCCCAAAAGCCGCCGTGTCAAAAGTAAAGTGCTTCTCGACGATATTAGCGCCCATGGCGACGGAAGCCAGGGCAATATGAATCCCCATGGTGTGGTCAGAGTATCCGACGGGCAGCTGGAAGGCGGAACGTAAAGTCTCCATTACTTTCAGGTTGGCATCTACCGGGGAAGAAGGATAATGGGAAGTGCATTGCAGCAGGGCCAGCTGCCGGTTTCCCGTTTCATAGATAATTTTTACGGCCTCTTCGATTTCGCCAAGGGTGTGAAGGCCGGTTGACATAATCAGCGGCTTGCCTTTCCTGGCGACATGGCGCAGGAAAGGATAATTGGTCGGGCTGAAGGAGGCAATTTTGAAAAGGTCGACTCCCAGCTCTTCGAGGAAATCAGCGCTTTCCTCATCGAAAGGAGTGGAGAAGATCATGATGCCCTTAGAGTGGGCATAGTCAAAGAGTTCCCGGTGCTCTTCCCGGCTAAGCTCTAACCGCCGGAGCAGCTCTTTGAGGTTTTCCTGCTCGGAAACCGCTCCCTTCTGGTGGTAGGTAGCCAGCCGGGCGTCCTTGGAAGCTAGTTTTTCCCCGGTGAAGGTCTGGAACTTGACGGCGTCGGCTTTGGCTTCGGCGGCGATGTCAATCAGCTGCCGGGCTTTTCCAACGTCGCCGTCATGGTTGACGCCGGCTTCCGCTATGATAAAACAAGGATATTCTTCTCCGATGACTCTACTACCAATTTTAATATATTTATCAAATCTCATAACCACCTTAATTTGGTAGAAGAATGTTTATAAGTTTTGTGTATCTTTGATATACTATTGAAAGTTAAAATCGGGATAAATACCCGCCACCCATGAGGATAGTATCCCCTGAACTACAAGTTCCTGTCTGAGGATCAAGATAAAGAGCTATCCTCTGCGCAATTTCCCGTGGTTCTGCACTCCTTCCCAGGGCGGTCCTTTCAAGATATTTCCGTAATCGCTCAGTTCTCTTTGTTTGCCGGCTGTATTCCTCTGATCTCGGAGTGAGTATATCACCCGGACTCACAGTGGTTAATCCCATACTTCTGAACATACTCTTTAGGAAAAAGTCTTTTTGGGATTTGTATCCCAGAAAAAGCATTTTCTTTCAAATCTTGAATTGCTCTAATCATTGCTTTCTTGATAGGATC
>CAYWPJ010000003.1:46766-47916 GCA_964460195.1 uncultured Methanosarcinales archaeon
AAGACTTCGTTGGCTCATTTATGAAGTCAACGTAACGGATACAAAAAAGGTATCCAGGTCAAGATGGACAATATTACGGGGCAACATGAGAGGAAAATACAAATTATATGATTATTATTTAATCACGTCAGCGACTACAATATAATCATTTTCTTTCAAATCCCTAATAGCCCTAACCATTGCTTTCTTGATAGGATCATCTTCTTTCAGAGAATGAAAGTCTTTTTCTAGTTCATCTGAAATAAATACCACTTTAGAGGGTTTGATCATGCTAAAATCTCCTTTCTCTGCTTAAGCATTTGAGCCAGTTTAGGATTCCAGATATAAGCAATTTTTCCCTCTTTATCAAAAGCAATTTTGTTAATACTCTCCAAATATTCCAAAATAACCAAGAAGGTCTGCCACATCACTTGTCGAGGAAGTTTTTTCCATAGTTCCGTTCGATTATATTCCCCACTGTTTTCCTCTATAACGGCCTCTACCATTAACACTGTGCCAAGAGTTGGCGACCGTACAAATGGATTTTCTAACACTTGTGCTTGCATAACAAGTAGGTATATCAGTTGATATATAAACCTTTCTACAATTTTCGTTACAGGAATTAGCGGGTTTAAAGCCCCGACCTTTAGGTTGGGGATAGCTCCGAGCAGCGAGTTTTTGTTGCATTAACTTTTTAACTTAAAATACAATTCGATGATGACATGAACATTGCTTTCCTCTCTTCCGCTTCCCTGAGCAACCCAAAAGAGTCGGCCAGAATCACTCTGCTGAGCCTGGCTAAATCACTCCAGAAGCACGGCCACTATATTTGCATTATTACGGAAAAAGTTCCCGGCCGGCCCGGCCAAGAAACCATCGAAGGAATCCCCGTCTTCCGCTGCTACCGCTCGCCCGGGAAGATTTTGTCCTACCTTTTAAGCGTCAGAAAGCTCCGGAAAGAAAACAAAATTAAGTTCATTTATTTAGTTAAAGGTCAGAAAATTAATCTTGGTGAGCAGGATATAGATGCGAAAAAGATTTTTGAGAACGGGGAAGTGAGAATTTTTGAGATTAAATGGTAGAATTGATTTATGAAGATTTCCGCAGTAATCAACACCTATAACCGAGAAAAAAACCTTGCCAGATGTTTGGAATCGGTTAAGGACTTTGC
>CAYWPJ010000003.1:47926-61844 GCA_964460195.1 uncultured Methanosarcinales archaeon
CGGAAAGAAAACAAAATTAAGTTTGACGTCCTGCACGGCTTCAGCGCCACGCCCCTCTTTGTTCCGGCGCTGCTCCTGGCAAAAATTTACGCTCCGAGAGCCAAGAGTATCTTTACCTTAAAATCCTATTCAAGAAGCAGATGGGGGCGGAAAGGCTCTTTTCTTTTAAAATATCCGGACAAAGTCACTTTCCCGACGGAAGAGCACGCCTTAAAATTTTGCGGAGAGAAAAAACGTTGTGGGCTAAAAAAAGAGATTATTCATTCACCCGTCAACCTCGAAAAATTCTCACCCCAAGACAAAGAAGCGCTTAAGGCAAAGTATGGATTGGAAGGAGTGAAGTTCCTCTTTTATTATGGGGCGATGTGGGAAAATAAAGGAATAAATCTGCTGCTCCGCTCTCTTCCCAAGATTGCCGAAAGACATCGGGACATCCGGCTGGTCTGCGCCCCGCGTTATCGCTCATTTGAGAAACAGGTGAATTTGGCGAAAGAATTAGGAGTCAGCTCCCAAGTGATTTTTCTGGAAGGTGACTTTCCGATCGAAGACTACGTCGGCCTGGCCGACCTGGTCGTCCTTCCCTACCTTAACCTGATCGGCACGGAAGGCAACCCCTCCTGCCTGCTGGAAGCGATGGCTTGTAAAACTCCGGTGGTGACGACTGATCTACCGGAACTACGCGAGATTGCTGACGGATTAGTCTGGATGGCTAAGCCGGGAGAGATAGATTCGCTGGCGGAAACAGTCTGCCATGCCCTGGACAACCCTTCAGCGGAAATGGTTGAGAAAGCTTATCGAAAAGCCCAGGAATTCAGCATAGAAAAGATAACTGAAAAATTCCTGGAGCTTTACCACCACTCATAATAAAGTTTTCCCATGACCAACTCAATCACTTTCAGTTCGTCCTCCTCCCTCTGCTCCGTCTTTAAACTCAGGGAATAACGGAAGCGGCGGAAAATGCTCATCTGTCTTTCCAGCTCGGTTAGGCTTTCTGCCGGCCTTCTTTGATGCAGGACGGGCGGGGTATGGTACAGAAAAATCGAAACCGTCGGCCGGGGAAACAGGCTGAGAAGGAACCGCTTGAAAGGGAAAGGGACATTTTTCATCAGGATGATGTCCGAGCAGTAGCGGTCGGTAATGACAATTCTTTTCCTTAATCTTAATGGAAATATCCTCAGCCAGTAACGCAGCATTAAATCCAAAGTGAAAACCGGTGCCGCCAGGGTGTAAAGCAGCCGGCTTTCTTTCCAGCTGGACTTAATTTGAACCTCCCTTTCTCTCCCTCCTTCTTTCCTTTCTCTTTCTTCTCTTTTCTCCCTTTCTTTCTTTTTGTAAGCCCGCCCCAGCCTGCTAATCGGCAGAAGGTGCTGCCTGCCCCGGCCGGTGTAGACCAGGGAAACCTTCCGGTTATTTTTCTCAAGATGAGCCGCCAGGGAATCAACCATGGTTGACTTCCCCGCCCCATCCGGCCCGATCACGCTGATTAAAGGCCCTAAGCGGAAAGGATTTTTTCTTTGCCTGAGCCATCTTAAGAACAAGAAGAAAAGAGCTGCCCAGCCTTTAGGATTTTTAAAAATAAAATAAGCAGCTAACGGAAAAGTTTTAATTTCTTCAAATCTGTTCTGCCCGGCCTTAACCAAGATGCCCCGGGCGATTTTTCGGCTAAAAATCCGGCTGAGCTCCCGGTAAATATATCTCTTGTTCGTCCGGGGAAGGAGGTTAAGGATGATCTGCCTGTATTTTGGCTTAAAATACCTTTTCCCGAGGATGGAATGAGCTAAAAGCATCACCACCGTATCATCGTCGGAAGGGACATAAAAAAAAAGATTTTTTACCCTGTTTTTAATCAGCTGGCTGGCCGGCAGATAACCCAAGTCATTCCAGTAAACTCCCCCCACCTGCAGGTCAAAACTGATTGGTCTCCCCCCGATAAATTTAAAATATGCCCGATGAGCTTGAGAAAACTGCTGTTTCCTCCGACTAAAATGGAACAGTTTAAAGATTTTTTCCATTCGGGGGAAATCATCCCGGGAGACCACCGTGTCCAAGCTTCCCACTGGGGAAGGATCTCCCAGCAGGAATTCGTAATTTCTCAGAAGACAATAATTGACTTTTTCCCGGTTCAGGGTTTCCAGCACTTCTTTGAGCTGCTTGACTGGCTCATTCATCCTGGCTGGCTCATTTAGGTTAATCGTTTTAACCATTTATATCAACCGCCCATATTTTTTAATTTCCCCCAGGTTGACGATTCTGAAGGAAAAAAGATAAAGGGCATAGACAGTTAAGGCAATCGCTAAAGAAATAACTACTTCTATGCCTAAGGAATAATGGAAATAATCTCTGGCCAGGAGGGTGGCGGCCAGGAAAAGTCCCCCGCCGCTCAATTGTTTGGCCCATTGCCCCAGGAAAGGGGGGGTTTGCAGGACTTGTTTGATCATTCTCGCGGAAAGAAAAAGGGTGACGGCATAACCCGCCGTGGCGGCCAGAGCGGCGCCCATGATCCCCAGCGGCGGGACGAGGACAAAGTTAAGGAGCACCCCCGAAAGGGCTCCCCAAAATAAAAGGTAAGCTACCTTTTTCGGGTGTCCGATGGCGGAAATGATATTATGATGAATCATGCCCATCAGGCAGAATAAGGTTCCAATCAGCAGAATTTGCATGGCGACTGTTCCAGAGGCGTATTCTGCGCCAAAAATAAAAGTGATGATTTCCCCGGAAAAAGTGATCACCGGGCAGACCAGGGGCAGAACGAAGGTGAAAAGATATTTCTGCAGCAGCCGCACCCCTTCTTTCAGCTTTTTTTGATCTTCCAAAGCGGAAAGTTCCGAGGCCACCGGGAAGGCAATGGAAGTAATAGCTCTCCCCAGGAAAAGAAGGAAAATGGTCGTCGGCTGGATGACATTATAAATGCCTACTTCTGACAAAGAGCGAAAATAAGTTAAAATCAGCGTGCCGGAATAGCCCGTTAGTCTTCCTTCAAAAGAAACAGCAATGAGGGGCAGGCCAAAAAAGAGGGCCCGGCCGGCGAGGGAGTAAAAGTTTTCTTTTTTGCTTTGGCAGAAGCGGCTTAATTTGTTGGCCGGAAAGAGGTAAATCAATAAAAGCAGGGGGCTGACTAAAACGTAAGCGAGCACCGGGCTGTTGATGCCCCAATCCAACCGGAAGAAAAGGACTGCTAAAATTAAGACGAGGCTGTCTTTAACCAGCTCGACGGAAGAGAAAAGCAGCATGCTCTGGAAGCCTCGGAAAATCGCTTTAAAAGTGGTGAAAAAAACGCTCGTTAAGAGGTAAATCAAAAGCAGCTGCAGCATTGTTTCGGCGCGGGGGTCACGGAAATAAACTTCTGCCAGGTAGCCGGCTAAAAAGAAAAAAATGGCGCTGAAAACCAAAGAACTTGCCGCCTGGATAAGGGTGACGCTGATAATGACACTTTTAATTTTCCCAAACTGTTCGGCAACCCGCCATTCGGCAATGAATTTGGCTAAAGCAGCGTTCAGCCCCAAATCGCGCAGGAAGAAAAAGAAAGTAACAAAGGTCAAGACGGCAGAGAAAAGGCCGTATTCCTCGATGCTCATGTAGCGGGTGAGAACTACTCTCGTCAGGTAGGCGACGAGGGTAGCGATGAAGCTGATAATGAAAGCAGTACTTGTCCCCCGGAAGACTCTTTTGGTGTAGCTCTGGCTCATTTTTTTAGTATCGCTCTGGCTCGTTTTGGTTTGGCAGCATAATTTAGTCTAACTCCAGCTTGTTTTGGTTCGACGGCATAATGCGGCATAAAATGGTTTTTAAAACTACTGATTTTATGTTCTTCTTGCGGTATCCATTTGATGCTGGCAGAAGACGAAGAACGGAAGACGAAGAAGGGTGTTCCTGTTCACAAAATAGAAAAATTTACATAGAATGTGGACAATAATAAAAAGTATGGTATATGTTGATGAGATAAAATCATGAAAAAAACATTTTATCTCTAATCGTTAATAAAGAGATCTTCAAGTCTTCGTTTTTTTTGGTGTTCACTTAGCCCTTCTGCTACAGCAATCATAACAATTTCTGCCGCTCGTTGGATGTATCCGTCTGCACCATATAACGTGATACTCACTTCCTGTCCAGAATGAAGATGTTTTAAGGTAACTCCGTAATCAGTGAGATGATAAACATTTTCCCGAGAACCGGACATTGGCCCGGTGACACCAACATTTTCTATGCGCTCAAAATGTTTTTTCAACGCTTCGTCAACATAATAATCCTTGCCATCAGTACCCCAATTGTAAAGGTTGGATATCTTTTTTTTCATCAACTTTTAAGTTAATCACGTTGTTTAAATACTTTTATTTGTTTTGATATATAGGTTCGAGTCGGATTTTTGCCAATGATAATCCGGGTGAAAGAAGAGGGTTTACACCAGCCAGCGGTGGATAAATTAAATCTATCTGTCCTATATCTCAGTTGCAGAAAACTTTTAAAGCGGTTAGTGTTAATCTCCCATTGATGAAAAGAGCGCTGATTACCGGAGTGACCGGACAGGACGGCCCTTACCTGGCTAAGCTTCTACTGGAAAAGGGGTATAAAGTCTTCGGCACCTACCGGAGGATCTCTACTCCTAACTTCTGGCGGCTGCAGGAACTGGGCCTGATTAATAAGCTCACTTTGATCCCGGCGGACTTAAGCGACATGGCTTCCCTGCTGGAAGCCGTAACCATCTCCGACCCGGATGAGATCTACAATTTAGCCGCCCAGAGTTTTGTCGGCGGCTCTTTTGACCAGCCCCTCCTGACCAGCGATATCGACGCCAACGGCGCCACCTGCTTCCTGGAAATAATCCGCCATCTGAAGAAGAACATCAGGTTTTACCAGGCTTCCACCAGCGAGCTCTTCGGCGGCTCCCGGGAAAGCCCGCAGGACGAAAATACGCCGATGGTGCCCCACTCCCCTTATGCCGTCGCCAAGCTGAGCTCCTACCATATGGTTAAGGTTTACCGCCATTCTTACGGGATTTTTGCCTGCAACGGGATCTTATTCAATCATGAATCTCCTTTGCGGGGACTGGAATTCGTCACCCGGAAAATCACCAATTCCGCTGCCCGGATCAAGCTGGGCCTGCAGAAAGAATTAAGGCTGGGGAATATCCATGCCAAGAGGGACTGGGGCTATGCACCGGACTTTGTTGAAGCGATGTACTTAATGATGCAGCACGATCAGCCGGAGGATTTCGTCGTCGCTACCGGCGAAATGCATTCTGTCGCTGAGTTTGCCGAAGCGGCGTTTAAGGCGGCCGGCTTGGATTGGAGGGAGCATGTGGTTGTCGACGAGAAACTGCAGCGGCCGATGGACGTGCATCAGCTGCTGGGCAATCCCCTGAAGGCGGAAGCAAAATTAGGCTGGAAACCTCAAGTGACTTTCCAGGAATTGGTTAGGATTATGGTTGAGGCGGATTTGAGCCGGTGGCAGAGGCATTTGCGGGGCGAGATCGTTCCCTGGGATGCTCCAAACCATTCTCCGGAGATGGATATTGTCGCCCGGAACGTGGTTAAAGATGCGCAGAGGGAGGCTTTAAGGAAGCAGGGAGAGGAGATGACGGGGCATTGAGTTAAGTGAAATTACTCGGTGCTTATTAGAAAATTCCGCCCCTTATGAAGCATTCACCATGTTGCAGGCTCGTTGTAATGCTTCAACCTTTATTTCAATATCCTGCTTGAAGGATGAATTCTTATCAATATTAATATCAAAATCAGATAAATCTCTTGCATGGTCTTCCTTTACCTTATGGAGCAGTTCCGGTTCTAATTGTCTTGCATACACCATTGACAATGGTTTGACATATTTAAATAAAGTAAAATCGCCACTTGTTCTAAATTCTAATCTAAAAGTTCTTCCATCACCACCCTCAGCATAGACCTTTACCCCTCGTTCTAAACTCATAAAAGAATCACTTCCATCATTTCCCGCAAAAGCATCCGTTATAAATGGTCTTAATCCCTGTTCTTCTGCTCCTTTAAATTTCTGAACAGCCTATTTTAGATACCACCCTCCATTTCTTGCATTAGGATTAGCATTTATTCCGGCAACATAAAGATGCTGAGACCAATCATAATCTTTAGAATATTAAAGAGTATATTAAAATTTTGCTATTTAAATCAAATACAATTATTGCCCCATTCACCAAATTAGGCCGATTCGCGATTGAAACTAACACAACTGGCTGTCCCATAATTCGTCGGCGCATGTCGTCGGATACCTGATTTGGTGTTTTGGCACGGCCTATTTTTGTAAGATACGTAGTCGGACGGTGTCGCCAGTATACACTTTTGGTAATTGTGACCCAGCCTGACAAATCAAGCGAAACATTTATATATAAACATACTTAATCAGCATCAACTGATGTAAAATGAGCATGCAAACACTTAAATTCACGGAAACGGAAATGATAGAAAAAACCAACCATAAAACTAAGAGGTACCCTAATTTAAACACTGTTTTGATGGTAGAAGATTTTCTGAAAAGGCACCGTGATCTGCCCCTAAAAATTTCTGAAATTAAAAAGCAGCTTTCAAAACAAGTCATGCACGAAACACTAAAGATAATCTTTGAATACCTCTGGAGAAGCGGAAAGATTATGTACGGCCCAAAAGGAGTTCAATGGATTTACGCCGAGCCGGAACATCTCCGCAAAATGCTTGCCGATTCATTGGAAGTGTGAAAACAAATGTTTTTAGGAAAAGAAGTTAGGGTACACTTGAAAGGCCAAGCAAAAGAGGCCTATCTTGAGCTAAAGAAACGCACTGACAAAGAAGCACAAACGCTGCTTCGCTCAATAGAACGTATCACGGGCATTCTCAAAGATAATCCTCAGTTTGGAGACTCTATTCGTAAGGACCTAATTCCACCAAAGTTTAGGGAGATGGGAATCCAAAATCTCTATCGCGCTGAACTATCCAATTACTGGAGACTTTTGTACACTATTGAAGGAACCCAAGTGGAAATTTTTTGTTTCGTGCTGAGCATTATTGATCACAAAACTTATGATAAATTATTTGGCTATAAGAAATTCTAAGCGGCCGCCACCCTCCCGGGAACTCCTTCCTTGTTTTCCGCCCCAGCGCCACCACCGTTAGGCCGAAGGGCAGGGAAAACCACCTGATCAGCCGGTTCTCAAGCAGCAAAATGGAAAGCAAGAAAATATTTAAACTAACAGTAATTTTAAGGTTTGGGATGACAGAAAAAGAGGCTCAAAAGGGATTGATAGTGTTTCAGGATAGGAAAATCCGCAGGCTTTGGTATAATAATGAGTGGTTTTATTCTGTTGTGGATATAGTCCACGTGCTGGCTGATAGTCCCACTCCTAGGCAATATTGGGGGAAGGTTAAAGATAGAGAATTTATCCAACTTGAACTGTCCCCAATTTGGGTACAGTTGAAAATGCCGGCTGAGGATGGTAAATTACGATATACTGATTGTGTGAATAACTGATATTACTATCGCTAAAGATGCGAAAGGATTTCCTGAATTGAAGCAGACTGCTAAAGAAGGTGGAGATATCGCTAAGAATACACGGAAAGAACTTGAGCAAAAGATAGGAAAATCCGTGGTTTCAACTGAGAATTATCTGAATTCGACAGAGAAGAAAAAGAAGAAGCAGATTGAAGAGAAGAAATAATATGTTAAAATGGCTACTTCTTCCTTCCCAGCCCCACCACCGTCAGGCCAAAGGGCAAAGAAAACCGCTTGATCAGCCGGTTCTCAAACAAAAGAACCGAAAGCAGAAACCGATTGACCGCCGGAGAAGGCATCTGCAGCTCCGACTGGAAAGATTCCCGGCGGGAAGGAAGAATATTCTGAGATAGATTCTTCAACAGCCGCACGAGCACCACCCCGGGCATCAGAAACATATTCATATAACTTATCTCCACTACTTCAAGTCCGGCTTTCTTCATCAGGCACCTTAACCCTGCCTTGCTATGTCTTCTGGCGGTATGCTGCTGCCGGTCATGCTGGCTGGCAAATAAGGGAGAGGTAAGAAATTCGCCGGCGGGGGTGTTGATCAAGACATACCCGCCCGGCCGGCAGACTCTCTGCAGTTCTTTAATTGCCTGGAAATCGTCTTTGATGCCACGATGATAAAGCACGCCAAAACAAGTGACTAACTCAAAAGTGTCATCCGGATAAGGAAGGTTTTCGATTTCTCCCCGTTTCAGGCTTTTTAACCCTCTTTGGCGGCAGAATTTCAGGGCTTCCTCTGAGAAGTCAAGCCCCTGCGCCGGCCCATACCGCTGCAGGTATTCTAAGTTCTTGCCTGTTCCGCAGCCGGCGTCCAGGATGAGAATATTTTGTTTATTCTTTAAGTGCCTCCTTAACATATCGAAAGCGGTCCTGGCCTGGCCGAGGAACCACCAGTATTTTCCCTCCAGGTTGTAAAGGATTTGATACTCTTCTTTGATCATGAACTTTATCTATTAAAGAAAGTATTTAATATTTACGGAACTCAGCTTTTAATTTTTCGCTGATCTTTTCAAACTCTTTCCTGGCAACCTTAGCTTTCTTCCAGGATTCCACTTTAACCCCATCATTCTGAGCTCTGGAGATAATATGAAAATGGACATGGTTAACATATTGTCCGGCTTCCCGGCCATTGTTGAGGAGAATATTGCACCCTGGTTGATATTTCTGGACTACTTTCGCCGCCAACTGAACATGGTCAATTAATTCATGGAGGATTCTTGCCGGAACCTTTTCTATCCTTTGGAAATGTTTCTTGGAGATGACCAGGATGTGCCCGCCGGCATGTCGGTTTTTATTGGCGGGAAAATCGATAGAAAGAAAAGAGAAGGTATTTTCAGTTTGGTGAAGGGGAAGAAAAGGAAATCCATTAAGGTTTTTCTTCCTTTTCCCAGAGACGAATTGACAAAATAGGCAGGGCATGGATAAAAAGAAGTTCATAACGTTTATAAACATTTCTTAGTCTTTGACCCCACCAATCACTCGCTCAACTTTTTTCCCCGGTTCAGGCCTTCTTCCCATCCGGCCGGAGTCACCTGAATGAATTCGGCATTCTTCTGCATTTCCTGGATGTCCCTGGCGCCGCAGTAACTCATCCCGCTTCTCAGCCCATTAATCATTCCCCTGATCACTTCCCTGACCGGGCCCTTATAATCAACTAAGTTAGCTACTCCTTCTACAAAGACATCCAGCTTTTGGGTAAATTTCCTGCCGTCAGTATTTTCTTTCCTTTCATGATTGCTGTCGTAGGAGGCTGAGCCCATATATCTCTTGTATCTCTTTCCATCCATAGTAATAATGATGCCTGGTGTTTCATCCGTCCCGGCAAAAATATTTCCACAGTAAGCAGTGCTGGCTCCGGCCGCCAGAGCTTTAGATAAATCGCCGGGGTAACGAATACCACCATCGGCCGAAACCGGGATATTATGTTGCTTGGCTATCTCAGCCACGTCCAGGACGGCGGTCAGTTGTGGGATTCCTGAGCCGGAAATGATTCTGGTGATGCAAACCGGCGACGGGCCGATGCCCACTTTTAATCCGTCAACTCCGGCGAGGATTAAATCCCGGGCGGCTTCTTTAGTGGCGATATTCCCGGCCATCAGCTCCACCCCGGGAAAATGCTTTTTAAATTCCCTGATTTTATCGACAACCAAATCGGAATGGCCGTGAGCCAGATCCAAAACAATGACATCGGCTCCGGCTTCAATCAGTGCCCGGGAGCGCTCAAGGGTATCTTTGACTCCCACTGCCGCTCCCACTAACAATCGGCCTTTCTTGTCCCGGGCGGCATTGGGCCAGGTGCCTATCTTTTTAAGATCTTGAGTGGTGATCAGCCCGCAGATTCTCCCATTATCCAGCAGGGGAAGTTTCTCAATGCGATGCCTCTTTAAGATTTGTTTAGCTTCATCTAAAGTGATCCCCGGGCGGGCAGTAATTAGTCTTTCTTTAGGTGTCATCACTTCGGAAATCTTTTTGCTCAAGTCTTCTTCAAACAAATAATCCCGGTGGGTGAATATCCCGACTAATTCTTCCCCTTCTTTTACAGGAATTAGCGGGTCTAAAGCCTCGGGCTTTAGTCCGCAATTCGTGTTCCGAAAATCCGCCGTAGTAAGCGAGGAGCGTAAAGCCTCGCCCTTCAGGGTGGGGATAGCTCCGGGCAGGCGGATTTTCGTTACCAGCAGGCTGGTGACATTTTCATCGATCATCGTCTCAACCGCTTGCCCAATGGTGATATCCGGGCGGACACATAAAGGATCTTCAATGATATAACTGGTGCTTTTTTTGACTTTTTTCACTTCAGCGGCCTGTTCTTCAACGGCGCCAAATTGATGGATGACACCTAATCCTCCTTCCCTGGCTAAAGCAATGGCCATTTTATGTTCCGTTACGGTGGCCATGTTTGAGCTGGCTAAAGGAATGTTTAAAAAGATATTTTTAGTGAACCTTGTTCTGACGTCTGCTTCAGTGCGCGAGCTTAAAGGGGTGCGTTTAGGCACCAGCAGCACATCCAAATAAGTCAGGCCCAGCCTCATTTTTTCCCCGCCTCCCTTTTTTCTAAGGGGCAGCAACCCCTTATTTCATTTTTCTTTTTTTCCTGAGGTCAGGAACGCCTCTGATTTAAATATATTTTGGCGGTGGAATAGGTTATTTCCCGGAATAGCTGATTTTTTGGAATAACTGATTTCTCGGAATAGCCGATTTCCCTGGCCGCGTTTAATTTATTTTGAGATGTTGGTGCTACCCTGCCAAAGGCAAATTTCACACCAACCTCGACACCGTAGAAAATCTTAAAAACAATGCCTGCTACTAAGTCTTTAAACATGAATCTTTCACGAGTAGTAGATTCGCTGTGGAAAAGCAGCCAGAGAGCTTTGGCGGCTTTAGCCTTGGCGACAAGCTATGCCGTGCCGGCGCTGCCATCTATGTCATGTGGTGATTCTACTTCCGCTTTAGAATGCACCGAAGGGGACTCTTTCACCACCGAGAGTGGTGTCAGGATAACATGGGCGATTGAACCGGACATGTTCTCGGAAGAGATGACTTCCGCGCCGGTAAACGCTTATGCCACTCCCCTTTGTCGGCAGGAATACGCAGACCGTCCAGTCGCCGCCGTTCTTAACGGATTAGCCAAATATCCTGACTCAATATTGGCCCCGAACCTTGAAGCGGTGTACCTGGTCAGCCGCCTTGAAATGTATGGTACGCAGGTTGGCGGGACGGTTGACCTGTCTGCCCAAAGAGTTTATATAGCCAATTCCTATTCGGCTTGCGAGATTGAAAGAGTGTTCCATGCTGAATTCTCGTCTGTTCTTATCTATTGGCATTATTGGGACATTTCACGATGGATTTCAGAAAATCCGAGGAGCTTCACTTACGGCAACGATGTAATAGCTGCCATTCGAGAAGAAAGGGTAAGTAGTCGGTTGGACCGCCAGTTGGCCGAGGATGGATTCCTAACGAGTTATTCGATGACTTCTATAAATAACGATTTCAATGCCTACGCACAATATCACTTCCTTCCAGAACTTTTGCTCTGGGAAATAGTTGACGCAGAGCCACGTGTACGTCGGAAATCAGCACTAATGGTATATTTTTATCATGCACTGCATCCTCAGTACACCAACGCTTTCTTCCGGAATTTAGAACTCTGCGACGAGTAGAGGTCGTCGCAACAAATTTTGCTTCCTACCGGAGATCATCTACCAGGGTTTCGCAAAAGGGATCCGGTCTGATATGGAAAGGCCGGTCCCAATAGTATCCGCCAGGCGACCCGGGTGGTGGCCAATTACAGTTTTCGGATGCATCAGCATTGCATCCCACGTTGTCAGGCGGTCGTAGCGGATCCGGGTAGCGGCAGGCCCACAGATAGAGGCGGCCTTCCTCGTCTTCCCACGGTGGTGCGTCCCCATCCGGGAACCTGTAGCATGTCTTGTAACTTTGAGGACAGTTTCCAAAAATCTTTCTAAAAAACCGCAACGTTCAACTGCTTCTCCCCAGGGATAGCAGTAGCTCGGTAACTCCCTCTCTTGCTCCTCATCAGGCGGGCAAGGCTCTGCCTTTTCGTCACAGGGGACCCAAATCCTCCGTCCGCCGAACACTCTGCCGTCCTGTTCACATTGAGCACAGGTCGGGCCAAAAAAGTCAGCTCCCCCAGCAGAATATCGGTTCATATGGTAATAACCATAATCAGGAGCATAGCACAAGCCCCCTGACGTATGAACGCCCACCATATACATTGTTCTGCGCCCGTACATCGTCACAGGCCTCTTCCCACCTTCCCGGCCGCTCAAACAATTCCCGGGCCACTGCATCATCCGTTTCGTAAATCGAACAACAACCGGGCGGCTTTCCGCTACCGCATCCCGTGAGAAAAACAAACAGTAACATCGTTAATAAAAATATGAACATCCTCTTCATCATTCTACACCTCTTTTTTTAAATCCTATAGCAACAATGAAGGAGAATATCGAAGTAATTTAAAAATTTATCTACATAAAAGCTTTTAGAGTTGGCGAAACGATTTTTTGAAAAACTTATGCAAAGATTAGTCAAATACGAAAAGTGGTTTAATGAGCAAAATGTTCCATAGAAAAATCCTGGCCATTCCCTGTACCGTGTTTTAGGAAACTTGAAAACTTTACTTAACATCCAGTATCTCCGAATAGGATTCACCTTTAAAGAGTCCTCACACATATTACCTTTTATCAATGGTTAGAAAAACCTTTAAACTTTCCTTGTTTATAACTCTGTATGAACAGAGAAAGTCTTGCTTTAAGTCTTAATGCTTTACGGCATTTTCTCAATAATTCTCTTGGGGTGCATAGATTGAGTCACGAAGTGACTGGATTTGAACTATCCCCAGCATTACTTGGGGCTGCAGCGTATAATACTTATGTTGAAACATTGGGTAATAAAGCAGATACTTTGTATCTGCGTCTTCGAGAAGGGTTGAGTGAGATGACTACCTACTCTTATCTTGATTATATTAAACGTCTCTCCGATAAATTTGAATGGAAAAACAAAGAATTTATTCTTGCTTTTGATTACACTGATGAAGAGTTTTATGGAGATGTACAAGGCTTAGACATTCATGGCTGGAAGAAAAGTAGTGCCATCACAGGCAAATTTAAATTTCTCACCTGCAGCATCGTCAGCGACGACATCCCACAGAAAATTCCTCTTTTGTCGCTTCCGATTCAGATGGGTCATTACAAAAGCTATGTTATTTCTCATATGCTTTCTCTGCTTAAGCCCCATCTGGGAGAAGTGAAACTTCTCCTCTTTGATCGAGGGTTTTATGACAAAGATTTAATGTATGAATTAATTCAGCTAAAATATCCTTTCCTTATCTTTGTCCCAAAACATAAAGACAAGAAAGAAATCCTCTTCCCTATGGAAGAGGGTGAGAAGTTCACCGTTTTGTGGGATGGTGAAGTAAATAAGGACAAAAGTAACTACTCTTTTGAATTTTATCTTACGTTTATGAAGCAGATTTATAGTCGAAGAGCTGATACATATTTCGATTGGGTTTTTGCTACGAATATGGATACTATTGCTCTCGAAGAAATGATTAGAATATATCGCAAAAGATGGAGAATTGAAACGGGGTTTCGAGTTCAAGATGAAGCACAAATAAAATGTAAATCTACTGAGATGAAAATACGATATTTTCTCTTTATGTTTGAGCAAATGCTGCAAACCCAGTGGGTTTGCTTTTACAAAGAGGAGGCAAGCTTTAAAGAATATTTAATCGAAATGTATAAACTAGCAGAGGATAGGGTTGCAAATCCTATGAGATCATACGGTAAGGATCTGAAAGCGCCAGTCGAGTAAGTATCCTTGCAGCTGGCCGTATGATTATCAGTAGGGCAATTCGTTTAACCAGATCCTAAGCTATTGTTTGAATTAGGCTTCGGAGATACTG
>CAYWPJ010000004.1:0-14353 GCA_964460195.1 uncultured Methanosarcinales archaeon
CAATTCGTTTAACCAGATCCTAAGCTATTGTTTGAATTAGGCTTCGGAGATACTGACATCATCCAAAACCTTATAAACCAAGACTTTTTTTGAATGAGGATGGCGGCCATCTGGGAAATCACCAAAGAAAGCAAGGAGCCCAGGCTGAAAGCTCCTCTCTTCATCGAAGGGCTGCCGGGAATCGGCAATGTTGGCAAGATCGCCATTGATTTTCTCGTCGAAGAGTTCAAGGCCAAGAAATTGTACAGCTTCTTCTCCCACCGCTATCCCTCCTCCGTCTTCGTCAATGAAAAAAATCTGGTGGAAATGCCCAAGGTGGAAATTTATTACAAAAAATTCAACGGGAAGAAAAGGGACCTCCTGCTGCTGGCGGGAGATGTCCAGCCGATCGACGAGGAAGCCTGCTATACCTTCTGCGAGGAAATTCTGAAAATCGCCAAGCAGTATAAATGCTCAGAGCTCGTCACGACGGGCGGCATTGGCCTGCAGAGCATCCCGGAGAAGCCCAAGGTCTACTGCACCAGCAATGACGCCGGGCTGCTTGATGAGTACACCAAATGGACTGGGGCGGAGAAAAAGATTTTCGGCGTGGTCGGGCCGGTCGTCGGGGTTTCCGGCGTCCTGCTGGGCCTGGGAAAGAAAAGGGGCGTCAGGGGAGTAGCCTTGCTGGCGGAAACTTTCGGCCATCCGATGTACCTCGGGGTGAAAGGGGCCCAGGAATTGCTGCACGTTCTGGAGAACAAGTTCAGTTTCGGCATTGACTTAAAGAAGATGGGCAAGGAGATCATCGAGATGGAAAAGGAGCTGATGCGCAAGACCAAAGCTTTGGAGATGCGCGGCTCCCGGGCCGGGGCCAGAGCGAGGAGGGGAGAAGTAGGTTATATTGGCTGACTTTCTTAATAATTAATGGGGGTCGCCGTTTTCCAGAGTTCTAAGAAGAATTCTTTATATCTTTCAGCATTATTCTTTGATTTTATTACAAAAGCGGTGGGGTCGCCTATCCAGACAACTGTCATAACGTAATCTTCATAAATGAAAATTCCTGTGGGAAGTTTTAATTTTGAAAATTTAACTTTCATGTTTTTGTATAAATGATGTTTGAGAAATAATGTTCTTATTTTTTCATTGGCAATTAATTTTACTTTAATTTTTTTCTGTATTCTTTTTTTATGATAATCTCGGAAAAAGTGTTTTAATTCCGATTTTCCAAGCTCTTCGCCCAATGTGAAGACATAATATTCCTGATTTTCAGGCACCGTGTTGATAATATTGTTAAAAGCAACTTTAACCCCATCAAATCCCTCATAAATTTGAGATTCTTGTTTGTCTTTGGCTAATTTTTGTTTTATTTTAATTTGAGGGATCAAAGTTTCAATCTCTTTCTTTTGTTCAGAAATTAATTTTTTCTTGTTATCCAAAAAATCGATTAGGTTCCGGGGGTCTGAAGCCTGGAAATACTTGACATTATTTTTAATCACGTAAGAAACCAATCCCTTCTGAATCAGTTTATCAAGAATGAGGTATACTTTGGAATTTGGGGCGCCGGATTTTTTGACAATGGGAGTAGCCGAGGATTGTTCTAACTCCAGCAAAGCAAAGTAAATCTTAATCTCGTTCTTGCTTAATCCTATTTGTTCCAGTATTTCCGTATTCATAGTCCCAGATATTTTCTCTTCAAATCGTAATATTTGTGCTTGTCTAAAAACAATTCGATGAAGTAAGAATTCTTTTCTTTAATGAGAATCCCCCGGATAGTATTGTCGCTGGATTTATAGATGAAAGCCATCCAATGGCGGAAATTTTTACAGGATTCTGCTTTCCAGGTCCCCTCTTTGCAGCTTTTAATCCAACTAATAATGGATTCAATTCTTTCCGGGGCAATGTTCTCTACAATTTTCTTCACGTGGCCGTCAAACCTGATTTCCGCTTCCAAAATTTTCTGAACAATGCTTTTAAACTCTTCAGCCTGCAAGGGAAATCACCTCCTGAAAGGCCTGGATTAAACCCAGATAATACCCTTTATGCTGAGTATATTCTTGGATCATTTCCTGATAAGAATCAATCATTTGCTTCAGGGAGGGTAAGGAATCCTTCGGCTCAATTCCCAAAACTACAGTTTCCACAAAGATTTTTTTGATTATTTCTGTCGGATTTTTTAATTTTAATAAAGAATCAATCTGAATTTTTAATTCCTGAGAATCGGGGAGGGGAGCATTCTTTAAAAAAGCGGATTGGACCAGATAATTTCTTAAAGTTTCCTTGACAGCGTGGGGGTTTTGGGCAAAATCATTAAATACTTCCTGATAGAGAGAAATAAATGTATCCAAGTTAATCTTTTCGGCAATTTCAGATGCCGGCAAGGGTTGGTTTGAGACGCAAAGTTTCTTTAGGCTGGCAAAGAACAGGGAGTGGTAAACTTCTTCAGCGAGATAGTTAAATTGAAATTGGCCCTGCTGGGAATCATTTTTCTCATATTTTTCAACAATGAAGACATCAATATCATTATATTTTTGGCTGTAAAGAAAACTTCCGGAGATAATCAGGTGTTTATTCTTGAACTTCCGGGAAAACTGCCGGAGGTATTTTTTAGCCAGAATTAGCCTCTCAGGCAAGATTTTTTCTTTGCCGGAAATAAAGAAATTATCCCTCCCCAAGAATTGATTGATGGCTTTAATTCTTTTGGAAACTGCCCGGGAGAATTCGTTTCTTTCGGAGGCCGTCATCTTTTTAGCCGTGGCTTTTTTTTCAATCAGATGAAACTGGTGCCGGGTAAAGAGAGTGGGAACTATTTCGGACTTAATTTGCCGGAAGTGCTGCCAGTCCAGTTCAAATCCTAATTTTCTCATAATAATACAAATTTGTATGATTTAGTATATAAATATTTCGGGGGAATTTTTGATGAACAACGGAGATTAGCGGGGTGGGTATATAATCTTTTTGGTTTATCACCACCTTAGGGGGTGGGAAGATTAATATACTTAGTATGGTGACTATTTTAGGATAGTAAAATGATAATCAGCGAAAGAAAACTAAGACTAATTGTAAGAGAAACATTAGCCCAAGCGAATGCTGTAACTAATTTAGACCTCATGGTTTTATCAGTCTATAGAAAAGCCGAAGAACGAGGATATCTAGAAGAGTATGTTCCTGCTTTCTTAAGACTTGGAGTAAGGCCGGGCAATGTTAAGTCCCATCGCTTCATTCATCCAAGAGAGGGTTTCTATAAAGACAGAGGAGCTTCTGACAATAAGATCTTGGGGTTGAAACCAACAGTTGAAGACTCTCTAAGTTATGATACTGATAAAGGGCCTGTTTCTGATATCGGAAAAGCAATAGGGGAGTTATCATCTTTTTTAGAGATGGCATATACAAATGTTAAATTTTCTAGACTAGTCGAACCAGTTCATCCTGATGCTGGTGCAGTTCACCTACTTGGATGTTATCAACACTTATTAAAAGCTTATATTAATTTATTGTCTGAGGAGAAGAAAGATGTTAAGTAAGCGAGAGATTGAGCGAATAAGAGGATTGTTAAGAAAAGGGAAATGTGTATATGGACTTACTCCCTCTGACTGGGAAAAGATAGAAGCAGATAGGGTCAGAGAAAATGTATTAGGATTAGTGGGCGTGGTAGTTCTTACCGGGGCACTCTTAGGTGGTGCATGGTATCTTGGTCGTGAAAATAGAGCACGCTTCGCCGGATTTAGTGAAGAATGTGCCCAACAAGCTGAACAACAGGGGTTTTCCCCAGCTTTATGCGAAGATGATTGTTTTAGAGATTCATATTTTAACTTGCAACAATACCATAGTATTAGTGATTTAAATTTAGCATATAGAATGGCAGTATACAAATGTGAACAGAATATATCTCCGGGTTGGTGATTAAGAATGACAGAACAAAATCAAATACAAAAACCAACCAGTAAAGAGTTAGCAGGATACGTTGGAAATATAGCTCAAAGAGCAGGGTTTCATTTTGGAGCTAATGAAGGAAGCCCTATAATTTTACTAAGCAGTCCAGATAATTATTATTGGACAATTAGTGGAGAACTCCCATCTGTTTATAATGGAAAAAAAGCTAAATTAAGATTTGAAACTCGAGATGTTAATTATATCAATGCTTTAGGTTCTTCACTTGATAGGGTTGCTCTTTTTGGTGGGTGGGATGGAGAGCGTAGATTTAATGACGTTGAAGAAACCCTGATTTTGCCCGGACTACAAATAGGATGTAAAAGAGAATCTTATCATTATAACAGCTTTTGGAGAGAGAAAATTGGTAGGCAGAGAGAAGATTTCGGTAGATATGAAAGAAACAAAGAAGTTGCCGACATTCGTCGAATGCTTGAAGAAGCGGGCAAAGTTGTTAGGGAACAATACCCAAATTTAGTTGGAATTTTGGATTCCCCTCATTATTGGGCCAGAGAAAATTATGGGCAACCAATTGATAATATCTTAAATGCGGAACTTTCTTTATTAAAAACAGAACATTCTTTACCTAGAAAAGTTGCTAGGGATTTGATGAGAAGATTAAGAAGATTATTTGGAGAATGTTAATAAGTAATGATTGATACAGAGAGATTAAAGGAAACTGCTGAAAAAATGGGGTATATAACAGTATAAGTATTAGTTTTTGGAGAAGCATTGAGCTATGCCGTAAAAAGATTTATGTATCCCCATGTGAAGTCTGATTTAGAGAAATTAGTGGACTCTGGAAAACGGCAACCCCCATTTTAGTATCCAGAAATTGCCCTCTTAGATTTTTCTTCAGGTACTCCTGATTTATTGCACATAACTGTTCATAAACCATGCTTCAGCCACGCAAAACACGATAAATTTATAAATAAAACCAGCGTTTCACGCTTGCTAAAGAATGAAAACAAGCATTAAGCTGGCAAATGGTCTAAAGCTTGCCAACAGCATGAATCTTGCAGGCATCAAGCTCGACAGTTACGATAGAGCCATCCTTAAAGAGCTTGATTCCGACGCCCGGCAGCCCCTCTCCACGCTCTCCCGGAAAGTCCATCTTTCCCGCGACGCCATCCGGAACCGGATCAACCGGCTGCTCAAGGCAAGGATTATCCGCGGCTTCCGGCCGGATTATGCTCTCGAGGGAAACGTCAGCTACCTTTTCCTTTCCCTGCAGGATCCTTTCGATGAAAAGAAATTTCTCCAGCACCTTGAGCCGGCCAAAAAGGTCATCAACATCTCCCGCCTGATGGGAAAATGGGATTACCTGCTGCAGATTGTGGCTCAGGAGCCGGCGGAAACAGACCGAATACTGAAAGAGCTGAGGAAGAAATTTCCCATCAAGGAGCAGGAAGTCTACACTGTCCTGAAAGAGCACAAAAAGGAGGTCCGCGGCATTGAGAACTTTTATAAATAGTCCGAATATCTTTCACCCCATGTACCAAAAGAAGAGCGTGATAGAGGTAGTTAGAGGAATTTTTGAAGCGGAAAAAGTCAGGGGCATTTTTGGAGCGGAAAAAGCCGGGGGGGGTTTTGGCGCTAATTTTGGAACTAAAAAAGGACGGATGGCTATTAAAGGACAGGTGACCCTTTTTATCATCCTAGGCCTCCTCCTTCTGCTGGCTTTGATCCTCTTCATTTTCCTGAGGAAAGAAATCGTCGCCTTTTCTCCGGAAGAATTCCTCCCGACGGAAAAAGGCCGGATTGAACAGTTAATCCAGAACTGCATCAAACAGTCAGCTGATGAAGCTCTGCTGAGGATCGGCAACCAGGGCGGCTACCTGGAAATCCCGGAGAGCATCAAGGCGGACAGCAACCTTTACCTTAAAACTTCTCCTTTCACGATGATTCCTTACTGGGCTTACGGAACGGAAACAAAGATCCCTTCCCTTGCCCGGATCAAAGAAGAAATCGACTTTTATATCGAAGAAAATGTCCGGGAATGCCTCTTTGCCCTGGACGTTTTCCCGGAAGTCTATGACCTGGTTGAAAAAAGCCAGCCCGATGCCGATACCAGGATTTTAGACCAGAAAATCATTTTCAATCTTCACTGGAACATTGAAATCCGGGATAAGGCCGGGGAGATGATTACGGAGGTGATCAATCATCTGGCGGAATCACCGGTCAAGCTGAAAAAGCTTCACCAGACCGCCCAGCAGATCGTTGAACGGGAGATGCTGACCCTGAAACTGGAAGATATCACCCAGGACTTAATTGCTTTGGAGCATCCTCAGCTGCCGTTGGCTGGAGCAGAGATCAGCTGCAAAAAGAAAACCTGGCAGGTCAGCGAAGTTAAGTCGACTTTGCAGGAGATGTTAAGAGTCAATATCCGCAAGCTGCAGGTTACCGGCACGGAAATGATTGAGTTTCCTGACGAATTTCCCTATTACCAAAACCATTATGTCTGGAATATGGGCTCCGATTTCCAGCAGGAAGAAGTCAGCGTCGTCTTCCATTACGACAATAACTATCCTTTCATCTTTCAGGTGACACCCCAGCCGATGAGCAGCGGACAGGTTGGAGGAACGGACCTTCTCTCAGCCGTCTGCCTACAAATATGGAAATTCACTTATGATATTGTCTATCCGGTCACCATCAGAGTCAAAGACGAAACGACCGGTTATGTTCTCAACACCGCTCTGACCGTCCACTTGATCCGTAATTTCCCCAACCGGGAAGGTTTCCCGGCGGGCCGCGCCAGCTTCAGCTTCAATTATGCTACCGATGAAAATTATTGCTCGGGGATGCGTGTCCCGATGACTGTCTCGACCTGGGAATTGGTTGAGAATAAGGCCGGGGGAGTCTACAGCCGGGAGCCGTTGGAGGACGTCAGCGTCAGCTTTACCTGCCTCAAGTACCGGTGTGAAATGGGAACGACAGAATTTGATTTTGCCGGCCGGGGCTATCAGGCCGGACTGGAGATGAATTTCCCCCACTGCGTCGGCGGAATCTTAAGGGGCAGCAAGGAGGGGTTTAAAGAAGACTGGCTGAGGGTGGTTACCGAACCGGGCAAGGAAGCCGAACTAGGACTGGCTCCTTTATTCTCTTTCCCGGCGGATAAGATTAAAGTGTTGAAGCACCAGATTGAAGGCCAACAAGCTGGCAGCGGCGGGGAAATGGGCCGGAAAGAAAGCGCCATGATTACCCTAACTTTCCGGAAGGAGGATGACCTGCCGAACAATCCTTTCCACGAGGAGAGTTTAGTCATCTCCCCCAGTTTGGATGAATTAATCTTGCAGGAGCAGAAACTGGAATTTTTAGCCAAGGCTGATTTCACTTATCAATTAAAAGTTGATGTCTTTGATGATGAAGAATTCGTCGGCGGTTACCGGGGCAACTGGACCGTTTCCTATGCTCAGCTGGAGCCGGCGGAAGAATTGATCATCCACGTTGCCGGCACTGACTTGAGGAGCGAGGAAGGGCAGTACCTGCTCTTAGCCGGACTGGCGGAATTCAGCCGGTTGGTGCCTGAGCCGGAATTAAGATAATGAATAGCTAGCGATAATAAATAAAATGAATCATTAGGATGAGGAAAATGAAAGAAATGAAGAAAGCCGGAGCCGGAAGAGAAATCAGGAAAAGGAAAGTACTGATCAGCCAGTGGCTGGCCGGGCTGGTAATTATTTTCTTCATCAACCTGCCTTTGGTTACCGCCTTAGAATTCTCCGGCATCCGGGCCGAGGAAGTCACTCAGGACAGCGCTCAGATTAAATGGGAAACCGATTTGCCGGCAGACAGTTTTGTTTATTTTGGCAGCGACCAGGAAAATCTTCTTCCCCGGGGCGATGCCAGCCAGGTCACCGAACATGGGATGTCTTTGTCCGGATTAAATACGGGCACTGAATATTTCTATTATGTGCAAAGTGCTCTGGAAGTAGATAATAATAGCGACGAATTATACCGCTTCACCACGTTGGGGCCGGACACCCAGCCGCCGGCTATCGAGATGGAACTGCCGCCTTTCGTTCAGGGAAATCAGATTGATCTCATCGGATGGGCGGAGATCGGCGCGGAAGTCAAATTATTTATCAATGATGGGTTTGTCGGTTCAAGAACCGTTCCGCAAATCGAACTAAACCAAACCTTAGGCAGTTTTGAATTTGAAGGAATTTCTTTGCGCGATAACGAACTTAATACCATTAAACTGGAAGCGGTTGATCCTGCCGGCAATACTGATTCCTGGGAAGGGCAGATCTTTGCCGACACCCACCGTCCGCAGCTGGAGCTGGAAACTGTCCCGGAAGTCGTTGATAAAAATTCTGTCCTGCTTAAAGGGACAATCTCAGAGAACGTCAGCTTGGAGATTTTTGTCGGGGAAAGGTCAGTCAAGAAACTGGCAGGAACTTCCCTGAACGAGGAGATCCGCCTCGATGAAGGCCGGAATGAAATAAAAATCGTCCTGACTGACCAGGCCGGTTATGAAACAGTTGAAATTATAGAAATTGTTTCCGATACCCGGCCGCCGCAGGTAAGGTTTGATCTGGAAAAGGGAAATGAATATTATGAAGGCAGAGCCGAGACGGATATCAATGGTGAAACAGAAGCCGGGGCGGCAGTTTATCTTTATGTTTTCTCGCCGAATGTTGGTGGCGGGTTTGATTTTGACCGGGCCCTGGCTCAAACGACGGCGGATGAAGACGGCAAATTTACGTTTGAGGATGTCTCTTTCCCGCCACCCCTGACCGCCAGAATAGAAGCAATGGGGCCAAGGGAAGTGCCGCCGGGGCTGCAGGACATCCTCATTTCCCGCCTGGAAAATCTGGCTCAGGAGCAAAGGAAAACTTACCGGATCGTCATCATCGCCGAAGACCGGACGGGGAAAAGCGGTTACCGGGACACGGTCGTCAACATTAATA
The DNA here is from genome assembly GCA_964460195.1 of uncultured Methanosarcinales archaeon. Classification (GTDB taxonomy): domain Archaea; phylum Nanobdellota; class Nanobdellia; order Woesearchaeales; family GW2011-AR9; genus CAYWPJ01. Next base: position 8,823 of record CAYWPJ010000004.1, read on the forward strand.
CTTGCTTTTCGGGAAATTTTGCTTTCGACATCTCCATCCATCCTGATTTCCCGCCGATGCCTTTCCGCCTTGACCCGGGGTTGATGGAAGAGGGCCGGGAGCAGATCATGGCTGTCTTTGAAGTGAAGTACCGGGGCAGCGCTTTGGGCAAAGTCAACCCGGCGACGGGAGAAGTCGAGCCGGCCCATCAGATCAGCGGCCTCCCCCGATTCGAGAAAGCCTGCACCCGGGAGATGGCGGAAACGGACGATTATACTTTAGGCTGCCGCCTGCTGCCTTCTTCCTTGAACGCTCAGGCCAATCCGGAAGGGGATGCTTACTTTGTTTCCGCTTCCCTGCACCCGGCGGCGGAGTTTATTGATAAGGAAGAGAATCCCTGGGAAGATTTCGTTGATAAGAGACAATTGAAATTCCCTTTAAAGATTACCGTCAGATATCAGGAAAGGGAAGCGGACGGCAGCTGGGGCAGCGTGAAAACGCAGCCTTTCTGCTACGATCTGGGCTATTTTGTCGACGTGCCGATCGAAAGCGAAGATCTGGCGCCGGATTTCCTGGTTGATCAGGCCCTGCCGGCAATCAATTCGACGATTACCAAAATCCAGCAAATCAAGCCCTATGTCCGGACGGCGGCCATCGTCGCGGGAATCGGCTGTGTCAGCTCCTTCCTCGGCAAGCTGATCGTCAAATTCTACCGCTTCTTCATCTCCCATTTCGAGCCCTGGATGACCAGGAGTGAAGAGGAAGGGAAGAGGTGCCCTTCCAACGCTGCCGAGCAGCGCAAACTAATGATGGAAGAGACAATTGAGCACTGGACTAAACTGAAGGAGACTTATCGGGACGAAGGGACCAGCCAGAGAAATTTCCCGGAGATGGATCAGGAAAAGTCCCTGGACAAACTTTGCCCCCAGACGGCCGGCGCCTGGAAAGCCGAAGCGACTGTCGATTATCTCTACAAGTTCACCTGTGACCGTTTCTTCTGCCGGGCGGTGCCGGCCGGCTGGACGCAGTATGCTGAGGAAACCGATGTGGAAAAAGTTGTCGCCCGGCAGAAATCCTGTGCCGTCACGGCCGACTGCACTCCTTTGATTAAGATGGAAAATTGTCCGGAAGATCCCAGCCGGAAACATCTAAAAGACGAATGCTACCAGCATCCGACCACTCGGCAGGCTTACCGTAAGGTGGCTGATCCTGACAATGAAGTGCTGGGATTCTGGAGGCTGGAGCGGGCTACCGAAGCGGCCGGGGAAGTCGGTATCTATTCCGACCCGGAACTCTTCGCCTACAAGCCGGAAGGTTCGGATCAGTTCTGCATCGCTCAGAGCATTAAATGCGATACTAAATGTAAGCGGACACCAGGTTATCGGGCGGCTGATGATGGTTGGGGAATCAATAACGGCAAGGGCTGCTATAAGGAAGCATTAAATGAAGCTGGGGAACTAGGGTTATTAAATAAAAATGATAAGCCTTTAGCGGAGAACAGCGCTGATAAATTGAGAGCTGGATACACCAGCGATTGTTTTGTTGATAAATCCCAGCCGAATGAGGAAGTGCGTTACCAGTGTGTCTGCGAGAAAACACCAGAGAAAACACCGGCGGTCAAAGCCCGCGAAGCTCTCAAGACGGACAGTCAGGGAACCAGGGAAAAATATTTCTACCACCAGGACAAGATTTTTGAGGAGTCCAAGGGAACTTTCGGGACTCATTACCCCAAATGGCGTTATTACCAGGAGAGGGATGTCACGGCTGCCTTCGGCCTGGACTGGGCTTTTGATAATTTTAAGAATGACCGCGATTTCGCCGGCATGTCTGAAACTAAAGTTGACCCGCACAACCAGTTCACCAGCTCTTTCCAGACGCTTTGTTTCCGAGGCATCCTAGCCCGGCTGACGATGATTGAGCAGATCCTAGTTGGGTTAAGAGATTGTATCATCCAGGCAAAATATACCGGTCTCCATGACGCCGGGATGTGCAAGACTTTATTCACCCAATACTTCTGCAACTTGGCATATAAATTAGTTTCTTACCTGGCCAGCGACTGCTCGCCCTTGTCGATCAAGGACAGCAAGGGCCAGTACGACCCTACTGACGGGGGCATCAAGGCCTTCTTTGATTCCGGCTTCAAGGCCATCCCGGAAGCGATGGAATCATCGATCAATGAAGTCAAGTCAGATTATGGAGACGCCCAGGTCAACCAGTTCTTTGCCGCCGGCGCGGAAGGGTTTGCCGAATCAATCTGCCTCTTTGCCTTAGGCTATGATTTCCCGATGGGCATGGATTTCATCCAGGATACGGTCTATTCTTTCTCGACGGAAATCACTCCTCTTTTCCCGATTGCCGAAAGGGAGATGGCGACCATCGACCCGGTCAGGGGCAATGTTATCTTTAATTATCACCTCGCCGGCTCGATGTGGGCGGGCTGCAAGATTAGAGGTTATAAAGTTTCCCTGAAATGCGTCGGCCCGGAAGATGTTGCTCATCCGGATGTTGACCGCAGCTGTCTGGGACAGGGCTGTGATTGCCTCAGTGCTACCACTTTCCGGCCGGAATTTGCCGGCGAGAGGGAAAAGCTGATTGAAGGAGGCGCCAGTTTCCAGGGAGTGGAAAGAGGAACGGCTTATGATTTCCCCATTCCTTCGCCGCAGAAAGTCAGCAGCAGTTACCGTTATGACCACGTCGTTCTAGACCTCTTCCTTGACTCCTTTGAAGACCCCAGCCAATGCTTTGATGCCGGCCGGCAGGTCGAAGGAGGGGGAAGATTTTATTTCCCCATCCGGGAAGTCCAGGCGCCTTTCCAGGTGGCCTGCCATGTCGATCCGACCAGCGGTCAGTTCATCTGCCCGCAGATTAGGACAGTCTTCGGCGGAGCGCAGACTTATCTGGAGCATCCCTTCGTGCAGTGCTATGACCAAAGGAAGGATGAAGATGTCAATTGCGACCTGCCCAATGTTTTTGTCGCCAATGAAAATGATCAGATGGTCATTAAGCCTTACATCCATCTGGGAGAAGACAAGGCCTGCCTGAGGATCAGGGACAACCGCGGCCTGATTGACAAGATGATTGATTTGACCGGGTTCCAGCCGGGACCTTACTCGCCCCGCCTGGTCATTTCCGAGAGCATCCCGCCCAATTTAATCACGGGAGGAAGTCTCGGCACGATTATTACCATGCCGGAAAGCGATCCGGGCTGCGGCGGAAACAACGGCCAGCTGGAAGTGAAATATCCTGGCACTTATATCGCCGGTAATTCCCGGCTGATCAAGTTTATCTTTACACCCGTCGGCGGAAAATATCAGGTTCAGTTCATCGGCAGCGGGGTGCAGGTAAAGACGGCGGAGTCGGCGGAGTATCAGATTTCCGGTGGTGAGCTGCAGAAAGGCACGGTTAAAGAGTTGACCCCCGCTGAAATCGATAGTGTCATCTTCACCACGCCGGAAGGCTTTGAATTCAGCCAGGTGATGGGCAGTCCGGTAGCCAAAGCTCCTCCCAGCAGCCAATGCATTTATCAAATCGTTCCGCCTCGGGTGGGCGGTCAGGCCGGTAATTTTGGGATGGTCAACCTGCGGCTGGAGCTGTTCCGGCCGGGGCCGACCGAGAGCTGCTTGACGGCCCGGACACCGATGCCGCGCAGCAGTTTCGGGGTGCCTTCCCATGCCGTGCAGATCCGGGTGCAGTCCCAGCTGGCGGAAGAGGTGGAAGTCAGCAGCCTGCATTCTCAGTTTATGGGCGAGAAATATGATAAAGTGATTGAAACGGCTTTGGCGCTCACCAATAAGCAGCAGAGCACTTTGAATGATGCAGTCGCTTTGTATTATTGGATAGCTAGTTTGGTAATGAAAGGGAAAGGTGTCGCCAGTTATCAGGCAGATATCAAGAACCTGCTGGAATTATTTTTTGAAAGAAAATTTGGTAATGAACAGGTGCTTGCTCCTTATCCGGATGAAGTGGCCAGCACGGCGGAATACCAGAAAATCAACAAGTATCTTTGTGAGATCGCTGAGAAGATTGGTTATAATCCTCCTCAGGGGTGTGAGCCACTGTCAGCTACTGCCGGTGGTCCTTAAAATCAAATAAAAAATGATTAAAAATGGATAAAAAAGGGGGAATGGTGATGGTACTTTTGCTGATGCTCGTAGTTATCGTTATCACCATTGCTGTGGTTTTGCTTTTAGTCCGGGCGGAAGTGATTGCCGTCCGGCCGGAGTACGGGGAAGTGCCTTTGCTGGACGCGGAATTTGTGCCGGTGGGCGGGGAAGGGGTTCTGGTCGTGAAAGAGTTTCAGTTCTGCGGGCGGGTGAACGAACAGTATCAGTGCTTAGAGCCAAAGGAAACATTTACCGTCGGGGAGGAAGTCCATTTCCAATTTACCGTCGAAAGCAGCACTTTCAATCAGGGGGTAATAATTATCGAGAATTACCGCCTGCTTGATCCCCAGGGAAGGATTATCCTTGACCTTGATTCCCGGCCGGATTTCCTGTTTGAGGCCGCCAGCCAGGCAAGGTCAGGGTTGGTCGCTTTCCATGATTATTTCCTGACCGGGCAGGGGCTGGTTGAGGGAGAGTACACTTTAGAGCTGCACTTGGAGAATCCTTTAATCGGCAAGAAAGTAACGGCGGTGAAAAATTTTAAGCTGGCATAATGGGCAATAAAATGGTAAAAAGCAGAGGCATGGCGGAAGTAAAAAAACAAGTCGTGGAACCGGCCAGGGCAATGGCGTCGGTAGTTTTTTTCCTAATACTATTTTTCTTAATGTTATCCTTGCTCTTTTCGCCTGTCCTGGCTGTTACCGACCAGGAAATTTCCGTAAGAAGCGGGGAGCCTGTGGCAGGGGCAGTTGCTGCTCCGGGAGTACCGGTGGCAGCACTAACTACAACGGGCGAACCGGGCGGACCAATCGTCGAGGAAATCGCAGAGGAAATAGAGATTTTACATTTAGGGGATTCGCATACGGGGGGCAGTTATGGGAAAGAATTGGAAAGATTATTCGAGAGATTAAATAATGAAGTAGAAACTTATGGGTGTGGAGGAGCAATCGCAAGAAATTATGTGAACGGGAAAAAAGATTGCCAGGGCTCAAATCCTGACAAAGGGTTTGAAAATTATAGGGAAGAATATGTCCTCCCAAAAATTGAGGACATTTTATTAGAATTTAGTCCGGATCGGGTGATCATCTCTTTAGGAACAAATTATTTGGATGAAGGTAGAATATTTTCAGATAAAGAAAATATTATTCATTTGATTGAAGCGTTGGACGGGATAGAATGTTATTGGGTCGGAGCGCCCGCCTCTACCGCCGGCCATGTTTTTCCCAACAAGATCAACGCGGCTTTGAAAGATATTGTCGAAGAAAAGGGGTGTATTTTTATTGATGCAACTGAACTGACGGATCCTGCCAAACTGACTGAAGCTGGGGTTCATTATAACTCGACGGGAGGAAAAGAATGGGCGCAGGGTGTTTTTAGCGAAATAACTGGTTTGCCGGAGGCGGCGCCGATAGCCGCCGACGTCGAGGTCGAAAAGCGCATGGTCGCCAT
>CAYWPJ010000004.1:14377-16658 GCA_964460195.1 uncultured Methanosarcinales archaeon
CCCGCCAGCGGGGCTGGCTGGATTTTAATGTAGTTTATCCGGCAATAACACCGGCGCTCACGCCGGGAGCCGGAGCGGTAGGAACCGCCGAAATTGATGCTCTGATCAACGAAGCGAGTCAAACGTTTGGCGTCGAAGCTGCTTTGATTAAGGCGGTGATGAAGCACGAGTCTGGTTTTAAACCTTTAGAAGTATCTTCAACAGGATGCAAAGGGTTGATGCAGGTATGCTCATGGGGCAATTATAACTCTATTGTATCACAATACCAGTTAAAAAATGATCCTTTTGATCCAAAAGCAAATATTTATGTTGGGGCACATATCCTCAAAGGAAAGTGGGATGCAATCAAAGGAAAAGGATATTGTACTCCAGGAATAGAGGAAACAAAATGTGTCATCGCGGCTTATAATGCCGGGCAATCCTTGATAATAGGAGCAGCTAACGTTTTGGATAAACCAACCACTTGGGCAGCAATAAACCAAAGATTACAGGATGAAAATTTTGTGAAACGGTGGTATCCTGATGAAGAGCCGTGGACGGATACAGTGTCTTGCGGCAATAAAGGAACGATGACCAGACGGGCCTGTAAATTTGCGAATTCGGACGCTTATGTTGCCGGGATAATAAGAGATTATCAATCTTTTGGAGGTGCGGTAGTTTAGAAATATATGAATCAAAGCCGTCTGATAGTGTTAAACAAATTTAACACCTGTTAATATTTATTAACAAAAGATTTAAATAAGGTGTTAATACTTAATTACACATGTTAGAAATATTTAACAGGTTGAAACTTTTTTTTGAAGATAACTACGTTAGAATTAATGTTAGGGAGTATGCCCGGCTGCAGAAGATCAGCCCTCCCCATGCTTCGACGGTGCTCAAAAGATTAGAAAAAGAAAGCTTATTATTGAAAAAAGAGGAAAGGGGGTATCATTTTTTTTATGCCAACCGGGAAGAGCCGTTATTCGTAAAACTGCAGCAGGCCTATTACCAGCAAAAACTAAAAGAACTAATCTATTATCTTGAAGAAGAGTTTGCTGCTCCTTTAGTGATCCTGTTCGGCTCGCTGGCAAGGGCGGAGGTCAGCAGGAACTCAGACATAGACTTAGCGGTTTTTTCCGCCACCAAAAAGAAAGTGAACCTGAAGAAGTTCGAAGAGCTTTATGGCCGGGAGGTACAACTATTCACCTTTGGAAGCCGTAAAGAACTAAACAAGAATGAAGAGCTGTTAAATAACATCTTAGGGGGAGCCGTCCTTTCAGGAAGCTGGTAAAGATGGACTTGAACGAATGCATGAACCGGAGCTTGGCAAAAAAAGCCGGAGTGAATATCAATCAGGCAAAATCCCTTCTCAGAAGCGCGGGGAAGAAGCAGGAAGCTTCCGATGCCCTTCCAGAGAAGTTTCATGAAGCAAAATTAACTTTACTTTATGATGCTCTGCGGATGATCCTGGAATCCTTGGCGCTGAAGAAAGGGTTTAAGGTATATAATCATGAGTGTTATACCGCATTCCTAAAGGAAGTCCTTAAGGAGCCCGCTCTTGGCGACCGTTTTGACGCCTTTAGGAAAATAAGAAATGCGGTGAATTATTATGCCCGGGAATTAACAGAAGACGAATCTGAAAAAATAATCCGGCAGATGAAAACATTTATCAAAGAATTAAACTCAAAATGCCCGCCATAACCAAAATCAAAGCCCGGGAAATCCTCGATTCCAGAGGCAACCCCACTATTGAAGTCGATGTCCAGGCCGGCGAAATTTTCCAGACAGCGGCCGCGCCCAGCGGAGCTTCCACCGGCAGGCATGAGGCCGTCGAACTGAGGGACGGGGGAAAGAGATTCCAGGGGATGGGAGTGAGGAAAGCCATCAGAAATGTCGAGAGAAAAATTGCCCCGCTGCTGGCCGGGAAGGACGTCGCTATTCAGAGAGCCATCGACGACATCATGATTGACAAAGACGGCACGGACAATAAAAGCAAGTTAGGCGCTAACGCCATCTTAGGCGTCTCCCTGGCCTGCGCCCGGGTCGCCGCTGAGAACAATAATCAGCATCTCTTTGAATACATCAATCAGCTGCTTTTAAGGGATGTCCGGCCGAAGATGCCGCGGCCCTTCTTCAACGTCATCAACGGAGGCAAACATGCCGGCAGCGAGCTGGCCATCCAGGAATTGATGATCGCCCCCCGGGCGGAAACCTTTGCCGAAGCCCTGAGGATGGGCGCGGAAATCTACCATCGGCTGAAACAAATTATTGAGAAGAAGTATGGCCGGCTTGCGGTCAA
>CAYWPJ010000004.1:16668-52227 GCA_964460195.1 uncultured Methanosarcinales archaeon
GCTCAGTAGAATTTTGTCACCGTGTAGGTATGGATTACGTAAGCTGTTCGCCTTTTAGAGTCCCCATTGCAATACTGGCTGCGGCCCAGGCAGTTCTCAAGGAGAGGAAATATTCTACGAGTGTTGGCGATGAAGGGGGATTTGCTCCGCCGGTCAAAAAAGCCGAGGAAGCGCTTGATCTGATTGAGGAAGCCGTCAGGAAAGCCGGCTATGCCAGAAAAGTTGACCTGGCCCTGGACTGCGCCGCTTCGGCTTTTTATCACCCTCAGAAAAAGCTTTATTACCTGCATAAAAAATTTACTAAAGAAGAATTGCTGCAGTATTACCTGCATTTGATTAAGAAATATAAGCTCATTTCCCTGGAGGATCCTTTTGAAGAGGATGATTTTGCCGGCTTCGCTGAACTGCGCGAAAAGAGCGGAATTCAGATTGTCGGCGATGACTTGACGGTTACAAACTTGGAAAGAATTGAAGAAGCCATCCGGGATAAGAGTTGTAATTGCCTGCTGCTGAAAGTCAATCAGATAGGGACTTTGACAGAAGCGCTTGATGCAGTGAGGCTGGCTTACCAGCACAAGTGGAAAGTGATGGTCTCCCACCGCAGCGGCGAAACGGAAGACACTTTCATTGCTGATTTAGCGGTCGGGATCGGCTGCGGGATGATCAAGGCCGGCGCTCCCTGCCGGGGGGAAAGGACGGCCAAATATAACCGGCTGCTGAGGATTGAGGAGCTCTTGAAAGAAGGACATAAATAATTAAGTCCAATACTCCAGCCCGCGAACTAGAACAGCTTCATTTAACTTTATTAACGGTGCCGAACTTGACTCCATAATAAATCAAACGTTCTTCTATGAAAATCCGCTATAGTTTTATTTTTCGTTATTATTCCTAATTGCTCTTTTTCTGTTGCCATGATATGAGCAATTTTATCACCATAAATAAAGAATGATATATCTGATTTTCTCATAACTGTATCTAAGAATCTTGTTTCACGCAACTCCTCTTTATCGTTCTCTCTCAAGCCTTTGGTCAATTCTGATTTTTCTGTTATCACTTTTACCCTAATTTTTCTCTCTTTTCTTTTTCTCTTGAATTGTAAATGAAAGATTGGCAAATATTGAAGATTTTTCTCTGCGATATAAGCATAAATTGTAGAATTTTCCTCTCTCAATAAATCGTTGGCAACAGTCTTAAATCCCTCAAGTCCATAATAAAACTCAACTTCGGGCTTTTCTATTGAGAATTTTTGTAATTTCGCCAAATCTGGAAGTATTTCTGTTAATTTTTTTTCTTTCTCTTGTAACTTTTCTAGCAACTCATTAGGGCTCACCATACTAAAGTATCTCACTCCTGATTTAATCACATAACCAGCAATCCCTTTTTCTCTTAATGATTTTAAAATATCATAAGTTGTGGTCCTTGGCAAATTCGCGTTATCTGCATAAGAACTAACATTTGCTAATCCTAATTTTAGTCCAGCAAGATATACTTTAATCTCTTTCTCACTTAGTCCTAATTCTTTCAAAGCTTCGAATTCCATTATTATATCCCAAAAATTAATGGCTTTAAATACTTTTCTATTTTATCGGCGGTTTCCGTCAGCACTATTTTATAACTTAACAATAAAAACTCTCTATTATGGAAGAATTAAGAGAGTTACTTGAACGAACTAGAAAACATCTTGGACATAGAGGATTTTCTAGCTTTCAATCCCCAGGTTTACTTCAACCAAAGTTTAGTTATCCTTTCTCTCCCAGTGCCGGTCATCATGTTATAGATGAAATTGTTGTATCTAATCCAAATCCACAACCAGTTTCCAAATTTTCAGTCATTCCTGATAGAAGCCTAAGAATGTATGATATTGATAAAATTGGAATTAGTAAAAGACATTTAAGCTTCTTTGAAACTCTTGTTTTTGGTTATGCCGGAGCATCGGAAGAATTGCCTAAAGAAGAGGCTTGTCTAAAATTATTTAATCTTTACACCACATTTGGTCTTGATCCTAATAAGTTAGTAATCACTTCCTTAAATTCTGTTAATGCTGAGGGAACACAAATTAACGCAGAAGAAGACAAAATATTCCATTCTGCTTGGGTAAATCTCCTGGGTCATAACCAAGTTAAACCAACAAGAGGAAGAAGAAATCTCTTTTATGCTAGAGTAATCGGAAATCCCGGAGGAACTGGCTGTGAATTGTATTATCAAGTTGGAAATACTTACGTTGAAATTGGTTCTCAAGTAAATTATAAATTTAAATTCACAGGGGGATTAGAAAGAACTAGAAATGCGGCAATTCTTCAGGGATTTGGATTAGAAAGATTATTAATGGCACTGGAGGAGAAAGACAATGTTAGTGATGTTAGCACTGTTTCACCAATAAAGAACCTAGTAAGAGATTATTTAAGACATTATGGAGAAGATGAAACAACTATAAATCTCTATGAAGAAAGCCAGGTTAAAATTGCTGATAGTGTTAGGGCAATATTATTTATTGTTCACGATGCTGACGGAAACCTCGGGGGATTAAATCGCTCGCAGAGAAAAATCCTAAATGGTTTTAAAAACACATTAAATTCAGAAAAATCAGAGTTGCATTATTTAGGAATTTACGATTCTCAAATAATTTTAGATTTGGTGGATTTAACAATAGACATATTTAAAGAGAGATATCCAAATATACCTAAAACAAGAGGAGCTGCGTTACAGTACATTACTTCTTAAGAGTTCGGCGCCTTTTCATGATGTGTTATTAGGATCTATCGCGGGGGTGCCCGTGCCCACCTTCTTCCGTTGTGCCTTTCGCCATCAATACATGAACTCCAACAGTTATTTTATGCAACCTAAAATAATTAAAAAGAGCTTTGGTTTCTTCAATAGTCAACCACCGGTCGTTAATCATAATGCTTAAAGGGGTGTTACTCAAAGAAGTGTAAAATAATCGGGAAGACGACCGAGGGAATGATTGAAAAAATGAAAAGAAAAATGAACGGCGGTTCAAAAGCCGGCTATTCCGTAGTCGGGATTGATTTAGGGCACGGAGACAGCGGGAAATTAGCCGTTTTTGACCGGCTTCTGGGCTCATTTACCGATGAAGTGAGGCCTAACGGCGGACCTAATTCCGGCCATGAAGGAGAAGTTGAAGGCAGGCGCTTTAAAACGCATGGCGGGCCGTTGGGAGTGGCGCACCCCCATTTATGGTATCACCTTGGGCCGGGATGTCTCGTCGGGGAAAAACTGAACCAGGAAATTGAGAACAACGAAAATAATGGGTTTAACATCAAAGAAAGGCTGCATATCTCTGCCAAAAGTTCCCTGATCCAGCCAAGCCATATCATCTTTGACACGATCGTCGGCAAAGATGTCGGAACCACCAAAAACGGCATCGGACCGGCTTATGCTGACAAATCTTACCGGAAAATATTGGGCGTGATGAAAAATCTTCGTATCGGCGATTATCTCAATAATCCTCTAAAGTTCAAAAATGATGCCAAGGGCAACCTGGAAGAAGTCATTGAAAGATTCGGGAAAGAAACCATCGGTGGAAAAAAAGTCAAGGACACAGATGTAAATCAATTAGTCGACAGGTTTGATAATGAAGTAAACAAACTGGGCCAATATGTCTGCTTTGACCCTTTATGTTTAGAGCGGCGGAGCGAGCAGGGAGCACGGCTCTTCATCGGGCTGGCTAACGGCTGTCTCTTAGACCCGGAAGATGGCGACGTTCCTTACGTCACTTCCAGCCGGATATCTACTGCCGGCGCTTACCTCGGCGCAGGATTGTCCCTGCGGCATCACCGGAGCACTCAGGGGGTCATTAAAGTCATCCCCACCAGAGTGGGAAGAGGGCCCCTGGTCGGAGAATACGGCGGGGAAAGGTCTGAAAAATACTGCATGGAAAAGCAAGGTTACAAATATGTCAAAGAAGTTGAACAGGGAATGTATGACCCTGATGAATTGTTGAAATCTTCCGACCTTCTTGATATTGGCAAAGGTTTGAGGATCATTGGCAAGGAATATGGCGCAACCACCTCGAGGCCGCGCCGGTTGGGAATGTTGAATCTGGTGGTGCTGCGGCAATTTTGCCGGCTTAATGCTGTTGACAGCGTCCATCTCACTAAGTTCGATCTCTTGCCCTTGTTTGCCCAAACGCCGCTGAAAGGAATTCCGGTGGTCACAAATTATAAGCTTGACGGAAAAACTATCGATTACCATCCCTGTGTCACGGAAGATGTCAGGCGTGTCGAGCCGGTGGTTGAATTTTTTCCCCACATTAAAGATGATATTTCCGGGATTAGGGAATATCAGAAAATGCCGGGTGAAGCTAAAGAATTTGTCCGGCGGGTGCAGGAGGCATTAGGTGTGGATGTCGCCACCTTAGGTTTAGGCCCGGCCAGGGATCAGTATGTGACCGTGCCTTGAATCTAAAAGATTGCTTTGAAACAACAAAATTCCACCCATTTATGATTGGTGGTTAAAGTGGAATTTTGTGTGCTCAAAAACCACTGGTTTTTGACAATTTGATCGCCCCGAAACTTTTTAAGGGCACATTTTAAAAATGCCGGCTCTTTCCTGCCGGCTGATGCTCCCGGAAGAGGCCTTCTTTAGCACTTGTAAAGAGAAAAAGTATTCTGCCGGCTCACTCGGCCGGTTTGCCGAAGCCATCTCCCTGGCCAAAGAATCCCTGAAAGACAAAAGAAGGATTTCCGGCGAGCCGTCATTCTGGCATAATCTCCGCGTCGGCCGGATTTTAGCCGAGAACCGGACAGTCCCGGAAGTCGTCCTGGCCGGCCTGCTGCATGGCCTGGAAAACAAGGAAAGAATCAGGGAACAGTTTGGAGATGGAATCAACTCTCTGGTCGAAAGTGTGGAAGAAGTCCAGCAGATCAAGTCGAAGAATGAAAAGTTAGAAGCGGAAGCCCTGAGAAAAATCATCCTGACGACGCTGAGGGATGTCAAGGTCATTCTCGTCAAGCTGGCTAATAAGCTCGATAACCTGGAGACGATTGGAGTGCTGCCCAAGGAAGAGCAGAAGCGCATTGCCGGCGAAGTGATGGAAGTCTACGCACCGCTGGCCTCCCGCCTGGGCGTGGAGAAAATAAAAAGCCGGCTGGAAGACTTGGCGCTGAAAATTCTCAATCCCCGGCGGTATCAGGAGATCGCTGATTTCCTTGAAGAGACCGGGGAGGAAAGGGAGAAGAACGTCGCGGAAGCCATCAGCCTGATCCGAAGGAAAATCGGCGGCCAGGTGCCCGTCATCAGGATCAAAGGCCGGCCGAAACATATTTACAGCATCTATCGGAAGATTACTAAGAGGGGGGTCAATCTTGACCAGCAGTACGATCTTTTGGGAATCAGGATCACCGTTCCCGAAGAGAAAGACTGCTACACCCTGCTTGGGCTGCTGCACGAGCATTTCACGCCGATGGAAGGCCGCCTGAAAGATTACATTGCCAGCCCCAAGCCGAACTTATATCGTTCCATTCATACCGCTCTCCGGCTGCCCAATGGCCGGATGGCGGAAATTCAAATCAGGACGCCGGAAATGGATGAATTGGCTGAGGAAGGAATCGCCGCCCACTGGCGTTACAAAGGATTGAAATCAGAAGCGGAGTTTGAGAAAAAGATGGCTTGGCTGAGGGGCCTGCTGGAGCTGGAAAAAGATGTCAAAAGCCGGGAATTTCTGGAAACGGTTAAAGTCGACGTTTTCGGCGACGAGATTCATTGCTACACTCCCAAGGGGGATATCAGGAGGCTGCCGGCGGAAGCGACCGTTCTGGATTTTGCTTATGCCATCCATGAAGAGGTTGGCAACCACACCGTAGGAGCAAGAGTCAACGGAAAATTTGTACCCCTGCGGGAAATCTTATCCCAAGGGGATGTTGTTGAGATTCTCACCAACAAAAAACAGCGGCCAAGAAGGTCCTGGCTGAAGATCGTCCGGTCAGCCAAAGCGAAACAGAAGATCGGGAAATCCCTGCGGGAGTACGAGAAGCTGCCGGCTTTCCATTTCCGCCGGCTGAAGCCGACCGTTAGGGAAGATCAGGGAGTCCTGGTGGAATCGCCGGCCTTTCCCAAAGCGCTCTGCATCCTGGCCAAGTGCTGCCGCCCTTTGCCGGGGGAAGGGATTATCGGGGTCGTGACTAAAAGAAGGCTCATTTCCGTCCACCGGGACGATTGCCGTTTTTCAGCCAAGAATCAACGGGAATGGGTGCTAGTCCGCTGGAAAGATACTTTCAACCAGAAGATCCGGTTTCTGGTTGAGGCGGATGAAAGGAGCGGTTTGCTGGCTGATTTGTTGCATACGATCGTCCGGGTCGGGTTTGAAACCAAGGAAGCCAAGGCTAAACTGATTGACGCGGAGCATGCCGAATGTTCTTTTTTAGTCATCCCGCGGGATCTGGCGCATCTGCAGGAGCTGGTGGGGCGGGTGAAGAGAGTCAAGGGAGTGAAAAAAGTTTATTTTGAGTGATTAGTGAGCAGAAACTCCATTAGTGAGCCGGAACTCCCAAAAATTTAAATATCAGTTTGCTTTCTGAAGACAAATGACAGAAACTGCCGTTGCTGAACCGAAAAGCACTGTTAATAAACTGCGTGATGTCGCCCTGATCGTCGGGAAAGATGATGGGTATGAAGCAACCTATGTCTGTCAGTTTTTCAAAAGAAAACTGACTCCGGAAACAATTGAAGAGTTGTGCGGGCGCCCACATCTGGCTTATCGGTTTGAAAATAAATTTGATCATTTCCTTATTTATAGAGTTAGAGTAGGTTATAGTTGTTTTGAAGGTGACGACAGCCCAAACCAAAACCTATACCAACATCCGGAATTAGTCGAGATTAAGGAAGGGGATTTTGGTGAAGCTTCGGCCAGGGAAAGGTGTCTGGAATTGCTTTTAGGAGATAAGGATAATTCGTATAAGCCAGTCTTGGTTAGACGAGATGGCTCTCTGGAGATAAGGGAGGTTGGCAGCGCCCCATGCCGGATGGGTTGAATGAAGCTTTTTATTGAATAAACCGCAAAACTCCTGGATGAGAAACTATCATTTTAATCATACCATCACCTTAATCATATCGACCATCCTACACGAATAACCCCATTCATTGTCATACCAGGCAAAGACTTTAACAGTTTTTCCCTGGACCACCTGCGTTAATTTACTGTCGAAGATGGCTGAATGAGGATTGGCCAGGATGTCCGTGCTCACCAGCTCTTCATCGGAATATTCTAAGATGCCTTTCAATTCTTTCCCCGCCGCCGCTCTGAAAACCTCATTAATCTGTCCGGCCGTAACCTTTTTCTTCAGCTGGCAGGTGAAATCAACAATCGAGCCGTTGACCACCGGCACGCGGATGGCCATCCCATCGATCTTTCCTTTCAATTGCGGTAAAACCTGGCCGGTAGCGGTCGTGGCTCCGGTAGTGGTCGGCACCATGTTAACGGCGGCCGCCCTCCCGCGTCTAAATTTATTGGCCGGCCCGTCAACCACCTTCTGCGCCGAAGTGTAGGCATGCACCGTCGTCAGCAAGCCGGACTCGATGCCGAACTTCTCATCAAGGACTTTAGCTACGGGCACCAGGCAGTTGGTGGTGCAGGAAGCATTGGAGATGATTTTCTCCGTTTTTTTGTATTCCTGATGATTGACTCCATAAACATAAGTCTTGATCGCCCCATCCTTGGCCGGGGCGGAAAGAAGGACTTTCTTAGCTCCGGCTTGCAGATGCTTGCCGGCCAGTTCCTTAGTCAGGAAGAAGCCGGTGCTTTCCACCACTACATCAACTTTCAGCCTCTTCCAGGGCAGCTTAGCCGGGTCCTTCTCGGCAAAGACGGGGATTTTTTTCTTCCCGACGATGATGGCGTCTTTAGCCGGAGAGACCTCCTCCGGCAATTTCCCGTAGACTGAGTCATATTTCAGCAGGTAAGCCAGGTTCTCGGGGCTGGTCAGGTCATTCAGAGCGACAAAATTAATTTTTTTATCTTTGTAACCGGCGCGGAAGACCATCCTTCCGATGCGGCCGAACCCGTTAATGGCGACGTTAATCATGCAGATGCACCTCTTTTGCCTGAAGGAAAACTTTTTTGCTTTATATAAGTTTTGCCGGGTTTGTGTCAGGCGCTCTGTTTGGGGAAGTTTTTCCACAATATATTTAAATAAAACCATGCCTTGAAACAAGCAATGGGATTAAAACAAGCTTTAAGAAATGCGGTCTTTGGCTTGGGGTTAGCTTTAACTCCGGCCTGCGGCTCTTCTTTTAACAGCTGGCCTGAAGAAGGCGAAGCGGAGGAACACAGTGACGTTGAAGTCAATGATCTTGAAGTAAGGGTAAGTCAGGACACCACTAATTCAGAGGGAGTGGCTTTCTCCGGAAGCCAGGCCATTACCGTCAGGGATGAGCGAAATGATCCTCTGGCCGGCGTCGAGGTTAATTTGTATCAAATTGTTAATGAGGGTGATGTTTACCTGGCCCATACTCAACAAAATGTAGGAAACACTCAGGAAAATGTAGGGGGTTTAGCGGCCTTTGCCGAAGGGGTCCAGCCGGCAGTAAATGTTCGCCGCTATGGCGGCAGAGGGGGAAGAGAACTGATTATCAGCCCAGCGGTGGGCTTTACTGTTTTTGATGGAGATAGGAGGGAGGTAGTTTACGACCTGACGCGCTGGGCAGTTGGAAACGAATACAACTGCAATGGCACCTTCACCACTGAGGAACTGATTGAGCAAAGAGAAAACACCCATCGCTTATTGTCTTTTTTTGATCGCAGCGGGCTTTTAAAAACGGCTTACAACGCCATGCGTTTACTAATTTATTTGGGATGGGCGGAAGACCTTCCTTCCGGGAAGGATTGGTATGTTCTCGATGCCGGGAATCCTTTGGCTCCTTCCCAAGTCATTCAAAAAGATTTGGCGGAGGAAATTTACGGCCGGGCGACTAATAACCAATTAATCTCAGCATGTGAAAGGTTGCCGGGGTCAGAAGGGGAAGCGGAAGGTGAAAGTGAAGCTGAAAGTGAAGGTGAAGCTGAAAGCGAAGGAGAGAACTGTCTGTCCCACGCTTCCAGAGAGTGCTCCGGCGGCGATGTTTACTGGCACGACAGCTGTGGCGTCAGAGAAGAGAGGTACGACGACTGCTCCTCTGGTGAAACCTGTGAGGCTGGCCGGTGCGTGGAAGATGCGGAAGAGTGTTTGCCTCATAATTCCAGGGAATGCTCTGGTGGCGATGTTTACTGGTATGACAGTTGTGGAGTCAGGGAAGAGAGGTACGACGATTGCTCCTCTGGCGAAACCTGTGAGACTGGCCGGTGCATTGAAGATTGTCTGTCCCACGCTTCCAGAGAGTGCTCCAACGGCGATGTTTACTGGTTTGACAGCTGCGGGAGCCGGCAAGAAAGGTATGATGACTGCTTATCGAGTGAACGCTGTGAGGCCGGCCGGTGCATTGAAGACTGTATTTCCCATGATCACTGGGGGTGCTCCGGCGGCGATGCTTACTGGTACGACAGCTGCGGAGTCAGAGAGAGCAGATATGATGACTGTTTATCAAGTGAGCATTGCGAAGATGGGCAGTGCATTGAGAACTGTATTTCCCACGATCACCGGGGATGCTCCGGTAGTGGTGGTCGTGATGTGTACTGGATTAACAGTTGTGGAATCAGGGAAGAGATGTACGATGATTGTGTAACTGGCGAGCGCTGTGAAGATGCTCGATGTGTGGGGGGTTGTACCTCTCACGCTTCCTTGGAATGCGTCGCAAGTGATGTTTACTGGTTTGACAGTTGCGGGAACATGGAAGAAAGGCAGGATGATTGTTCATCCGCCGAAGCCTGTGAAGATGGTGAATGTGTGATACCTTGTTACAGTTATAGAGAATGCTTTGGCGGCGATGTTTACTGGTATACCAGTTGTAGGGGTAGAGGGGCGCTGGCTGACGACTGCTCTTCTAGTGAACACTGCGAGGCTGGCGAATGTGTGAGTGACGATCCATGCGACCCCTTACCAGACGGCTGGATTGTGTGTAGCTGTCCTGAAATTCATGGTGTCCGCTGTCACCCAACAGGTCTATCTTGTGGATGAATTAATTAGCCCACTACTCTCTGTATCTCTCTTTTAACTTCATCAAGGACACTTTGTTTGACGGCTGCCACTTTCTTCTTAATCAGCGATTTTCTCAAGGTGAATATTTTATCTACTTTTATCCTGCTTGCGACAGGAATTGTTCCTTCCGAAAGGCAGGATTTATCGACGTAAACAGAACAAATGGCATCCTTAATGTTTGAAGTTATTCCGCAAGTAATGACATCTTCGGTAGAATGATTATAAGCATCATTAGAGACTACCAAAACTGGTCTCTGTCTGATGGCAGTTAAGTCAGTAAAAGGGAAGGGAACAATCACAATGTCTCCCTGCTTAAACTGTGTTCCAGATTTCGTCGTATTCATTATCCCATAATTCTTTAGCTGAAGGCTCTGATAGCCTGAGTATTTCTTCTTCTAATTTAGGCTTATGAATTACTTCTTCGATCAGTTCCAGTATTAGGACTGCTTCTTTTAATTCCCTGTATTCTTCCTTGGGTATGGCAATGGTTTCCATTTTCCCTGCTTAAAGCTCCAAATCTTTATAAATTTTTCCGCAAGCTTTAAATAAAAATCCTCATTTTTTAAAAGATAAGTTTATATAATAGCTTGCGGGCATTAATTCTATGATGTCCAGAATAAGTGTTGGTGTACTTATTTTTAAAGACGACAAAATACTTTTAATAAAACACGTTCACCCCAAAACAGGGTTTACTTGGTGGGTTCCTCCTGGCGGTGGTGTGAAAGGAACTGAAAGTATTTTTGAGACGGCAGAACGGGAAGTTTTCGAAGAAACCGGGATGTCTGTTAAGTTAGATAAAATTGTCTATATTCGGCAATTTATCTATCATGCCCAAGAAGAGAACAACGTCATCATTTATCTCACTGCAAAAGAAGCCAAAGGGAAGGGAACAATTAAAAATATAAAAGGAAAAGGCATGGATGAACATTATATTAAAGAATTGCACTACTTTGATAGGGAAGAATTAAAAAAAGAAACTGTTTTTCCGGAGATTTTAAAAAATGAAATGTGGAATGACCATAAGAGTGGCTTTCCTTCTATAAAATTTATTGGTGTGGAGACTGATAAGAAGAAATAAAGTCAACTTTTTTTTCCCATCAACAATACAGAAGTTATTTTCTGGAGTAATTCCTCTTTGGTTGTGTGTCTCTCTGGCGGATTATTCAGAAAAAGCATGATCTCTTTTATGTTCTTGCTTAAAGAAGATGTAGTATTAATGGATACGGAAGGCAATAATCTAAAAATACGTTCATTAAAAATCTTGATTGAATCGAAATACTCTTTTTCAATTAGGTAATCTGCAGTATTTTTTGGTGTTCCAAATCTCTTGTTACGCAAGAATCTTTTTTTAGCAGTGTCAAATGGGCAATAAACATTAATGTATATTGTTGGAATGACAATTTTGTCCATTTTAAGAAAGATGGTGAATCCCTTCAGAGTTTCTTTCCGGATATCGACACCAGCATTATAAATTGCCCAGACATGAGCAAAGAGCGAAATAAAACTACGATCCAAAAGATTTATCTTTTTGTTAGATAAAAATAACTCCCTTTTCTGGTCTAATTTCAGATATTCAAGTTGGATCTTTAAATAATCATCTCCCCATTTCCTTTGCTTTTTCGCTTCATTAAAATATTCGGAATATTCGCCAATAATAGTTACATCCTTTTTTTTAGATAAAGCTCTTATAAGGGCAGTCTTGCCTGTATAAACATTCCCGTCGAAAGCAATTATCATATTGAAAGAATACACCTCCTACAAATTTCCAGGGGTGGTTGGGTAAGATTGTAAATTCTCTCCCTCATATACCTATATTCTTCAGAATTCCATATTTCTGCTATAGAATACTTATTTAAGTCTCCTATTACATATTCCTTCTTCCAATCCTGGCAGCATAAAATAACTTTTCCATCAAAAGAAACGTGAAGACGTTCCATTGGTCTGTTTTGTGAGCATCCAGAAACTTTTTCTTTATAGATATTATTCGAGTAGTTTGGGACGTTTCCTGCTCGATCAAGAAATCCCCACAAATTTAATGTAAGCTTATGCTTCCTACAATATGCTTGGGCTAGATTAATATCTTCTTTAGTGACTGCTGAAAAATAGATCATTACTACATTTATTTTACTTGTGCTTTTACGAATTTTTTTATTATGCACTAAATTATCTATGTTTGATTTTACCATCTCCCATTTTAATCCTGGCATCATCTTTGCATAGGTTTCCGAGGTAAATCCAAATACACTGAGCCGAAGATCATCAATAGGATACTTGCTTAGTTTTTCGATTCGTTCCGGTGTGAGCAAAGAAACATTAGTGGAAATTTCTAAACGAACTTTCTTACAATTGTCTTTTATTTGTTCTAATCTCTCAAAGAATAATGGGTCTAAAAAAGGTTCCGCATTAAGATAAGGGATAAGCAATAAGTTTCTCTCGCCTATTTCTTTAAGGATTTTAAAGAATAACTCATTAAACATTATCCCTTGCGGGATTGACTTAGACGCGTGTTCATGAGGGCAAATGATACATCGAGCATTACAGAGGGTGGTTGTTTGGATTTCTATGGCTTTTGGGAAGTCAGGAACAGTTATGTTCATAGTTCTTCAACTCCTTTATATAACTCCTTGTATGGTTTTTCGCCACAAAGCTGAGTTATGCCACTTACAAGTCTAGCCCACTCCACAGCGAGGTCGTAGTTTAATTGCTCAAAATTTTCAATAAAAGTGGTTGTTAGGATATTCTTCTGAATATCTTCTTTGTTCTTATCCTGTTCTGCCGATTTAATGCTTCCTAAGAGAAATGAGTGGATAAGCTCATTTGCTTTATTAATGAGAATTAAAAATTGTTCGGAGTATCCATCTATTTCTTTTAGAGAAAGAGGACATTCCTTTTTAGCTAATGTTCTTAATAATTCTCCGCTTACACAATAATACTCTAATTGATACCATTTTTTCTTTAAATATTGTAAGAATATGTCCCTTAAAGCATAGAAGAGATTAGCTACCTTATTATTCTTGAACTTAAAACTGTATGTCAAATCATAAAAGTTTAGGCTTGTCTCCAGAAGGCCATCTTTTACTAGATTGTAATACAGCCCAGAACCAGGAATTACTCTTGGCGGCTCTAAAATTACTCCTATTCTGAATAATTTTCCTAAAGTATAAAGATATTGGATATTTTCCCTTATGTCTTCCAGAGTCGAATAAGGTTCAAAAACAATGTATCCAATATGAATATTTATTCCATATCTCTTCAAGAGATTCCAAGCAACTTCTACTTCGCCAAGCTTAAGTAATTTGTTATATCTCTTTAAACTTTGATTAGAAGCGTTTTCTACTCCCAAGAAAACACGTACTAATCCCGCTTCAGCAAGAGACTTGATTATTACTTCATTTGGGAATGGATTGCAGCGCAGATAAATGTATAATTTGATGTCAAGCCTTCTTCTTTTTATTTCATCACAAAGTTTTAGTATTCTCTCATTGTCCCTGCGATTAGACCAAAAAATAGGATCATTAAAGATAAAAAGAGTTTTTCCTAGCTGTTTGTGGATCTGTTCTATTTCATCTGCTACTAAAACAGGATCCCTAATCATTCTTTTTTCGCCAGTGTTCAAGTCATGCAAAAGGGGGACATGACAGAAGCTACAGCTATAGTAACAACCACGACTTGATTCAAGATTAATATAATTGGAATCTTCACGTTCTTCCGCGTCTCTCGCAGGAAACGGCAGTTCATCAAGAGATTTAGTCAACTTTCTTTGTATGGCTGTTCTTACTTCGTTTGTTTCGGGCATTCTCCAAAGGCCTCCTGGGCAGTCAAAGTTCCATTCTGAACAATCGTCTGATAACGAATTTAGCAAATCTAAAGTGGTTTCTTCAGGATTTCCAATAATAATGCCATCCAGCCAGCGCTCTGATTTCATTATGTTTTGGGCATTAAGACTTGCGAATGGACCACAGAGAAAGATTCTCTTTATACCCTTATCACTTTTTGCTCTTTTAAGCAGGGGTAGCAGTTTACTTATATCCTTAAAGTTTGGTTTAGCTATAATTATCGGGTATTTTTCCGCTTGTTCTAAAATTTTAAGGGCATTATCAAAACTGCTCCGTAATAGGAAGCATAACTTTGCTTCAAATCCATTCTGTCTCAGAAACGAAGCGATGGATCCCATAGTAACTGATGCTCCAGACTGAGAAGATAGAGTTCTACAAAATACCAGTTTTACTCCAAGTTTTTTATTGTTTTTCATTTTGAAAGATAATTCTAACCAGGTAACGGTTGTAATAACGACTATATATTATATTTTTTTTCTGAATCCTATTTATAGATTGTATAACAAAGTGTCTTTGTAAGAGGGCTATTATCTGTTCTTCGGTATAAGTTCTTTGTGTTATACCAAATGGACATACGACAATATTATTTCTCTGCTTATCATATAATTTTTGGTAAAATTCGTCAGGGAGAACAGGAGTAACGATTTGACCATAGGCTTGTTTTTTTAACGTTCTTTTTAACTCTAAAAGATAATTGTTAATTTCGTCTTTGGTTGTGAGATTAATAAACGTTGTCCCGTCAAAAGCCGCGTCAAAAAGATTGCTAGGATACCTCCAGGGGATACCAACATCGGCAAGTAAGAATTCTATTTTTTCAACCAAGCTTTCTTCTTCAGCCTCCTGCCGAGCAGCGCTAAGTGCAACATCGGAAATGTCACAAGCATAGACAAAGAAGCCATGCTGTGCGAACCGGCGAGCATCATTCCCATATCCACAGCCAATATCTACGATGTTTCCGCTATAAATCCCTTTTGAAGCCAAAAAACGAACAAACTCTTCAACATGCGATGAATTATCCTTTCTCATCCTAGAGGTAGGTAAACCTTTCTTTTGATATTCTAAATTCCATAATTCTTGTTTATTCATTTTCTTAGGTTTGTATCATAGGAGTTTTTTCTTTCACAATGGTTCGTTTTGTGAATTTAGATAATACTAATCTTATTAAAGTTCTGTAGGCGGAAAATCCATGAAGAATATAAAAAGGGGTGCTGCCCATGAGATTGTAGAAGAAAGAAATTAGTATCTGTTTGGCTGTTTTTTCTCTCGAATTTGGAGCTATTAAAAACCATGATATAAAGTTAAGAAGCGAAAGGAAAATAATCATCGTAACTAATAAGACTATAATTTTTTCTACGCTAAAATCAATCAATGCCAGTATCAGAGCTACTAACATCATGGTTGGTCCAAGGACCCAGTATACGGCATGCAGAAACAATTTTGAGGAAAGTATTAGGAGTTTAAACCTGTTTACTCTGTTCTGTCTTTTCTGGACTATTTTTTTGAAATAGGTAAATACTTCTAAAGGGCCAAAAAACCAGTTTGATTTTTGCACGCACAATCCAGAGATAGTATCTGGTGTATCGGAAAGGTCAAAGTAAGGAATAGGAATTATTGGCTCTTCAAGATAGCTTAACTCCAATCCAAAGATGGCATCTTCATTATGGGTATCTTCACTAAAACCGCCCAACTCTCTGAAAATATCTTCCGTAAAAAACAAGCCATGCCCAATACAATAATTTAATGGATAAGAGACTGTAGTTGGGAGTATCCTCTTCTTGAATTGTTTAAGGGCGTGTGGTATTTCGAAACCAATGCTCCACCTATCCTGCCAACAAGCTGCTGACCATAAAATAGGGTTTTTTGATCCCTCATCTAAATTATTGATGTTTTTTGTATAATCACCATACTGTTGGAATACTTTTGCATTTCTATGCTCTTTAATATATCCGAGTACCCAGTCAACAGTCTTTGGATGCGGACGGGAATCAGCATTATATACTGCAAAGAAAATATCTTTGTTTTTTGAAATTATTTTCCTAATTGCATAGTTAAGTTGGTGAGCCATTTTACATTCTAAACAAGGATAATGATAATGGATTACGTTGGAGTAAATGTTAGATAGATTTTTGACTACGGTAATAGTATTTGATTGGGGATTATTGTTGTATTGGTATTCTGCTTCTGTGGTTACAATAACGATCCTAAAGTTCTTTAAATGAGAAAAACTTTTTCTAAAATATTCAACGGTTTGGGCAATCCTTTCGCTTTCGTTAAGGACAGGAATAAGAACAAATATGTTTTTAGTGCTGCGAAAAGGGATAATCCTTTGCATATTGTTAATCCAAATATAGGACTTGGTTATTTTGTAAAGCCAAAACAGAGACAGCACAATGAAACCAGTGATTATACTGTTGAATAATGCCTCGGAGTTCATAATAATCCCTCAATATGCTTTAAAGATACGTTTCTTACTTCTGGAATAGATAAATGTGTGGTGTCTATCCTCAAGTACCCTCTCTCATTATTCACTATGTCTTCTATTCTTTCGTCCATACTTTCTGCTTTTTCTGGATCTCTAAAAACGACACTATCAAAAAAGTCCCTATTTCCCATCGCTAACAATCTCTTCTTTCTTGTCTCAATGTCGGCAGTTAGATAAATATTGATATCAAAGTGGAATAATTTATCTTTAAATAGTTCAAGAATTTTTTCAACGTGAGGAACATTATAAGCATGGCAGTATGCTATTGTTCTTTCAATATAAGAGTCTTGTACAAAAATGCACTCTCTTGGTGGTCGATAGGTAAGTCCATCAACGAGAAAAGATAATGCCAGCAAGCCGTTTATTACTAACTTTCGTTCTTCCCAATTTTCATCCATAAGATGACGAGCATAGGTCATTAGCTGAGTTTTCTGTAAGTCAAATTTATTAGCAACAATGTCATATCCTCTATCTTTCAAGCCAACAACCAAGCCGTTTACTAAAGTCGTTTTTCCGGCTAAATCTATCCCAGTAACGAGAATAGTTTTAGTTACGATAGCCATAATCTATCTAAAGAGGCGCTTGTATAAAAACGTTACTATCTCAAAATGATTAATCTCATTGGGATGAGGAATATTTGAGTGATTACCGCTGTCTTAACGTGGGTCTGGCAATAGGCTTTCCGGCAAGATGTTTTTCTCTACCCGGGTTCAGTTTTATTTTCTTTTTCTTCTTGTAGAATATTTCTAAATCCCCTTTTGATAATTTATCTAAATCTGTCAAAAGCTCGCCGACACCACCGACCACATAGCGAAGGACATCATTAATTGAGCTATTTGGTCTGTCCTTCGGAATATAGTGGCGACTAATGATTGTTCATTTATTTTTGTCCGCCACTATAGGTCGGTGGCATGCTCGTCCTTCGGGCTCGGTCGGCTCGCTCTTGAGCACATTTTATTCCACACCTTGACCGCCATTCATAGAATGGTGGAATAAAATGTTTTCAAAAATTCGGGATGTTCTTTGACAATCCACTCGGTCAATTTTCACCCCTCTTTTTTGGAGATATTGATCTAATTCTTCTTCCGATTTTCCAATGGAGGGGCTTGCTTCAATTTCAGAAATTCTCTTTTTGGCAATTTCGTCTTCGACAAGAGGAATGTTCTTGATGTCCTGGATAAGTATTTCTATATCATTTAGGATTTTTCCAAAATTCTCCTTAGGTATTATCAAAGCTTTCATATTATTTTATAAAATCTCCGTTCTTTATAAATTTTTCCGCAAGCTTTAAATAAAAATCCTCATTTTAGAGTAAGTAATGGGTCTCAGACAATTATTGAGAAATGCCGTCTTCGGCTTAGGCCTGGCTTTGACTCCGGGCTGCAGCTCCGACCCTGACTGGAGTCCGGAAGGCGAAGCGGAAGGAGAAATCTCTGAAGTGGGATACGTCGAGCATCAACATCGAACCACTGATGCCGATGGCGAAGCCACTTTCTCCCGGGAAGGAAGGGAAATTCCCGTCCGGGTGGCCGACACTGAAGGGAATCCTTTAGCGGGAATAGATGTTCATTATGCTTTCAAGGACGATAAAAATTTAGTTCTGGCAGTTGATCCGGAGGGAAGATTTGTCCCTGACAAACAGAGTTTTTCTGCTTCCGTGCCGGCGGTTAATGCCAGAAGAGCCGGCCTCTCCGACTTAATCAGTTTCGCCTTGGACAATGTTGACGTTGTCGGCACGATTGTTGAGGAAGTTTCCACGCCCCGCCCGCGTGATTTAATTGAAGAGAGGGAAGATGTCAATCGTTACTGCATGAATATGGAAGATATTTTAAATACGACGATCGACGTGCCGGCGGGATTAATTTTTCTGGCGCCTCAGGTGGCGGGGATGGATGCCACTCTGCTGCGGGTGGCGGTTGGCACTTTATTAAGGGATAATGTTGAATTGTATATCATTTCCCGGTTTGGCGAGCAGCCAGGCTACGAAGTTTGGGTGCCCAAGACGGCAGTGAGCCTCTGCGGGGAAGAGTACAATGATATTATTTGCGATTTAAGTGAAGGGCAGCTGGAGCGTTTGTGGAATACTGACCTGCCTTATTGGCGGATTAATGAGGGGTGTGTGCCGAGTAGTGGAGATGGTGAGAGATGCGGGGGTTCACCTTTGGTTAATTTGTATGCTTGGAAGGTTCATGACTGCCAGGGCGGGACGCAGGAGTTAGCCGACGGTAATTGTCGGGTCGTTTTGGAAGCAGAGATATATCCTGCGGTTACTCTAACAGTGGACGGCAACCAATTCTGGTCGGAAGACTATCCAGAGGATGTAGTGAGGTTTACCAGGAATGCTTCGAAAGTTGATTTTTCTGAATGTTTTCCTGGAGGATTAGCGGAGACAATGCAATGTGCTGTCAATACAGATCCTGAAATTTATTTGGGATTGCCTGAGGGCGATTCCTGCCGGTTTAGGGGGATTTATCGTTTGACTTCTATGCCTTGGCCTGGCGTTGATGATTGTCACAGTCAGGAAAGAAATCAGTTGTGGAATTCAAAGTGTGGGCATGGTGGTTATTAACTCTTTAGTTTTTTAGGTGCAACTGCCTTGATAACAGTCACTAGCACCAGATTGCGGCTGTAGAGCTAAGCACGCACTACCCAGGTGCCCTTCGCAGCCACATATATATTGAGCGGAATTATCTCTAATGTTTTCTTGATTTATTTCTAAATCTAAACCTGCAGTGTCAACAATTTCTGTTTCACAAACCCTGCCAACCCGGCCGCACCCATAATCCCAATCACACCAAAAGCCATTGCGCCCAGTTTCATAGTAGAACGGATCTTTATTGTAACATCTTTCTGCCCCTCATTTTAATCATACCATCACCTTAATCATATCGACCATCCTACACGAATAACCCCATTCATTGTCATACCAGGCAAAGACTTTAACAGTTTTTCCCTGGACCACCTGCGTTAATTTACTGTCGAAGATGGCTGAATGAGGATTGGCCAGGATGTCCGTGCTCACCAGCTCTTCATCGGAATATTCTAAGATGCCTTTCAATTCTTTCCCCGCCGCCGCTCTGAAAACCTCATTAATCTGTCCGGCCGTAACCTTTTTCTTCAGCTGGCAGGTGAAATCAACAATCGAGCCGTTGACCACCGGCACGCGGATGGCCATCCCATCGATCTTTCCTTTCAATTGCGGTAAAACCTGGCCGGTAGCGGTCGTGGCTCCGGTAGTGGTCGGCACCATGTTAACGGCGGCCGCCCTCCCGCGTCTAAATTTATTGGCCGGCCCGTCAACCACCTTCTGCGCCGAAGTGTAGGCATGCACCGTCGTCAGCAAGCCGGACTCGATGCCGAACTTCTCATCAAGGACTTTAGCTACGGGCACCAGGCAGTTGGTGGTGCAGGAAGCATTGGAGATGATTTTCTCCGTTTTTTTGTATTCCTGATGATTGACTCCATAAACATAAGTCTTGATCGCCCCATCCTTGGCCGGGGCGGAAAGAAGGACTTTCTTAGCTCCGGCTTGCAGATGCTTGCCGGCCAGTTCCTTAGTCAGGAAGAAGCCGGTGCTTTCCACCACTACATCAACTTTCAGCCTCTTCCAGGGCAGCTTAGCCGGGTCCTTCTCGGCAAAGACGGGGATTTTTTTCTTCCCGACGATGATGGCGTCTTTAGCCGGAGAGACCTCCTCCGGCAATTTCCCGTAGACTGAGTCATATTTCAGCAGGTAAGCCAGGTTCTCGGGGCTGGTCAGGTCATTCAGAGCGACAAAATTAATTTTTTTATCTTTGTAACCGGCGCGGAAGACCATCCTTCCGATGCGGCCGAACCCGTTAATGGCGACGTTAATCATGCAGATGCACCTCTTTTGCCTGAAGGAAAACTTTTTTGCTTTATATAAGTTTTGCCGGGTTTGTGTCAGGCGCTCTGTTTGGGGAAGTTTTTCCACAATATATTTAAATAAAACCATGCCTTGAAACAAGCAATGGGATTAAAACAAGCTTTAAGAAATGCGGTCTTTGGCTTGGGGTTAGCTTTAACTCCGGCCTGCGGCTCTTCTTTTAACAGCTGGCCTGAAGAAGGCGAAGCGGAGGAACACAGTGACGTTGAAGTCAATGATCTTGAAGTAAGGGTAAGTCAGGACACCACTAATTCAGAGGGAGTGGCTTTCTCCGGAAGCCAGGCCATTACCGTCAGGGATGAGCGAAATGATCCTCTGGCCGGCGTCGAGGTTAATTTGTATCAAATTGTTAATGAGGGTGATGTTTACCTGGCCCATACTCAACAAAATGTAGGAAACACTCAGGAAAATGTAGGGGGTTTAGCGGCCTTTGCCGGGGAAGCATCCCCTGACCCCTTTGCCGGCACAGTTCAGCCAGCAGCCAATCTTCGCCGCTATGGCGGAAGCCGGGGACGGGAATTAATCATCCGGCCGGTCGAAGGCTTGACCATCTTCAGCGGCAGCCGGCGGAATGCCGTTTATAACTTATTGCGCTGGGTAGCTGGGAATGAATATGATTGCAATGGTATCTTCACTACCGAAGAACTGATCGAGCAGAGAGAAAACAATGTCCGCCTGTTTTCTTTTTTTGATCACAGCGGGCTTTTAAAAACAGCTTACAACAGCGTGCGTACTCTAATTGCCTGGGGATGGGTGGAAGACCTTCCTCCCAGGAAAGATTGGTATGCCCTCGATGCCGAGAATCCTCTGGCGCCTTCCTTAGTCATTCAAACAGATTTAGCCGAGGAGATTTACGGTTCGCGGACTTTCCGCCGGCTGGAGGAAGCCTGCAGTGAAAAAGTTAAGGGCGGTAGGATAAAAGGTCCGGTGGAAGGTCTGGCTGCTTATTGGAACTTTAACGAAGGCTCGGGAAACACGGCAGTTGACCAGAGCGGAAACGGATTTGACGGAATAATTGAAGGGGCGACTTATGTTGCCGGAGTTGAAGGCCGGGGGCTGAGGTTCAATGGCCGTGATCAGGACGTCAGAGTTCCCGATAATCCGCTGTCCGACCTGCGAGGAGGAATAAGCCTGATGGCCTGGGTGAAGCCGGAGACTTCCTCCGGCGAACGGGCGATCATTGACCGGCGGGATGACGTTCGCGGCCTTGGCTACGCTCTCCGGTTGTCGTCTTCAAATAGGGCCTGGTTCCACTTAAGCGACCAGGATAACCTCTCAAGTTCTACAACTATTCCCACCGGTTCCTGGACGCACCTGGCGGCAACTTTTAACTTCTCCAAGACGGGTGCCGTGCATTTGTACATCGGCGGTACTCTCGACAGTGAAGGGATGGTATCGGCACGAATGACCTTTGCTTCTGTCGATTTCTACCTGGGAAGACAAGGCAATACGGCCAGCGCTTTTTTTGACGGCGATATTGACGGGGTAAGGCTTTACAACCGGGAGTTGTCAGCGGCTGAAATTCAAGAAATTTACCGCGCCAGGTAGGAAAGTAAAATTCTGAGGATGGGCACTTAGCCGTCCTATGAGCCTTTTCTTCTTTACGCCAAAAAGCATCAGTTTTCCAAAGGAAAGTACCTCTTGAGGCTATGTAAAAATTGAAATTAACGTACGGGCTCCCGTTAGGCGAGGTTTGCGGAGCAAAAACGCAGCGTCCCCGAAGGAGTCTTTCTCCGCTCAAGCTCATAGCCAGACGTAGTTTTGAAGAGTGAATAATGAATCTATCTAAAGTTATTTAAATGATGCAATTTTCCAAACTAAATATGATAAAATTAATAATCTTTGACTGGGGAGGTGTATGTGGCTTATATAACTTAGAGATATTTAATACATTTATAAAAAAGAAGGGTTACAATCTATCATCTGTTGATACATATTTCAAAGAGTTTAAACCTAAGTTTGACCGAAACCAAATCTCAGAAGAAGAGTTCTGGAGCGAACTTGCTCAAAAAATTGGCTTTAAGGAACATTGGTCCATCCTTGCTCAAAGAAACAAGAAAAATCTCATTGTGAACAGGCAATTGATGGACTACATTAAAAACCTAAAGAAGAATGTTAAAGTTGTTTTACTCTCAAATATGGATAAAACCTCTATAAAAGCGATCAACAAAGAAGTTAAACTCACCAATTATTTCGAAAAAGTGTACTTTTCATCCAAATATAAACTAGGTAAGCTTGAGAAGGAACTGATTAGTAATATCATAAACGACTTCAACATTAAACCTAAAGAAATGCTCTTTATTGATGATTTTTTAGGAAACATCAACAAAGCAAAGGCATATGGAATGCAAACTATCCTTTTCATAGGACTGGGAGATCTGAGGCAAAAAGTCAGTAAGTTATTGAAGCACTGATTTGAGACCATCCTTAGTACATTCATACTGGACTCCGAATGGGCTCACGAACTTGTTGAACCACGTGATCGCTTCAGTCACTAAACACTCTTCAATGCGTTGCCGTTCACTGGGTTTAAGTTTTGATAAATGCCTTTCAAAAACAGCACAAACCCATCTTTCTTTTTCCCAGTAGCTAATAAAGTGATCACGGTGTTGTTTTATGATTTCAGCGAATCCTTCACTATCGCTTAACTCTGCTTTGTATCGCGAGATAAGCACCCATTGGAAATATTGATTTGCAAGTTTGGATAGAATTGTTCGATTTGGAACACGAAACGGAATTTCATTCGTTGCCATCATTAAAATATCTGTATAAGTCAGATCGTACAAGGCGCGATTTTCGTGGAAGTGTTCATATGATTTTTTACTATCTAGTTTTCTGCCAGCAATAATATCCCTCACAATTGTCAATTCCCTACGTGGATTAGTAACCAACGGAATGGAACATACCGATTTAAAATGTTCTCCAAGGAGGACATGAATGTCAGTTCCAAAATTCATGTCGTCATCAGTATCTTTTCTTCGAATAGGATCTATCCCACCAACTTGCGCACATAGTCTTGGGCTGGCAGCGAAGTTTCTACCAATTGGCATAATACCATCAAAGTAAGGAAAGGCGTCACCTGCGAGTCCTTGTCCAAAATGGACTGCTTCACGAATGCCAGTAAATATCTTTAAAGGTTCGCATATGTCAATGAGTTCACGAGGATAATCTATTTTCCCTTGAACGAAACGGGGAGTTCCTGCTGCAAATAATTTTATAAATCTGACAATATAATCTTTTGGCATTGCGAGAGTATCGCCCTCGTTGCTAATTATCATATATTTATCGATTTCATTAGGTTTATACTTTAGCAATCTCCACAAACAGTAATCCATCCCATATTTTCTCGAGCGTCCTAATGAGCCTTCATCTGATTTGAATATTTTTGGAAGAATGTGGATATTTGGATGCTCTTTTTTCTTTTCAATTAGTAAGTCAACCGCGTCTTCAAAACGGGTAACATTTGCTGCATTTTTTTCCATATAAGAATGTTCGGGATAGTTTATTACAAAACACACTTCGTATAACTTTGGGTTGATTGGATTATCATCCATCATTTGCGATGTGTATTGGTCAACTAAGGACGCAAGGTTTCTTTCTTCGTTGAATGCCGGAACAAAGATAAGTGCGCGCCGCTCTTCAGGAAGCGAAACTCCGTTTATTTTTTCAATCTCTTCTAACTCTCCAAGATATACTTCAGGTTGCTGCGCAAAATAAGCTTTGATAACTTCAAGTGTTGGCTCACGAGCATGAGAAAGTTGCTTTGCCAGTTTCGTAGAATATCTCAATTGTGGTGAAACTTTCGAAAGGTGGAGTAGTTGGCTTCTTAAAGTTTCCATAGTTCCACACTCGTAGGTTTAATAAAAATTTCTTCAAGATTTGCTTGGTTTGATTGAGACTGAATTGTTCTTGCCCATTCTTTTACTTGGGCTGCAAGCGCATAAGGTGTTTCTAAAGCATCGAGCTTAAGATGGGGAACTCGCACAAAGAGTCTAGTGTAAAATTCAATCTGTTTTTCAAAGAACGGACTTTCTTTTTCATTTATGCTAACGTTTTGTACTGCTACTTTACCATATTCTTTTATTCTACGTCCTGAATCTTTCTTTTTTCTCTCAAAAAATGAGTCCAGAGTTATATTAAGGTAAACAAGCCATGGAATGTGCAATTGTCCTTGGCTCACAGCGCATTTGATTAGATTCTGCTGATAGAGCACATCGCCGATCCCAAAAACCTCCTGCCTTGCATAAGCAAAAGCAAGCCCAGATATAAAGCTTCGGTCAGCAATTAGAATTGATGTGCCAGCTTTTGCCAGAATATCCTTTTCTCTCGCTATCTCTTGTTGAACAAACCATGAATCACTCTTTTTTGCCTCGTCAGTAGTTTTCGGGAAGGGTGGAAATCCTGCACCATAATTAAACCTCTCCGCCAACTCATACAATCGTGTACACCCTTGTTTTTCCAAGAGCTTAGTCAGTGTTGTTTTTCCTGCAAAGCTAATTCCTTCAACTGCGATTATTTGGCTCATATTTATTTAACCATTTGTCAATTTCCTGTGTTAAGTACGTCTCCAGTTCTGTTAAACTGTTTGCTGAAGCGAATGTCTCACGGTATCTTCGCATATCTTCAATTATCCCTATTTGCTCACTTGTTGGATTTTTTGGGGGTTTTTCGAGCAGGTCTACAATGTCCTTGGCGGCAGTAGGCTTTACAAGTCTGCGACCTCGTTCACGCAAAGCACTTTTGTAGTCGGTCGAATGAAGAATGGCATTTATTGCTTTTATTCCAATTTCATCAAACTCCGGAATACAGATACCAGCACCTTGAGCACTGATATAACGTGCGGCCTCATCCTCCCAAGCTAGAATAGGTGGTGGAAATAGAGGAATACATTCACAATTGAGAGCTTCAGTAACACTGAGTCCACTACCTTTTGTTATTACAAACTCCGCTCGATTGAGGTATGGTGAAATATCATCTATAAAACCAAATACAGGGGGTAGTAAGGAAAGCTTTTTCAATTTTTCATATGCAGCTATGTTTCTCCCGCACATAATTTGTGGCTTGTAAGCAGAATCAAGCTGTACTGTAAACTCTGCGATTTTTTCAAGTTCGCCAAAACCATCCGCTCCACCCAGGATAAGGATTTTTGGCTCTTTAGACTTATTATCGTAGCGAAATGCTTTGCGTACAGGTATTCCTGTCGCAACAAGTTTTTGATGAAGATTTGTGTCTACATCTTCGCGGGGGATTGCTCCGGTGTAAAAGTCAATTTTTGGTTCTGTTAGAATAGGAAAAGGAGTGTAGTCTGTATGAACATGAATGAGTGGGACACTACACCCTTGTTTCTCTTTATGTGCTGCTATTAATGATGAACTATAATGATGGGTCGAGATTATCCCATCGTATGTATGCAGATTTATATCAAAAGGCACTTGAGTCGCAAAAAGCTCAAAAAGTTTTGGCGCAATTAAAAAGTCAGGTACTTTCTTAATTTTTTTTGCTGCAAATGCTCTAAAGATAGTGAACAGCAAATCAATTGTTTGAGCTTTACCCTCCCAGAGGTTACGCGTTTCTGTAGTAATCCCCCTACTTTCTAGCTCTTCTTCAAGAGCACGAACTGCGTTATAATGTCCTGATTTATGATACCCATAGGTTAAAAGAACTTTTCTCATTTTACAAGTAAAATATCCTCCATTAGTAAAGCATCAATCCCAGAATGTATAAATGTTTTAACTGCATCAGCAGGCGTACATACGATTGGTTCTCCTGCTACATTGAATGAAGTATTCATTAAAACTGAAATTCCCGTTTTTTGCTCAAAAAGTTTAATTATTTCATACAACAAAGGGTTGGATTTATGAGTCACAGTTTGAATCCTAGCAGTACCATCTTGATGAACTGTTGCGGGAATGTTCTTTCTTGAACGATCTGTTGCTGTGAATGTTTGGGTCATAAACGGAGAAGGTAATCCATTCACAAAGTAATCGTTAACTTTCTCCTCTAAAACAACAGGTGCAAATGGTCTAAAGGCTTCTCTAAATTTGACTTTTGTATTAACTGTATCCTTCATTCTAACATCTCTTGGGTCTGCAAGAATACTTCGATTTCCCAATGCCCTTGGTCCGAATTCCATCCTACCCTGAAAGAGACTAACAATTTTTCCTTCGGTCAAGTAATCAACAACTTGTCTTACAGTTTGGATTCCTTCAGTCCTTTTAAAATGGGTATCAGATATAGCCTGTTCTATTTCTTTCCGCGAATATTCTGGTCCAAGATAACAAGTTTCCATAGGGTAACGTTTTGCAAGGCGATTATCTTTGAAATAACAAAAGAGAGCTGCACCAAGCGCAGTTCCTGCATCGTACGAAGCCGGTTGAACAAAAAGCTGATCAACAAGTCCTGATTCCCTTATTTGTTGATTAGCAAGCGCATTAAGTGCGACCCCTCCCGCCATACACAGTTTTCTATCTCCTGTTCTTCCAATAACACTCCTTGTAAGGTGAATAAGAATTTGTTGCGCAGAATGCTGTAATGCATAGGCAATATCTCGATGATTTTGATTGATTTGGTCACCTTTCTTCTTGGGTTGTCCAAGTTTGTCAGTTATCTGTCCATCCCATTCAGGACGAATGCCTTTACAAAAAAGTAACATATCTCTATTTAATGTGAAGAATCCTTCAGGAATAAGAGTATAAAGCTGTTCAAAAAATGGAACAAAGCGATCAGTTCCATATGCCGCAAGTCCCATAACTTTATATTCATCACTATTTGGTGCAAAGCCGAGAAACTTTGTAAAAGTTTGATATAGCTTACCAAGCGATTCAGGGAAGCAAGCTGATCCCATAAATTCTAAACTATTGCTTTGTCCCCTATAAAACCGCGTTGTATCCCATTCTCCAATCAAATCAACAGTAAGCACTGAACTTTCGTGGAATGGTGAGGTAAAAAAAGCGCTGGCTGCATGAGCATCATGGTGATCGACACAAACAAACTGTGCTTTTGGAAATTTATGAGAGTACTCCTTTGTGGCCATATACCCTTGAAGGATCGCTCTTTCTACATCCCAAGCAGATTTTAGGGATTCCACGACACATTTTGCTCCTTTTCTGGAAAGCGTGTATTGAACCTTAGAATATGCTGTTGAAAAATTGAACTTTAGAGCCGGTAAAATTCGCGATTGTGGATTTATGTAATATGCGATGCAATCAACATCTGGTGGGTTGATAGCCGCTTGTCTTAAACAAAATTCTATTGAATTATAGGGGAATGTGCCAGTGTGTTTTTCTCTGGTGAATCGTTCCTCTTCTGCAACTGCGACGATTTTTCCATCAATGACGAGAGCAGCAGCCGAATCATGAGAGTAAACTCCAGCAATTCCTAAATAAACTTGTTTACGGCACATATTTCCCCTCGGCGTATTACTATTTGGAAGTGGAGTTAATTTAAAAAGTTTTCTATCTGTTTGCTGTGTGGCATGATCCCGCAAGTTAAACAGCCTTGTCTTTAGTTTGCTTTAAGATTATGTTTCTCCAAAATCTTTTATTTATTGATATGCCCAGAATTTTAATCTTGCTTCGTGATAAAGATTTTTTTATGTGAATTTTTCCGCAACATTTAAATAAAAACCATCATTTTAGAGTGAGTAATGTCCCTAAAACAATTACTGCGCAATGCCGTTTTCGGCTTAGGCTTAGCTTTAACTCCAAGTTGCAGTTCCGAGCCTGACTGGGGTAGGGAAGGCGAAGCCGAGGCAGAAGGAGAAACCTTGGAAGTTCTGGTCGAGCAGGAGACTACTGACGCTAATGGCGCTGCCTTTGACGGCGCTCAGCAGGTAACAGTTTTTAATCGCGAGCATCACCCTTTGCCTGACGTCGATGTTACCTTATATCAAATCCAGGGCAGCGGCGACGTTTATTTGGCCCGGACTCCAGAAGATGAAGGAGGCCTCGCTGCTTTTGTGGGAAGTGCCCAACCAGCAGTCAATGCTCGCTGCTATGGTAGCCGACAGGGAAGAGAACTGATTATCCGTCCGACCAGCGGCACGACGATGTTTGATCGTTCCACCCGGGAAGTCATTTACAACCTGTTGCAGTGGACTTTAGGCGAGCGTTATTCCTGTGACGGGATTTATACCACGGAAGAATTGATTGAAGGCCGGGAAAGAACAATGCGTTTTATTGCTTACTTTGATCCTTCCGGAGCGGTGCAGACGGCCTATGATACTGTTGAATATGCCATTGACATTGGTTTGCTGGACGATTTGCCGGCCGACCGGGAATGGTACGTTTTGACGCCGGAAAACCCGTTAGCTCCTCCGACCGTTATTCAGACGGATTTAGCGCCGGGGATTTTTAGCTCCGGGACTTATGCACAATTACTAAATGCCTGCGGGGTGGAGTTCCGGTGTACAGGTGAGGAAGAGTTCTGTGACGACTTTTCCGGCAGTGAACTGGATTTGGAAAGGTGGGAGACTAATTTATCAAGACCCCATGGCTTCCTTAGGTTTAATGATGGGATTTTAGAAATACCAACCGGGGAAGGAGGAACCGTCATCCTCGACTCCCATTCCACCTACTCTCTCGGCGATTCCACCCTCACCTTCGAAGCGAGATGGAAGGTGAGGGAAAGGGAAGGGACAGCTTTTGAGATCCGGTTGGTGAACGGAGATCGCGATGGCAGGCATGGTTCAACTGGATTTTGGGTAGGATTCGAAAAAAGCGAAAAAAGTAATAATTTAATGTGTGATAATTATTCTCCTGACAATGTGGATGAACAAGTTTGCAATGCAGATATCACTCGCTGGCTTACCACCATGCTCGAACTAGACAGAGAAAGAGTAAGATATTTTATAGACGGAGAAAGAATCGCTTCTTCCAGTCAGGCACCCGTTCACGACCGTCCGTTCTTTATAAGCTCAGTATGCAAGAGTACTGACGGGCAGGAAAGAGTATGCTTTTTAGATTATGTTAAGCTCCTGAGAAAATAAATAATTTTTTTAAAGCGGATATTTTTATCTGCAATCAGGGTAACGACCAACCTGTTCACAAACTCCCTCCCCTCCTTCCACTTTCCAGCAGCGGTTAGCTTCTCTTCCGGTAGAGGGGTCGCTGACATCACCCGGCCTACACCCCCGACACTCATACCCTCCTTCTTCTCCGCCAACTTTAATTAAAGTCGTTCCCCGACTGCAACCGCCAGAACATTCGTTGGGAAGATTGTACCCACTGCCTTCTTCATCGCAAAGGAAAACGTAATTGTCCGGCTCGCCGTCTTCTTCTTCTCTAATCCATGTTTCATAACCCCCCCGTAATTCGGGATTTACATCAGAGAAACAAACGGCCGCACCAGGTGGGCAAACCTGAGGCAGGCAGGCTTTTTCTCCCGAAGGATTTATCCCGCAATACTTGTCGTTAGCCAAACAGTTCTCGGAAATTGTCAGCTCCGTTCCCAGGCTATTGCACTGGCTCAAAACGCCTTCGTCGCAGTACAACCGGTTAGCCCCGCAGATCCTGTCATGGCAATCCCCTCTTTCACAGGCGCCGCCAAACAGGCCATCAAAGTCAGCATCGCAGGGAGTGCCGTCGTCTCGGCCGGGGCAGCCGCAGGCAAATTTTAATTCGCTGTCGGTTGCAGTCTGCATTCTCAACGCCCTTTCATTTAAGTCGAGCCATCCGGTAAGGCGTTCTCCGGAGATGTCAACCACTGCCGTCTCGCAAAAATCATCACAGCCCATCTTCCCGTGACACCAGCCGTTTCCCTCGCCGTCCTGGTCAAGGTCAATCATGCCCCAGGCCGGTTTCCTCCGGCAGTTTTCATCAATGTTGTAAGAGCAACGAAGATATTCCGCCGGGTCGCCGCATCTTAACCGGCCTAAAAAAAGTTCACTCTCGCCGGAACCTTCACCCAGCCCGCAAACATTTCCCCGCTCTCCGTCACAGTAATATCTCTGCTGCTCCAGAACATAGCCTTTATTCGCCCTTGAAGCCGTCCAGCCAATTATTCCGCCGTCACAGTTGGGCGGCGTGGTGAAACATTCTGCGCCGTCTTCTTTATATGTCCAGTCAAATTTACAGCAGCGGTGGGAAGCGGCATAAGGACTAATCTCCTCATCATAAATTCCGGTCGGGGCATATTGATTTCGTTCGTTTAGTTGATAGCGGTAGCGGTAATACTGGTCATCATCGGAAGGAACGTAAGGGTTGGGATAAACCGGGTCGTAATGCGGCACGCATTGCCTCACTTCAACTGCCGTCGAATGAGAATCGCTTTGCTCGGCACCGCAGTAATTGACCGTGAAATCAAAATTGATCAGGCCGCTTTCCGTGAAAGGCAGAGGAGAAATCTGGTGCTCAATGTCCTCATCCGTGAAATCGCCCAAACTGCTTCTTCCGTCAGGAAAACTGAAAGTAAAAGTGGTCTCACCGTCATCATTATACCTTTCTGTCGTTTCTTGATGAATGGGGATGACTCCGCCGCTGTCCGGCAAATAACGAAGATTAACTTCAGCTCTTTCTGGTATTACCGACTGCTCAGGCAAAGTTAGTTTAAGGAAGAAAGGATCTTCTTGGGAAATAGGATACAATCCTCCGGCGAAAAGCAGGTCATAACTTTGCTCTCCCTGGGGGGTTCTAAGATTATAATCAGGCATGGATAATTTTAGGGTTGAAGTCATCGGCCGGTCAATTAATAAGCGGACGGTCTGCCAGTCTTTTGATCCATGCTCGTCTTCAGCGATAGCAAAGAAATCGTAAACACCTTTTTCAAGTTCGCTGACGAACCCTTGCTCCATCCGAAGTTCAGGTGGGTCTTTAGTTGTCGTAGCCTCTCCTAACCTAAAAGGATTCCCCAGAACCTCTCCCACCGGCGAGATGTCGCTGAAATCATAAAATATTTCATCTTCATCCGGGTCCACGGCTGTCAACTCAATATTAATCACGCCTAATTCAGGGTCATCCTTGACCACCAGGTAATCATAGCCCAATTCCGGGCAGCCCGAGCGGTTGACATAGCTTAAAGCCGGCGGACGGTTCTGCCGGGCAATCCTGAATTCATAATCTTCGGGAATCTGCAGGATGTTGGGAAAAGGCGTCCGGAAAAGGAAAAGGTCGTCGCCTCCTCCCAGCTCTTCCCGGCTCATCCGAATGGACAAGCCCTGATATTTGTTAAAGTAGAGGCTGCGCTCGCAGAAGTAATTGCCGCCGTTTCCTTCCCGGCAATTAACTCCGCCAGCCGAGCTGTTATAAATAAAGACCGGGCTGAGCAGGACATTCTCAGAATAATTAAAGTCAGCGAAACGGTGATCCCATTGCAGGGGGAAAGCGACGGCGGCGTCAAGCAGCTGCTTAAATTTCGTTGGGTAGAAGAAGTCAAACTCGCTCAGATGAAAGAATTCCTGTCCGGCCAGCCGGAATTTCAGGGGATACTCGGCCCGAACACTGATCCCTTCATCTCTCATCATCAAATTTAGCTCCATCGTTGAGGGCTCGATTTCCGCTAAAGCAGAGATATTGGCGTGGACAAATTGATGGACACAGTCGACGGTCCGGTTGGCCAGAAACCTTTCCAGGTCAGAAGTAATGGTGGCTGTCTTGAGATTGAGTTGGCCGAAAGAGTAAGAGGTGTCCGGAAATTTGTAAAAGCAGAAGGCGGGAGGGTTTTCCTGATCCTGGCAGGGGTAAGCCTGGGGATATTGCCGGTAGTCTTCCTCTCCCCGGGTGAGGCCGTAAAAAACCCGGCCGGTGTAAAGTTCGCCCAGCCTTTCATCTTCATTGTAGGTGATGCCGTTGATGCCTTCCTCGAAATTTTTCCGGCCGCCGGGCTGGTCGCTCCATAACCTTCCCTGTTTCCCCAGCAGGAGCAAAGCGTTCTGCAGCTCGTCATTGAAGCAGTCTTCGACGTAGAGGCGCATGGCTTCTTTCTGAAAGATGCTGCCCAAGATGCGCTCTTCCTCGCCTTTGAGCCGGCCCTTGGCCAGGTCGGAGAACATGGTGATCAGGAAGATGAAAAGGAAAATCAGCAGGATGCCGACGATCATAAAGACGGTGATTTGGGCTTTTTTGTTGTTTCCCGGGCGGCCGGCTTTTTTCCTCTCTGAGCTGGTTTTTTTACTCCCAAAACTACTGAAATCACCTCTTTTTTGTTCCATCAGGGGAGAATTAAACCTTTTTGGCTTATAAATGTGTTGGATGTGTGTATGTATTTAGTTGGCCGCTCGCCTCTTGGCGCAACTAAATACGTACGGATATGTTTAAGTAAAGCTGTTAAATGTACACCCAGCACGGCCGGGCTCATCCGCATTTTGCTGCACAGTCAAAAGTATTTTAAATCAGCGATGGTTCAGTCTCCTGATGGAGCAAATCCCTTCCACCGAAAAGATCGAATTCAAACCCAAATTCATCGAGAGATATTCTTCCCTGACTGACTGGGAAGAGTTCAGGAAATATTCCCTCTCCTTTCTGAGAAGAAGCATCAGGATTAACACCCTGCAGGGAACGGTTAGGGAAACCAAAAAGTCCATCGAGTCAAAAGGCTGGAAGTTAGAGCCAATTCCCTGGTGCCGGGAAGGTTTCTGGATCGAGCACCCGGAGAGAAGGGATGTCGGCAACCTGCTTGAGCATCATCTGGGGAAAATCTACGTGCAGGAAGCGGCTTCGATGATTCCCCCCCTCCTCCTCAAGCCTAAGCCCGGCGAGGTTGTTCTGGACATGTGCGCGGCTCCCGGCAGCAAGACCACGCAGATGGCCGCCATGATGAAAAACCAAGGATTGATCATTGCCAATGATTACAAAGGAGAGCGGCTGCAGTCTTTAGGCATCAATCTGCAGCGGTGCGGGCTGACCAACAGTGTCATTACTTTAATGCACGGCAAACGCTTCCATGGCTTCCAGTTTGACAAAATCCTGCTTGATGCCCCCTGCTCGGGAACCGGAGCGATCAGGAAAAGCCTAAAGACAATTAGAATCTGGAACGAGGGAATGATTAGAAAGATTTCCCGGCAGCAGAAGGAGCTGGCGGAAAATGCTTTCCGGAACTTGAAACCGGGCGGGGTGCTGGTTTATTCTACCTGCTCTTTGGAGCCGGAAGAGAATGAAGGGGTGGTTGACTGGCTGCTGAAGAATTTTAAGGAGGCGGCAGTGGTTAAGGCAGCCGTCCCAAAATTAAAAGTTTCCCGGCCGGTTTTGGAGTTCAACGGCGAGAAGTTTCATCCTTCCCTTCTGCATACTTTAAGAATCTGGCCGCAGGACAATGACACGGAAGGATTTTTTGTTGCTAAGATTAGGAAGTCTTAAGGGAGATAATGTATTAGGACAGCATATTTCTTTCTTCTCCAGCACAGTAACTATTTTTTAATAGTAAATTTTATAAAAAGAGTGAATTTTGGGTTTAAGATGTCATTAATATCGGGAAGGCGCGTACTAATATACAATGAAAGAGATAAAAAAATCGTCAAGTCAATTGAGGAAGCTTTGCGGGATCCTCCTGCTACTTTCAGGCAGTTGCTGGAAGAAGTGAAAGGAACCGGACCCAGAGTGATGTGTCTCTGCCAGCAGTATGATCTTGCTTTACCGGAAGAGATGGAGCTTGGCTGGCGGCCGGCGATGGATGCGGAAATCAGAAAAGGGGGCACCCTGGAAGAAATTGGTAAAAGAGCCCGGCCCCCCATATCAAGAGAGAGAGTTAGGCAGTATGTCCGGGATTCCCGGCAGACAATTTTGCGGGAAGAGAGAAAAGCAGGGAGAAAAGAGAAAGAAGAGGAAGAAGAAAAAGAACGAGGAGGATTAAAATCGCATTTTCTTTACCTTCTCGAGCAAAGGATTGATCAACTAGCCAGAAAAGAAGGCTGGGCCTGCCAGAAAACGGTTGAATATTTTAAAGAAACATGCAATCGCTCGCTAATGTACAGCTTCCCAGAAATCGGGAAACTTTTCCGCGCCTATCGGGAAGCCGAAGAAAAAAGAGAAAAACCCAGCCTCAGAGCTCTGGGAAAAGTGATTGGTATGAATCCTGGTCATGTTTCTAAGCTCTTGAGAAGACTCGATCTTAAACCTTTCTATGGCCAGCGCCATCCGGGAACGCGGCAGGAAACAAAAGAGAAAAAAGAACGGGTTTACCGGGGGCTGAAAACAAGTCTTCCTGTCCGGGACATTGCTTATTTTGTTGGGCTCTCTACCTTCTCCGTTCACCAAATCTTTTCCGAGCAAGGCATTTCTAGTTCAGAAAGGCAGCCGATTGAACGGTTCCAGACTCTTGAAAGAAGATATACTCTTACCCCCCGAAGATATACCCTTACCCGCCGCCGGGCCAGCCAAATCTACGAAGAAATGGATCAGAAAGATTTAACGCCGGCGGAAATTGCCTTCTGTCTGGACCTCCCGGGAATAATGATGATCTACGCTTTAGAAAACCGGAAAGAAGGTAAAAAGATCGAAAAAGAAATTGTCCATGCCCTGAGAAAAATGTATCCTGAAGAAAAAATAAGCCGGCCTTACCGCCAATAAATAACTACCTGGCGGCTCCAACCTGACTACTCCGCCAGCAAAACATTTTAATAGGATACGGCTGATTTTTCCGAATGCTCATGTTTTCCCTGCCTGATGAAGCCAAACGCCTGGTGGAAAAGAAAAGTTCCCAGTTTTTCCGGATCTTAAAAAATTCACTCAAGGTTAAAGATGAGAACATCCTGATCATCAGCGATTATGGCTCGAAAGGCAATAACCTTTCGGCGATGCTCGGCTACGGCTATTTCCATGGAGCCCGAAGCAAGAACCTCCCGGCCACGATTCTTTTCCAGGATGTCAAGAAAGGGTTCATGCAGACTGATTCCCATATCACCCGGGCCCTTCTCGGATTGAAAGATAACAGCATTATCATTGTCACCGCTTCCAACAAGGTCGGCCGCATCGGGGAGATGAAAAGTTTCCGCTTTTTCTGCCGGGAAAAAGGCCATCGGTTCCTTTCCGCCACCGGTTTAGGCTCGGTCAGGAATATGCATTTTGACACCTTCTTGGAAGCCATGGATGTCAATTACAAAAGAATGAAAAAGAAAGGCCTGGCCATCAAGAAGCTCTGGGACAAGGCTAAGGAGATTAGGGTCAGGACGGACCAGGGAACGGATATCACGTTTGATGTCACTGGAATGGAAGCGGTCGCTAACTTAGGCGAATATCACCAGCCGGGTTCAGGCGGCAATATGCCGGCGGGCGAGATATATATTCCCCCCCGCGGGCACCGTCATGTCCGGGGCGT
>CAYWPJ010000004.1:52237-57619 GCA_964460195.1 uncultured Methanosarcinales archaeon
CATCATCAAGACGGACAAGGGAGCGATTCTTCTCGATGAGCCGCTCACCCTGCGAATTGAGGAAGGGAGGGTGGTTGGCATAGAAGGGAAGCAGGCCTCCCTCCTGCTGAAGACTTTTCAGAAATTCGAGAACCGGGCTAAGTATCCCTACCGCGTCAGGAGCGTCTGTGAGCTGGGCTTGGGCATCAACCCGGGGGCAGTTTTGATCGGCTCGACGATTCTGGATGAGAAGGTTTTGGGGGCGGGGCATATTGCCGTCGGCAGCAACTACTGGTTTGGTGGAGATATTAGGACGATATTTCATGGGGATATG
Source organism: uncultured Methanosarcinales archaeon (assembly GCA_964460195.1). Taxonomy (GTDB): domain Archaea; phylum Nanobdellota; class Nanobdellia; order Woesearchaeales; family GW2011-AR9; genus CAYWPJ01. The sequence goes on from CAYWPJ010000004.1 coordinate 52,551, forward strand.
GTCTTTAAGAATCCTATCTTTTATGTGGACGGGGTGAAGATGGAGATTTGAGCCATTTTCAATTTGGTAAATTTTCAGAACGATAAACTGCGGCGCTCACCTTTCCCTGACCGTCCTTTCCACCAGATTGACTATCTTGGAAGGCCGGCCTTTCTTTTCTCCTTCATAAATCATGAAATCAATCCCTTTCTTAATCTCCTCATCAAGATTTTCCAAAGAAGTCATGAACGGCTGCCCCGTCCGGTTGGCTGAAGTCGTGACGATGGGAATATTTAATTTTTCCACCACTTTGCCGAACCAGTGGTCCGGCTGCCGGATGCCAAGCGTATCCCCCCCTAAGTTGGTTTCCTCAGCCACAGCCCGGCGCCGGAGTTGTACAATGATAGTGTAAGGCCCTGGCAGCTTTTTCAGCCATTTTATCCCTTCATGGGAAAGGACGCAGTTCTCCCTCGCCCAATTTAAGGAGGGAATCCAGACCGAGAAAGGCTGCTGTTGCTGCTTAAGTTTCCTGACTTCCCTGACGGCCTTCCGGTCAAGGGCATGGCAGCCAATCCCGTAAATGGTGTCGGTGGGGTGAATGAAGACCGCTCCGCCTTTGATCTTTTCCAGGATCTCCGTGAGTCTTTTCCTGAGCTCAGTCTTGGTGAGGATTTCCATGCCGGGGAAGGGAGTGGAGCATAATTTATAAAATTATGGATATAAAAATGATGATTAGAAGATGATAAGAAACCCCGCCGCCGAAGCGGCGGGGATTTAGGGGAGGTGAATCCCCCGGAGGTGTCATTGAGGTGATGGCATAACTTCCAGAAAAAAGTCATCGAGATCGGTCTGCCGGAAATTGACGCTTTCATACTTTCTGAGCAGGTAAATTATCCTTTGCCGGAAATTCATCTTAACCACCCCCCGCTTAGTTGGTAATCAAATGAATCTTCCTTGGCCATGAGAGTCCGCCGCGTCAACTCCCTGACCTGCTGCTCGAAAAGGCTTCTAATCGTCCAGGTTGTCAGATCAATCATTTGAATCACCTCTTTTTGAATTTAGTTTGAATATCTTACTCTTACTGCCCGCACTCATTTATATAGGCTGCGTCAAGGTTTCCAGTGGGAAAGTGGGTTTATAAATCACGCCTTGAATCGGGGAAATTTTGGAGAATTAAGGCTTCTGGCACAGGACAAAAGAGGACAAAAATGAGGGAGAGTGGGTGGGGGCGGCCGGGTCAAATTAAGAGTTACTTAATAGCCCGATCGTCTGGGCGGCGGCAGCCGGCGAGCTGTTGACATTAAAACCGGAAGATTTATATATCTGTACCACTACTCATTAGTTACAATGATTAGTGAAAGAAAAAAGACATTAGGGGTATGGGCTTTAGGCGCCTTATCTGCAGTGATAGGATCCTATTATTGTTTTCATAAACCTTACAAAGAGGCTATTACGCTGCCTGTTCCCAGTGAACTATCTGAAGAAATCCCTGACGGGGGGCGTTATAATCCTCACTTTGTTTCCCCTGACGCTCGCATACCTTATGGAACTTTAAATGACTTAATAAGAGATGTAAGGGAGATATTGAATAGTGGCATCGTACCTCAGTCAGAAGATAGGAAATACATACTATTTGAAAATTTCCCTACAACTGGAGCAGCTTTTGATGAATTAACGGACCTTTTCTATGAAGATTGCGCCGGGAGGTGCTTCTATCAGGAAAACAGCGACGGAACAATCACTAAAATAGAAGTTAACAGTAAAGAAGGCATCAAGTGGTATGATGAAATTCTTGGCGATGAACTTGGCTGCCACGAGTTCCAGGGTGGCAATTTCTGGCTTTATATTGATGATTCGGGAAATATTAAAGCCTGGGGAATCGGCAGGGAGAGCAAGATAGAAGCGTCGGAAATTTATCGTCGATGCAAATGATTATAACCAATTCGAATAATTAAAAAGAAAATATAAAGAAATGCGTTGATTAGTGCGAATATTAACGCATTTCTAATATGAATCTTTGCCTAAAAATTTAACTAATCAACGCAAAGATTCATAATTCAATAAAATTTCTTTAATAATCTCCCACCGGAGGAAGATAATGGTTCCTCTCATAAAGAAGCTTGCGAGGCTTGCTTCCTGCTAGGTGGACAGTGATTTTTGGTTTCTGACCCCGAATCGGAATCGTTTTTTTCTTATCTCCAAAATAAAAATCGATGGTTAAGTCTTCTCCTCTCATCTTCAGCAAGGCTTTTCTTTTTTGCTCCTCGTCATGTCTTAACCCTTTCAGCATTTCTGTTTTCCCGTCTACACACTGAAAACTCTTTTTTACTTTTCCCTCAGGAACTCTAAAAAGAGAATAAAACCATCCCATAATACCATTTTCCCCTTCCCTATAAGAAGTTTCAAAGCAAAGGGAATAAGACCACGTTAATTCTTCGGTGATGTCAGCGCAGTTGTTTCTGACGGAGACAGTTGCCTCAGCGTAATACCTCCCGTCTTTAATTCCATGATGGACGCCCTGCACTTCTGATTCCAGGCATTTCCGGTTGTCTGCATAAGCCGGCCGGGGAAAGAAAGGACTGCCAGCTAAGCCGATGTAAGCTGCCAAAACAGCGGTGCCAATAATTCCTGCCTTGTAATGTGTTCCTTTTGCCATGGTTATTTTATTTGACTATTTGTCTAAAAGCGGGCGTTTTATTTAAAATTTGCGTTGATTTATGTCAAAAACCACTAGTCAGGGACGGGTGGCATGTTGCTTCGGCATTAACCAATGAAAACGCGCCAGCAAAGATTGCCTATAAAGATTCATAAAAAGTTACAGCAGCACACCGTTGAGCGTCCCTTCCTGCCCCGGCCGGGAAGTGATTTTAACTTTCCCCAGCTTGGTCTCAACAACCGCTCCCTTGGTGACGATGTTCCGCCGCACCAGGTTGGGGTTGGCCGGATTTTCCAGAACATTGAGCATTTCTGTCTTGACCGTCTTCCCTTTCCGGTCAGCAACGTTGACGAGATTGGTAGTCAGAAGTTTTACTTTCTGGTTGCCGCCGATGACCCGGAGCTTTCTTTTTTCCGTCCGGCTGTCCAGGCGGGTGTGGACCGGATATCCGGCTAGCTCGGATTTCTTTTTGCCCCGGGCGAAATGGTATCTCCCGCCGGAGGCTTTCCTTTTTGATCGGGCTTGTGAACGGGCCATGTTCTGGGTTAATTTAGGGGGTAATTTTTAAATGTAACGGAAATTTTAATACTTCCGCCGGCCGCGCCACCCATTCATTTGCCGCGGCTTTCCCGGGGTGGTTCCACATCCGCGCTTTGGCGGGGGTGCCCTGGTTCGTCGAGACGCCGAAACACCAAAACCTTTTTTAACTACCCCGCCTCCGGAAAATGAATGTCCCGAATGTCCCTCTTCACCGGCAAATATGCCCCGCAGAATAGCCATCAGGTCTTCGGGCAGAACAAGGCGGTGGCTGAACTGAGGGATTTTATCGTCAATTACCGGAGCCGGAGCCATCGGGCAGCCCTGCTGCATGGGCCGACCGGCAGCGGCAAGACTTCTTCCGTCCATGCCCTAGCCCGGGAACTGGACTATGACCTGCTGGAAATCAACTCTTCCGACCTGAGGGACCAGGAGAGCATGAAAACTTTCCTCGACGCGGCTTTGGGCCAGCAGTCCCTTTTTTTCCGGCCGAAGATTGTTCTTGTCGATGAAATCGACAATCTCTCCGGGAAAGCGGACCGGGGAGGTGTTCCTGCTTTGCTCAAAGCCCTGGAGAAATCCTCGTTCCCGGCCGTCCTGACCGCCAACGAACTGGAAGACCCAAAACTCAAGCCCCTCAAGAAAGCCTGCCAGCTGATTGAGTTTCACAAGCTGCCATACCGCTCAATCGCCCACGCCTTGCTGTGGGTGGCCGAGCAGGAAGGGATTGAAGCGGAAGAGAAAGCAGTCAACGTCTTAGCCCGGCGGGCGGACGGCGACCTGCGCAGCGCTCTGATTGATTTTCAAATTTCATCTTCCGCTCAGCGTTTTGCTTTAGACAGCCTGTCTTCTTTGTCCGACCGGAAAAGGAAAGAATCAATCGTCAACGCCCTGACGGTCATTTTCAAGTCTTCTTCTGCCGACAACGCCCGGCCGGCGCTCGAAGAAGTGGACATGGAGCTGGGCGAAGTCATTGCCTGGATTGACGCCAACCTGCCGAAAGAGTATCTCACGGCGGAATCCCTGGCCAGGGCTTATGAATTTTTGGCCCGGGCGGATGTTTTTCAGGGGAGGATTTCCCGGCAGCAGCACTGGCGTTTCCTGGTTTACATGAATGACTTATTGACCGCCGGAATCTCTTCCGCCAAGGAGAAGAAGAATACCGCGCCGGCTTATTACCAGCCGACGATGCGGTTTTTAAGGATGTGGCAGGCGAAGATGAAATGGGCCAGGAAGAAGGAGATTGCTGTCAAGCTGGCGGCCAAGACACACACTTCCCGGAAAGCGGCGCTGGAGCAGGTGCCTTACCTGCAGGCGATTTTCCGCCGGAAGGCCGATGAAGCAATGATTAATGAGCTGGATCTGAGCGAAGAGGAAGTGGAGTGGCTGGGAGGATAGAAGAGTTATTTATAACATAAGATAAACATTTATAAAAACAAAAGCATTCTTATGCCTATGCGGAAAGAAATAGAGAATTGGTGGAAACAGGCAGAAGCCGACCTGAGGAGCTCTCAAAATTGCATCAACTCCGGCGATTTTTATTTGTCTGTGTTTGTCAGCCAACAAGCAGTGGAGAAAGCATTAAAAGCTTTATGCCTGCTGATAATTAAAGAAATTCCTCAAGGGCACTCTATTCTCTATCTGGCGCAAAAAACTAAGCTGCCGGCAGATCTTCTTTCCGGCGTACGGGATTTAAATCCAGAATATTTAACTACGCGATATCCGGATATTGCCGAGGGCGTTCCCGCTGAACTGTATGATCAAGAGATTGCTCAAAAGCATTATAAAACTGCCGGAAAGGTGCTTCAATGGGTCGCAAAGCAGATGCAAAAATAATTGATTTTGTCCGAAGGGCAAAAAAAAAGTTTCCTTTAGAGAAAGCTATTTTTTTTGGTTC
>CAYWPJ010000005.1:0-4799 GCA_964460195.1 uncultured Methanosarcinales archaeon
ACTGGAGTTGGGTTACTAATCCAGAACAAAAAGTTAGGGCTATTCAATCTGAAATAAGCTGGAGAGAACATATGCCTGAAGAACTTGAAAGTTATCGTTGTCATTATAGTTGGATAGTCGCCTACAAAGATCCTGATGAGGAATCACATGATTTTCGATATGGAAAGATTTTTCCCTATATCAAAGAAGAAAATTTAGAATTCGCGATTGATAGAGCTGCTACTGTCTTCGCTCAAGATGCAGTAATAAGAACTATAGAAAAACCGAGATTTGGGCATGTAAATAGTGATAGGCTTAGGGAGTATCCTGTCCCCGAAGGCGTCCTGCAATATTTCAGGAAAGAATACATGAAAAGAAGGCAAAAATTGATTGGAGAGATTGATTAAAATGAGAGATACTCAAAGTAAAAGTGAGGAATTTGAATTTGTACGTCCAGAATATAATTGGGAATGGCAGATTACAGATATTGTTCCTCATAACGAAAAACCTCCCGTATTATTACTGAGAAACGGAGAAGAAGTTGAACAGCATGACTTCACATTGCCGTTCTTAATTGAAAGACTAGGTATAAATGAAGATTATTTTGTTCCTAGTTCGGGAAAAACAGAATTAGAGGAACAACGTAATAAATGTATTATACACTACGACAAAAGAATGTATTCAGCACAATTATTTTTAAAACAATTGGCAGATAAAGATTTTATCTTAAGTGATAGGGTTTTCAAACCAAAAGATAGCGATATTCCTGCTGATTCTTATGGTTTTCCGTATATGGGTGCAACGACAACTATAGGAACGGAAAGGCATTTTCTGAGTTTCTATTGGGAAAAGCAATTAAATGAAGATTTCTTTTCTTTGAGTTTTCATAATTTAGAACGTGATCTTGTTCGTCAAAAGAACGGAGAATGGCCTGGGGTTAGTGATCCATTAGGTGAGAAATATTTAGGGTGCTTAGAAAAAGCCATAGAATTGTGTAAGACCAAAGAATTACCCCCCTTAGCATTAATTATCTTGAAGGGTGGAGTATCTGATACTCTTTTAGGGCGAGGATGGAGACCCGCTATACTTCGTGAATTAAGACATGTTGGACTTATTCCGAATGAAACGTATGGTCTAAAAGGAGTTGATCTTTCATTAGATATTGATAGGATTCAGGCAGTTAAAGAAGCATATTCTCGTCTTTCCGCAGTTAATTCGACATTAAAAGAAATGATACAGCAGCGATACAAATAGAGAATTACGTAACGGCGATCCCTCTCAGTTCATCACGAAATTGCCCCCAATCCCTTCAAAACCCCAGCCGCCCTAAAACTACTTTGGAATCAAACTCCTCTAAATCGCCGTAGCTCTGCCCGACCCCCAGGAATAAGATTGGCTTTTTGATAGTGTAGGCAATCGAGAGGGGAGCCCCCCCTTTCTCGTCAACATCTGCTTTGGTCAGAATCGAGCCGTCTATTTCCACCAACTCGTTGAACCGTCGCGCCTGCTCGATGCAGTCATTCCCGGTGATTGATTCGCCGACGAAAATCTTCAGATCCGGCTTGGTCACTCGGACGATTTTCTCCAGCTCCTGCATCAGGTTGGTGTTGGAATGCAGCCTTCCTGCCGTGTCAATCAAAACCAGATCAATCTTGTTCTTCTCTGCATATCTGACGGCATCGAAAGCCACGGCCGCGGCATCGGAGCCGTAATCGTGCCGGATCATCTTTACCTGCAGCCGGTCAGCATGCTCCTGCAGCTGGTCGATGGCGGCGGCCCGGAAAGTGTCGCAGGCGGCTAAAACGACTGACTTGTCCCGGTTCTGGAAATATTTGGTCAGTTTGGCGATTGAGGTGGTCTTTCCGCTGCCATTGATGCCGAAGAAAGCGATGATGCAGGGCTTCTTCTCCCCGGCTTTTTTAATTAAATCAATTCGGGGAAAGGACAATATTTCTCCCAGGGTTTTCTTCAGGGTTTCCTCAATTTTCCCGGAGACATTGCGGGGCAAAGGCTTGTCGACCAGCTCTTTTTTCAGGTCATCCTTAATCTTCTCAATTACTTCGACGGAAACGTTGTTCTCCAGCAGGGCGACTTCCATCGCCCAGAAGAAGTTGTCGAATTTTTCCGCTGAGATGGTCTTGGTGGTAATCGCTTCCCTGATCCGATGGAAGAAAGATTTTTTTTCCGGCTCTTCCTCTTTGTCTAATTCTTTGTCAGCCTTGTCAAGAATCTCCGCCATGGAAGGGATTTCCTGGTCTTCTGCCGGCCCTTCTTCGGCGGTTTCCGGCTCTTCTCCGGTTTCTTTTAGCTCTTCTTCCGGCTTTTTTTCAATTGTCCCTGGCTCTTCTCTGGTTTCTTCCGGTTCTGTTTCGGTTTCTTTGGATCCCTCTCTGAACTTCCCCTCCTTCTCTTCAAACTTCTGTTTGGTCTTCTCAATCAGCTCTTCGGCGGAAGGCCTTTTTACTTCGGCCTGCTCTTCCGCTTTCTTAGAGAAGAGGTTGAGGGCGCTTTTCAGCTTGTCTCTGAGTTTTCCGAACATCTTAAGGAAGGAAGGGTGATGGTTTTTTAAACTTTTTCTAAACATTTATAAAAAAAGAGATAAAAGAACAGCAAAAACATCAAAATGTCTGCCATAACTTTCAGCCGGAATGACACCATTGACGAAGTGATGAAGAAGGCCATCGCCGAAACCCAGGAGAATGGGCTGGGCCGGAACATCTTAGCGGCATTCAACTCCGATGACTGTCCAAGAGGCTCATTTGCCGGGGCGGAATATACCCCCGGTGATAAGTATTCAATCAAATGTGAAGTCAATGTCAGCGAAGGGATGGCCTTAACGCTCGCCCTCGATTACCGGCTCGAAGCCGGCCAAGGCAGGGAAATCATCGGAAAATATTATCTCGCCGGGCAGGAACTGACTTCCAGAAGATTCTCTGACTTCCCGGAATGCCGCCTGCCGGAAAAGATGACTCTCGCCCTGAAAGAGGTCGGCTTCACGAAAGCCGGCGGGGCTTATGAGATATTGCACCGCCAGGACGCTCATCGGGAGAAAAACAGCCCTTCGCATCTGAGAACGGCGCTGTCCAATGTCCGGGAAGACCTGGCCCTGATGGCGCGTTCCTTGTATTCTGACGAACCTTCTTTAGTCAGATACCGGAGATCCGTCGTGGTGCCGGACATTGTGCTGGTGATCATCACGGCAGCAACGCTGGAAATGGCCACCGGCATCGGAAGCAAAGCCTATCAGCTGGTGTCAAACTATCTGTCAGGATGGCTGGATAGGTAGGGGTTAGAATCTTTCTTCAGGTTTGGGAGCTTTCTTTCTCAGTTTGCTGCGGCTGGGTTTTTTATTTCCCGCCGGAAATTCTCCAGGAACCTTTCCCAGTCATGCTCCTTGACCACCGCCCCGCAGGCCTGCTCATGGCCCCCGCCGTAACCCTCGATTCCGACTAAAGCCTTCTCCAGCGGCCGAGAGATATTCTCCCTGGCCCTCAGGCTGCATTTCATCTCCCCGGACTTCTTCCGGACGATAATAATGACCTTCTGCGGATAGAAGAAAGAAAGCTCGTTGGCCAGATTGGCCGTGAACGACCATTGCTGTTCAGTGTAATAAAAAGTGAAAATCTTGCTTCGGGTGGCCTGCTTCTTGGCCTCCCGGAGTAGCTCCTCATATTTCTCATTGACCTTGACAAAGCGCTTGTAAAGAAATTTCCCTTTCGGGCTCGTCTGCTGAAAGATCTCATCGGGAGACTTTATCTTGAGCAATACCCGGATTGACTTCCTCACCTCGGAGGTAGGACCTTTAAGCAGGAAATTGAAAAGCCGAATCAGCTTGTTAACAGGCTCTTCGAAAATCATCTCCGGCAGCCCTCTTTTCCGGGAAATCCAATGGGGGTATTCACTGATGAATTGGTCGATGAAGTCAGGCAGATAATAGTCGCCCAGGCAGCCGACGGCAGCAATCCACAAGTCTTCCTTCTGCTGGCTGACCTGCCAGGCCATCTGGGTGGTGGGAAGATAAATAGCCGAATCTTTTAGCCGGGGGTTATAGTAATGAACGTTCTGCCTCTCCTGGGGCTGGTGGTGATCCAGCCAGAAGACGGGCTTCTTAATCTGGTCGATGAATTCCTGCTCGACGAAAGGCACGTCGAGGATGAAAATCTTATCAGGGTCGTAGTTCATAGCTTTCTCAACGAAGGAAGCATCCAGCTTAGGGACGGTCTTAAGGATGAAATTCCTGCCTTCACGGTTGATCTTATACAATAAGAGGAAGGAGGCCAGCCCGTCGGCGTCATCATCGTGGATGAATAGAGGATTTTTCGCACTCTTAAGCTCTTCCTGCAAAAAGGCAATCTGCTTGGGGGTCAGCATAAGCCGGAGATTACGCAGCAGTTTTTAAAATCTTCTTTTTCCACCAGTGTTGGTAGTCTTTGGGGGGTGCCTTCACTCTTTCAGATGGCTCGGCCAGGCGTAGCTGGGGAAGAAACTCTTGGACTCCTCATAAGGCAGATACCTCTTCAGCTTGAACCACTGCTTGATGAAATTGTTCAGGGCATAAGTCTCCTGGTACAGCTCTTTCTCCCGCTGTTTCAGTTCCCGGCGATAAACCCGCTGCGTGAAAAGATCAATCAGCCAGCCAAAAAGCCGATAGAAAGAGCTTTCCTTGGCGGCCTTCTCATACTCTTTCTCGATATAAGAATTGGTGATCAGGTTGATTTCCCCTTTATTGGCCGATATTTTCATTCCGTCCTTGACCACTTCCGTATTGACCAAGGCAATGACATTGATGTCTAAGTCCAGGTAATACTTTAGGAAAGGGG
>CAYWPJ010000005.1:4809-37430 GCA_964460195.1 uncultured Methanosarcinales archaeon
GAAAGGGGCTCCTTCCGGCTCCTTGTACAGCCGCCACTGAATCCAAATCTGCCGGGCCCCGGAGCGGTCAATCCTTTCCCCATACAGGGTCTCCCAGTGCTCCCCGCCTTCATACAAGTCTTTCCAGCCGTACTCCTTGAACCATTCGTAAAGCGCTTCATAGAAGGCCTTTAGGTCAAAGATATCCTTATACTTCAGCTTCATCTCTTTGACGACATGGATGGTCGGACCAACCTCTTTGGAGGGCATAATTAGAAGGTAAGGAGCAAAATATATAAATGTTTAGGTTGGGCTGGAGTTGGTGTGAAACTTGCCTTTAGCGCCTTTAGCTTTAGTATTCTTAGGTAGTAAACAAAGAAAAGTTTAAATAGTCCTTTTCTCTCTCCAACTGACTTTGGGAACGATTACTGATTATCTTGGGCGGGAGATCGGCCTGGCGGATTTTGAAGACCCGGCTGATGAGCGCGTTTAATTTGGCTTTTGAGGCGGGATGTTAAGAAAGCAGTTTATAGGCTGGAGGAATTAAAAACAGCAAAACATGATTCTTGACTGGCAAGGTAATGAAATTGGATGCACTATCGACGACGTTGTCCTCTCAGGAGGAGATAAAAAAAACTTCTACGACGACTATGTTTCTCAAGTCGGAAAAATCGTCGGGTTCAGGGAAGGGCTTTTTACTTCGGTTGAGGGCATTAATAACTGGCCGGAACTGTTCAACAAGGTAGAAAAAGAGTTTAAACAACAGTCTTTCCTCAAAAAGGCATTTAATGATTCTTTCGCCCAGTTTTTCAATTCATTCTTTATTTATCCCTACGGTGTTTCCTGCCTCAAAGGAAATGGCCATTACCAGTTTATTGATGAATTAGAGCAGGCTGATGCAAGAGGAGAAACAAAAGACAATAAAAATGAACTTAATGAGAAGAATATCGGTTTTGTCAGGGGCTTCAACTTGCCTATTTTGTTATTCTTATCCATGCAATCTTACAAAAAAAAGAGTGAAAGATTCAATGAACATGCGGAAGCATTTGTTAAAATAAGACCCCAAATTACATATTGCGGAAGAGATAGGGAAGAGCTGGAAGGCATAATAAAAGCAACACTTCCGGCAAACTTCTGGCACAACTTGCTCAGCAGCTCCGATGATTGCATCTTCATCTACCACAATCCGGAAGAAAGAATAATTAAATTTAATGAATACTGGTTTGCTTCGTTGTTGCATACCATACATCCTCATATTCATTATCTTGATTTTACCGTCGAGAGGGGTGCTGAATTGAGGAAAAAATTTCCTTATCATCTCCTCAGGGCGATCCTGTTTGAAATGGATTCTTCCAGGTATAACCTGATGTTAGAGGGAATTCTGGGCTTGGACTTACAGGAGATTAAACAAATTACCGGCTCCTCTTCAGTTGAAGAATTTATAGATTATTCGGTCTGGAATTTTTCAAGATTGATAAACACACGGGGAGGAATGTTTTACGGGATACATTCTCAGGCACTTTCCGGCAAGCCTCACTGCCAATTTGAGAGCTATGTGAAAAAAAAGTACGCGGGAAAGATGTTTCCGGTTGGAAGAAAACATGAGTTGACGGTCCTGGCGGAAGGAGCTGATACGTTGCTAATTTCAAATGTTGGCCAAAATAGCCAGAGTATTTTCACCGGCGAACAATTCTCTGAAATTTATGGTTTTGCAAACCCGCCAATGTCAAAAAAGGAAAAGAAAGACAGAGTTAGTTCTTTCGTTAACTTGGAAGGTAGAGTAAACGGAGTTGCGGCTGACAAGTATTTCTCCTATGCTAAACGTAAATTAATGAGAAATTTAGGGATTGGGGCAGCGGTAATTGCGTTAGCCATGGCTGGCAGCTATTTGGTATCAGGGAAAATGCCCTCTGTTTGTGATGAAGGAAGAATGCGGGGCCAGTTTACATTGGAATGTAAAGAAAGAGGCGAGATCAGGCCTTTTCATTTTGAGGATTTAGACAAATTAGAGATTGAGAAAGACGATGGAGAATCGTTGTGGGCCAGTGCTTTCGTGGGAGGAAGGAGTTATTCTTTTCAGGTGGTAGGAAAGGAAAACTGCTCGAAATTCCGGCGGGGAATGGATTTGAAAGATTTTATTGAATACCATAAATGGCATCCAGAACAGTGTGATAAAATAGATGAAGAAATGCTAAGAAAAGCCTCCGATGATGATCAGTTATACATCAACCTTCTAAGCAGTTGCACCGGAGACATGAAAGTGGTAATGAGAGTTATAGACACGATGACTGAATTCGAAAAGATGGGTATGAAGGGCAGGCTGAGAGATTTTTATAAAGATTTGCTGAAGAAAGTAAGGGAAACCAAAAGTGCAGGAGAATTGTCGCTGGTAGTGCAGGCTTTGAGCGATGAGCGAGTGCTGGACTTTTGTAGAAACTACTCAAATCGGGGCTATTACGAGACTACCGCAAAAGTTATCAAAGTACTGCCGGCTATCGCAAGGCAGAGAAATATTGAGTTCGCCGATAATGTCTATGAGTTGCTTAAGACAATAAACGAAGCAAATAATGATGAAACCAAGAATCTGCCCGACCTACTAGATGATTTTGTTTCTTTATCAAAGTATATTAATGGTGAAGCAAGGACAAAAATGGTTAATTTTGCCACCAAATATGCACGGCTTCACAAAATGTTCAGGGTAGTTAGTGACTTAAATTCATTAGTTGTGAGCTATTGGGAGAGCACGAACGATCCGAGAGAAATAAATATAAATGAACCAGAATATATACTGACAATTATTGATGCCTTAGAGCACTGGGACGACGTTGATAAGATGTTGACAGTTATGGGTGCGATGTGGGACATTAACGCAAAACGGCGGAATGAATATGGCCAACGCGGCCAGTTAAGGCGAGGAAAAGTAAGATTATACTTCGCAGCGCATGTCGCTCAAATGATGAAATTTCCTTGTGTTTTTGAAAATTATCAAAAATTATTGAGTGAAATAACAAAAAGAGGATATTCTAAGAAAACTAACCCCAGCTACATAGATAATTATTATGAATATCTATGGAATATTTATCATACGGGAATAAACTTGATAAATGCAAAAATTGTTGAAGGAAACCCGGATTTCCCTCATCCGCCTGTTACAAGATGCATATTTGAAGAAGACAAAGTGGATTGCAATTTTCAGGGAGGAGGAACGAGAGATATGTTTAGTTTCCTCCGCTCGTACCAAGGAAAGATTGGAAAAGAAGGGTATAAATTGTTTGTGATAGAAGAAGAAGAAAGTTTCCCTTACGATAAGGGTCTTTGTGAAGAAGAGTGAGTGCAAAAATAATTCTTGTTCAGCAAAAACAGCCTAAATTACTCACCCTCTGCACGTACTTGAACTGGTAGTCCCATTTGCCTAGCAATCTCCTATACTTAAGCCTCAATCTCTTTTACTTAGGCCTTATACTTAGGATATTTAGTATTTTAGGGTGGTGAATGAGGAAAAATTTAAATAGTTTTCCTTTTTAACCGGCATCGATGGCTTATGCCTTACTCGACTGGAAAGGCAGGGAGATTGGCAACCCTTGGGGCGGGGAGCTGTCCGGCCCTCCGGAGAATAGAGAAAAACTCCATTTTTTCTATGATGAATATGTCCAAGCGTTGAATCAAGGTATTGGATTGCCGGAAGATCCGTTCAAAGGGCTGGCAGTACGTAATTGGAAGGAACTGTTTAATAAAATCGAACAGGAATACCGGCGGCACCCCTTCCTGCCGAAGATGTTTGGCTCCTACGGGGCATTTTTTAACGGACTATTTGTCAAACCTTACGGATTGGAGTATCAGCCCGGCCGCCAGTTAGGCGGTAATTTTACCGACGTGTCAGGGGCAATTGAAGATAAGGAAGAGCAGAAAATTGCCCTTTTTGCCCGCCGGCTGAACCTTCCCCTGCTGCTGTACGTGGCCATGGAAAATCATGGGAAAAAATACCAGGAGTTAGAACGCTGCAACGAGTCTTTGGACAAAGAGAAGATGATCATGAAGCACAAATGGTCGCGGGCTGTTAGCGATGATACTAAGATGCGTCCCAGGATATCTTCTTCGTTTATCATTTCAGATCCGGCTGAGCCACGCTCCGGCGCGGTCAAACCTTTATTCCGCAAAAATTTCTGGAAAGAAGTTATCAGCAGCCATGACGAATGCATCTTTATCACTTATAACCAGCCCAATGATCAGGTGATACTGCAAAAATATTGGTTTGCTTCTCTTCTTCATCTGGCCCATCCGCGGATTCACTACCTACATTTTGCCGTTGGTCACGACAAAGAAAGCAAAAGCCTGCGGGAACTCTTTCCGGAAAGCGTCTGGAAAGTAAAGCTGATGGAAACCAGCCACCGGGACTTTCCCCTAATCGTCGGCGGGGTGCTGGGGGAAGACCTGCATAACTTGGAGTCAAAAGTCGGGTTCCGCCCAGCCAAGAGCGGCGTACCGGAATTCATTGACCGGGCAATCTGGAATTACTTCCGGAGCCGGTGGCCGGAGGGGCAGATTTTGTACAACCTTAGCCATATTATCCGGGATCAGGCGGCTGACCAGTTCAGCGACTATGCAAAATCAACCTACCGGAAAGGGTTCACGGCCGGCACGGAGCCGGCTGACTTACGAATTCCTTGGGATTTGGAGGAAATTGTCCGATTATCAGCAACGAAGAGCCGCTATCAGGGAGAGCAGTATTCAGAGGCTTTTTCCCGCCCGGCGAAATCAAAGAAGGAAAAGGAGGAAAGGCTCGGCTCTTTTGTTCCGCTGGAGGGGAAGGTTGCGGGTGTATGCGCCAAAGATTACCAGAAGAAAGAGCGCCGATTTCTGAAACGGGACTGGCGCCCAAGTGCCGGGGCAATAGTTTATGGCACCTTGGCTGCTGCAAGCCTATTGTTTGGGATATGGTATCAGGATCAACATGAGAAAAAATCTGAAGGAGATTTATTAGTTAGGTCTTCAGATAAGAACCCGCCCGTTGAGAATTATTCCTGCTCTAAGCTGGAGCTTCACGATGGAAAGGTTCAATGTAAGAATGGAGAAGGGAGGATAGTCTCAGAAATTGAAAGTGACGACTTTCCCCCTCCGCAGTATCAAGACGGAAAGGTCATTTTCGCTAAATGGAACAAACAATATGTTTATGATCTCATTGGTTCTGAAAGAGTAGTGGGGTTTTTCCGTGAATTAGAACAAGCCCATCAAGACGAACTTAGACCAAAATTAATTAATCCAGACCAATCCTGTAACAAATTAGTAGTCAGTGGAACAGATTTTCTCTGCCAGGATTTTCGGCGCGTCTCTTTTCATGAAAGCTGTGCTGGAGACGACAGTTGTATTACCTTCGGAGAGCTTCTTTCCTTTCAGAACGAGCAGGTTGGATTTGAATCCTTAGTAACCAAATATGGATTTGGAGTTGATGAAGTCAGCGAAATTTTGGAAGTGCCCTGTTCAGAAAAACAGCTGGTGGACTTTGTCTTTAAAGACGGAAGACGGCAGAGATTTGAGCTACCCGGGGGGAAAGATGTACTAGTTGGATTAAGCGATGCATCCCACCGACCATTAAAAAGGGTGATGAGTTTATTAGAGAGAAAATTAGAAGAAGTCTTGACCAAATCCCCCGATTGCCATAAATTGACTTATAATTTGAATTTTGTTCACTGCCAGGGATTTACCAATTCAGCAAACAACTATTCCCGGTTTGTTCCGATGGAGATAGAGCCGGAGTCATTAGATGTTAGCATCCCGCTGGGACGCTTCTTATCTCCAGCTCTCCAGTTTGCTATCAAGAGACAGCGGGATTTAATGAAATTCACCTTTCAAGATCGGGAAGACGCAGAAAAAGCCCAAGATTTACTCCAACAATTTTCTGAAAGACAAAAGGTAGTCTGCAAAGAGCAAAGACCTAATCGGCTTAGCAATGAGCCAATAGTGATTGTGCCATATGAGCGCCATCAAGTTAGCCGCCAATACTTTTTGGACGATGTATTTCCTCCAAGAAAGCCCTACCCTTATTATGATTACAATCTTCTACGGGCTTTTCTTGATTATTTTCATTGCTCCAAAAGCACCCTTGCTCCCTCCCAGTATCGGGGTTATTATAGTCCAGCCTGTTTGGAAAGGAGAAAAGAATTCTTTGATTTTCTCAGAGAGTCAGGTAAAAGAAAAGCTGAAGATTTCTTAGATATCACTTATAGTTTCGATC
Source organism: uncultured Methanosarcinales archaeon (assembly GCA_964460195.1). Taxonomy (GTDB): domain Archaea; phylum Nanobdellota; class Nanobdellia; order Woesearchaeales; family GW2011-AR9; genus CAYWPJ01. The sequence goes on from CAYWPJ010000005.1 coordinate 11,021, forward strand.
TGCATTCCAACTATCAGTGGGCGAAGAGAATGGTCGGAGAGGGCATTTTAACCGGAAGCGAGGCGGTTGAATTGTGCTTGCCAAAATATGATTTAACTTCAAAGGGAGGGACAGGCGCTCTTGATCCCGTCTTGGTTACCGAGGAAGAATTCGCCCAGATTAAAACTGAATCTTTAAGAACAATAATTCATTTAATATACAGAGAAGAGCAAGAAGCTTTGGTTGCTAAACTTATGGAAATGGGCTATCCGGAAGGGCTTACTCTGTGGTTGGAATTTATTCGGTTGAATGATTATGTTTGTGGCTCTGGAAGAAAGGGGTATTGTGTCAGCAAAGATTATCTTTGGAGATATTATCAGCCAGAAATTGGCTTAGACGCCAAACTAGGTATCTTGGAGACATTAGGAATAGGAAATCCCCCAGTGCAAAGAAAGTTAAAGTCCCTTTATTTTGCTCATCCTCAAGCTGACGAAAGGTTAAAAATAATCTGTCTAGCGGCATCAAGTGCGCCAGGGAAACAATTCTTGGAAAATAGATTCTGGCAGAGCCAAGACCCTTCCGAAATGACCATGATTGGAGAAAACCTGCGAGATTTTCCACAAATGATGGCTTCATATTCTTATCTAAGACGTCTCGTTGCTTCTAAGATCAAGTACGAAAAACCTCCCCTTGTTGAGTTTGAGGATCCAACCCCCGCATTTGTATTAGGTTACGAAACAATTATCAAGCCTTCTTGCTCTGGACATCGAGTTATTTCACCAGCAGAACTTAAGGCACGATCTGGAGTTTGGGAACAGCTGGTATGCCGGATTTCTAAGGAAAGCTTTGATTCAGAAAGATTTAGCGACGTGTTTTGCAGCCTGGTTGGTGCTCCTGCCAAAGAACAGGAAAAACAGGATTCGGCTCCAAAATAAACTGCTTGGATTATTCAAGTATGACTCTCCCTGACTTTGACTTAAACCTCTTAAATTACTCACCTCACCCTCTGCACATACTTGAACTGGTTAAAGACGATAATCGAATCATAATTAATGATATTGTCAGAAAATTCGGAGCGGATTTCATCGACAACTTTATGAAACTCCGCATTGTCCTTGGCAAAGACGCTGAACTGATAGTCCCATTTGCCCAGCAGCCGCATATACCAAAGGACATTGGGGTGGTATTTGAGGAAAGTGAAGAATTTGTTTTTATCCAGGTTCTTAAACTTGAAAAAGACCTTCCACCACTGGTAGCCCATGGCGCTTAAGGAAGCCAGAGGCATGAACCGCTTGATGATGCCACTTCTAATCAGCTTCTTGATCCGGTTGTCAACGGCAATCGGCGCCAGACTGACTTTGCCGGACAAGTCCTTCAGGCTGGCAGCACCGTTCAGCTTCAATTCTTCCAGAATCAGCCGGTCCTTGTCGTCAAGGCTGGGCTCTTCCGTCAGCCGGGAAGCTTTCTCAAATTCCCGCTGGTAAGTCGAGCCTTTGTGCTCAATGACTTTTAACTGCCCGGCCTCTTCCCGGCCTAAAACCAGGTTCAATCCCAGAAAATCTTCCTCCATGATTTCTAAGATGTCGTAGCTCTGGATAATCTGGTGGTAAGAATTGGTGAGCTTCTCAAACAGTTCTAAAAACTCTTCCTCTTTTTTGACGCTGAAGATAATCTGGATGTCATAGCTGCCGGAGCAGTTCTTCAGTCGGGTGATTTCCTTAAAGTTAAAGAGGTAATCGAGCAGCTGTTTTTCATCAGCCAGAGTCTTTAGCTTGACGTAAACAAGGTAATTCTTGAACCCCAGGCGGCGGTGGTTGAGCAAAGCCAGGTAGCCGGACATCAAATCATTTTCGCCGAGCTTTTTGATGCGGTAAGCCACGGTTTCCCTTTTCAGTTTCAGCTTCTTGGCAATAAAAGTATTCGACAGCCGGGCGTTTTCGCTCAGCAGGTACAAGATTTTCCGGTCTATCAGGTCCAATTTGGCCGCCTCTTTTGCTTTTCCTTCCGCATAGCGGTTGAATTCACGGATTTGTCCTATAAATTTGTTTGGAGGCATATTTTTACTAAAAACACATTATCTATAAAAATTTTATGTTTTTCGTAAAAATTTAAACAGAAGATTTTATTATTTCTCTCCCGCCCCCTCTGTCCTCAGGTTAGGCGGAGGCCAATAACAGAGCTAATAACGCTAATAACAAAGCTAATAACAAAGGAGGATCAAAATGAACCAGCAGAATAAAAAAATGAATCATTTGAATAAATATCTTGGCGCGGCGGTTTTCAGCGTTTCAACTTTTTTGGCCTCACCGGCTCAAGGAGTAGCCACCGACGGGGAAGTCTGCCTGTACGTGGCCAGGCAAAAACATCAGGCCCGGCAGGCATTGCCGCAGGAAACCTCTGAGCTGGAAAGACTGCTGGAGAACTCTAAAGAATGCTCTAAGGTCGAGGTCAGCATTAGAGTCAAAGGGCATTATTCCCGTGATTCGACGGGGAGTCTTATCTGCCAGGGAACTGACGATTCGGCCGGGCACCGGTATGATCTTGCCGGCGTGAAATCAGTGGCCATCCGGGGCTCAAATCAGGTGGAAGTGTCTTTCAAGAAAGGAAAATCAGTGCTCTATACCCTGCCAGATGAAGAGGCGGCAAAGAAGACAGAGAAAGTTTTCCAGGACGTGATGGGCCGGTATTGGACTTTGAAATTTTAAGGGAGGAACTAAAATGAGGGAAAAAAATCTGGAAGAAAGAGTAAATAGAGCCAAGGCAAGCCTCTCTGTTTTGGGAGCAGCTTTAGCCAGTCTCTATCTCAGCTGCGCTCCTTCCCTGAAGGTGCCGGTGACCGTTGCGAAAGAGAGCAGCGTCAGTTGCTGTGATCTCCTGGCCTGCGGCAGCAGGAACTACGATTACTGCCAAGACACCGGAATGGTCTACGAGAACGGGCAGATGCAGGCTTCCTGCAAATGCAAAGATTATGACCGGCCCGGGCCGGGAGATAGAGATAGAGATATAGATAGAGGTACTGACCGCGGCGGAAGCTGGAAATGCCCACGATAAGATGTAATGGAGGCAAATAAAATGAAAGAAGAAAATCTGGAAGAAAAAGTAAATGCGGCCATGGCAAGCCTCTCCCTTTTTGGGGCGGTTTTAGCCAGCCTCTATCTCGGCTGTGCTCCTTCCCTGAAGGTGCCAGTGACCGTTGCGAAAGAGAGGAACGTCAGCTGCTGCGAGCTCCTTGCCTGCAGCAGCAAGGATTACGATTACTGTAAAGACGAAGGGACTGTCTACGAGAACGGGCAGCAGCATTCTTCCTGTGAATGCAAGGATTATGCTAGTAGCTCCAGCACGGCCAGCACTTCCTCCTCACGTGATTATGACCGGCCCGGGCCGGGAGACAGAGATAGAGGTACTGACCGCGGCGGGAGCTGGAAATGCCCGAGATGAAATGAACGGAGGCAAATAAAATGAAAGAAGAAAATCTGGAAGAAAAAGTAAATGCGGCCAAGGCAAGCCTCTCCCTTTTTGGGGCGGTTTTAGCCAGCCTCTATCTCGGCTGTGCTCCTTCCCTGAAGGTGCCAGTGACCGTTGCGAAAGAGAGGAACGTCAGCTGCTGCGAGCTCCTTGCCTGCAGCAGCAAGGATTACGATTACTGTAAAGACGAAGGGACTGTCTACGAGAACGGGCAGCAGCATTCTTCCTGTGAATGCAAGGATTATGCTAGTAGCTCCAGCACGGCCAGCACTTCCTCTTCAGATGATCATCCCCGGTTCTGCCCGAGAGGTAGAGATATCTCTGGGGATTGTATAGATGATACTCTAGATGATACTCCCCGCGGGCGCTGGGTATGCCCACAATAAAATGAATGGAGGTAAATAAAATGCTGGAAGAAAAAATCAAGAGAGCAATTTTGCCGGCAGTGTTAGGGATAGGAATGGGTTTAGGCGGACTTACCGGATGCGGGACAGTACCTTATACCCCAAAAGAAACAGTGCTTTATACCCAAAAAGAGGGGATATGGTACGACTGTGAGACCAGCGAGGATTACCCTATTTTGCATCCCTGCTATGATGAAGTCAAAGAATACCGTGCTAAAAAAGCAGTGGTTAGAGTGGCCAGCTCTTCGTCGAGCAGTTCTGATGATGTGCCTAGCAGGCCTGAGAGAGGTTGGAAGAATGGTGGTTGGGACCATGACTGCGACACCAGCCGAGGCGGGCATTGGGTTTGTCCAAGATGAGTGAAATAAAATAGGAGGTAAATAAAAATGTTGGAAGAAAAACTGATGGGAATAAAAAAAGGTTTGATAGCTGCCGGAGCAGCAGTAATACTTGCTTCATGCGGCGGGGACGAATGTATAGAACCAAAGTATAATACTCAGCCGGTAGCTGGACAAAGTGAGCAGGAAATAAATCAGTCGCTGGCTCCCGGAGAATATCTGGTTGAAACGGCTGGAGACACATACGCGACAGCAAGCTGCCCCAGCGGCTGCAGTTACGACTCTGGTCGAGGATGCTGCTGGTGTCCTGACTGAGTATTTAATCTGCAATCTGCTTTAGAGGTGGTTAAAATGTTAAAAGAAATGTGCTTAGCGGCAGCTCTGTCCTTGAGTTTGGCGGCTGAAAAAGAGGCTTACGCCGATCATGAAAGAGGACGGGAAGGGGAAGATAACTGGTTGGTAGAATTCAGCCAAAGATTCAAACTGGCCGACGAACTGGAAAAGATTCAAACTGGCCGACGAACTGGACTTGAGGATTTTCCGCGGGAAGGGGTTGAATTCAATGATTGCTAAGGACGGCAGCGCAATGCCGGTGCAGGACCGCTTGGGGATGGATTTAGAAGTAAAACTGAAACCGGAGTTAGGCACATTTATTCCCTACCTGAGAGGAGAAGTGGCGGTGATTGGCCATGACCTGTCTTTTCCCGGGATGGACCAGGAAAGATATTTATCAATTGGAGGAGGCGGAGGGATGAAGTTTGAACTATATGAGGGAAAGAAAGTGAAAGTAGCTTTGGATGCTCAATGCGGCGATGGTAGTTCGGTCGGGCGCTATTGCAGTGCGGGCGTAGAGTTTCAATGGTGAATTTTAACATTCCAAACAGGGCTATATCTCTTGCTTGAGAGAAAAAAAAGCTGATAAAATATTCTCCCGCAACTTATATAAATGTAATAATATTTCTCATCTTAAAATGAAGAAGATAATATTAACCGCCATTATTTTGTCCATTCTGTCTGTTATTTTTTTAGCTGGTTGTACCGAAGAGATCTCAACAGATGGGATTGCTGATGAGACTGATCAGAGTACTGAAAATGAATTACCCGATAAAGAAAACAGCACAGCAGAACTGAATTCAGAAAAATTGCTTTCAGGGGAATGCACTCCCGGCTGGAAATGCATCAGCAGTTTGATCAAAGCCTATCAGTCGGAAAACTGCAGTTTCGGGGAAAGGATTGATTGCCGGTTAGGCTGTGCTAATGACACCTGCCGTGTTCTGGAGCCTTGCCCTCCCGGCTTCCGCTGCAAGAATAATTATATCAAAGGATTTCAGCTGGAAAGCTGCGAATGGATTTCAACGACTAAGTGTGAGTTCGGCTGCCGGGAGGCGGAATGCCTTCCTAAACCTAACGCCACTGCCGCTGAAGAAGATGATGACGAAGAGGAAACCGTCACCGTTCCCCGGCAGGTTCTCAATGAAGGAAGGACGGTGGAGATCAACGGGCAGCTCATCAGCATTTATCTTCTTGAGCCGGATCGGGTGAAGATTAAAATCAATGAGCGCCGGAGCGATTGGCTGGCGGAAGGAGAGAATTACAGCAGTTCCGGAGTGAAGATCACCATCGCCGGGATATTGTACCAAGCTTATCTGGGCGGGACCAGAGCGGTGGAGTATCAATATGAAGCCGGTTAGTAACAAAAATCCGCTGCTCGGGACTTGAGCATGAGGGGTTTTAAACCATGCGAAATTTCCCATAACTGAAAGTTAATAAAAGCTTCGCTTTACCTTCTATTTAGCGCAATTTAGCGAAATAAAACTGCGCCCGAATAGGTGTTTGCCAAAATTTTTTCAGTGCCTTTTGATACTCCAAAACGTAAACCTCGAAGTCTTCACGGGGCTGCCTTCGCTATCCTCAAAAATCCGTGATTTTTTGGACCTTGGAAATCTTTGATTTCTATGGAATCTGAAGACGGAACGACTAAGAAATGAACTGAGAAATTCCCTAAATTTCTGGTTTCTCAAAAATTCTCGGAATTTTTAAGACTTCGCACTATCCTCTAACGATTATTTAGCGGTTCGCTTTGCTCTCCCAAATTTTCACGCACTTGAAGCTAATGGGGGCTAACTTAACGGAAAGATTTATATACATAATATGATGTATGCGGGTACATAATGAAAACTGAGCTCAAAATCTTAAAGCACTTTATCGAAAACAAGAAAGCAAAGACCATTAGAGAAATAGCTCAACAAATTAAATCTGATTACAGAATAACCCATATTGCCGTGCAAAGACTTATTGAAAAGAATGCTCTTAAAGTCCAAACTGTGGGAAAAAGTTCTTTATGCTCGCTGGATGAGAAATACTTTGGAAGTTATGTCTACGAGACTGAAAACGAAAGAAAAGAAGAGATTCTCAAGAATAAGAATATAAACCAACTTTACAAAGAAATTATGTCTAAAGTAAAAACTGGTTTATTTATCCTACTTTTATTTGGATCATATGCAAAAAGAAAACAGACAAAAACCTCAGATATTGATATTCTATTTATCTCAAACGAAAGTGGCTTTGAGAGTAAAATATCAGATATCCTCTCACTACTCCCATTAAAAACCCATGCTTTAGTGTTTACAGAAGAAGAATTTATCAGAATGAAAGATGCTAAAAAATCTAATGTAATCCAAGAAGCGATAGAAAGTAATATAATACTGTATGGAATTGAAGCGTATTATAGGATAAAAAATGCTTGATGAAAAACGGATTAAAGAAGCGTAGATTTTATTATGGTGGAAAAATAAATAGCGGGGGCAGGATTTGAACCTGCGATCTGTGGGTCCCTCAGGAGTTTCTTATGAGCCTTCCGTGCTGAATACCTGCCGATAATCAGCACACCGGGTACTCCTAGCTTCCCTACCCCGCTGTGTTACATAAGAACGGCCGGCTCTTTAAAAAGATTTGCTTCTTGTATCTCTTCTTATTCTAGATGGATCTAGCTCTCCCCTCTCCACTCTCTCCGCTAACAATCGATCTAAATCTTTTTGAGTAACTCCCACCTCTGCAGAAATACGGCTGCCATAACTCTCCTTTGCTCTTCCGGGGATTATTTTATGCGTTAGTTGTAATTCTCCATCAATTTCAAGAATTTCTGCCTGCATATTTCTTATCCCGGGATATTCGCCACGCTCTACAAGTTCAGCAAATTCGTGGATGTGTGTCACAAAAACAAGAGGAATATTAACCTGCCAGGCATACCGTAATAAATTGGCAGAGTCTATTAATCCGCTCTTAACATCTGTTCCACCGCATGGCTCGTCATACAATAAGAGATCATCAGGAGTCATTACTTCGCACAACTTTCTGGCTCGTACTAACTCATTCTTATGTCTGCCTTTCCTGTCCTGAACTTCTTCTTTCAAAATGAAGTGAGTGTAAATTTCTCTTACCGGTGCTTCCATCCTAAAATATCGTGCTGGCACCCTGATACCTGCCTGGGCTAATGCGGCAGATATTCCAAACCCTTTTCCCGAAGCAGTTTTTCCGCCATCATTGGGACCAGTTACAACAATTCCGTTGCTCTCTGAATTGGCTACAAAATCATTAAGTGTATATTTTCCTCTATCTTTCATCGCCAATGCAGCAACAGTCGGATGAATTACCTCTCTGATTTCTATTCCATCACCTTCATTAAAAACAGGACGAGACACAGGAATGCCCAATTCGTCCCATTGGCCATACATACTGCCAAGTGCCGCATAGAAAGATAACTGCTCTTCCATTCCTGATGTTAGGGCACGGCAAAACATATCAAGACTATCAAAATTAAGGCTAGTAATTTCCTGCATCATGTGTCCAAATTCATTTCTCACTAATCCAGTAACTCGCTTAACAACAAGCCCCTCGGAAAGATGGTGAGGGATTTCACCATTACCCTCGGCTTTTGTATTTAACAAGCCATCCAATGTAGAGCCAGGCACAACTTTTCCCAGCTGGATGGCAACTCTTGCCCCATCCGCCGGCTCATAATCAAATGCCAGGAAATACCTGCCACCATCATAAACTTGTCCAGCATATTGTGTCCAACCCTGATAAATAGGGTGTGCTTGTACTTGGTCTAAGAAATCGCGCACTTCCCTCATTCCCTGACTTTTTGTCTTGGCTAAAACTGCTTTAAAGTCATTAATGGCTTTGTCCACCTTGGCAAATGATTTTGGCAAATCCTCCCACTTCTTGAATACATAACGCCCCCATTGGTCTGTGATTTTGTGTTTATAACAATCTATGGCATACGCTTCAAAGTGCATCCCAGCAGCTTCTACGACTTCACCATAGAATTGTTGCATGGCAGGAATTAAATCAGGACAATCACTGAAGTCATCCTGAACATCTAGCCGATAATTAATGAGATCAGTGTCGGTGGTGAATGTTCTAACGGCGTGGAGAACTTTAGTTGCACCCTTTCCAGCTAAAGTTTCCGGTCTTCTCGTGTATCCATAGCAATCTCTTCCACCACCTAAAAAATATTCGTCAATAGAACCGACGCCAAGATCTTCATAAAATTTTGATCTTAATTCCAGCCGGAGCATCTCTTCTTCAGAAAGACGCCGATCGTTTCTTCCACTTTGTAACAAATCATGATCTCTGTCAATAGAACCTAATTTAGTGATATCAGGAAACTTCAAATCTGTAATTTGACTCGGTCTTTCTAATCTTAGGTCGTAGGCTGTCATTGTATCACATCACAAACTACCACTTCTTTTTAGAATATGTTGAACAGAATCAAACACCGACGCTCATACTACCGCTCTGGGCACCTGGAAACGACTCTTCAAGGCAAGTGCCTCCGCCTAACATCTTCTGCATTTTATCAGACGGATTTTTTGCCACATGGAGGGCATTAGCCCAATCAATAAATTCTTGATTTACTAACAATGGCTGTTGCTCGACTTTTCCACTTTGCAAGGAGAAATCAGAGAAGCCACTGCCGGTAAGCTTCTTGAAGATTGCGCCTGCTCCTTCGCCTTTAACGGCTTGATACATTTCATAGATTGGCCCAGAAGCTTGACCAGCGGGGCTTTTTCCTCGTGTAACAATAAGCCCTTCAGATGGAATATATACTGCTTTTGCCTGGAAATGCAGACCTCCATCATATGGGGCGCCTAATCTACCAACAAAACCAGGATACGTCACCATAATAGCAAAATATTCTTTAGCTAATCCTGCTATTCTATTGTGGTCCGCTGTTTCTGGCTCAACAATAGTTTGTTCGGGTGCTGTTGGTTGAAGATAGCCTTCATTAACATTAACATTCCTGCAATTCCAAATTGTATATTTTCCATTACTGGTTGGTTCAGCAAACTGTAAAGCTGCTTCTTTGTGGCTATCTTCTACAGAAGTGGCATCATTTCCAACATATGTCATCCATACAGGCTCTTTGCCAATTTTGATCTTTACTCTGTCGCCCGGAATGAGTATTTCACGAGAACTTTCAATATTTCTCTCTCCTGAATCGATTTTACTAAAAATTGGTTCTCCCTTTTGACTTTGAACAAATCTTTCCAGAGGAACATAAGCAATGGAAGCACCTTGTTTTAACTCAACATCTGTTCTGCCATCATCCCGTCTTCTAATATCATTAACTCTAACAATTCCTTCCAGCGGTGAGAGTGGATTGCCTGACGACTGGTAGAAATCTCCTACTCTTAAAGACATTCCGTATTGCCGTTGTGATGTAAATAATTCTTGAGCCATTTTATAAGTAAGAAATGCGGGTTTATTTAAAAAGCTTTTGCTTGAAACTTTTTCAAAGTAGTAACCACTAATGCCCCTTTGTCTCAGCCCTGTACATCACTTTTTTCCCCCGCCGCTGCTCTCCAGCTTCTCCGTATGCCGGCATTTGGGATAAGAAGAACAGCCCAGGAAACTGCCAAAGACGGACTTCCTGACGACCAGATCCTTCCCGCATTTCGGGCACTTCTTGACGACTTTATGTTTCTCTATCTCCTTAATCTCTTTTTTCTCTTCCGTGCTGGTTTTGCTCTGGCAATTAGGATTGATGCAGACTTCCTGCATCTTCTTCTGCTTCTGTATAACCTGGATCATCGGGTATCCGCAGGTCCCGCATTTCTTCTCCGTATGCTTGACCATCCCGAAAGGAGGCAGCTTGAAAGTCGTCCGGCAGTCGGGATACCGGCCGCAGGCGATGAACCGGCCGAACTTGCCGAAGCGGATATTCAGTTTTCCCTCCTTACAGCTTGGGCAGGGGCCGATATAATTCTGGATCTCCTGAGTTTCCCGGATTGATTCCAGCAGCTCTTTCCCGATGACTTTTTCCTTCTTTTTGAAGTCGGTCAGCAGGGTGGTCAGGAACTTTCTGGCCTTGGCCAGGACTGTCTCCGGCTTCTCTTTTCCCTGCCTGACCTTCTCCATGTCCAGCTCAAAACTGGCGGTCAGTTTCTCGTCGATGATGGTCGGGGCATGCTTTTTCAGGACTTTAATTGTTTCCATGCCCAGTTTGGAAACGGTTATCTGCACACCTTCGACATATCCTCTCTGGAACAGCCGGTCGAGGATCTCCGCCCTGGTTGCTTTCGTCCCCAGATTCCGCTTTTCCAGTTCCTTGATGATTGATGACTGGTTATACCTTTTGGGCGGCTGGGTCTCCCGGTCCAATTTTTCAATCTTTTTGATGACAACTTTTTCCCCTTCTTTCATGTCGGGCAGAGTGACTTCTTCCAGCTTGACGTAGGGCTGATAGTAGATGTGCCAGTTCTCTTCGACTGTTCTGGTTCCTTTGGCGATGAAAATTTCTTTTTTGACGTCCAGCTGCACTTCCATCGTTTCCCGGACGGCCGGGGAAGCAAAAGTGGCCATGAACCGCTTGACGATCAGGTCGTAAATCTTCCGCTCTCTTTCCTTGAGCTCCTTCGGCGGCTGGCCGGTCGGATAGATTGCCGGGTGGGCTGGGTCGATTTTCCGGCCATTGTTCGGCTTGAGCTGCTTCAGCGCCAGCAGGGAATGACATAACTTTTCATACAGCGGCTGCTTGCCTAAACTTTGGAGAATCTTAGTGAACCCCAGCTTGGGATCCAGCTGCTGGGAGCTGGTTCTCGGGTAGGAAGTCAGGCCGGCCAGGTATAAGTTCTGGGCGAGGGCCAGGGTTTCTTTCGGCGTGATATGGAAATGCTGGTAAGCTTCCGACTGCAGAGAAGTGAGGTCAAAAGGGAAAGGAGGCATCTGTGGTTTCCTCAGCCTTTTCACCTCCTTGACCAAAGCTTCCTTCTCATCTTTGACTTTTTTGAGGATCTCCTGGGCTTCCTTTTCGTCGAAGAGCTTGCCTTTGATGTGCTGGGCTTCGACTTTCTCCCGGTGATAACTTCCCTGCAGCATGATTTCCCAGAAGGGCTCAGGCCTGAAATCAGCGATTTCGGTTTCCCGGTCAGCGAGGATCTTTAGCGCCGGCCCCTGCACCCGGCCGATCGACATCGCCTTGAACGAGCCGGCGGCCTTGACGGAAGCGGTCAGGGCGCGGCTGAGGTTGATGCCGTAGAACCAGTCCATCATGTGCCTTGTTTCTCCGGCGTGAGCCTGCCCCCAGTCGAGGTGGGGCATCTTGTTTTCGTAGGCTTCGATGAGATCCGGCTCGGTCAGGGTGGAGAACTTCATCCGGTGGGCGTCTTTTTTCTTGCAGGCGAACCGGATGACATTTAATCCGATGACTTCCCCTTCAATGTCATAGTCGCAGGCGATGGTGAATTCGTCAGCCCGCTTGGCCAGCTGGGAAATGGTGGAGATGTAATCGCCGACATATTTCAGTTCCCGGGAAGCCTTGTCGGTTGCTTCCCATTTGATTTCAAAGACGGGGTAAGTCCAGCCGTTCTTTTTCTCTTCGACCAGGCCGTAAAGGTGGCCGACGGCTGAGGTGACCAGGAGCGGCTTTTGGTTGCGGGTCAGCTCGAAGTAGGCGCACTGCTTGTTTCTTTTCTGGACGGGGGTTTTGTCGGCCAGGGCGGCGGCCACTTTTCTGGCTGAGCTGGGCTTTTCGGTGATAATCAGTTCGGTCATGTTTCAATGGAGTTTGGACGGCTCTTTAAAAACGTTTGGGAGAAACCGACCGCCAGTTTTTGTCATCTCACTCACCCAATATACTTCGGCAAGAGATCAAGATTCCTAACAGCCTGTTTCTGGGCAGGTTTTCTGACCGATTCCAAGACCCGGTGATGCGAGCCCAGCTCTTCTGCCAGAACTTTATTCATTATTCCCGCCATTTCGTGCTGTGCCTGGATGCTTTTCTGTATTCCCCTCCTTTCAGTCATTTTTTCTGAGAGCAGTTTTTTCAGGGCCGGGCTGTCCTTTTCTGCCAGAACACATTTCAATTCGTTGATAATCCCATTGAGGTTTTCCAAGTCACTTTTTTCGCTTTTGATCTGCCGTTTTACCAGAAACTGTGTGTAATATTTGGTCTTCCGCAGTTGGCCTATTTTCGTTTCCGCCCTCTGTTCTACCGCCTTTGGATTAGTGCCGCTTTCGTCAAATAAATCTTCGTACCCTTCTAAATCTTTAAAATCTTTGGTTGAACTTTTTGTTTTTTTTGCCATTTTTCCCCTCCGGACGTTAAATTTAGTTGTCTGCCTGCCTCTACCTACGTTTACATTTTTACCTCTACCTACATCTAGCTAGATTAATCTACATTTATCTTTACATACCTCTACCTAGTACTTAAAAATATAAAAAAATGAGAGTACTAAGTGTACTTTTTCTTCAGCAAAAAGAAATAAACTATCCTCCGCTCAGATTGATGATGCCAAACCAGAGGAAGTTGTTTCTCTTCACCAGCAGCATCTCGACCGTTGCTGTCCCCAATCAAGTTCGGCTTGATCTGTTGGTTCGTTGCTTCTCTTTATCCGTTACCGGACAAATTTTGAACCACACGACTGCAACTTTTCCTTGGAAAAATGAGATTATATTTAAATTTTTATATTTTGGAGTATATATATTGTATTTCTCGTCGCTATTGGATCCCATTATCGGTCATGGTAATGTAAAATTAATAAATGAGACCGTATTTCTGGTATTAAAATGAGCCCCAGTGATCCTACGGGGTTGCTGGATGAACTTTCTTTTAATGGAGGTTTAACCCAGTTGATTCAACCGTCATCTCCCTTGCTTTCTTCCGGCCGACCTTATGTGCCAGATGGAGCGGCTCGGGCATCTTATGTGGATGCCGGACCAGCTTGGGCATCAGGCTCAGCACCATCCCTAAAGAAACCAAATGCCCCGGAGAAACATAGATGGGATTAGCATGCTCCCTTGACTTGATTTCAAACCCGCAGATGTCCGTGCCAATAAAAATCTTCCCGTTCTCCACCCGGCCAAACAATAATTTCTCTGTCACGCCGGCCGTCGCTTTGCTCAGGGCCAAACCGAGATGGGAGGCCAGGCCGAGCTTCCGGGGGTGGACGATGCCTGAGCCGCTGACCAGCAGGAGATCCGGCTCTGCTTCCAATTGGTTGTAAGCTTCAACCATCGCCGGCATCTCCCGGTAAGCCTGAAAAAAAGGATGATAAGGCAGCGGGGCGTCCAGCAGATAAGTCCGGCTTTCGAGCAGCTTCAGCGAAGGGAATTCACAGACGACGGCGCAGGCCAAAAGCTTGCTGCCGACGGCAACGCAGTCGATGCCTCCAATAGTCTTCGGGGTAGAAAAACTGTCTTTCAACTCCACCTTGGGAGCCAGCTTCAATTGCTCTTTTTTCAGCTTGAACATGTCCATTTTGGTATCCCCTTTTAGACACTGAAGATGCTTGGTTTTGTTTACGATTTGTTATTAAATACTGGAATATCTATGTTAAAAAATAGGGAGTTTATAAATTTTTCTAAAAGAATATTACTGAAGAATAGTAAAAAATGAGTCAACAAGTTGATGAGAAATTGTTGGGACTTATTCCCTTACTTTTGAGGAGTTAAATTTATAAAGAACGGGCTTCAGAAAGTTAAAATATTAAGTTTGTATACCTTGATATTATACACCATAGCATTGGAAGATATCTTAAGGGCAGCTAAATCAGCAGGACTAGATCAAGAAATATTAAGTAGAAAAATCCAAGAAAGATATGCAACCTATGTCAGAAAAGGACGGTTAGGTAAATTAAGAAGCTTGCAGGAAGTAACAGGGATTAAGCCATCTGAAGAGGTTGTTCAAGAAGGGTATGCAACCTATGTCAGAAAAGGGCGGTTAGGCTGGTTAAGAAGCTTGCAGGAAGTAACCGGGATTAAGCCATCTGAAGAGGTTGTTCAAGAAAAATATGCAACCTATGTCAAAAAAGGGTGGTTAGAAGGGTTAAGAATATTGCAGGAAGCAACAGGAATTAAGCCAAATTTAACTAAAGAGGTTGTTCAAGAAGGGTATGCAACCTATGTCAGAAAAGGGCAGTTAGATAAATTAAGAAGCTTGCAGGAAGTTACAGGGATTGAGCCATCCGAAAAGGTTTACATAGCCATTATTAACTCTCTTTAAATTCTCTCTTATACTCCGAAGACACCTCATCTCCCGGTTCGTCTGCCCAGTTTTATCTTCTCTTCATCCCCTTTCCCGGTAATCCCTGATAATTCTTTCCATAAAATCCTCATGGTTGACTTTTTTTTCGAGCACTTCCCTCTCCAGTAGCCCGAAATACTCGTTCTCATAAGGAATCTTTCCGGCCAGATGCAGAGTGCGGAATTTTGACCGGATGGCTTCCCCCATTTTGGCAGAAGAAACGACGATGATTCCCCTCCCGGCCAGTTCCTCAAGCACTTTCCCGGAATAGATGCCGGGGTTCCCGACAAGAAGGACGTCGTTGTCGCCAATATTCAGGACCTGAGCCCTTTCCCTGAACTCCCGGTAGCTCAGGCTGCCCAGCTTCTTCACCAGCTGGTATTTTGGCATCTTGCCGATAAAAGAATAGGAAGTCAGGATTTTTTCATTGAGGCAGCTGACCATCTCCGACAGTTCATTGATTTCCTTAGTCTGCAGTTTCAGCCTTTCCTCCTTGAACTTCAGCCGGCGGTCCAGCTTTTGGTTAAATGACAGTGAGCTTTGGCACAGCTGTTTGTTTTCCTTCTTGATGGATTTAAGATGTCTCTTCAGCCGGTCCAGCCGGCTCTCTAACCATTCTTTCTCCTTCCGCAGAGAAGACAGTTTCCCGCTCAAAGCCAGGAAGTCTTTCTTGGTGATCTGATTGTCTTTAACGACTTTCTCCATGATCTTCCTTTCGGCTTCTTTTGCTTCTTCCCCGGCCAGCCGGCTCCGAATGATGCTAAAATTCAGGCCGTCTTTGAGAGCCAGCCGGGTGAACTCATTTTCCACTCCTTCCAGACTATTTTCCTGGATGAACTTCCTGATCTTGGCGAGTTTAAAAGAATATTTCCGGTAGGCAAAGAGGGCGGCTGCCAGCGCGTCTTCCTGGTGGTCGCCTTTATAGCCCTGCCCGACCAGAAGATGCTTCTCTTCTTTTTTCAGGTCTTCGCCGGGGGAGACGATCGCCGCGCCCATCTTCCGGGAGAATCCTTCGACAAAAGAGGGGATCTTGCTCTTGTCGGTGGCGACGATGACCGGCTGGCAGAATTCGATTATTTCCGAGATTATCTCGGAGAGGGTGAACTCTTTCCGGGAGCCGGACTGGATCAGTTTGCCGTCCAGGCCGACTGCGGCGTAGGCGGAAGTGGTGCCGGGGTCGAGGCCGAGAATGGCAAGGGGCTTCATCTAGGAAGCAGATAACCGCTGGGGATATAAAAGTTTTGGAAAAAAGCAACCTTTATATTATACCCTGCTCTCTCCCAACCATGAAAAGAAAAAGTCTGCTCTGGATGCTTCTGCTGCTGCTCTTTCCCTTGTCCGTCATCGCCCAGAACGAGCTGCCATACCACCTCAAGCTCCTGGCCGTGCAGGAAACCGAGGAAGGAATGAAAGGAAGCGACGCCGACCTCTACCTCGAGCTGAAAGAAGGTTCCGGCCGGGTCTTCCTGGAAACTTTCCCCCTGACCAAGCTTGACACCCAGATATCGACGCGGTTCGCCAAGCAGGTCGCCTGCAAACATTTCAAGCTCGACTGCGAGCAGTATGATTTCATCTTTACTATCAAGGCAAAATCAAGCATTGTCGGCGGGCCAAGCGCCGGCGCCGCTACGGCTGCCCTGACGGCTATCGCGGTCCTTGACCTGGAGCATAACGAGGAAACTTCGATTACGGGCACCATTAATTCCGGAGGCATCGTCGGCGCGGTCGGCGGAATCAAGGAAAAATTAGAATCGGCTTCCCAGAACGGCCTGAAAAAAGTCCTCATCCCTCCTGGTTCAGCTTCCCTGCCGGTGGAAGGAAATGAGACCCTGAATCTGACGGAATACGGAAAGAACAACCTTTCCCTGGAAGTGGTTGAGGCCGCTTCCCTTGATGAAGTCATTTTCCATCTGACTGGGAAAGAGCTTAACCATGGGAATTTTACCGTTGAGGAAGACATCACTTACACGGAAATCATGGGCGAGCTGCAGCGGCAGCTCTGCCAGCGCACCGGGAAAATCGAGGAAGAGCTGGCCAGCAAGGAAGTGCTCTTTGAAAAAGAGGTGGGGGAGGAGCTCCTTCAGAAGAAAGGTCTGGCGGAGAACGCGACAACTGTCGGCGATTACTATTCCGCCGCCAGCTACTGCTTCGGCAACAACATCCTGCTGAAGAAGCATTATTACCGGCAGGAAAACCCCAGCCCGTATGCTCTGCGGGGGCTGTTCAACGTCCTGGAAAGGAAAGTGGCTTCCCTGGAAGAGGAGTTGGCGCGGGAGAAGGTTGAAACAATCTCCGACCTGCAGACGCTGATGGTTGTCAAGGAGCGGCTGAGCGACGTCAAGGAGCAGATCAAAGAGTTCAGGGAAACAGAAAGCGGGGAGGCGGTTGAAGAATCAGCTGACCGGCTGGCCTATGCTGAAGAAAGATATTTTTCCGTTCTCTCTTGGAAACAGTTTTTTGCCATGGAAGGAAAGAAGTACCTTCTTAACCAGGAATCGCTGCAGAGCACCTGCCAGCAGAAGATTTCCGAAGCCGAGGAGAGACACCAATACGTCAGCTTGTTCATCGGAGAAGCGCATATCATCCACATTTTTGAAAAAATCGAGCTGGCCAAGAAGTCGTTTGAGCGGAATGAATCCGAGCTCTGCCTGATTACCGCCGCCCAGGCCAAGGCGGAAGCCAATGCCATCCTCAGTTCTTTGGGGCTGACTGACCAGTCGGTGCCCGGTTTCCTGGAAAGCAAACAGAAAGCGGTCGAGAGAGTCATCTTTGAAAACAGCCAGGAAGGAGTTTTTCCCATCTTAGGCTATTCTTATTACCAATATGCCAAGTCGATGAAGGAAAACGAGCCTTACAATGCCCTGATTTATTTTGAGTATGCCTTGGAGATGTCCGATCTGGGGATTTATTTCCCTGAGGAAGAGGCGGCCGGCCTGGCCGTGCCTTCCGACGTTAAGGAAAAGGGAGGTTATGTCCTGGCCGGCCTGATCATCGGCCTGTTCCTTGGCTATGGGATGGGGTGGAAGAAGACAGGGAAGAAAAAGAGAGGCTGATTAAGCAGTCAGCAAAATAATTGTTGGTTACAATTTGTGGCAGGGTAAACAATGACTAAATTAAAGACTTGAGGAAATAATAAAAGTAAGGTGTTTTAGAGATAAAAACCAGGATTCTTTTTTGGATCAAATATTCCCTTATACTTTCCAGTTCCATCAATAAAAAGACTCATATTAGAATGAATAGAATATCCTTCGGAACCTATCTCCAATCTTCCAGTTCCAAACCCACGCTTACCTTCTGGAATTAATGAACCTCTTTCTGTAATCCCCGATATTCTAGGTAAATATGGTTGGACGGCTAATATTAAAGCATTTGGAGGTAATACCATTTCTTTTATTTTACCAGCACCATATCTTCTGGCTTGATCCCCTTCCTGGACTACAACATGACCTCCGTATTGACATACTCCTGGAGCATCAATATACGATTCTGCTAATAATTGATCCAAAGGAGCTTCAGAAACAGGCAGATTAACAGGAATATTAGCAAAATAATCAGAACCTGTGCTGACTTTTTCTTCTAAATAAATCCCATCAGCAACTTCAACCATTGTATCTCGAATTGCCGTTGCATCAAACGCATCAATTTTCTTAGTATTTAATATTCTTGCCATGCCTTCTTGTTATAAGAGCAAGTATTTAAATCTTTTGGTTATTTATTACTTTCGAGATACTACACTACTCTAAACTACGCCTGGACCTCAAACTTTGATTTTTTGCCTTTGGCATTGTTACACTCATGGTCGACACCTCAAGGCATTCGAAGGTAGCTAACAGGCGGCATACGGCCAGATGCAATTAAAAAGTCCCCGATAAAGTTTGCCTGATTTTAAAAAACCCCTGGCCAACCACCGAAGTGGTTGGCTGGGGAAAAAGAGGTGATAGATGTTTACTACTCTAAAATAAGCACTACTATATAAATGTTTCGGAACATTAGTATCCTAAAGTAGTAAACGGGGTAGTAAAATGCCTAAAGACCCAAAAAGTTTTTAAATATTGGCTTCCGGAGGGAAGGGATGAATAAATTAATCGGTTTAGCCCTGTTTTTAGTCAGTCTGTCCCTGCTTTCAGTTCTTTTCCTCTCCGGCTGCCAGGGAAGTTTCCTGACCGGAGCGGCGCCGGCCGTAGTCACTACCACCGAAGAAACCCTGGGCGGGGAGGCTGGAGATCAGGGGATAGATACTGAAGAAGGAGAGGAAGTTGAAATTAATGACCGTGAAGACGGGGAAGCCGAAGAGCCCGGGCTGGCCACCCACACTGTTAAGATGGTTGACGGTGGTTTTTCCGTCGCTGAATTGAAGGTAAAAGCCGGTGATACGGTTGTCTGGCAGAATATCCGTCAGGGAAGGTTTAAAACGGCTATGGTGATGGGCGTGCGGGAATGCCGCGGCATCAAAAGCGGTTCCTTTGACAGCGGGGAATCCTACCGCTGGACTTTTGAAGAAGCCGGAGAATGCACGGTTGTTGACGGAATTTACACTGAAGAGACGATGAAAGTCGTGGTGGAATGAGTATCCTAAATAGGCATCTTCAGAAATATTTTGTTTAAAATGGACCGCAAAACGGAAAAGGTCAGGATCAATGTCCAGGGGAAAGAAGTCGAAATCTCCGCTGAATTAATCCGGAAAAGAGGCCCGCCTTACGACGATTACTATCAATGGGGAAAATGGTCGGCCGAGGGGCAGGAAAAGGCCCTGGCTTCGGTGCAAAGTGCATTGGAAAAGCTTAGATGATTTAAAAAATAGTTTCCAAGGTGGAGAACTCTCTCAGGAGCAGTCAGCTGAATTTAAACTTTTCCTGGATTTTTCTGCTCTTTATAGACGCTCAGTATCAGCCCGGGGGCGCGGGGAGGACCACGCTGATGAATGGTTAGGTTGCATCGTGGAAACCTATGATTTAGGGAGAATAGTGCGTGAAACAACCCGGGAAATGATGGACACGGCTAAAAATGATTGACCATTCTGTCCCACTTTTTTTCATTAGATTTATAATATAAAATTGGAATTTATGAAACAGGAGTTTACATCCCAAAATAATTAGATTTCTCTTGGCAGCCTAGATAATTTTATCAAAAAAAACTCACATCTTCTCGAGCTCCTTCTGGAAATCCTGGGCTTTCTTCTTCAAAGCTTTCAGAGCCTCCTTCAAAGCCTTCCTGGCCTCGACCCCTTTCGTCTCGATTTGGAACCGGGGGATGCCAATCAGCGGGTGGTCAATCCGGTAAGTGGCGATATCCACTCCTTTGACCTGCTGCAGCTCATGCTTGAGAGCATTGCAGAAAGTATGGGTTTCCCCCTTCAGCTCAAAGACCAGCTTGCTCTTGCTCTCTTCCAAGACTTTGAATTCCATCTTCAGGGAGTGAATTAAGGTGTTGTTTTATAAACATTTTGCTCTTTTTTGTTTGGGGGGCAAAATGAGCTGATTCGTCATCTTTTGGTTGTAGGCAAAGTTATTAAACTTGGCCGGTAAAAAGTTCTGCTGGGAGGTCGCTCTTGAATACTATCATAGAAGAAGTTTCTCAAAAAACCAGCGAGCATGAATTCTTTAATTCCCAGCCCGAGGGGTATAAACCCGGCCAAACCAAGTACGTGGCCGTCTATGGCACGGTGATGTCCGGCTTGGGCAAAGGCATCTTTGCCTCTTCCCTGGCCAAACTTCTGCAGCTGAAAGGCATGAAAGTGAGCATCATGAAATATGACGGTTACCTCAATTACGATGCGGGAACATTGAATCCGTTCCGTCATGGTGAAGTGTTTGTGCTCGATGATGGCACGGAAGGGGATATGGATTTAGGGACATATGAGCGTTTTTTGGATTTGAAGCTGACCAAAGACAATTATCTTACCGGCGGAAAGATCTTCACGCAGATTCTCAGCCGTGAGCGGAAAGGAAATTACCTCGGCCGGGATGTGCAGTTTGTTCCCCATGTGACGGGAGAAATCAAGCACTTCGTGCGCTCTCTGGCTCTTTCTTCCGGAGCGGATGTCCTTTTTGTCGAAGTCGGCGGCACGGTCGGCGATATCGAAAACAATTATTTCATTGAAGCCATGCGCGAACTGCAGTATGAAGAAGGGCGCGCTAACGTCTGTAATGTCGCCCTGACCTATGTTTTAGAGCCGGGATTTTTGGGTGAGCAGAAAAGTAAGGCCGCCCAGCTGGGCCTGCGGGAATTGATGGCCAAAGGCATCCAGCCGGATATCATCGCCTGCCGCTGCGATCATGAAGTCACGGAAAAGACCCGGGAAAAGATCAGCGTCTCTGCCAGCGTGCCCGTTTCCCGCGTGGTCAGCGTCCATGATGTTGAGAGCATTTATCTTCTTCCCCGTCTCCTGGAGAAAGTCCGTCTGGATGAGCAGACCATCGACCTGCTGGAGCTGCGCAGCCGGATTAATCCTGATTATGAATTGCGGGACCAATGGGAAGAGTATGTGCAGAAGATTCCGCCGGCCGGGGATGAAGTAGTGGTCGGCATTACGGGCAAATACACGATGCTGCGTGATTCCTATGCTTCCATCATCAAAGCCTTGGAGCATGCCGGCACTTCCTTAGGCTTGAAAGTAAAGCTGAAATGGATTGAGACAACGGAACTTAATGCCGAGAAAGCAGCTGAAGAGTTAAAAGAGGTGCAGGGGATCATTGTTCCGGGTGCTTTTGGTTCACGCGGCTCGGAAGGAAAAATCAACTGTATCCGTTACGCCCGGGAAAAGGGATTGCCCTATTTGGGCTTATGTTACGGCTTCCAGATGGCTTTGATTGAATTTGCGCGAAACATCTGTGGGTTATCGGGCGCTAATTCTACGGAAGTAAATCAGCAGGCAGCCGAGCCGGTAATTGATTTGCTGCCGGAACAGCAGGATATTGCTAAATTAGGGGGGAATATGCGCCTGGGCGGGCAGGATATGGAGATTAAAGCGGGAACCAGAGCCGCCGAATTGTATGGGTTAGACCGTTTTCCAGCCAAAGGAGGGGTCTTCCTGGTACGGGAACGTTTCCGGCACCGCTGGGAATGCAATCCCGCTTACATTCGCACTTTTGAAGAGAAAGGCTTAGTCTTTTCCGGCCGAGCGCCGGGACGGGAAATCATGCAGGTATTAGAACTGCCCCGGGAAGTGCATCCTTTTTTTATCGCCACGCAGGCTCATCCGGAGTTTACTTCCCGGCCTTTGCGGCCCAATCCGTTTTATCTGGGTTTCTTGAAGGCGGTGAGGGGATGGGAGTAACAAAATTTTTTAGATGGTATTACGACAGGAGGCTTAGGAATTACTACAACTTTAACTCATTCAACGCGCCCATAATCCTATTCTCGTAGTCAATCGGAAACCACTCACGCCGCTTTCGGCTTCTTTCCTTGCAAACGGGCATTTACCCAATTAATAACAAATAATTCTGGGTCGTAGTCTTCCCCCAGCCATTCTTGTATTAAACGTTTATATTCTGGATGGCTTTTATTCTTTCTGATTTCCATTAGATTATAATATCCAGAGACGCTTCCGCAGTCTTCTGGAGGACAGTTTCGTTCTCCTTCTAGACAGAAAGGATAGATTTTCCCTTCTTCTGGCCCAAGAATCTTTTCTACAATGACTTCATGTTCCCAATCATCACCAAAATCATATGTGTACAAAAACTTCTGTTTTACTTTAAGAACTCCCATTTTCTCTTTTCTTGAGGAAAGTATTTCCTCATCGTCAAAGTCACCAAAATCTTCGCTTTTTTCATCTTGATATTCTTTGTCTCCCACTCTAAAGCTATATAAATGATAATTATCCCACCCCATCACTGTTTGAATAATCAAATAGAGTTGATGAAAAGTTATGGTATTACTTACAAAAAATCTCCGCCAAATTTTTGGGCTTATTCCTTCCAGCCAAATTTTTAATTGCAAAATTTTATCTTTTACCATAATCAAACCCCCACTTCTCCAAATCCTTTCTTAAAAACTGTTCCTGCAGATCATAAACTCCGGTAAAAACATAGTCTTCGTCCCAATCCGAAAATAAGGAGAGGTCTTTGCCAATGCTTTCAATGAGTAAAGCAGGAGCGAGAGATTTAGGGATGTGAAAGAAAAAGAAGAATATGGTACCATAAATTTTTATAGTTGGATCAATAAGGCCATGCCTCTTAGATATTGCCTCTAAATAATCTCTTAATCCTTGCTTATTCTTTATACTCTTGCCTTGAAGAGTTTTATGAATATAAGCATTACCGCCCTTAGCCGTAGAATGGCTGAATCTATACAATATTCTTCCATCCTTATCTATCTCTTTTTTCATCTTAATCAAACAACCCTAAACATACAGGACATAGTTCGACGACAGTCCCATCGTTGGCAATTTTACTAAAGTGAAGCCTGCCGCATTGAGGACAAGTAATTTTCTTTAAATTGGCTTTTACTTTGTCTTCAGCGATAATAATTCGTTCTGGAAATGACATTATGACCCTCTCAATTCATTGTACCATAACATCCTCTTTGATTGACTAAAAACGCTCCGACTTAAAAATATTCCTGTGCCCTCCTCGTAACTTCACACTATCAAACCACCACCTTCGTGACGGCTAACGAAAACCAGAGAAATCTTTAAATAAAAGGCTGATTCTGAGAACCTATGCTTGAATTTTTAAGAAAACTCTTTCGAGAGGAAACAGCGGAAGAAGTCAACCTTTCCGGCCTCGCCGGCTGGCTGGAGAAGGAAACTCCTTCCCTCGGACTGGGCGAGCGCCTTCAAGGATATTTCCGGCAGGTCCAAGACCTGAAAAGCCAGCTGCAGGAAAAAACGGCTATCTTAAAAGCTCAGGAGATTCCTGACAAAGACCGGCAGCAAGTCGAGGGAAGAATTCAGAATATTGTTCTGGGACACCGGGACCATTATGTCCGGGAAGTGGAGCGATTCCTGAGCGAGCTTCAGACAATTGAAAAAGAGTCCCGAAGCCTGGAAGATTTCCGGGAAGCCAGGGGATTCAACCACCGGCTGAACGCCCGCCTCGAGCAATTGGCCGGGAGCACCGCTAAAAGTTACCAGGCCGCCCAGCACTTATTTTTTGACCAGGTCGAGCCGGTCTTCAAACTATTGAGCGAAACCAATTATTTAGCCAGGAATTTCCCGGCGGCTCAAATCGAGGGCTTGATCAAACTCAAAGAGCTGGCTTCCCAACTGGCCGAAGAAAAGGAAAAAAAGGAAAAGCTGGCCAGCTTAATCAACGGGATTGAAGAAGAGATCAGCGAACTTAAGAAAAAAAAGGAAGAAAGTGAGAGGGAGATGGAGGAACTGAGGGCAGGGGACTCATTTGCCGACTATAACCGCCTGCAGGAGCACCTGAAGAAAATAAAAGAGCAGTTCAGCCAGGTCGAGAACGAGCTTCATTCTTTCTTCTCCCGGCTGCAGAAGCCGCTGAAGAAATATGAGCGCATTACCTTAGACAACAAACCAGTCCTCCCCTACCTGGGCAACAGCCTGGAAGCTTTCTGGCAGGACCGGCCGATGAGGATTAAAGGAGTGCTGCAGGGGCTGAAGAAATGTTTAGTCAACCGGCTGCTGGAATTTGACCAGAAGCAGAAAGAGAATTTTCTCGGTTTGATAGAAAAAGCCGAGCAGGGTTACCTCGAAGGATTGAGGAAGAGGGGAGAATGGCTGAGGGAAGAAGAAGGAAAAGTCAGGCGGGAAATGGGCGGGATGACTATTGCTGACGAGATTAAAAAGACCGGGGAAGCGGCGGAAAGACTGGCCGGGGAGATCGCCGGCAAGGAAAAGGAAGCTGGGGAGCTGAAGTCCAGAATGGAGAAAGTCAGTCCGGAGGAAATAAAAGAAGAGTTTTGCCGCGGAGTTAAGGAAGTTTTCAAGAAAGAGATCATTTTAAAAACTTAATGGGAATCGCCTTACTTCTTCGCTAACTTCCACATCAACTTAAACTGATTTTTATAACTCTCTGCATTATCTTTATTCTTTATGATAATAGCAATTGGTGGTTTTGCAGTCCAAACTACTAATAAAACAGTATTCTTATAAATCATTGTGTCTGTAATACTTGAATACTTCTCTGGATGAAAACGTGCTTCTCCAAAATAGTCTTTTAATAATTCAGGGTTCTTCGTTTTCAATTCCTCTGTAAAAATGACTTTTGATTTAATCTTGTATTTTCTCTTTTTCTTCTGCCATAAATCCCAATATGCGCCCATAATTTCCCTAAATAAGCCAGAAACACCAAAATCATAATATTCTCCGTTAGGATTTAATTCTTCTAACATTTTGTCCATTGCTGAGCGGATACCTTTAACACTATAATAGACCGTGACTTCCTGTTTCTCTTTACTTGCATTTAATTTCTCATTAAGCGAAGGAATAATGCTCTGCAATTTTTCTTCCCGCTCTTTGAGAACATCCATTAATCTGTCCGGGCTTGCTGGCTCGAAATACTGTTTCTTGCCTTTAATTATCGAGGACACTAACCCTTTTTCTTTCAGTCTTTGTAAGATCTGATAAGTTGTTCCTCTGTGTAATCCTGTTTTCTTGATGATTGGACCAGCAAGCGTTGAACCTGTTTCCAGAAGAGCGAGATATACTTTTGATTCTGCTTCTGATAATCCCAACTCTTGGAGTATTTCTTTTTCTGCCATAATCTGCATAATAATCAAATCAGCTATTTAAACATTTCTATTTTGTCATCTTAATTAAGACTACAATTATTTAAATAGAAGAGGTTACTATAAGTTACTTATGAGTGATAAAATAAATATTAGATTAAGTCTTGAAAATATTAGAAGTGAGTTAGGTAGTTATTCTGCTAAAGGTTTCTTTAACCATATCAAAGGGAAATATTTAGGTGCGAATCAAGAAGAAAACGAAACTTTAGACCATCTTCTTGATAATGTAAGCCAACAGTTACAGGTATCACCAGAACAACTCTGGGCTTCTCAGGCATTTCAATTACTCTTTAGAGCGACAAAGCCAGAGCACCTAAGACTTTTCGGTTTAGAACAATACGTAGAAGAAGCAGAAGCGGCAGTTAAAGCTGGAAGAGTAATGAGCATTTTACCGTATAATGCAGTCATGGGAGACACTACAATACGAAAATACATTCCATCTCGTCCAGATAAATTCTCTGGAAATTGGAGGCACAGCATGGATCCTTATGGAATTTTCAGAGGAATGGACAGGGTTGTTGCTGTTGATGGTAGTGGAAATGAAACCTATCTTGCGACAAGAAAGTTTCCTTATGCTGTTTTAGCAAATATTACTGAAGCCTGCCATATTGGATGTGATGGATGCTACAAGGGCTCAATGGTAAGAACAGCACTTTCCGTCCTTGCTAAAGTCTATCCTGAGTACGCACAAATCAAGAAGCAATTAAATCTTCAAGAGGAACGAGCAGTGACACAAGCAGAGCTTCTTACGAAATGGCTCAATCAAAATCCAGAGGTAGATACTATTGTTATGAGCGGCGGGGAGCCAACTTTATTCTCTAATCAAGCTATAGAAAAAATTCTTGAACAATATAAAAAAGCAAAGCATGTAAATGTTGTCAGAATGTGTACTTCTTCTATATTTCAAGGAATGTGGTACAGAATAGATGATGAGTTTGTTCAAATGTTACAGCATTTCGAAAGAGAAACAGTTTTGGGGATAATACCGTTAAGCGAAGAAATTT
>CAYWPJ010000005.1:37440-40054 GCA_964460195.1 uncultured Methanosarcinales archaeon
AAGAGAAACAGGAAAACAATTTTACATAAATGCCCATATTACAGATGATTTTCAGCTCTCAGCACCAGAAGCAAAAATGGCAGTAGAAAAACTTGAAAGAGCCGGAATTACAATCCATCTTCAGATGCCCTTACAAGAGGGAATAAATTTTCAAAGAGATGACATTGCTTGGAGTGTTGAAAAATTAAGAAGAATATCAAAACTTGCTTATGGTTTAGGAGTAATTCCTTACAAAATGATAGTTGACATGCACTCTCCATCACATCCAGATTTAACAGTTTCTATTGAAACCGTTACAAAAGTTACTGGGTTTTTAGATCAACACGAACAACATTCTGATCATGAACGATGGCAGGCTTATAATGTCCTTCATGAACAGGGAAATCTTTATCTAACTGCTTATCCACACTTTACTGCTGTTAAAGATATTGATGAAAAAAATCAAAGAACAACTTATTTTATTCCAAAAGTAGAATTTGATGGAAGAAAAAGAGTAATTGTTCACACTTACGAAGAACCTCTCATTCACGGACACAATGATAATCCAAATAGTTTTGGAGAAATCCCAGATGAAGAAATTAGAAATAAAATTATACAGGTAAGGGAAGCGTATAAAAAGCTAAATGGCAATCCCGAAACGATAAGAGAATTCTATAAGACATCGGGTTTTAAATATCCTCAAAATAAGCCATTAATAATTTAGGAACATTTTCCTAGCTGTTCTAAATTTTTCTCAACAAAGTGCCTAAAGGCAGCCCGTAAAGGAAAATCAGGGAAGCCGCCAGCAGTTTCTCGCTGATCAAGAAGTAAGCGAGAACAAAGAGAAGGTAATGAAATCCTTCCCGAAAAAGGCTGTTTTGGCTGGTTTTTTTCAGCTCGAGGGCAAAGAAAACCAGGCCGGCGGATAAAAAAAGAATCATCCCCAACCACTGCGGCGGGAAAGCAAGCTGGACCGCAATGACAGCTATGATAATCACAAAAATGATCCGTTTCAGCCAGCTCAAGTACGGCCGCCCGGCTTTCAGCTCTTCCGAGGCGATCAAAGCCAGGGCCAGGCCGAAAAGAGGGCCGGTGAAGGAAAGCAGTAAAGGGAGCAGTAAGGAGAGCATTTTAAACCTTAGATAATTTAATCCCTTCCTCAACTTCCTGATATATTTTCATCGCCTGCTCGCTCAGCTGCTGCAGGACCATCTCGCCGCCGATCAGTTTCCTCTCCAGCTCTTCCTTCTGCTTCTCTAACAGCTTAACGACTTGAGGGATGGTCTTCTCGACAGCCACGTCAGAACCGACATTGACAATCAGCTTCTGATTGTCTTTCAGCTCCCCTTTCAAAAAAATGCCGTCAGCGATGGGGGCCAGGATTTCATTGTTTATTTTCGTTCTTCCCAGCTTTCTGAGGGCATTGATGGAAATCTCTAGTTCGGCATTCTGCTGGTTCAAAATTTCCAGCTGCTGGGATAACTGCTCAACCTGCTGCTGCAGGAACTGGAATTTCAGGTATTTCTGCTGGAGCTGCTCTTCGTTATCTGTTTTTTCAGCTGGCATAAAAACCAATATTTGAAGAGATTTTATAAGGCTTTTGTTATAAAATAAGATAAGATGGTAATGCTTCGCCAAGCTGAAACAATTAGAGAAATATATCTCAGAGCTTCGAAAAGAATAAATACTCTTAAGTGAGTAAGCTTTCTATGGCCTCACAAACGAAGTTACTATTAATCTCTTGTTCCGGTGAGGAAACTGCCCAATTAGCTGAAGAGATCGGCCATATTCTTAAATCTGATTACGGCTTGGAAGATCAGGTCGAAATGTTACATAGTAAAAAAAGAAGCGAGGTTCCCGCCGACACGCCTAAAGCGCATAGACACCATTTGGTCAGTGATTACTTTGCTGATGAAGAGATACAAGTCGATATTGGAGCTAATTCCTTGAAGGATCACATCCGGGGGAAACACATCGCTTTAGTTGAGCATTTCTTGACACCAAATAGGAAAGTTTCTGAAGGAAGCAGTCAAATAGTTTCCGTGAATGACCACCTGATGACGGTAAGAGGTTTCCTTGATATTGTTAGCAATGTTGATACCTTGCAAAGGACGTTAGTGACACCTTACCTGGCTTACGTTAGGTCCCATAGTATTGAGAAATATAAAAAATTTGGCTTCTACCAATACGATTCATTAAGAATGATGTTAAGAGATTTGAGAAAAGACGGCCTAGATGCTCTTCTTACCATCGACCCCCACTCAAAGAAAGCCTCTCAAACTGCCGAAGAATTAGGGATAGAATTTCATGGTGTTAACCCTTTTCAATCAGGTAGGGCTATCAATCCCTACAAACTGGGTCTCATTGGTGAGAATGCGGAAAGAGTTATGCCAAAGTTGAGGCCTTTCCATGAAAGATTGACGGCTCTGGAGAAAGAATTTAGGGACCACACCTACTTTATTTCCGTTGACGACGGCGCGGAACATCGAGCAGAAAACTTTGGTGAACGAGCCCATTTAGAGATGAGCCCCGGGGAAGTTTATGCCTTGATTGCCTATATGGACAAATTCAGGGTAAGTTATGAAGAGACAAAGGTTCAGTTTAAACCTTTCAGTCAAATTAATGAGAAAAGTGT
>CAYWPJ010000005.1:40064-56604 GCA_964460195.1 uncultured Methanosarcinales archaeon
TCGACCGGGAAGGGGTTTACATAATCTTGGATGATAAGGACTTTACTTTGGATACTGCCAACAGGGTGGCTAAGATTTTTAAGGGCTTGGGCATCAGAAAAGTCGAGGTCTGGGCCAGCCACGCCGTTACTATGCCCAGCCAGCATGGGAAAGCAAATCAAAGAGAATATATCGATAAAGTTGTCTGTCTGGATACCATTCCGCAACATCCTGCTTTGGATGTCGAGTACATTGAAGCAAGCGCTAATTTGTTAGCGGCTGAATTGTATAAGACGCATCAAAAACTAGTGGCGTTAAGGTGATTTAGGTAAAGTGATTTTGGTGATTTCTTTCATCTGAGCACTATAATCTCTCCTCTCGCCTTCAAACCACCTCTCAAAATCAATCCATGTCTGCCATTCGTCCCTGACTTTATATTTTTTCTTCGCTAACAGGACCACTCGGGAAGGGGCATGCTCTGAAGCGATTTCATGATCAGGCAGGAATTTAGCCAGCTCCCGGGAAAACCCGGCGATATCATCATGGAAAGGCATGTTTTCTTCTTTCAGCCTTTGCCGGGACTGCCCGAGGAACATATACGCTTTCACCTCGACGAAATCCGGGCTGCCTTTTTGGATTAGTTCTGCGTATTTTTCCGGTTGAGAATCATTAATGCCCTTGATTATTGTTAGCCTGATGCAGGTCCTTTGTTTTTTTTTAGAGAGCTCGTCGAGACTTTGCAACAGCCGCTCCCAGAAATCGGGAAATAAAGGCTGGTCAATCTCTTTTAACACCATCGGAGTCGGGGCATCTAAACTGAGATAAAGCTGTGTCACCGGCTGGAGAGCTCTGATTTCCTTAGGGTATTGTCCGTTAGTGACTAAAAATGTGGAGATCTTATTTTGATTAAATAATTCCAATAATTCATTAATTTTTGGGTAGATAATTGGTTCCCCTGTCAAAGACAGGGCGGCATGTTTAACAGTCTTGGATTCTTCCAATAACTTTCTATCCGCCGTTTCCGAGCCAAAAAACCCAACCAGCAGTTTTTGCTGCTCTTTAAGGCATCCGTCGAGGATGGCCTGCGGCCCATCGGCCGGCCATTTCCATTCCTTTCCGACGGGCGCTTTATATCCTCTCCAGCAGAAGATGCACCGGTTGGCGCAGCTGAGGGAAGTAGTCATCTGCAGGCATTGGCTGCTTCTGATGCCGTAAAATTTGTGTTTGTAGCAGCTGCCCTGCCCCCTAATCATGCTTTTGGTCCAGCCGCAGATCTTGACGGCGGAATGCGCGCCGACCAGCCGGTACTGCTGGTGTTCGAGTTCTTTTTTGGCTTCCGGGGTTAATTGCGGCATCAGTTGTTTTTAGGGGGGTGGTATTTAAAAATATTGAGGTAAATAATGAGTGGAAGAATTATTTTTTGGTTAAGTTGAAAGCCCGAGCCAAAAAAGAAGGATCGGCTCTAAAAGGGGATCCCCTGCCTTCAAAGAAATAATGTTCTCCAATTAAGTGAGGAAGGAGGGAATTAGCCACAACATAAACAGGTTCCTCTCTTGTTTTTCTTCTCTCAACCGCTTCTCTAAGTTGACCGATAGTTATAGCTTCGCCAAACTCTCTTAAGGCATGAGCTTCTATTTCCTCTTCTCCCCAACTTGGCGGGAAAGGGAAATGTGTTAGGTAGCCGATGAATTTATCGGCGGAAGGAAGATCTCTTTTGAATAACATCCCTACATTTACTCCATTAGCACCAAGACAATCCCAAGGGCAAGGCTGGGAGCCGTCCGTAAGATCTTCCGCGGGTTTATACTCATAATCAGAATGAACATCGTAGCCTCCTTGGGTCAATCGATGGAAAGCACCGGCAATAACTGAGTGGGTTGTTCCTAGCGCTTCAACAGTCTGCCAGTCAGCGTGAACAACATCCAATAGACTTTCATCAGTTCCCAAAAATCCTCTTTCAGAATAATTACCAAAACCATCATGGGCTTCTTTTTCTTTAAGATAATCTCTTAATCCTAATGCTGGTCTTAATCTTTTTTCTAATCTGTCAAGAGAGATTCCTTTTTCAATCAATTTCCTAAATTCAGGATCATTTCTGTTCAACATTTTAACGGTCTCCAGAACTTGCCGGAGTGACTTTATCACCCCTTATTAACTAAATTAACTCTTTTGTTTTTAAATCTTTGGTGTTCAAAGATTTATAGTTTAAAATTCATCTCTTTATCTCAAATAATCCCATTCTTAAAGACAATTATTTAAGAATTATTTCCACATAACCACATAAATTACCAAAATGTTTATAAATGTGGGAAAAATATCCTACATTATGAACATCACCACCAATTTTTTCCTCCACCCAATGAAACAATACGGGGTCAGAGAACTAAGCAGGATTAGTCATAAAGATACCAAAACAGTGATGAAATATCTTAAAGAATTAGTAAGGGAAAAAATTATTGTTAAAAAAAAAGAGAAAGGAAAATATCCCCATTATGAAGCGAACAGGACTTCTTACATTTATAAACACGAAAAAAGCGAAGCATTAGTCAAAAAAATTATTGCCAGTGGACTGATTGAGTTTTTAGAAGAAAAATTTGAGCCTAAAGTAATCGTCTTATTTGGCAGCGTGCAAAAAGGAACTTATCATCAGGAAAGTGATGTTGACATTTTTCTTCAAAGCCATCATCAAATAATTGATTTATCTCTTTTCAATAAAAAAGTGGGTTATCCAATCAAATTATTCTGTGAAGAAAACCTTCATTCCTTAAGCAAAGGCTTATTAAGCAATATCTATAATGGTATTGTATTGTCAGGAAAACTTGAGGTATCGATAAATGCGGGGATAATGCTATAAAAATACTCCGCATTTATCGGAATAGATAACTGCGTTGGGATGCAACCTAATTTGCGCAGTTATCTATAATTAAATGAGGCGTGAAACTTTTAATAAGCACATCAAAAATAAACTATAAAAATGGTCCGCACCCTGGCCGGCAAACACCCCGGATATTATGAAGCAATCCTGCAGCTGAGGGATATTTCTCCGGAAATAAAACTCTTTGCCGAAGACGAAATAAACCGAGCCAGTATCCCGGTCACCAAAGTTGTCAAAGTCAAAAATGGCTGCGACTTCTACTTAGCCGACCGCCAGTTCACTAAAGCCCTGGGCCGGCAGCTGCAGCAGCGTTTCGGCGGGGAGTCAACGATAACTGCTTCCCTGGTGGGCAGGAAAGACAGCAAAGGCGTCTATCGGCTAACCGTCTTATTCCGGGGAGTCAGTTTCCGGAAAGGCGACACCGTTGACTATGCTGGCGAGCGGTACGAGGTTAAAGCGGTGGACCGGAATATCCAGCTGCAGGATTCCCGGACGGGGAAGAAGGTCAATTTGAAGTATAAAGAGATTGGAAAGATTAGGAAGGTATAGCTGACCAGAAACTGGCCGGCGGCCCGGAACCAGCCATCACTCCATAAACCCCCCCGCCACCAGCAAAGGAAAAGCAATCGTCGCATCGCAATGAATCTTGACCGAGGGAGCTTCCGCCTTAATCTTCCCCCAGGTGATCGCTTCCTCAATTCTCGCCCCCGAATCCGAGCCGTCGAACTCCTCGACAGTATTGATATAAACGGCATAATCGAAGCCTTCCCGGAAAATGTTGGCATTGAGGGCAAAATGCTTGCTGATCCCCCCGCCCAGCAAAATTCCCCCCGTCTTTCCGGCATTGAGGACAATCCGGACGATATCATGGACTTCTTGGGACACATCAATCAAAAAGTCAGGATGGCTCTGCTTGAAGAAGACAATCAGGTCGCCAATCGCCCCATCGACCAGCCCCGGGCAGAAGACAGGGATATCATTTTTCGCTGCCCAGTAAAGGAAGGATCTTTCGTCGCTGATTTCCCGGCCCAGCTCCCGGTTGAAGGTATGCGGGCAGAAAACCATGCCTTCCTGCTGCCGGGCATAGAGCTTCTCAAAGAATTTCTGCATAAACTGGTCAAAGTAAGTATAGCGGTCGTTGGGGATGAAAATGTTTCCCGTCCGGTTAACGCCGTGCTCGAAGAGCATCTTCCCCGGAACGTTGAACTTTCCCAAAACGAACGGTCTGAGGCATTTGATGATATCTTCCTCGACGCCGCCGGCAGAAGTGACTAAGACATCAACCTTCTTGTGCTTGACCAGGTATTTGATAATCTCCCGGTTTCCCGAAGTGACCTGGTTGGAGGTGAAAGAGAGGAAGATCGTTGCTTTTTCCCTCCGCATGGCTTTGACAATCTCGATGCCTTCGGCCAAATGAGTCGCCTGGAATCCCGTCCGAGAAAAGGACTTCAGGAATTCCGGAAAACTGAATTTCTGATCAAAGTCATAGCCTTCTATCTGGGGATGCCCTTCCAGAGTCATTGTTCCTTTAATGTAACTATGATGAGTTGCCCTAGCTTCTTTCAATTTATCTAAAGGTGTCTCCTTGGATTTTTCATTTCTGTCCGATTTTTCACTTTTGTCCCTTTGTTCGAATTGCATTTTTAACCCCCGCTGAATTTTCATCAAAAAATAATCATCAATAAGGATGGAAACTGCTAAAGAGAATTAATGTTCTTAACTTCCCGATTTACGCACTGAATCCATAGCCTCTCAGAAAAGGCAGTATTTTAAAAATGTTTCTCAAATCGCCGTACTTTTTCCCCTGTCCGATATTTTGGCGAGAACGACAAAAATAAGCGTAATCTTAATAAACTTCTAATTTATACCTAAACTATACCTAAACAAAAGGACTGGAGTTTAAGGTAGTTAGGGGGGTAAAGTTAGTGGGATAGTCGAATAAAGTCTGAGAAACAAAAAAAGGTTTGAAACTCAAGACAAGAATCAAGAAAAGCCGGAAGGTAAAAAAATGATTGATCAGCAACAACAAAAAATCCGGGAAGAAAAAGCCATCGTCTTGGATTACTTAGAGCATGGCTACCCCTTCGAGCCGGGCAGCCTGAAAAGCCCGATCGTGCAAGCTTTAGGCTTAAATCATTTATCCCTCCTTGAACTTATCCCAAAGAAAGGCATCCAGCTGCAGCCTTACAAGGAGGTTTACATTGGAGAGGGCAAAAGGGAAGAGATTCATCATATCAAAGGGAAGATTCCGTTGAGCAAGCTGACTATCACCGCCCGGAATGAGTTGCCGCATGTCATCGAGAAGGTGATTGATCTCGATGAGAAAAAGTTTGTCGAGTTCTTCAATAAGGCGCAGCCTTTGACGATGCGGATGCACCAGCTGGAACTGCTGCCCGGGCTGGGCAAGAAACACATGTGGGAAGTAATCAATGCCCGGAAAGCCAAGCCCTTCGACAGTTTTGACGACCTTAAGAAAAGAGTCAAGCTGCTGCCCGACCCCAGGAATACCATCATCAAAAGAATCATGCAGGAGATGGAAGGCACTGAGAAGTATAAAATCTTTGTTGGATAGAGAAAATAGCTTTACCCGCCTCATTTTTATAATCATATATGCATCATCATTTATGCCTGCTGTTATAGGGCGGAAGTCCCCGGGGCTCAAAATTACTGGTGCTGATGTATAAATTAATAAATTATGATGTCTAACTGAAGGTTTATCTTTTCACGTTTGCTCGTAGGTTGACGAGTATAACAAGTTTTAAACTGGCATTAACCTCAACGCTACGGAGCAAAATGTACAAATGAGGCAAGAATTGTTACTATTGCTAAAAGACAATAAAACCGAAAGATTTAAATACTAGTTATCAATTCTTATATTACAATGCCACGTTTGAAAGCAATGAGTTTGGAGGGTACAATTAATAGTTATCATCCTGACGATCCTACTACAGGATTTGTTCAAATAGATGGTGATGTTTGCTCACTAGAATCATTTGAACTAAGAAAAGGCGTATCTTTACCAGTAGGAACTCCTGTGGATATAGTCGCATTAGTTTATATTCTGGGAGATGGTTCACTCAGTGCGAGTTGTGTATATGGTATCAGAACTAAAGCTGGAAAAGTTTGTTATGATTTAACAAAGGATCATCCTGAAGTTATACCATACATGGTTTCTGAAGAAACGGCTATATTTCCTAATGCCCATCAACTGTTGTACAAGAAACAACTGAGCGAGCAGCCAGGCACTTAATTTTTGGGCCCAAAATTACTAAAGTTATATAAATAAAAGCCTCTTAGTTTTTCTTGATGGTAAATATCACTATTTATGTCTTGGTCAGCGTGATTTTTGTTTCCCTTGTTTCCCTAATCGGAGTTGTCTTCCTGCTGGTCGGAAGAAACAAGCTGAGCAAATTATTGCTGTCCCTGGTCAGCCTTTCGGCCGGAACCCTGCTGGGGGGCGCTTTCCTTCACCTGCTGCCGGAAGCAGTCGAGCCCCGGGGGTTTACCCTGCCGGTAAGCCTGCTGGTCCTGCTGGGGGTCATGGTCTTTTTTATCATCGAGAAACTGGTGCATATGCATCAGTGCCATACTCCCCAGGAGCACAAGCTGCCGATGCTCCATCAGCCGCACAAGTATCATTTGGGGATCATGAACCTGTTCGGCGACGGTGTGCACAATTTTGTCGACGGGTTAATCATCGCCGGCAGCTACATTGTCAGCGTTCCTGTTGGGATTGCCGCCACCATTGGGATTATTTTCCATGAAGTGCCCCAGGAGATTGCTGATTTTGGCGTCCTGCTCTATGCGGGCTATTCCAAGATGAAAGCCTTGCTTTTTAATTTCTTCTCAGCGGCAGTGGCCATCTTAGGGGCGGTTGTCGGCTTAGTTTTAGGCACGGGCAGCCACGAATTTGCCGTCGCCCTGCTGCCCTTTGCCGCCGGCGGCTTCGTTTACATCGCCGGCTCCAACCTGATCCCGGAGCTGCACAAGGAATGCAGCTGGAAGGATTCGGTCCTTCACCTGTTTTTTTTCCTGCTGGGAGTTGGGATAATGGTCCTGCTGCGGTCCGCCGGGCATGGGGTTTAAACTCATTTTTAATTACAATATTATACTTAATTGCTTAAGCAAAAATTTATATACCTTCGGGAAATGAAACTAATATGCGTCAAGAAGAGGTCGTCTTTGATTGGTATCTCCTAATTTTAGTCATGGTTGTTGCCCTCTCCATCTGCCTGAAAACCCTGCTGATGCCGGTCGGGCTGGTCGTCTATGAAGAAGCCACCGCTGAGAAAAATTGGGATTTCAGCGATCCGGCAGAGTATACTTACAATG
Organism: uncultured Methanosarcinales archaeon; assembly: GCA_964460195.1. GTDB lineage: Archaea > Nanobdellota > Nanobdellia > Woesearchaeales > GW2011-AR9 > CAYWPJ01. Next base: position 47,251 of record CAYWPJ010000005.1, read on the forward strand.
ATACCCTGATCAACCTGAGCGAAGGGAAAGCAGTCTTAATTCCTGCCACTACCGAAGAGATTTCTGCCTTGGAGGAAACCACGGAAATAGCTGTGGCTTCAGCCACCCTCCGGAATGCGGACGGGGATGATGAAGGAGACGAAGAAGATGATGATGAAGGTGAAAGCGGCGAAGGCTCCGATAAAACTGCCGAAGTGCAGAGCCAGGACGGGGAATTTGCCAACCTGCATAAAGCCGACCAGGTTCTCGACGTGACTTTTGACGCCACCCTGGAGAATGGAGACATTATTTCACTCTACCTCCTCCAGCAAAACAATCTCCAGACTGAAGTCCGTTTATGTGATGCCGGCACCATCTGCGGTCCCCCCGGCTACGGCTCAGTCGTCTTTAATGAAGATGAAGGATGGTACCATATTACTATTGCCGGCCTTTCTTCCCCCGCCTTGATCCTGGCCATCGACCCTCCCAACCACCTGAAGCTCGACTATCTTAAAGCTACCCACACTCAGCTGGTGACGGAAACTTCCACGACGACAACTTATCCGACTGCTGCGGAAATAGAAACTACCGATTTTCAGCCCGGCGACGGGCATTCCTGGGGAAGTTTTTCGGCCAGCGAAGCACTTAACGGCCAAGCAGTATCATACCAATATTCAACTGATTCCGGAGCCACCTGGCTTCTTCTCCCGGCCGGCAACGACCTGAGTTCAGTTAACAGCAGTCGGATCAGATTTAAAGCAACGCTTGGATCGGACGGGACGGGGACACCCGCCCTGGAGCAAATGGCCATCAGCTACACTGCCTTAACCTGTGGGGAAAACTGGACAGTTCAGTATGATGAGTGCCGGATCGGCAACACCCGGCTAAAAGATTACACTGACAGCCATCAGTGCGGGAGCACGGTCAACCTGCCGCCGGATAACGGAACATTGGTCAACTGTGATTATTGCGCCTTGCACAACTGCTCCGGCTCCTTCAGCAGCTCCCTTTTTTCCTTTACCCAGGGTGAGAGCGAAACAGTCATTGTTGATGCCGTCTCGGAAACAAACACCAAACTGGAGATAACTCCGCAGGGAAATACGGGAGAGATTTCTGTTTCCATCATCGAATACAATTATAACCTCAAAGAGGAAACGCCCGAAACGTCTTCCTCGACGCCGCTCAACCGGTATGTCAACATTGAGCCGGCGGCCAATACCATTGATATTTCTTCCATTAAAATTATCATTTACTATACTGACGAGGAACTGGCCGCGGCTAGTATTGATGAAGAAACGGCTAAGATTTATTATTACAATGAAACCAACCATCAGTGGGAAGAACTGAATACGACAGTGAACACAGCGGAAAATTTTGCCTCTTCTTCCGTCACCCATTTCAGCTTCTATGGCCTCTTTGGCGGGGAGGAAGGCAGTCAAGGCGATGAAGACAGCGAAGGAGCGGGAAGCAGCAGTTCTGGCGGAGGGAGTTCTTCGAGCTCTTCGGGAGGGGGAGGAGGAGGCGGTAGTAGCCGGCGCTCCCCAGCTACATTGAGCACTCAGTCCGAAGAGGTCGTCGAGCCGCTCCTGGAAACCAAAGAAAAATCAGCACTTACTCCTCAAGACGAACTGAACGAACTGGCGGCGGAAGTCCATTGCAGCTATGTCCTGGAAGTCTCCCTGCCAGAAGAGATTTCTTTCCTCAACCAGCCTTCGTTCCAGGGAGAAATACTGAACAAAGGCAACTGCGAAATCCCCTTCCTCGTCCTGAGCCTGAGCCCCGGCCTGCAGAACGAGATTGCCCTTTCCTCCTCCTCTCTGGAAGCCCTCCAGGAAGGAAACCAGAGCACTTTTACTTTAATCAGGAAACGGCAGGAAACAAGCACTTTTTTTTCTTTCCTGACCAGTTCCACGGTCTTCAGCCATCTCCGGGGAAGCCAGACCATCGCCGGAACATTTACCGTCGAGGGGAAAGCCGGCCAGCAGACCATCTTTCAAAAAGAGCTGGATCTTAATATTGTCGTTGAGGGCCCTTTGCCGGCTGCCTCCTTCGCCCTCGCCGGCGGGGGGACTATCTTCCTGGCCCTGCTCATTTTAACCCTTTTCCTTGCCAGGAAGAATTATAAAAACAGAAAAAAAGATAAAGAAACAGAAAAAAGACAAAATTAGAAAGAAAAAAGACAATGATTAAAAAAAGAAAAAAAGACTAAAAAAAGATTAAAAAATAAAAATGAAAAATGATAAAGAAAAAAAGATAAGTTCATAAAGAAATTAACAGAAACAGAAAAAAACAGGAGGAAGGATAAAAGATGGAACTAAAACTTAAAAATAAGGTGGCGGTCATCACCGGTTCAGCCCGGGGCATTGGTTTCAGCATTGCGGAAGAGATGGCCAAAGAAGGGGCCAAAATAGTCATTTCCGACCTTGATCAGAAAGACTGCGAGAAAGCCAGCCAGCTCTTAGGGAAGAAGTACAAAGTGTTCTCCCTGCCTGTCCGGTGCGATGTTTCCTGCCCGAAGGAAGTTGAGCATCTGGTTGGACAGACTCTCAAAGAATTCGGCCGCCTCGACATTCTCGTCAATAACGCCGGCATTGTCCGGCAGGCGCCTCTCCTGGAAAAAACCGAAGATGACTGGGACAAGACGATTGACATCAACCTGAAAAGCGTCTTCCTCTGCAGCCGGGCGGCGGCCAGGCCGATGATGAAGCAGAAGTCGGGGAAAATCATTTCCATCACTTCCATTGCCGGACTGGTCGGCTTTGAGGGGATCTCCGATTACTGCGCTTCCAAGGGAGGCATCATCGCCCTGACTAAAGAATTGGCGCTGGAGCTGGCGGGGCACCACATTAATGTCAATGCCATCGCTCCGGGAGTAATCAGGACGAAGATGACGGAAGCCATGCTTAAAGATGAAAAAACCAGAGCCGGGCTGATGGCCTTAACTCCCCTGGGCCGGCCGGGCGAGCCGGAAGAAATCGGCAAGGCGGCGGTTTTCCTGGCTTCCGACGACAGCAGTTTTATCACCGGGCACACTTTAGTCGTCGACGGGGGATGGCTGGCGCGTTGAGGGCGGCAGACCCGGTTCAGTCGGCTTACTGAGCATGTACTGGCTAATATTCGCATTACTGAACCCCATTTTACATGGTTTTGCTAATATTATTGACAACCATTTCACCAACAATCTTTTCAAGAAGACAACAACGCTGATATTTTTTGCTTCTTTCACCAATCTTTTATTCCTGCCGATAATTCTCTACTTAGATTTTCCTTCATTCATTACCCCCTCACAAATCCCTTTTTTTATACTTTTGGGGCTTACCGGCATTGGATTTTTGTATCCTTATTACAAGGCGCTACAAAACGACGACACGTCAATTGTTGTTTCACTTTTCTCGCTGGGTAAAATCTTCGTTCCTTTACTTGCTTTTTTCTTTGTTGGTGAAATTTTAAATCCCATCCAATACCTCGGTTTTTTTGTCATTATTCTAAGCGCAGCATCGTTGACGCTGAACAGGCACCAAAAATTCCGCCCCAACCCTTCATTTTTTTGGATGATTTTGTGTACACTGATCATTGCTCTTGAGGCGGTTATTTACAAATATGTTTTTACACTGATGAGTTGGGGAACCGGATTTACCTGGGCAACATTATTCTCCTCCCTTTTTGCCCTGCCACTAATTTTCATAGCAAAAACAAGAGGGGATATCATCTCTCAAATAAAGACATTCAGAGCAAATTTTCGTTTGTTTGCTTTTGAAGAATTTCTGACTTTTGGAGGATCGGCCGCATCCACTTTTGCGATTTCTTTAACATCAGTTACAATCGTAAGTGCAATCAGTTCTTTTCAGCCGGTCGTCGTTTTACTTTACGCACTGATCTTTGGGCGCTTTTTCCCTCAAGTTTTCAAAGAGGATATCGCCACAAAAAGTTTAATCAAAAAAATCATCCTGTTTGTGGTAATGGTGCTGGGGGTGATTATCATTCTCCCGTGAGGTAATAAAAATTTACGTCACTTACTATACTTTACCGTTCGCCCAGAACCGGCTTCCCTTCCTGATAAATTACTCCTAAAGGGATCTTCCCTTCTCGGCCGTTGTAATCCCATTCCCCGGCTAAAGCATAAGCTTTCTCCCGGTCGATGTTGTCAGGGACTTTGTACATCAGTCTGTCCTTACCGTTCATCTCCCGGTTGAAAATCAAGCAATCCTGGATCACCTCGACGAAAGAAAATCCGGGATGCCTGACCGCCTTGACCAGCACTTCTGCCGTATGGGCGATGTCCCGGGCATTGCAGCGGGCAATAAAGCTGGTTCCTGAAGCTAAAGCCAGCCGCAAAGGGTTTAAAGGCGGGGCGCATCCGCCCCACGGCTCGGCTTTGCTCTTGTATCCCTGCGGCGAGGTCGGCGTCGCCTGCCCCGTCGTCAAAGAGAAGCTCTGGTTGTCATGGACAACTAAGGTCAGATCAGCGTTGTATCTTCCGGCATGGATGAAATGCTCCATCCCTTCCGCGTAAGTGTCGCCGTCGCCGGCGAAGCCGATCACAGTCAGTTTCGGATTGCCCAGCTTAATGCCTAAAGAGGCCGGCAGGACCCGGCCATGCAGGCCGTAAAAGCCGGAGAAGTTCAGGTAGTCAAAAATCTTGGCATGGCAGCCAATGCCGGTCACTGAAACAAAATCGGCCGGCCGGTATCCTTCATCAATCAGCTTAGAGATGGCTTGTTTGACACTTTCCAGAATCATAAAGTTAGGGCAGCCGGGGCACCAGGTTTTTTCATTCTTTGTTCCCAGTTCAGTTTTTTCGTCTGTTTTTTTGATTTCCATTTAACTGTTGATTAACCTTCATTTAATTTTCATTTAACCTTCAATATCTCTTCTCTCAGCCCGTCCGACGTGAAAGGCCGCCCGTCGTATTTCAGGATTCGGTTTTCAATCTTGATTCCTGTTTTCTCTCTGATCAATCTTCCCAATTGGCCGGTAACATTTTGTTCGACTAGAATTATTTTACTAACTTTCATCAATTCATCCTTAATCTGGTCTGACATTGGGCATAAATACAAAACCTGTAAAAATTTGTAATCCAATCCTTCAATCGCATCCAGAATGACCGTCTTGGTTGATCCCCATCCAATAATCAGATTTTGGCTATCTTCCCGGCCATGAATTTTAATCATTTCAAATTTCCGGCATTCTTTTTTTATCTTTTGATATTTAATCATGCGCTCATTTGCCGTCTTAACCGTTATTTCCGCGCTTTCCGCCGTGTTGCCTTCCCAGTCATGCTCGTAACTATTTACTTTGACAATCTCTTTACTTTGACCAGGAATTTTTCGATTAGATTTTATTTCCAAAGCGGGCTTCTCCTTGCCGATCAAACTGAATTCCGATTCGGCCAGATGCTTGTCGCTCAGCAGGATTGACAGGGAATTGAACTTTTCCGCCAGGTAGAAAGCTTCATTGGTCTTCTCGATGCATTCAATCGGATCACCGGGAGCGATGACCACCCTCGGGAATTCACCATGGCCGCCCCTTAAAGCAACATCTAAGTCAGCCTGTGAGGAATAAGTAGGAATGCCGGTGCCCGGCCCGGGACGGCTGGCCAGGTAAACGACTAAAGGAAGCTCGATCTGCCCCTGCAGGCTTAAGGCTTCCGTCATCAAGTCAAACCCGCCGCCGGAAGTGCCGACCATCGCCCTGGCTCCGGCAAAACTAGCGCCCAGAGCAGCGTTAATGACGGCAATCTCGTTCTCGGGCTGGAAAACCAAAAAATGGTTCTCCCGCTGTCTGGCCGCCAGTTCATGCATCACGCCGGTGGCCGGAGTCATCGGGTAAGCCAGGTAATGAGTGAGCCCTGAGCTGATCGCTCCCCGAGCGACCGCCTGACTGCCGTTCATCGTCCTGATTTTGTTTTTCAGCCTCTTCAGCCCGAACCGCTCTTCCTGTGAATGGAAACCCTGCCCGGCCGCAGAGAGAGCTTCCGGAGTGTCGAATTCCTCCCTGATCCGGCTGAGCAGCTCCTCTTCACCGGCACCCAAAATTTTAGCCAGGGCGCCCGCCAGGGCCAAGTTGAGGTTTCGGCCCAATTTTTCCAGACCGGCAGAAGTGACAATGAACCCTTCTTTTTTCAGTTGAGCCTGATGCCAGCCGGCGGTCTTCTCGTCCAGGGCGATGATGCCGTCCAGCCAGGATTCAAAGCTGCCGACGGGCTGGTCAGAGAGGGAAAGGATGTTGAAGTTGTGCCCCCCTCTGATCAGGGAAGGATAATCCCGGTAATTAAAGACAAAGTAGCCCCGGTTGGCCAAAATGACCGAGATAATTTCCGAAATCTTATTGATTCCCTGCCCGGCTCTGCCGCCGATGAGAATATTTAGTTTCATACCATGGAAAAGGGATTGGCCGGCTTATTTAAGCCTTTTGATTGTTTATTATGGACACATACCCCACCGCTCTGCGGTGAATAATCATACCCAGAATAAACACCAAAAACCCAATTCAAACCCCGTAGCTCTGTTATGATTGGGTTTTTGATTCATTGTACGGGAAATATTTAGGGGAAATTGCCGCAAAGACTTTTTCATATTTTCACAAAAACTTTTTGACAGTTCTGCCAGATCTGCCCGGCAGCTTCCTCTTCAGAGACTTCTTTGATTTCCGCAATCTTCCTGACCGCCTCGGCGACGAAGGCCGGCTCATTCCTCTTCCCTTTGTAGGGGCTCTGCCAGGGAGCATCAGTCTCGGTCAACAGCTGCTTCAGGCCAACCTTCTTCACTAAAGTCTGGAAATTGCCAATCCTTAAAATTGACGGCGGGACAGAGAAATAAAATCCTAAATCCCTCGCCCGGCTGATCAGGGATTTCCGGCCGTTGAAACAATGCATGATCACCGGAATTTCATTTTTAAATTCTCCTTCCTTCACCGCTCTCCTTTTGATTTCTTTTTCTAAAATGTCAATGGCTTCTTCTTCGGCTTCCCAGCAATGAACAACGATTGGTTTTTTAATTTTGAGGGCAAATTTGATGATTTTTCTGAAGATATTTTTCTGTTTTTCATGGTTATCTTTGTCCCAATGGAAATCTAAGCCCGCTTCTCCGATAGAAACAATCTGGTCTTTATTTTCTTCGATAAATTTGAATTCTTCATCAAGATTGATGGGCTGATTTTGTTTAGGTATGCCGGTGTCTCCTTCGGACAATCCTAAGGCGTCAATGGGGTGGAACCCTAAGGAAACTTTGATGATAGGATATTTCTGGCTTAGTTCTAAGACCTCCCGATTACATGGAGTATTCGTCCCCGAGACGATGATAGCTTTCAGGCCGGCTTTCCTGGCTCTGTCGATGACTTGGTCTAGATCGTTCCTGAAATCGTGGTGATTGAGGTGGCAGTGGACGTCGACGAGGTTCATCTTTGAGGCAGACAGGAGCCGGATTTATTGGTGAGTTATATTTAATTTTCCACTCATTGCAAGATTATGTTCATGTTTTATAGTAACTGACACTAATTTTTATATATTATTCTCAGTTACTATATTCGGAAGACATAATGTTTTTGTATAATTATTTATGTCTTCCGTTATATTTTATTAAATCTCTCTTCAATTTCTAAAATCTTATCAACTTTATCTTCTGTTTCTCCTATCCCTTTTTTTATTTTTCCTAATTTATAAGCTCCGCCAATAATACTTATTCCACCGCCGATATAAGGAACCATCTCAACCCAAACAGGACTTTGAATTATTCCAAAAGCTTTCAATAATGCCCAGATAAGAATCAGTAATGCGCCAAAAATAATCAAAGCAGTCCAAATGTCTCTTTCCCCTTTTTGCATACTGGTATTAATCAATTAATTCTTCTTTATATATTTTATTATTATAGATAACTGCATTTATTGATGTGTTGTAACTAATACAGTTGTCGATAAATTGTTTATTACCCAAAAACTATATAAATAAACTGCTTTTTTAAGTTGAAGATGACATCCCAGACCGTAGAGACAATGATTGAAGGCGGCAAAGCGACGGCTGCCCCCCCTCTAGGCCCGGCCTTGGGTCCGACCGGCGTCAACATCGGACAGGTAGTGGCAGAAATCAACCGGAAGACGGCCGAGCTGAAAGGGATGCAGGTCCCGGTCAAGGTGACCATCAATACTGATTCTAAGGAATTTACCATTGAGATCGGCACGCCGCCAGCCAGCGCCCTGATCAAGAGGGAAGCAGGGATAGAAAAAGGGGCTTCCAACCCTTTGTCTGAGAAAGTGGCCGACCTGCTGATTGAGCAAATCATCAAGATTGCCAAGATGAAAGAAGGCTCCCTCTTAGGCAAGAGCCTGAAAAAGAAAGTCAGGGAAATCGTCGGCACCTGCCAGTCGATGGGCATTCTCGTCGAAGGCAAGCCGGCCCGGGAAGCCTTGAAGGAGATTGAGGCCGGCAAATTCGATGAAAAAATCAAAGCCGAGAAGACCGAGCTTTCCGAAGAAGAGAAGAAGAAGCTGGAGCAGGAGAAGAAAAAGCTTCAGGAAGAGCTGGAGAAAAGAAGGGCTGAGTTCGAGGCGAAAGCCAAGCAGATCATGGCGGGAATGGAAGGCCAGGAGACCAACAAAATCAGGAAGGCGATGGCGGAAGCGGGAATCCCCCAGAAGATTATCGACGAGCTGGCGCCGGCAGAGAAGAAGGAAGAAGGAGCGGCTGCCAAGAAAGGGTAGGCTTATAGCAGAAGACTATGACTATAAAACCGAAATTCTTATTGTTCTGCTAAAGAATAAGAAGAAGTGTTCCCCCTAATTATCTCAGAGCGTAAACACCTTGCATATGTTCCTGAACAGACCGATTCATATGCTTAACAAGAGTCCTAGCAAGCTTCTCATTAGCTAAATAATGATCATCATGTCTTTCCATCCCCTCATCTTTACATCCCTCCCATCTTGCAAGAGAAGAAAAGCTGAATGCTATGTTTGAGAGACTTCTTGTTAATTCGTATATTGAATCATGATAAAGTACAAACTTTCGCTGGGGCGTTAATGTTCTGCTTGGTGCGGTTCTTAGTTGAGCAAGCGCACTTTCTACTTCTTCTCTGCACTGGTCAATGGACACATGGTATTTTCCATACTCCTTCTTCAAGAGATCACCAAACTTAGACGTATCTTCTCTTCTTTCATCCATCTTTTTTACGAGAAGTCCATAAAGTTGCTCAAATTGTGGGAGAATCTTAGGCAGCATTGCTTCAACTTTTCCTACATAATCCTTAGCAATTCCTTCATCTTGTCGTTCTTTAGTAAAATACCTTTTAGCTCTGGCAACTAACCTTTTGCCAGAGGAAGCTTCCAATTGATTCAATGCTTCTTTATAATCTCCCTTGACGCCCCTAAAAATTAATACTTCATCAG
>CAYWPJ010000005.1:56614-57313 GCA_964460195.1 uncultured Methanosarcinales archaeon
GGGTAATTATGGTTTCTGCAAGGCTTGCATTATTCAATTAGCAAGAATGTTTTTCAGAAAAATCCTGAACCGCTTCTTCTAAGGGTGGTGTTAGTGTTAGATTACCTTTCTCAGCTTCCTCTAAGAATGGATCAACATCAAAATTAATTCCTCTTTCTCGCATTAAAGCTATCGCATCATCAAAATTAGGGAGGGGTGCATTCAAAATTGCTGCTCTCCGATCCGCCCCAATCATCGTCTCAATTTCTGTAACATATCTCTCATCAGATGAATGCACTCTATTTTGCCCGGCATACCAACAGGCAGCTAATGTACCAAGACTAAATTTTGGAACTGCTTCGGCAATTTTCATTCCTCTATAAGAAGCGACAACATCATGGGGCGTTACTAACCCCCAAATATCTCCCTTTGGACCATCACCAGCGTTAGTGTATAATAAACCCACGCCCATTGAAGGATATTCACCGTCTTTATCAGTACCGGCAAACAGCGTCACCTTTCGGTTCCTCCCATGAAGGTTCTTTGTAGATTCTTCTCCCCTAAATAAAACTATCATTTTAACTATTAAAAATCAGCATTAATTTATAAAGTTTTCCAGTAACTACTATGAAATAATCCCTCCCCAGGGTGGACGCTTCTTAAGATAAAAAAAACAATCAGTAAAAATCCCAATCGCAGCAGAGCTGCGGGGCTTTTAGT
>CAYWPJ010000006.1:0-53945 GCA_964460195.1 uncultured Methanosarcinales archaeon
CAATTCGTTTAACCAGATCCTAAGCTATTGTTTGAATTAGGCTTCGGAGATACTGTTAATCAGCGAAAGTTTTATTATCATCTGCTTTTTTGAACCAAAGTATGCTGCACACCCCCGAAATAAAAGCCCAATTAGCCGCACAGAAAGCCCAATGCCTCTTCTGTAAGCTCATCGCCAAAGAGATCGAAAGCAAGATTGTCTTTGAAGATGATGCGGCCATCGCCGTCTTGGACATCAATCCCGCCCTGAAAGGGCACACCCTCTTTTTGCTGAAAGAGCATTATCCCATCATGCCCTATATCCCCCCGGACGAGTTCAGGCATTACTTCGGTTTGATTCCCAAATTAAGCCGGGCCGTTAAGGAAGGAATAGTCAGGACGGGGATGAGCCTCTTTATCGCCAACGGCGGCATCGCCGGACAGCAAAGCTCCCATTTCTTGATTCATTTGCTGCCGCGGGAGAACGGCGACGGCTTCTTTAATTTTCTTTTCAGCGGCGGAAGAGAAGAACTAACCGGGGAAGGAAAGAAAGTCCTGGTCCGGAATTTTCCTTTGGTTATGGAGAATCATTTCCGGAGAATTCCGGCCGTCTGGCATCGGGGGAAGGGAAATATTCCTCCTTTCCTGGAAAAAATTTATGAAAGCTCCCCTCTTCTCTATGAAGATGAGAGAGTTTTAGTGGTCTTAGCCAAGAGAGGCATGGTCCCCGGCCATGTTGAAATATACAGCAAAACTGAGGTCAAGCTAATCGAAAATCTTTCTGAAGAAGAGGTAGTTCATTTATTCTACACTGCTTCTTGCGCTGCCTCCCTGCTCTTCGAAGGGCTGAAAGCCCAGGGGACGAACATCATTTTAAAATCCGGCCGTTCCGACGACAACCCGGAAGGGGGGCTGGTCGTCCACGTCCTGCCGCGGAAGGAAGGGGACGGTTTGCCGGATTTGTGCTGGAAACCCCGGTCGGCCGATTACGACTTGGATTCTGTTGCTTCCAAAATCAAGGACAGGACATGGAAAATTAATTACCAAGAGGAAAAGAAGAAAGTAGTGGTCGAGACAAAGAGTGTTTCTAATGATGATGAAATTGGTAAGGCGATTGTCAGGATAAAAAAGTAAAGTTGCCTAAAATTAATTTTTCTATTCTCTTTTAAATTCAACTAAAGAAAAAATATCATAGCTTTGTAACTTCTCCCGGCCTCTCAAATCCGGCAGCTCAATGACGAAAGCAATGCCTTCCACTCTTCCTCCCAATTTCTCGACCAGCCGGCAGGCCGCCTGCATTGTCCCACCCGTCGCCAGCAGATCGTCAACCATCAGGACTCTTTCCCCGGGGAGAACCGCATCCCGGTGGATCTCTACTGTATCCGTCCCGTATTCTAATTCATACTCGTGGGAAACCGTCTCCGCCGGCAATTTGCCCTTCTTCCGCACCAAAACAAAAGGCAAATTTAATTCCCACGCTAAAGCCGCCCCAAAAATAAATCCTCTCGACTCAATCCCGGCAATCTTGGAAAGGTTCCGGTTTTGGTATCTCTCCTTAAACTTCTGAATGCAGTAATTGAAAGCCGGCGGGTCTTTCAGCAGGGTGGTGATATCCCGAAACATCACCCCCGGCCGGGGCCAGTCGGGGATAGTTCTGATCGTGCTTTTCAAATCAATTTCAGGATGATGACAATTACTACCATGACCTTCATGAGAAACTTCTTTGATTTTCGGAATCGTCTTAACCAATAAATCAGCCACTTTACCGACATTTTCTTTGAAAACCTTGAGAACTTCTTCCCAGGTGACGGCTTTTTCTCCTTCCCGCCAGCAGTCATAGTCCGTTGACATGGCCACGGCCGCATAAGGAATGCCTATTTCGTTAGCGAGGACGGCTTCAGGGGCCAGACTCATGTTAATGACGTCAGCCCCCCAAGCACGAAACAGATGCGATTCTGCTTTCGTCGAGAAACGAGGACCTTCAATGGTAATTACTGTTCCTTGAGGATGATATTTCAATCTTAATTCCTGGCAGGCTTTGATTAAATCCTCTCTTAAGGCGGTGGAGAAAGGTTCAGCCATCGGAGTATGCACTATTTTGCCGGGTTTAAATTCTTCATGGAAAGATATTTTTCTGTGTCTGGTAAAGTCGATCAATTGATCGAGAATGACAAAATCTCCCCGGCCGATTTCTTCTTTTAAAGAACCGCAGGCAGTTGTTGCCAAGACGTGAGTGCAGCCCGCTTCTTTCAAGGCCCAGATATTGGCCCGGGAATTGACTTGTGTCGGCGGGATGGTATGCTCCCGGCCATGTCTGGCAATGAAAACGACATCAACATCATTTATTTTGCCGGATTTTAATGGCGAAGAAGGCTTGCCGTAAGGGGTTTCCACTTCGAGATCTTTTCCTTCCTTGAGGATTTCCGGGTCATCCAGCCCGGAGCCGCCGATGATGCCTATTTTAATCATCGGACTGTTTCAGGGAAGAAATAGTTTATAAGAATTATGACGCTTTAGAATAACTGTTCAATCCCAAAATTAGTTTAATGGAGCCTAAGCATAAGGTATATAAATGCTGGAGAGATTACTTCCCGCTATGCCCCAGCCAGGCGACAAAGTCAAGGTCATCACCGAGAAAGGAAGCGAAGAAGGAGTGCTGATGCCCCGCTCTGGAACCAGCGTCTTCATCAAATTAGGTTCCGGCTACAATGTCGGCTTCCCGGCCCGGGACGTCAAAAAGATTCTTGTCGTGGAAAAAAAGGAAAAAAGCCAAAAGCTGCCGGCAAAACTCGCGCCGGACAAAAAGCTGCCGACCATCGCCCTGCTTCATACCGGCGGAACGATCGCCAGCCAGGCCGATTACCGCACCGGGGGAGTCGTTTCCAAGTTCCGCCCGGAAGACTTGGTGGAGATGTTCCCCGAGCTGAAAGAAATCGCCAACCTAAACTCAGAACTAATCTCCCAGATGTGGAGTGATGACCTGAGGTTTAAGAATTTCACCTTGATTGCCCAAAAGATTGAGCAGCAGGCTCGGAAAGGAGTTAAAGGGATTATTCTGAGCATGGGAACCGACAACCTGGCCGTGGCTTCCGCCGCTTTGTCTTTCATCATCGAGAAGACACCCCTCCCGGTCATTCTCGTCGGGGCGCAGCGCTCTTCCGACCGGGGCAGCAGCGATGCCGGGATGAACTTAGTCTGTGCCGCTGAATTCATCCGGCAGACCGATTTTGCCGGCGTGGCCATCTGCATGCATGGGAGCTCGGAGGATGATTACTGCTATATTTTGCCAGCCAATAAGACTTACAAGTTGCATTCGTCGCGAAGGGATGCTTTCAAAGCGGTCAATGCAGAACCCATCGCCAGAATCGGCTACAGTGACCGGAAAGTCATTTTTCTCAAAGAAAATTATCTTAGGGCAAGCCAGGAACTAGTCATTAAACCGAAGATGGAAGAGAAAGTCGGGCTGCTGAAAATCCATGTTAACATGTTCCCGGAACAATTTTCTTTCTTTAAAAGATATAAAGGGCTGATCCTGGAAGGGACTGGCTTGGGGCACACTCCCGGCCAGTCGTCTAACCCGGAGACGGAAATCCACCGGCAGATTTACCCCGCCATCAGGGAAGTTATCGACTCCGGCTGTGTCGTGGTCATGACAACGCAATGCCTGTTCGGCGGGGTGAACCTGAATGTCTATGATAAAGGACGTGATCTGCTGGCATTAGGAGTTATTTCCGGGAAGGACATGCTGGCCAATACGGCTTTGGTCAAGCTGTCCTGGCTGCTGGGAAATTACTCCAAGGTGGAGGCGGAAAAATTGGTCTCCCAGAATTTAAGGGGAGAAATCAATGAACGGCTGAGCTATGAAAAAGATTTTCTGGGATAAGTTTCTTTTAGAGTTGTTAGAATGCGCCACGGTTAGATATATACAGTATAGTGTGTATATACATTTATAGAAATGTTTATAAATAAAATGCTTGATTAAGCCCATTACTGAAGTATATCACTATTAAAAATGAAAATTGTGACTCCTTATGATAATTCCGGGAGGGATGACCGGAACGGAAAGTTTTACCGAACTAGAGCCGGGGGCCGAGATCTAAGAGAAGATTACAATCTATTCCGAGTTTTGCAGCGGGTGGAAGAGGATTATTTTAATTTAAAACGTACCAAACGGGAATTAAACGCCGTTCACCCCGTTCAGATAATTAAAGATTTTATTCCTGGCCTGAAGAGAATAGCTCTTCCCCTAGGTTATGCCGGCCAACAATCGGACAATCATGATCCTGTCGCTTTCTGGGTGCAGGATTACCACGCCCGCCAGGCTGGCGGCCCGCTGCGGAAAGCTAAACCTGGCCGCGAAACTATTCAGGAGCTAGAAAAAATATTATCCGTCGCTAAAAGCCGATGGTGAGAACAAAAATTAAAACATGATTAATATGGAATTTGACACCGAATGCACTCCGGCCATGCCGGCCGGTCATAACTATATAACGCCGGGAAAAAAAGCTGAGCTTAAAGAGGGACCCCTGGCCGAAGAAGGAATCCTGGCGGCATACCGGCAGAATCCCGCCCGCTTAGTGGGGTTATGCTATACACCTTACCGGATTGAAAAGTTTGAAGGGCTGGGAGAAAAAGTGGACAACGTCCATATTGTCGTCGTTAATGATTTCAATCAGGCCAATAGACTATTCCAAAGCCGCAAATACGACTTTATCATCCTCGCCGGGAAAAAGAGAGAAAAGGAACGCTTGCTCGGCAGCCTTTGCACCGAAGCGGCGAAATTCAGCCAAAATCTGAGTCCGTACCACCCTGTTTCTATGGTAGATGTTGAAAACGAAACCAATCTCACTTTAGGGTTAATCCAACGAATGGCGGAAGCCCACGACTTAAGGTTGGTTTTTGGCTCAAAGAAGGATGGAGTAATTGATGCCGGCCTGTCAAAGTGCCTGGATGAGCGGCGCGAATCTAAAAATTTATAAAGAACCTGCCTTCTTGACAGATAAATGAAAATTCCTAAGACCATCAAGCGTTATTGTAAATACTGCCGGAAACACACCGAGCAGAAAGTCGCCCAAACCAAGAAGAAAAATCCCAGCTCATTAAGCCGGGGATCAAAATACCGGGCGAGAAAAAGGGGCCGGGCGAGGGGCACCGGCAACTGGGGACGCTACTCAAAACCGGCCGTGACCAAATTCAAGCGGACCGGCGCCAAAAACACCAAGAAAACCGACTTGCGCTACACCTGCAGCCTCTGCAAGAAAGCAACTTCCCAGGCTTATGGGATCCGGTCAAAAAAGGTTGAATTCGTATGATTACTAAAAGCAAATTTATCAAAGTCCGGTGCGCTAAATGCAAGAATGAGCAAATCATCTTTGGCAATGCCAGCAGCATCGTGACCTGCCTCGTCTGCAATAAAGAGTTGGCTTATCCCACCGGCGGCAAATCAAAGATTTCCGCCAGGGTTCTCGAAGTGCTGGAGTGATTGGGCTTGGTTGGGGGAAGCTAAACAAACGCCCAAAAACATTTACACAAAAACATTTATAAAATACTTCCCTTCCCGGCCATAAATGCTCTACCGACGCACCGGCATGCCGGAAACTGATGAAATCGTCCTTTGCAAAGTGACGAGTATTTTCCCTAATTCTGTCTTCGTCGAACTGGTTGAATACGATAAGCCGGGCATGGTCCACATTTCGGAGATCTCACCGGGAAGAATCCGGAACCTGAGAGATTTTGTCAGCATCGGCCGGGAAATCGTTTGCAAGGTCCTGAGGATTGACCGGGAAAAAGGGCATATCGACCTTTCCTTAAGGAGGGTCAATTCCACCCAGCACCAAGCCAAGCTGGACGAAATCAAGCAGGAATTGAAAGCCGAAAGCCTGATCAAAAACCTTTCCAAAAAACTGAAAATCCCAGCGGAAAAGCTTTACCAACTGCTCAGCGAGAAGATCTTCAAGGAATATTCCCATCTTTACCTCTGCTTTTGGGAGATCGTCAACGGGCAGGCGGATCTGGAAAAGTTGGGCGTAGAAAAAAAGCTGGCTCAGGAAATCACAGCGGCGGTCCTGGAGAAATTCAAGCCGGAGAAAATCACTCTCAAAGGCGAGATTCGACTGCAAACTTACAGCAGTGACGGCCTGGACAAGATCAAAAAGACTTTGGCGGAAATAGGGAAAATATCTGAAAGCCTGTCCTTAAGCTACCTTGGCGCCGGCCGGTACCGGCTGATCATTGAGGATTCTGACTACAAGCCGGCGGAGAAGAAATTAAAGAAAGTCGAGGGGATCCTGGAGAAGTTCGTTGACAAACTCTCGACGGCTGAACTGAAAAGAGATGACCAATAAGGATGGTCGAGCATATCCACCAATGCCCTTCCTGCCGGAAGTATACTCTGGAAGAAAAGTGCTCCTGCGGCAAAAAGACCCTGATTCCCCGGCCGCCCAAATTTTCCCTGGAAGACAAGTATGCCGGGATAAGGAGGCAGGCTAAAAAGAAAGAATGGCAAGAGAGCGGCCGGCTGTGAGAGGTGATTCTTAGCGTTTGGTATAACTTTGCGTTACCATTAAACTCTTCCGGCAACGAAGGGAGAGATACGAGGAGCGTAGCAACGAAGAGTCAGGTGCGAGCCTTAGAAAAATACTTATCTTTCAATCGTTTATATTTCCAAGAACTATTTTTTCAACCTCTCCAATATCTTCTTTAGAACCAAATAAAGTTATACTTTGATGGCGATATTCACGCTCATCGCGAAAGACAAGATATTGAAGAACTACGTTCCGTGTGGGAATATGATACATAGAAAAACATGTCTTTCCCATATCTTGAACATGCGCATTTTCAACTATAGGTTCTGCTCTGACTCCAGGTCTTAATTCATATTTATTCTTCATAAATCTAAATGGACCTTCAGCAGCAAGTGGTTTCGCGCATATTGTTTTTTTAATATATTCGCTCATTTGAATCTCCTTGTGAAGGAAATAAGCTTCAGTATATAAATATTTTGGCCTGTTACTATAAATTAGTAGCACATAAGGCATTGGAAAATAGAGGAGCGAACAGCCGGTTGCATATAACGATGTGATCGCTGGTTATACCCCGAGACCATATCTTGTCTCTACGAAGTCTCAATCCATGGCCTGTCCCTTCAATTATTCAAATCCACAACTTTTATTAACTCTTCCCGCTTCTCCCGGTCGATGCCCCTCAAACAAGAGCTTCTGAAGAAAGTCCCCCAGCACCTGAAAGAAGAGCCTTATTTCGCCGCCCTGCTGGACAGCATCAAAGAAAACAAGATTGAAAGCAAAACCCACCTGGCCGAGTTTCTCCATGCGGAAATCAGCCGGGTGGAAAAATGGCTGGAAGAAAACAAGGCTCAGGGGGCGACGGCGGTAAAGACCATCCGCGACAAAGCTATCAAATTAAACGTGCTCCGGAGATGCGCCAAGCTGACGCAGGAATTCCTTTTTTGACTCTAATTCACTTTGACTTTTTTTCTCTTTTTCCAAAGGGCTTTACTAAATGTAGAAGATAGATGTAAAGAATGTATGCAATTGCGGTTATGTGTTTTTCTGCAAGATTTCTGCAAGAAAAAATCACCGAAGGCAACAGTATGGCACAGGGGCGTGCCTTAAATAGCTCGTTGAATATCTTCTTTTATTCTTAATAATAAATCTAAAGACATTTTTCTTTTTGGATAAGGAGAATAATTTCCTTTTGGATTGGGATCAATAAAATCAATTTCGTAAAAATGTTTGGTGTCTTGAAATCTTGGGATTAAATGTGCGTGAAGATGAGGCCATTCGTTTCCTAATATTGCGACATTAGGCCGGGATTCACCAAATAATTTTGAAACTGCTTTGTGCCATTCAGGAACTACTATTGAAAACAACTCTTCTGATTCAGCAGGTACCATATCTGTAACTAAACCCGCATCTTCTCGAATGGCCGAAGCATAGCATCGGCCGAGATAAGGGAATTGAGTTTTATGCAGATATAAATCCCAAAGGTCAAATCTTTTTATTTTAAATTGTTCGTAATCCATGTACTAAGAAAAATTTCTATTTACTTAAATACTTATTGGCATGCCCAGAGTGATACTGCACATAACTTGTATTATTGAATCTGAAGGATTTTACGGGATATGATTCTACTGGATATTAAAGTTCAGAATCGCCCCGCTGATGCCGATGCCGCGGGCGATGCCTTCCATCTGCAGCATTGACTCCGCCTCAAAATCGGCGATTACCAGGCCGTTAAAATAATACATTTCCAGCACATCCTGCTCCAGGCCATAGGTTAATTTCTCCCCGACCGTCACTTCCCCGTTCCCCCTCGGCAGCTTGAGCATCGTCAATTCGATGTCATCCAAACTGAGGAAACTGTACTCCAGGTTCTCAAAAGAGATTTCAATTTCACTCGTTGAGGAAAGGGCGATGTTATTGATGGCCAGGCCCTTGGCGCTCCCGTCAAGGGAAAAGGCCTGCCGGTCGAACTCAATCTTCCCTTCAAAATCCCGAATCTGCAGGACGACCTCCTGGAGGTTGTTCAGTTCCAGGCGATCACCATTGACATTGATATTGGTGCTTAAATCATCGAATTCCAGAACGATTTCCCCCACTCCTGTCTCCTGGCTGATGCTGGGGATCTGGCTGTAGAACAGCAGGAAACTGACTTCTTTGAAATTTTTGCCGGCCGTCTTCCGGGGAGCTTTCTTGTTAAATTCCGTTCCAAAGCCTTCGGCAACTTCCGGCTCTTCTTCGCTATCTTCCTGGTTCTGATCTTCTAACTCGGCTGCCGGCACAGAACTGTCATTGACCACGCCGATCATCGCGCTGGTCAGGCTGAAGTTCTGGGAATCGTTGGCCAGGAGAAGGAAAAAAATCCCCAAAATCACAAGAGTGATCATAATCACATAGAATCTGACATGGTGGTGCTGTCCCGGTTGTTGTTGGTACATGTTAATCAAGCCTCTCTTTTAGTGATAATCCCGGATATGTTCAAATATTAATAAACTTTTTGGTTCTGGGGTGCTTTGATTGATGCCTGAAGCCGCTTTATATATAATTAGCCTACCCGCCCCTTCTGGTCTTCTCAATCAGGCCTTCCACCAGTTCCATGACTTCTTTAGGGCGGTCGACATCCTTAATTTCAATCGAAGTGGAGCCCGATTCAATGAAGACCGTCCCATAATTAAGGAGCCGCTGGAGGTGCGACTGTTTCATGCTGATATCCGGGACGAAAGCCAAAGGATGATAATTGACATTTTTCCTGGACTGCTTAATAATCCCTTTAATGATGCTTATTTTGGATTCAGAGATGACATAGCAGAGGAAGAGCCGGGAAATTTCTCCGTAAGCCAGGGCAAATAAGCCCGCCCCAATGGCCAGATTCCTCAGGAAAGGCATTAGAGGAACCTGCTGAAGGTAAAAAAAGCCCACGCCGCCCAGCAGAATCAGGCCGCAGCCGTACTCAACCAAAAAATTTTTCCGTGATTTCCTCAGAACAGCCACAATTTGCGGCTCCGCTGGTTCAGCCTCCCGGCTTTTTCTTTGGTTCCCCTTTCTCTGGTCCTCTTTTTCTTCACTTTCAAACTTTCGTTCCATAAATCCGCTGGGCATAAATGGTCTTATTTCCTAAATCTTTATATATTTTATTATCATTCTTCATTCATGCCTGAGCTGCCGGAAGTTGAGACCATTGTCAGACAACTGAACGAAAAAATTAAGGATCAAACCATTTCCCAGATTAAGGTCATTGATTATGCCCGGAATGTGCATGGCAATCTGGCAGAAAAAGCCCGGGCCAGGATTAAGGAAGTGGTGAGGAGGGCCAAGCTGCTCATTTTTCACCTTTCCAACGGTTATTCTTTTATCCTCCACCTCAAGCTGACGGGGCAGCTGCTCTACCACCGGAAGCTGCCGGAAGAGCTCCCTAAAGCAACGCACGTTATCTTTTCTTTTAAGGACGGCTCAGCCCTGCTATTCAATGATTTCCGGAAATTCGGGTATGTCAAACTGATGGAAACCAAAGAGGTTGACGGCTACCTGATCCGGCAGGGGCTCGGCCCCGAGCCGCTGGAAACCAGCTTAAAAGCATTTAAAATGCGGCTGGAGGAGAAGCCAAAGGCAAAAATCAAGCCCTTGCTGATGGACCAGTCATTCATCGCCGGACTGGGCAACATCTATGCCCAGGAAGCTTGTTACCTGGCCGGCCTTTTACCGACGAGAAAAATCTCTTCCTTAAGTGAGGGAGAAATTGAGAGGCTTTACCGGGTGATCCAGGAGCTCCTCCGCTCAGCCATTAAGCATCAGGGAACTTCCTTTGACACAATTTATGTCACCCCCGAGAATAAACGGGGAAGCTTCGACACTTTTTTGAAAGTTTACCATCAGCTGAAGTGCCATCAGTGCGGCTCGGCTCTGAAAAGAATAGCCCTGGCGGGGCGGGGAACATACTATTGCCCGAAGTGCCAGAGGTAAAATTCAAATTATTCATGCTTTTTCACTTTTTCTTCCAAAGAGTCTGACACAGAAACTTCCGGCGGATCAGATTTAGCATCACGATTTTTAACTTTCGGCAGGTAAACGGACTCTTCTTCAAGTTTTTTCGTATAAAAATAACCGGCCGGAAACTCTTCTAGATTAAAGAATTTACCTAAAGCCTGTTTTTCCCTCTCAATCATGTCTGCCTGAAGGTAAATTGTACCTAAAAACCGGGGATCAAGGTGGTAAGTCCATACACTTTTTGCCATGTGCACTCCTTGACCCCTCCCTTTCAAAATAAATTTTCTTTCTAAGACTAAAGAGCGCTCTGCTCTTCCCAACGCCTCGTTGAAAAGCCAGAAAGCCTGTTCTGTATCACTTTGCTTTTTGACAGAAAGAATGTAAGTCATATATTTTGGAAGAGCGTCAGGTGTATAAATGGTTTCCTTTTTTCTTTTTTTCATTTGATTATCTTCCGGGAATTCTCTTCCCTGCGGCTAGTCTCTTCTTCTGGCATGGCTGCCAATCTTTTTAATCTTTTTAATATCATTCACTTTTCCAAAATCAAAGGTTTTTTCCCTGTGAATTACATACACTTTATAGGGATTTATATTCTGCAAAAAAGGGCTTAGCAACTCCTCTTTCAGGATGTCAGTCCCTTCCAGCAGAGAGTTGAAGCTGGGGAGGACAATCAGTTCCCGGCTTTTCCATTTTCCTTTAAGAAAACATTTATACTTTTCGCACTTGCTGCCTTCCCGGAAAGTGATGGCCGGATGCCCGTGGCCGATAATGACCTTTTTCACGCCCCGACCCATCTTTTTAACCGGCTCGTCGCCGTGGACAATCAAAGCACCACCAAGCTGATATTCCCTGATTACCCTGACACCTCTTTTCTCTGTGACCCTTTCCGTGAGCGGATCATGGTTCCCCTTAATAATTATTATCTGCATCCCTTTCGCCAAAATAAAGTCAATCAGATGCAGGACATCCTTCCATTCCTGCCCGAGGACCGCGCCGAATTCGTGTTTCAGGTCGCCGTTGATGACAATCATTTTCGGCTTGACTTTTTTGAGGATCCTTTCCAGGCTTCTGATGATCTCATCCCGCTGGAACTTGGGCACCAAGACTCCTTTCCTCTGCAGGGCTTCCTCATAGCCAAGGTGGAGATCGCTGATGACCAAGACCTTCTCCTTCTTGAAATAAAGGGCGGCGCTAATGATTTCCATGCCTGGGCTGATTTGCATTTTATTTTTGTAAATAAAGCTTTATTTACAGCTTAAAAATGGCTATGCTTTAATTGCATAGCAATTTTTCTTGTTTCCCGGTCGGGAACAACCATTTTTCTCAACCATTCCCCTGTTTGAGAAAGAAATCTTTATAAACAATTTGGATAAAGAGATTGATTAAGCCCTGGTAGCTTAGCGGTAGAGCACACGGACTTCAGGCGGCAAAGCTCCGGTTTTGAAGCTGAGGTGGTGAAGCTGTTACTCGTTAAGCAGTCACCGTGAAGCATGGAAAGTGCTCGGGAACGGTCGCCGGTTCGATCCCGGCCCAGGGCGCTTTTTATTTATATCTTTCGCTATACCTTAGCCTAAGATAGTCCCATTTCATAAATCCTCTCCGCCACCTTTTCAATCAGCCCGGTATCTTCACATTTCTTGAAGATCAGCTCCCCGTAGCCGTGGACAATGACCTCTCCTGCCTCCGTCCTGACAACCAAGAGAATCGGTGTTTCCAGGATAACCTTAAACTTCTTCTTAATTGCCGCCAGATCCAGCTTCTGCTGCTTCCTTAATTTAACTGAATAAGCTGCTTTAGTCCTGCATCGGCCCACGGAAAATTCAGCTACCATCACTTTACTGAACCATCACGGCCATCTCCCGTCACCCTACTGAATATACTTTTTCAGTTCGTCATTGCTCAGCTTAGTCAGCCGCCTCCCTTCCGTATCAATGTAAGCGGCATCGACCCGGTCGAAGTTGAACTCGTTCTTCAAAAACTCTTTCAGGGCCTGCAGCCCCAGCCTGATCCCTTCCTCGACGCTCAGGCTCGCCCGGTACTTCTTCTGCAGGATGGCTTCCACTTCCGCTTCCCCTTCGCCAATCACGGCGGCCCGGTGCTGGAAATAAAGACCGTAAGGCTCAGTCAGGAACAGCTTGACCTGGCCGTCCTCTTCCACTCCTCCGACCAGCATGGAAACGCCAAAAGGCCGCAGGCCGGCCGACTGGGTGCAGATCTGCTTGAGGTCGCAGATGTCCTTGACGATTGAGAGAATATCAATCTTAGAATCGTAAGTGACGGCATGCTGCTGCGCCTTCAGCTGGGCCCGGTCGACTAAAATGCGGGCGTCAGCAATCAGGCCGGCGGCGGTCGCTCCGATGTGATCATCGATGCGGAACATCTTTTCGATGGCTTCCGGGATGACTAATTTGCTGATGATTCTTTTGTCAGTGATGAAGACCACTCCGTTCTTGCAGACGATCCCCATGGCGGTCGGCCCCTGCCGGACCGTCTTCTTGGCATATTCTACCTGAAGCAGCCTCCCATCCGGGGAGAACATTGTGATGCTTCGGTCATAACCCATCTTATCAATCATTTGTTTCTGATTCATTTTCACACCTCATCTATTATAATTTATGATAATTTTCTTTTTATAATTATTTTTCTTATTTTCTTACTTATTGTTTAGATTAAGTTTTTATTTCACTCTTGCTTATTGTTTTAGGCTTTATCTTACTCTTCCTTTCTTCCGGTTATTCCAGGCGGGGGCGGAGCTTCTTAAGCGTTCCGGAAGTGATGACTGACCGGATAATGATGGGGGTATTTTTAATCTTTTTGCTCAAAGACAGGGCGGCTCTCAATTCATTGACAAACTGATGGTTCACCCTGATGACAAACTTTTGCTTTTCCTGGTTAAACTTTTCCCTCAGGAAGAGCGGAGAAGCTTTGGAGAGGCCCCACTGCCCGAAGAAAGCGGCAAGGGAACGCCTGATTTCCTCCTCGACTTCCGCCAGGGAATGTTTTTTGTCTGAAACAATCTCAAAAACAACATACCTTTTTCTCTGTTTCAAAGAGGGCAAAAGCTTCATTTTTATCCCCTGCCAACCCGCTCGGCAAATTATTTTTATTCTACAAACTCTTCATCTTCGATCGGCCCGCTCTCCTCATCGGAAACATCTTCATCCGTCCCTTCCTCACCGGGCTGCCCCTGCCCCAAGAAACTTGGGTCGTTGGTCAGCACTTCTTTGGGCTTGGTCATGCCGGCGGCCTTCTCAATGATTTCAATCTTGCCGAATTTCCCGGCGGAGATCTGTTTCTCGCCTTTAAATTCAGAGCACCAGCCGTTCTGGAGATGAATCTTGTCGCCGACGCCGACTTTATCAATATCATCATTCCAGAGGGTCATCTTGACTTCTCCGGAATCATCCTTGGCGGTAGCATTGCAGACCCGGCCGGCCTTGCCGAACTTCTCAAAGGAGCGGGGCTCTTCCTTTTCGACGACTTCAAAAACCAGGTCGACATTTCCTGTATTTGCTCGTAAATCTTTAATTTCCATGGTAGCCTGGCTTTACGGGAGATGTTTTATATATTTTTCTATGATTTTTGTATTATATTTGTCAATCATTTTCGGTTGTTCAATCTCTGTCCGGCCGGCTTCTCCGGCACCGGAAGAACCATAATCCCTCTTTTTCATCAAGAACAACGGAAAAACCACTCTCTTCAAGCCTTTTCCTCCACTGCCTGGCACTAAAATGACTGACCTCTTTCTGCCCCTGCCATTGATTGATCTTTTTAGACGACAAAACCATGGCAAAAATCCCTTTGCTTTTCAGGATCCTTTTGATCTCCAACAACAACTGCCGGTAATTCCTGACATAATTTAAGACGAAGACGGCCGTCACCGAATCAAACTGGCCGCCGGGGAAAGGCAGTTTCTCCTCCAGGTCGCCGATGAGCTTCTTCCGGCAGCAGCCGTTCAGCTGCAGCATCTTTTCGGAAAGGTCAAGGCCAAGGGAAGGGAGATAGCTGTAAGCTCCGCATCCTAAGTCGAGGTTCTCTCCTCCCCTGAGGAACAGCAGCTCTTTCTCAATCAGCCGCCTTTTCTCCTTCTCTACCTTCCTTCTCCACATGAACGCTTCGGCATTCCAGAAAGCCTTTTTGTCATCCGGCCAGCCCTTGGCCCAGGGAATCTCTTGAGTAATTCTCCTTAATTTATCTTCTACCTTCAGGCCGTGCTGCAGTTCAATTAAGCACTTAAAGAGTTCAGTTTCTGGATCCGTTGCCGGCTGACGATTCATTGTTTAAATAGAGTCCCCGCACTTATAGTAATGGTGAAATATTTTCGAACATTAGTTCACAATTACTAATAAGCAAATGTGTAAATTAATGCTCGAATATTAGTTACATTTGCTATATCGATAACTGGACACTAAAATTTATAAATTGTTTGCTTTTTGCAGTTACAGGTGGGCCTGTGGTCTAGTGGCTACCGGCAGGGGCTTTCATGCCGCTGATGGCCGCAAATGACATCGCCTCGACATGAGCCGGCGCTTAAACACCGGTTGAGTGGAACGGCGGGGTTCAAGGGTTCGAGTCCCTTCAGGCCCATTATTTTTTTGAATAGGCCGAAAGTTCCGCACTTGAGTGTGGAGATTAAGGCTTTACGTCCTGGAGAGAAACACTGACACCGTTCGAGTCAATAGTCGTCAGGGGGTCGGCACTGCATAACTCGCTGCCAGAGCTAAAGCCGCCAAAGTTCTTTTGCTGCTTTTCCACAACGAATCTACCGCCTGTGAAAGATTCATGATTAAAAAAGCTAGTGGCAAACGTCGTTTATAAGATTTTCCACAGAAAAAAGTTTTAGGATAGAAAACCCCCTTAATTCCATCGTAACTTTTATATTCTCATCAGCAATCCGGCCGATATGAAAAAAACAGCCAAGACGAGAACACTGATTTACTTTCTCTTCCTTGCCCTGCTGGCCAGCCCTTCCCTGGCCGACGACAACCCTTACCTTTATGACTCCCTGAAGCTCCAGCTTGATCTTCAGGGCTCTTTCAACCTGACAGCAGAAAGCGGCTCCTCCCGCACTGAAGAGGTCAACGTTGAGCTGCTGCTCTTCCCGGTAGAGGACTATCGGCAGGAAATCACCGGGCTGAATCATCGGGGGGAAAAAAGAAACCAGTCAATCTTCTTCCGTTGGGAAGAGCCCGGCTTCGGAAAGAAAGAATTCGGCTACACCGCCCTGGTTTGGACAAATGACCGCCGGAAAGAAGTCAAGGAAAAAATCCCTTTCCCTCTGGAAAATGTCACGGGATATGAAGAATACCTCCGGCCGACGGAAACCATTGACTCCGACCATAAGAAAATCATTGCCCGGGCCAGCGAACTGGCGGAAGGCGAGGAAGACTTATTCAAGGTTGTCTTTATCATTGCCGACTGGGTCGAAAGAAACGTCGACTATGACCTGAGCACCCTGACGGTCGGCACGTCGCAGAAAGCCAGTTGGGTGCTGGAAAATCGGCAGGGCGCCTGCGACGAGATGACTTCCCTCTTCGTCGCCATGGTTCGCTCGCTAGGCATCCCCACCCGGTTCGTTTCCGGAGTCAGCTTCAGCACTTCCGACCTCTTTACCCGGCCCTGGCAGCCCCACGGCTGGGCGGAAGTCTTTTTCCCGGGAGTCGGCTGGGTCAGTTTTGACATCACCTTCGGAGAATACGGCTACGTCGACGTCACCCACATCAAACTGCGGCACGGTTTTGACCCGCAGGAAGCCGCTACCCGGTATGAATGGATCGCCAACAGGGTCAGCCTGCAGGCCGGGGAGCTGGAATTAACGACGGAAATCAAAAGTTTTGGCTCCCTTCAGGCGGGCGAAATCGCCTTAGAGATGGAGCTCCTGGCTGAAGAGACCGACTTCGGCAGCTACAACCTGGTCAAGGGAACACTCCGGAACCTGAAAGATTATTATGCTGCGGTAACCCTGCAGCTGGCCGCCCCATCGGAAATGGAGATTCAGGGAAGAAACAAAAGGACCATTCTCCTTTCGCCGGGGGAAACCAGGGAAACGTACTGGATCATCAAGGTCAGCGGGGGCCTCAATCCAAAATACAATTACCGCTTCCCCCTGATTTTGTATTCGGAAAAGAACGTCAGCGTCAGCGCTTCTTTCCATACCCAGGAAGGCAGGATGTTCTATTCTGAGGAGGAAATCGAGGAACTGGTGGTCCATGATGAAGAGAAAATCTATTCCCGGAAAATCAATTTTGACTGCGATTACCGGGAGGAAATAAGAATAGGAGAAGAAATGCAAATCAGTTGCCAAGTTCATAATGCCGGGAATGCCAACTTACGGGAGATTAATTTCTGCCTTAAAGGGGTCTGTGAACTGATCGACCTGCCGATAAACCAGAAAGAAAGCCTCTCGGTCATGGTTCGCGGCGGGCAGCCCGGCTGGGAGAAGGCCGTCGTCAGCGCCGAGAATGAGCAGATTGAGAAAAAGACCGCTCTGAATTATGCCGTGCTGGATGAGCCGCAGGTGGAAATGACTGTCGATTTCCCCGAAGAGCTGAATCTGGGGCAGACTGCCGAGGGGGAAATAAAATTAAGGAAAAGCTCCTTCTCCATCCCGCAGAATGTCCGGCTGAAAGTTTCCTGGCTGGGCACGGAGAATTTCCTGGAGATGGATGCTTTGAACACGGAACAGGTTTTCACCCTTGACCTGCCTGCCCAGCGCCTGAGTTGGAAGAACAAGGTTAAAGTAGAGGTTTCCTGGGAAGATGGGGAAGGAAAGGCCTATTCTGAGGAAAAGGAATTGCTTATCCAAGGGAGAGCGCGGTCTTCAGGAGAGAAAATAAGGTTTTCCCTGAATGTGCTGCTGAAGGCTTTTGATTTGCTTTATTGAAGATTGTTTGGGCAGGATGAAAATTGTTATTGAAGATTATAAAAGAAATTTAATCAGTTTAATAAAATTTTAATCCATTTAATAAAATTAAACAGTTAATAATAAAAACAAAAATCAAATTTTTGATAAGAAATCAAATATAAAAATAAAAAATAAGAAATTTATCTTCGTTTTTTCTTAGCTGCTTTTTTCTTTTTAGCCATGAACATTCACCCCTTTAATTTTTCTAATCGGAAGGAAGTTCTTTTCCTTTTTAAAGCTTTCTAAAAAGTCTAAATTTTTTTGTTCTTATTTTCGTTTTTACCGACGTGAAAAGAAGAAAGAGGAAAAAAACGGAAAAATTATTTTTTAACCGCGGCCGTTCTTCTTTTGCCTCGCCCGGAAGCCGGGGGAACTTTGCCCTTCCGTGTTCTCGACGGGAATCATTTAACAACAGCTTCTCACACGATAGTTTCTCCCTCAATCGTTTCTCGCGTTTTAAGGCATCTAAGGTGTCTTGAAAGGCATTTAATAGGTCTTAAGATCAGTGTGCGCTGGGAAGTTACTACCGTTAATCATCTCCCGCAGGGGATCATTGGGTGTTCACCACCGTCATCGCGCATTACACTCTTTGGATCATCTCCAGATGATTGATCAGATTAATCTTTTGAGACGGATAAAATTAATCTTCTGATGGCCGCTCATCTTCTAATTGTTGATGATCTCCTAAGAGGCAGAGTGGAGCGGTTTATAAAATTTATGGGTAAAATTTATAAAACAGGGCTATATTTAACCCTAAAAACAAAGCACCTGAGTAAACAGAGAGCAAGAGCAAACCTCTTTCTTGAAGTTCCGGGTGGAGGAAAGAAAGAAAATGGAAGGAACAGTAAAGTTTTTTAACCGAAAAAAAGGGTTTGGGTTCATCAGCGGAACTGACGGCAAGGACTATTTTGTCCACGTCTCAGCCTTACAGGGCGTGACCTTTCTCCGCGACAATGACAAAGTGTCATTCAGCGGCGCGGAAGGGGACCGGGGCCTGAAAGCCGAGAACGTCAAGCTTCTGCAGAAAGCGTCCGAGCTGGCACCAAGCGAAGGCAACGGAGGCGAAGAAGAAGAGCCTGACGAAGAAGAATCAGACGGCGAAGAACCAGTGGAAGCAGTGGAAGAATAAGCCACGGCAGAAGAAAAGAAAGATGAACCGAGTGTTTTAAATATTTTTTATTTTTTGTTTGATTTTTTTTAGTTTAATATTGTTTTATCCCTGTTCTGATAGATTTATTTTAATACTTTCAAATCAAAACAGACCCGGAAAACTCCCGGCGAGAACTGCCCACACCGGACTTTCCTTAAGACCTTGACCGGATGCCGGTAACGCCGGCAGAGCCTGCTGAGCTCTTCCGCCCGCTGACTAATCTTTTCTTCCTCGACAAAGTCATAAAAGTGGATTGTCCCTTTCGGCTTGGCCTTCCTCAGGGCCAGATCGAGGAAAAGCTCGCCGGTCTTGGGCAGGGGCATGACGACGCGGTCAAATCTTATTCTAAGTTTGGGCGCAATCAGGCGGGCATCGCCTTCATAAATGATGATTTTATCCTGGAAACCGTTCAAAGCGACGTTCTCTAAAGCGTATTGATGAGCCAAGGGATTGATTTCTATCCCGTAAATTTTTTTCGCCGGCGAATGCCTGGCCAGCACCAAAGGATAAGGCGCAGCTCCGGAGAACATCACCAAGACTTCTTCGCCCTTCTTCACCTGCCTGGCAATCCTCAGCCTTTCGTTGCCCAGCCGGGCGGAAAAATAGGTTTTCTCCAGGTCCAGCTTGATCCGGACGCCGTTTTCATAGTGGACCGTTTCTTTTGTCCTTTTCCCGGCGAGGATCTTGACTTTTCTCAGGCGGTAATCGCCTTCATGAATTTCCGCCTTCCTGACGACGGTCTCCACCTGCCGGCTCCGCGCTAGATAAGCCTGGGCAATCAGTTTTTCCTTCTTCTTCAATTTATCAGGGATTTCCAAAATCATGATTTTGCCGACGATTTCCTGCGACTTAGGGAGTAACTCCATCTCTTTTTCAGTTAATTTGCTCCGGAGAAGCTCCTCAACTGCCATTGGCCTATCCCTTTTCGGGAAAGAGAATTTGGTGTTGATTATCCTGGCCTGAGGGACTCGCCGGGGAAGACCCTCCCTTTTCCCGGCTTCAGCCTTTTCGGCGAGAGGGAAATAGATGTAACCAAATTCCTTGACGGGGAGGTAGTCAGGATTAATCAGGTGGCGTGCTTTAAGGAATTCTTTGACTTTTTCTGCCTGTTTCAGGTCCGTCTGGGCGGCGAGCATACCAAAGAGAATAAGTTTTGATTATATAAAATTATCGAGAAAGCTCTTCCCTGATTCGTTATAGCAGAGATCGCCGGCATCTCCTAACCCGGGAACGATATAGGCATTCTCATTTAGTTCATCGTCGATTGCCGCGGCATATATCCGGCAGTGGGGTATCTTTTTAATGACCTGCTCGATTCCCGGCCTGGCGGCAATGACTGAATTGACGGCTACCTGCCGGGGCCGGCCATGCTTTTTAGTTAAGAACTGATAAGCTTCAACCAGGCTGGAGCCGCTGGCCAGCATAATGTCGGGGATTAATAAGACTCTTCCCTCAAATGAAGCAACCGGAATACTGGCGTACTGCAACTCTATATCGATGCGGCATTCAGCTGGATGGTAAGTTCCTTCTTTCCGTTTAGCGTCGAGAAAAGCCACGGGAGATTCACGAAACACTTCCTCTGCTCCGGCCACTAGAGGATTTGCCGCCCGCAGGATGTTGAGAATGATAGGATCTTCTGACCGTAAGGTATGTTTTGCCGTTCCCATGGTTGTTTTGACTTCCAGATTAGTTCTTTTAAAATCTTCCCTCTTCTCGGTTTCATAAGCCAGAAAACGGCCGATTTCATAGGCATTATGCCTAAACCGGTGCCCGTCCTGCTGTATCTTTGCATCACGCATCTCGGCCACTAACCGGCTGATATGGGGGCTATCCGAGACAAGAACCAAGCCTTCGTATCCCTCTACTTCTTTCATTAAAAATATCAAGAGACGGTGAGATTATAAATAGATTATTGTATTCAAATAGCCATTTTCTAGAGGGATGTAAATTAAGATGTCATCAAAAGAGTTTTGGGGGAATATCGATAAATGTGGTGATAATGTTATGGGAAATTGCGCCGGGTCTAAAACCCCACCCTTCAGATTACTAGCCTGCATGAACACGAAGCAAACTCAAAAACAGCTCTCCATTTATAAATATTAAATTTATCATTTGCCTCTTTTATGTCATTTGTAAGAATCACTTAAAAGTGGTAAGCCAACCAAAAAATTTATAAATCACCCCCTCTTTTAACTCCAAAATAAGCTCACGGAGACTTAGAATGACTATTGAAAGCGTTGTTGGTTCATTGCAGGAAACATACAAATTACTTCGTCCAGAAACTATACTTCACGTTGATCAATTAACGACAGAACGACGAACAAACCACGAATTACGTTCACAGTGGTTTCACACTGCCGATGGCGAAGTCTATTTTCTTCAAGGTGAAAAGAAAACCCCTACCTTAGCAATGACACGAGGTGCAAATAATCCCTTATTTCAGGATTCTACTATTGATACTTATTGTGAGCAGTTGCGGCGTGATGGAAACTATCATCCTTCTGCTGAAGAAACGCAGCGAGCATTGAAAGCATCAGATACGGTTTTGATTGATCTCACGGAATTAAAATTATCCGGAGACGAAACTGAATGGAGACACCTTGCTCTCGATCCTCGGGAATGGGAGAAACTAAACACAGAACAGCAAAAGTTAGCGCAGCGAGTCTATGGTCCGGCGGCAGAATTCGCTGCCAATATGAAAATGCTTGCCGATGCAGGAATTTCAGAAACTAAAATTTTTGTGTTAAATCCTGAATATGTTCGAGAACATGCACAACAAGGTGCGTTGGGGCGGGCGTCGTGGCTGGGTAGTTTCCACGACAACTCTGACTTCAGTGCCAATGTTCGCAACGTAGATAGTCGCGGCCGTGCGCGTGGGGTACGTCGTGAGTCGTTATCTCCCTTGTTACCAAATCAATGAGTTTTCTCCTTATGATTTATATCTGTAAGCATTAAATCAAATATTTCGCAGCTTTCATCACATTTCTTCCCGTATTGGAATTGGCAACACTAAAAAAAATTACCTAACCCTTTCTGCTTCAGCTTGCCTTGTTCAGACTTTAATCTCTCCAATTTACCCCTCACTCTCTCTTCACTGAAATCATGTTTTCTCACCAATAGCTCAATCAGCTCTTCTTCATCAATCTTTTTCCATTCTAAAGAATAATCATCAGTCACCGGCATATTTTTAACAGTATTAAATATTTTTTTCCAATCCAGCTCAGGATAATGTTCTTTCCACTTAACGGCGTCAAAAACAGCCTCAAATTCTTTTCCCTGCTTTTTTACTAATTTCAAGGCTGTCTTCGGCCCGATTCCCTTGACCCCGCCGGGATTGTAATCCGTGCCGACCAAGATGGCCAAAACAATCAGCTGGTCTAAATTTAACTCAAGATGGCTCAATACTTCCTTCAAAGAGATCATCTCTGGCTTGACTGTCTGGAAAGCCAGCCGGCCCGCTCTCTTTCTTTTCCCGGTGATGGAAAGGTTCCTGATTAGGAGGGGGCAGCCAAAAATCAGGTTGTCGTAATCCTGGGAGAGGGAAGCATAAGCGTCCTTCTTCTTGGCCATGTAAGCCGCCTGCGCCTCCCCTTCGGAAGGGGCCTGGACGATGGGCAGGCCTAGGGCAGCAATCACTTTCTGGGCGTCCGCCAGCATCTCTTTAGTCAGGACGGCCGTCCGGGAAGCAAATTTTTTCATTCCTTCAATGTCGCCGGCTTTCTCTGCTTCTTTTAATTTCAGGAGCGCTTCCTTCTTGACCGCCGTCCTTTTCTCCCAGGTCTTCAGTTTAATCTCCGGCGGTTTGCCGTCGAAGACAAAGACTAATTTCAGGCCCTGCTCCATCAGGGCAGTGGTTCGGTTGAAGAGTCCGATCAGATGGGAAGTGATGTTGCCGTGCCGGTCAGTCAGGGCTGAACCGTCGGCGCCCCGAATGGTCGTCAGGAACTGGTAAAGGTAATTGTAGGCATCGACGGCCAGCACTTTACCTTTAAGATCCTTTATTTCAATTTCCCGTTTGACCACCAGGTCTTTGAATTGAAGGCCCATTTTATTCCACTTTCCGGACTACGGTATTTTCAAAGGCGCCCGATTCCAGCATCTCTTCGGCTTTCTTGCCCAGCTCCTGGGTATACAAAAACAATAAGGGCAGCTTTTTCACCTGGGCTTCCATGTAAGCTGAGGAGAGGTCCTTCTCGTCGCACCTTTTCTTCTGCTTGGCCTTGCAGAAATAAGTCATTCGGCCGACTGCCGTCGGAACTTTTAAGATAAAATTCATCTCGGCATTCTTCCGGAGGGTCTCCTTCTGCTCGATGTTTATCTTCAGCCGGCTGAAGAGGGCTTCAATCTGAGGGAAAAACTCATCGGTTTTCTTTTTCCGGGCGACTTTCTCCCTGACTTTCTGTAAGAAAAATCTTTTCTCCCATTTAACCGGCTCTTCTTTGGCAATCTCCTCTTTTTTTGTTTCTTCCCTTCGGACCTCCTCCTGAGCTCTCTCTTCCTCGATTTTTTCCGCCACCGCAGAACTGGGCGATGGGAGAACGGCTTTGGCCGATTCTTCCGCTGCCTGGGCCGGCAGCCGGGAAGCCGGCCTGAGCGGCTCCTCGGCCGGCAAAACCTGCTGCATGATTATTTCATTGGTTTCCTTTTCCGGCAGGAGATGCCATTTCCAGAAAAGCTCTTTCGTCCCGTTGGCAGTAACGTGCAGGGGGACAGCAAAATCTTTCAGGGAGCGCAGGGAAACCTTGGTCAGCAGGTCAGCCTGGGCTTCCCGCAGGACTTTCTTCTCTTTGAGCGTCTGCAGGACCTGCAGATCTTTCGGGTTAAGGTTGCCGGCGGCGAACTGGTAGAGCCTTTCCTTCTGCGGCGGCAGGTAATATAAAGGCGAACCGCCGACTTTCAGGCAGGAAACCCTGACCTTTCCCTGGGAGACTAAATCAGAAAGAAGGGCGGAAGCCAGGAGAATATTGCTGCCGATGGCTTTAGCGACTTTAACGGGCAGGGAAGGGCCGTTCGACTGGAGAAAGCTGATGATTTTATCCATAACATTAATCTTGTTCGGAGCGTCCATCAAAGCACAGGAGAGGGAGAAGTTTAAATAATTTGTGGGTGGGGGGCACAGTCAAGTTAACAATTGACTCTCCTCCACTTTATGTGAAGGTCGGAGCATCAGCGACGAAGTTTTTTGCCACCGGATGTAGAGATTGACACCGTAGCATTAGGTTGAGTTAAGTTTTTCGTTAGTAAGGCGAGGAGGGGCGTTGAAAGTGGTAGTAATCTTTTTAAGGTGGGGCGTGCTTTTCTATTGAAAAGAGGCTGAAATGAAAGAACAAGAAAATCTGCGGATTTTCGGTTCCAGAAATGCGACACATTTCTCGGAATCAGAAATACTTGAGTTAAAGACATCAACATCCGAACTGAAAGAGGCGATAATCTCAATAGTTTCTATTCTCAATAAGCATCAGAAAGGAGAGCTGTATTTTGGTGTTAAGCCGAATGGAGAAGTAATTGGTCAATTTGTCGCCGAGAAGACCATGCGGGATATATCCAAGACTATCTCTGACAATATTGAACCAAAAATATTTCCTAAGATTAATGAAGTACATTTGGAAGGAAAGAAATGTGTTCAGGTTGAGTTTTCTGGAGAACACGTTCCCTATTATGCTTTTGGAAGAGCGTATATCCGCGTCGGAGATGAAGACAAAAAGATTAGCTCGCAAGAGTTAGAAAAGCTGATTTTGAAGAAAAACAGAATCCTATGGGAAGAAGAAATTTCTGAGAAAAATCCGAAAGACGTTAATGAAGAAACACTGAGAGATTTTGTTGAGAGAGCAAATGCAGCAAAACGAATAGATTTCAAGTTTACCAATGCGAAAGCGGTACTGAACAAGTTAGGCTTGTTGAAAGATGGAAAATTACTGAAAGCCGCTGAAGTCTTGTTTTGCGATGAAAACCAACACGAAGTACAGGCAGCGGTATTTGCAGGAACTGATAAACTGACTTTTCTAGATATTCGGCAGTTTAAGGGAAATATTTTTCAATTGCTACAACAGTCTGAATCATACATTAAAGAACATATCAATTGGCGGGCTGAACTGAAAGAGCGTATTCGGAAAGAAATTCCCGAAATTCCCATTAGAGCGATTACAGAATCATTAGTAAACTCTCTCTGCCATAGGGATTATGAAAACAGGAAAGGCAATGAAGTTGCCATCTTCAAAGACAGGGTAGAGATTTACAATCCAGGATTATTTCCGGAGGGTTATGATCCAAGAGATTTCTTTACCGGGACTGAAAGATCAATTTTGAGAAATCCGCTAATAGCCAATACACTTTATTTGAGCAAAGATATTGAGCGTTGGGGGTCTGGAATTAAAAGGATTCATGACGCTTGTAAAGAAGAAAAGGTTAAAGTTGAGTTTAAGAAGCTCAAAAGCGGGTTTTTGGTAGTCTTTGATAGGAAGTTCGAAGTTATGGGCGGTGTAAAGTTCGGAGATGGTTCGGAGAAAAGTTCGGAGAAAATTTTGGCTTTAATTAAAGAGAATAAATCTATTTCTGCACGAGAGATGGCTACAATTATTGGAATTTCACAGAGGGCGGTAGAAAAGCAACTTGCCATCCTAAGAAAGGAAAGACGTATTAAAAGAATTGGCGGAGCGAAAGGGGGATATTGGGAAGTTGCGAGTACCACTTGAGAAAGACGAAAGATTTATAAATGGGGGTGTTTTTAGGGGTGTTAGGGGTTAAAAATGGTTCATTTAAAATATCACATTAGGAAGCTTCGGTACGGATCTAATGGTAGATGGAACTCTTGGGAATACGAAGCATTTTCCGATAAACCAGATTATAAAGCCTACTATGGTGAACAAAGTGGAATATCCGCAAGACACCTTACTATTGACTCACTTGCCCGAGAATTATCAACGTATCCTGGTATTACTAATACCAGTTTTGTCCCAGAAGAAAGATTAACATTTCCTGGCGTTACTAATGTAAGTTATTTGGCTTCAGAAAAAATAAGGGACTGTGTAAAGGGAGTCCAAATTGTAACTTCTACTCCTACTAATACCACATTCATGCAATGGAGTACCGTCAGCGATGAGGAACTAGGCGAATTGACATCAAAGATTTTTGAACACTATAAAGAACGTAGAGAAAAGACTGGTGAATTTGTTGCCTGTATATAAGTAAAACGCCCCCTCCTCGTTAATAATTCTACCTTTTTTACGTCGTTTAGCGTAGGTGCCAATCTCAAAGTTTATCCAAAAGAACGTCAGCACAAGAAGGTCAAAGGTGGCCAAAAAATTGAAGTTAACGGTCTTTATCGTCCGCCCAGGCAGTCATCAGGGCCTCACCCATTTAATCTCCCAGTAAGTCACATCGGCTTCTTCATCGACGCACCCGATCAGCAGCCTTTTCTTGGTGCTGTGCGCCACCCGGTTCTTGGCTGAGAATTCATGCCAGGTCAGAGTGCTGCCTTCATGCACCGGAAAGACAATCCATTTAGCATGGTCCTCCCCCGGCTTGATGCCCCGCTCATAAACCCGGAAATCGGCGCCGAATTTCAGGGCGGTCTTGATGATATAACCCCGGTTTCTCATATCCTTGAAGACACAGTACCGGATCCAGAAATTGGGCTCGACTTTGCGCGCCTTTTTCAGGAAAGCCTCAAAGGTTAGTATCTTTCCGGCATCGCTCCTGACTTCCAGGCGGCCTTTTTCCATCAGGTAAAGGGCTTCCAGGAGCGACAGTTCGAGGCTCCCGTTTTCTGCCAGGGAGCCGAACCGGGACTGGTTATAGAATTCCCTTGCCTCATCCGAGGATTCGGTGATGGCCTTCTCTCCGCCGAGAACCGCCTTAACAACCGGTTTTTTCTTTACTTCTTTCTCTTCCGGTTTCTCGGCGCTTGGTTTCTCTGTGTTCTCATCTTTCCCAAAAGAAGTTTCAGGCAAAGCTGCTTCTTGGGGTTTCTTTTTCTTTCCACCCATGATTCTGGGAAATTACCTCCCTTGTTTTTAAACGTTTCTGAAAAAAACGTCCCGACCGAAAAGTTGGGAGAGCGAACATTCCGCCCGGCCATCATAATTCAAGACTATAATATCACAAACCTTTTAAGCCAGGCTCCTGCTTCCTTCCCGATGCCGATGATGAAAAAGAGCCGGAAAAGGAAAGTAATTATTTCTATCCCTGCTTACAATGAAGAGCAGACCCTCCCCAGAGTGATTAGTGAGATTAAGGAAGTGATGAAAGATTCCCCTTATCACTGGCGAATCTTAGTCCTAGATGACGGCTCTCGGGACAGGACGGCGGAAATCGCCCGGCTGTCGGGGGCCATTGTCCTATCCCACCGCCGGAACCGGGGCCTAGCCGAGGCCTTCCGCAGCGAGATGGGAGAATGCCTCAGACTGAAAGCGGAGATTATTATTCATACCGACGCTGACGGGCAGTATCTCCCCCAGCATATCCCCCAAATGATTGAAAAAGTTGAAGAAGGTTATGATTTGGTCCTGGGAAGCCGTTTCCGCGGGAGAATCCAGTCCATGCCTCTCCTGAAAAAGCTCGGAAATGTCGCTTTCTCTAAAGCTTTAAGTTCGCTGACCCGGACGAGAATCACCGACTCGACGACCGGCTTCCGGGCCTTCACGGCGGAAGTCGCTCGGGAAATAAGTTATATCAACACTTTCACTTACACGCAGGAGCAGATCATCAAGGCCGCCAAGCAGGGATTCCGGATTACTGAAATACCCATCACCGCCCGAAGAACAAGGGAAAGCCGCCTTTTTAAAAACCCCTTCCAATACGCCCTCAAGGCCTGGATTAACATCTTAAGGATTTACCGGGATTACGAGCCCCTGATGTTTTTTGGCCGCATTGGGCTGGCCCTGTTCGCTCTGGGATTGACCATTGGGGTCTGGCTGATTTATCGTTTCCTAACTTTGGGCTACATTGGGAAGATCCCGTCCACCATCCTCAGCATGCTCCTAATCCTAGTCGGGCTGCAAGTGATCGTCTTCGGCTTTTTAGCGGATATGATGAGGAAGTAAACCCTAGGAAAATGATTAAGAGGAAATAATTAAAAAGAGATGAGGAGAATGATTATTGAAAATTATGACGAGAACCTTCGGCCGTAAACAAATTCCACACACGAAAACGGTGATTTACACAGAAACCGGTTCTTATGGTGACAAAAGAGGAAGTAGATGCCTAAGATCCGATGATGGTCCTTTAGCATCAATATAATAGATACGTTCCCGCAGATCTGGGTTTGCCAGTACTTTTTCCTCAAGAAAATCCTGTAATGGTTTGTTATAATTAAAAGCTATTCCTATACCTCCCTTTTCTGCTATTCCAAGAATTCCACCACTATCCCCCATAGTGTCCCCAATATGAGCAATTTGTGCTGATGATATTTCGGGGAAATATTTTTGTGCATATTCGACAACCAACAGAGCTTTTGCAGTCTCATCAACGATGCCTAATTCTATTATGCCGGTGGCTTGAAGAGAGTCATAAATACCACTTCTCGTTGCTTCACTATTGTTGAAATAATCTCGGACAATTTTTTCCAATTCAACCTCATTTAACGTAGCTTGGACATCACCATCCCAACCAAATTTCAAATAATTTCCAATAAAGCCATTAATTCTGTAAAATCCAATTTGTTCCCGAATAGAATAGAAAGTAACAGAGTATCCGGTGGAATTGATGACAAAGGGAATGCTCCTCATCCCTAATGCATTGACAAAATCAAAAAAACCTGTAACATATTCCATACGTGTCTTTGTATAATCTATTGCTTGCCGTAGTGTAAGGCCTTTAGTTAACGGGCCAGCATTAGAAAAAGCTTCTTCCATCGATGCCATGCCGGAAGTTTGTTTCTTAAAAACAGCATCTGCTTCCCTAAACTTTTCTTCACCGATGTACTGTCGAATCATATCACTCATGGTGTGTTGATGCACTAACGTTCCGTTTAAATCCGAAGAGACAAGACTGATTGGAAGTACTTTTTGTTTCATGATGGAACAGAGAAAACAATATATTAAAAGCGAAGAACGTGAAGCTTTCTTGAACTGCTTAAGAGTTTAGGGTCATAGACTCCTGTATGATAATACCACCCATAGATAGTATGAAGGTATAGTTATAATCATAGAAACATTTTTAAATAACTACTCAAAAGTAGAATTATGATTAGTAAATTAGCCAAATGGCTCAAACTGACGGCACAGCAAGCTACCCTTCTTCATCTTATGTATTCCCTTCAGGAACAACATTTACCGACAAACCCTATCTCTTTAGAAAAGGCATATCTGCAGCAAACAAAAGTATTTATCCAAAAATCAAACTTATTCACCCAGCTGAAGATTCTACAAGAGCGAGGCATTGTCACTAAAACCATTAAATCCAACTATATCCTTAATCTTCGGGGTATCCAAGAAGCATTGTTTGTGCAAAAGCAGGAGTTTACCAAAGACATTGATGAATTAAACCTTTTTATTTCAGATGCTAAAGCTTTCTTTGAGAAAATAATAAAACCAACCGGTGCTTCAGTAACGTACCTCACTGCGGAAGATCTCTATAAAAAGTTAGCATTTAATCTTAAAAATGCAACTGCGTATTACTTTGGTTGCGATTTTCCACACTATGCATACACACTTGCATTGTGCACTAATGCACAAGAAGCCGCGTATGTTGAAGTGCTTACAGCGAAGATACAGGACAATAATTTTTCATTA
The DNA here is from genome assembly GCA_964460195.1 of uncultured Methanosarcinales archaeon. Lineage (GTDB taxonomy): Archaea > Nanobdellota > Nanobdellia > Woesearchaeales > GW2011-AR9 > CAYWPJ01. The sequence goes on from CAYWPJ010000006.1 coordinate 29,265, forward strand.
TTCTGCCTTTCACCGTACCGAATAGAAAGTTTGTCCTATCGCTTACAAGAGAGGTATAAAAATAAAGAATTCATTAAGGAAGAGCTTAAAGAAGTCTGTACTCGTGCACGGGGGATAACTATTCAATATCAGAATATAGAGCTGCGAAAATCTCCCATTCCATTCAATGTTGCTCTAATCGAAAACCCTGCTGAGGGGAATACTTTTTTTATGTTCTTAAAAGATTCAAAAGGGATTATTACCGGCGGAATTTTCGTAAATTCCTATGAGACAACAAAACATACGAAACAACACTTTCTGACTCAACTTGGACTAAATCAAGTAATAAAAAAGAGTGAGGATTTTCCAATCTTCTCTGACACGGAATTTTTGCCAGTTCCTGAAAGTAATAGAAGAAAACTCGTCGCTTTTGATGTCAATCGTATTTTTACTGTTAACCATACAACAGTAGAACTCGCAAACCTTGTTGGAAGAGAGAAAGCTGTATTTGGTTTTATTACAAAGCAAATAGAAGGTAATTTAAGTATGCAAGAAGCTATTTTAGAGAGTGCTCGGCTATTGAAAGGCCTATCGGTAAAAAAAATAGAATCTTTATTACCGAGCATAGCTCTGATAAAGAATGTTAAAAATGGACTTGTTAAGTTAAAAGAAGCCGGTTATTACATTCTTGCGATATCTTCAGGCTTTAGTCACTTAGTAACTCCAATCTGTAAAGATCTTGGCGTTGATGAAATTTACTGCAACGTTTTGGGTGAAAAAGATAGAAAATTAACTGGCGAAGTCATTGAAAGAAGTGTCCTTACTGATGACGTAAAATATTATATTGTAAAATACGTTCAAGAACGCCTCTCAATACCTCCTGAGAACAGTATTGGTGTAGGAGACGGCTACTCTGATCTTCCACTACTAAAATCCTCAAAAAAGAGAATTTGCTTTAACCCGAGCAAAAAGATGAAAGAATTATTTGAGGCTGGAGATGAACGTATAACTCATCTCGTAGAAGAACCTGATTTTATGAAAGTAGTAGACTTGATTCTTGCAGATAAAGATTAACCGCGATAGTGTTTAATCTGCGGGATATATTTAAATTATTCGATTTGATTAAACAGGTATATCCCTAAGAGTAAAAAAATCCAAATTCCATAACCTATTTAAACCTTGATTTAAACTTGTTTTAGAGAAAGAGAAGGGAAGCAGCAAAAAAAAGTCAGGAGGCAGCAAAAAAAGTGGCTGATCAAAAAATCAAAAACCCAATCGCAGCAAGCTGCGGGGTATGCGCTAGTCATCCCAAAAGTGATTGTGTTTTTGGTGTTTCCTCTGACATCGATGGTCACAGCAAGCTGTTGGGTATGCACCCAGAGGAAACAATCAAAATCATCGTCACCTTAGGCCCTTCCTGCAATAAAGAAGAAGACCTGCGGACGATCAAAGACAAAGGAGTGGATTTCGTCCGCATCAATATGTCCCATTCTTCCCTGGAAGACTTAAAATATTTCATCGGCCTGGCAAAGAAGGCCGGCCTGGCTTTCATCATCGACACGGAAGGATCGCAGATCCGGTCCGGTGAGCTGGCTTCCGGCTCCCTTGAACTCGAGGAAAACGACGAAGTGAAGATCTACGCCGAACCGGTTGTCGGCGATAAAACTAAGCTCTCCTTAAAGCCGGGCCAGGCGGTCCGGCAGCTGGAAGAAGGCGACCTTGTTTACATTGACTTTGACACCCTGAGCTTGAGGGTTTCCGACACTTCCACCCTTAATCAGGGCTACATTCTTGCCAAAGCCATCACTAAAGGTATCATGGACAGCAACAAAGCGGTCAGCCTGGTCTGCGGAACGGAAAAAAAGGTCTCTCTGCCGACCTTGTCCGAGAAAGACTTCCAATCCATCCAGTTAGGCCTGCAGGAAGGCATCGGCTACATCGCCGCCTCTTTCATCCGCTCGGGAAAGGCCGTCGATGAAGTCAGGCAGGCGACGCAGAACACGATGAAGATCATTTCCAAGATCGAATGCATCGAGGCGCTGGAGAACCTGGATGAAATCATCCGCAAATCTGATTACCTTCTCATCGACCGGGGAGACCTGAGCAAGGAGATCCCCGTGGAAAAGATTCCCTTCACTCAGAACATCATCATCAGGAAAGCCCGGAAGGAAGGGGTGGGTGTTTTTGTCGCCACCAACCTTCTGGAGACAATGATTGAAAAAAAGAAACCGACCCGGGCGGAAGTTCATGACATCATGCGGACAATCGTCGACGGAGCTGCCGGGCTGACGCTGGCCGCCGAAACCGCCATCGGCAAATATCCCATGGAATGCATCAATATGCTTAACAAGCTGATTCGGCATTCCCAGCTCCTGACCCGGCAGGGAAAGAAAGCTGAACCGGTGCCGGATTGTTTCACTGAAGCTCTGGAAAAAAATAATTATCTTCTTGATCAGGAAGTCTCTTCCTCTTTGATCCCGCCCCACGGGGGCAGATTAGTCAACCGCGTTCTGAAAAAACCGCCCGAGCCGGAATCCCTCAATTCCCTGCCCCGGCTGACCCTTCCGGAAACCGCCCAGATGGATGTTGAGCAGATTGCCATAGGCGCCTACAGCCCGATTGAAGGTTTCTTAGGCAAAGAAGACCTGCAAAATGTCCTGGACAACATGCGGCTGGCCAGCGGGATTGTCTGGCCGATTCCCATTATCTTAGATGTTCCTGAGGAAGAAGCAGCGAAACTTTCCCTGGGAAAGGACGTGCTTCTGGTCGACGGAGAGAACGAAGCCATGGCCATCCTCCACCTGGAAGAAAAATATTATTTTGACCGGCAGGAGATGGCAGGAAAGATGTACGGCACGGAAAACGACGAGCATCCCGGCGTCAGGATGATTAGGAGCCTGAACCCGGTCTTCCTGGCCGGGAAGATTGATTTGCTCCGGCGGAGGAAGGCTGAGTTCAAAGAGTATCAGCTGACTCCCCGGCAAACTCGGAGAGTTTTCGAGGAAAGAGGCTGGGCTAAAGTCGTCGGTTTCCATACCCGCAACGTCATCCACCGCAGCCATGAATTCCTCCAGCTCCGAGCCCTGGAGAAAGAGCACGGCGACGGCTTGTTTGTCCATCCCATCGTCGGGAAAAAGAAAAAAGGTGATTTCCATGCCTCTTACATCATCAAATCATATGAAATGATGAAAAAAGATTTTTATCCAAAGGACAAGGTCGTTTTCGGCACTTTCTGCAGCTATTCCCGCTACGCCGGGCCGCGGGAATCCTTATTCACCGCCCTTTGCCGGAAGAATTTCGGCTGCAGCCACTTTATTGTCGGCCGGGACCATACCGGCGTCGGCAATTTTTACCACCCTAAAGCGGCGCACACCATCTACCAGCGGTTTCCTGACTTGGGGATCAAGCCGATTTTCTTCGACCAGGTTTTTTATTCCGGGAAGCTGGACAAATATATCCATGAAAAAGATTCCCCTGACCATCCGGAAGAGGACAAGCGGCAAATCAGCGGGACGCAGGCCAGGGAGATGCTGGAGCGGGGAGAACTGCCGCCAGCCTGGTTCATGCGCCCGGAGATCTCCCGGATGATCGTTGACAGCCTTAAGAGGGGCGAGGAGGTTTTCGTCAGATGAAACCCCTGATTATCACCTGCGGCTTGTCCGGCTCGGGCAAGACCTTCCATTCAAAGAAACTGAAGGAAAAGCTGGCTGGTTACCGTTTGATCAACCTGGGCCAGTTCCGGGAGCAGCTGGGCATTACTACTTATTCCCGCAAAGATACGCCTAAAATGCTGGCCCTGGCCATCGAGGAGATTGAAAAGAACCATCATCTCGGCTTCGGCTCCCTCCTCGACGCTAATTTAAAGACCAATGACTTGAGGCAGTGCTTCTATGACCTGGCCAAATATTTAGGAACGGAAGTCCTCCTCATCGAGATGAGCTGCTCTGACGAAGCCGCCCGCCGGAGGATGGAAGAACGGGAGCAGACGACTCTGGCTGAGAACCCGAAATTGTTCTCTGTCTATCTCGAGCAGAAGAAGGTCTGGCAGGACACTTTAATGGACTTAGAGTTGGCCGGGAATGAGCATCTGACGGTCATCAAATACAATACTGAAAGCCATTCCTTAGAATTAATTAAGGGGAATCTGGCTGGTTCTGCTCTGGTTGGGCAAATCGTGGAAGTGTTGGCTGGTTGAATGATGAAAAAGCCGGCTGGCTGAGCAAGAGGTAAAAAGCATAAACGTATGCGTCGCTGTTAAGTGAGCCAAGCCGGAGGTGAGAGTGCAATGTGCCGCCTCATCCCGAAGGAGTGAGAAAAGTTGCCCAAAGCCCGCCTATTTTTTAACAAGATTATTTTCAGGATTTTTATGATTATATTTTGCTAGAATTTCTTTTTTAACAAGATTAAACGCTTCTTCAATATCAACATCAAGTTGATTCGCAAGGCGACAAGTGCCGAAAAACAAATCTCCTATCCCATCAACAAAAATATCTTTATTTTCCTCTACAAATTTTTTGCGTTCTTCTTCTGATTTATATCTCAAATGTTGTGACATTTCAACAAGTTCTTCATGTAAATGGTCAAACTTATCAACACTTGGCACATCTTTCCAATTGTTACGCTCAGCAAAAAATTTGAGTGATTTCTGAGCTTCTTTCATTGTGGTGATTTGTTTTTCTTCCATCTGATTAAATTAAAATCCTAAACTTTATAAACCAATTGCTTTTAGCGGGCGTAGGGCAATTTCAAACAAAAGCTAATTCCTCTCCCGATCTTCCTTCAGCAGACTGAGGGACTGGCTGAGCAGTTTCCTCAAAAATTCTAAAAAGTTGACCAGGGAATAGGCAATTAAAGTGTAATGAGGCAGATCAAAAATTATTCCAAAAAAAAGCAGGTTCCCCAGATGCTCGACCCGGAAGAAGTCAAAGAGCCGCTGTTTCCAGTTAAACCGCCCCGTCAGCGATCCGGAGCGGAGAGCCGACTGCTGCATCAGCTCAAAAACCTTGTTTCTTTCCTCTTCGGTCTTCGAATACCAGGCCGGGTTTAGAGTAATCGCCTTGTTAAGCAGATAAAAAAGAGCGGCAGCGAAACCAAAAATCAGGTAGAGGGGGCCGAAGCGGAGGGAAGTGCCTATACCTAAGCAGACGAAGAGGAAAGGATTGTTGACATAGTGCCCCAGCTGATCAAGATATTTCGGGAAAAGCTTCTTCCGCAGCGGGCGTTGGGGATGGTGATAGCGGTAGAGTTTCCCGTCCGACAGGTCAAGGACAAACATCAGCTGGAAAAGGACAATCCCCAGGACGAAGTAGCGGTATTCCCCGCTCAGGAAAAGCAGGGGGATAAAAAACTGGAAGATGACCCAGAAAAAAGTCAGCTGGGTAGGAGTAACCTTCAAAAGGAGGGCTAGTTTAACAATATAATTGGCAAAGTAATCTAAAACTCTTTCATAACCCCATCTTTTAGTTTGGGTTTGTTCACGAATGGTTTTTATTGACGGAAGTTTCATCACTCCACTCTTTTCTCTCCCTTTTCTCCTGTTTTCGCTCTGCGTTTAAAAATTTTCTGAACAAAAAGCCAATCTTCCTTCCTGATCTCCCCAAATAAGTACAAAAATAGCAGGTAGATTGAAAACAAAGCGAAGTAATTCACCAGTAAAAGTATTCCCGAGTATTGCCAGAAAGAAGCCAGGATAAAAATTAACAGAGAGAGAGCGGTTATTTTCAGGAAAGAAGAAAGACCAACCAGGGTTTTCCATTTCCCATACGTGTAGGCCAGAGCGGCCAGCAGGGCGATTAAAGCAGCTGACAGGAAGGACCAGGCCGCCCCGATTAAGCCTAGTTTAGGAATTAACAGCCAGCTGATCAAAAACAGGGCGGCTAAAATGATGATGGTCATGCCCATTTCCACTTTCGGCCGGCCGCTGCCGGTAATCACTGAAGCCAGCAGGGTAAAGACAGCCAGGGCGCCGGAGCCTAAAGCCAGAAGGGTAAAAACCGGCGCCGCCGGAAGATAATCCGGCGGATAAAATAAGACGACTAATTTTTCCGAGGTGGCTGTAATCAGGGCCAGGCAGGGGAAAAGAAGCAGCAGAAGGTAACGCAGCGAGCCGGAAAGATATTTCTTTGCCTGCTCAACTTTTCCCGCCGAGAAAGCCCGGGAGACGGAGGGCATTAAAGTGATGGCCACAACGGAAAAGACCATGAAAGGGAACTGGGAAAGGGTCAAAGCGGCTGTATAGTAGCCCATCAATTCGTTGCTCACCAGAAAATATTTGACTAAAAAAGTGTTAAGATTTCTCACTAAGGTCAGAGCCAGGGCAGCAACCGTGACCGGCAGGGAAAATTTTAAGATTTCAACCCATCCGAAAGTTCTTCCCGAGCTAAAAGCCCGCGCCGGACCGCTTTTCTGGGGCAGGTTCCGCTGCAGAAGCCAGGCGCCGGCCAGAAAAGAAACGACGGCGGCTAACAAATAACCGGTTAAAACCCCCCAAAGCTGGAATCCCAGAAAAACCAAAACGACGACCAAGATCATTCTCAGGAAGGGATAGCCGACCCTGAGGATGAACTGCTGCCGGAAAAGACGCAGTCCGTTAAGATAACCGTTGGGATAGAGAGAATTGAGAGCCAAAGGAAAAACGATTACCCCTAAAAGGATCAGGTAACCTTTCAGCAGGGGCTCTTTGAGAAAGGAAGCCAGGAATCCGGCAGAGAGGATATAGATTAAAGAAAGAGAAATACCTAAAATAACCTGCAGCCGGAAGGAAGTTTTGATCAGTGATTGTGCGTTAACCTTTGTCTCGGAAAGGAATTTGGCCACCGCTTTAGGTATCCCGGTATTGAGAAAAGCGCGGTTGAAGAGATAGAGGGACATCAGCAGGCCGAAAATACCGTACATTTCCACTCCCAATTGCCGGGCTAAGATAATGTGTAAAAGATAGTTGGAAAGGATGAAAACCAGTTCGGAAACCATCATGTAAAAAGTAGCGACTCCCATTGACTGGGCTCTCTTTGGCTGGCTCGACTGGCTCATGGGAAATTTTCGGCGGCTAAAAAGTATTTAAGCCTGCTGGAAGAAAGAGACATAAAAAGCTTTCAAAGGCGTGTTGAAATATATATTCAGATAAGTATTGGGAGCCTTCATTTTAGCTCTTTTTCATTTTAGCTCTTCTTTATTTTCAGTTTCATTCCTTTGTCAAAACGGCCCAACATCTTTAACTGCACGTAGATCACCCGCAGCATTTTCAAAAGATAGATGGGAGTATAAACAAAAATAGCCCATTGGGGCAGGTTGACCAGGATCAGGAGAGTCATCAGATTCAAAGGATTGCTCCTCCGGAAAATGAGGAAAAGATTGATTAATTTCTGGCTTTTGGGCCGGGTGGACAGCTTTTCTTTAATGATTAAGACTTTTTTTCTCATATCCTTTGCGTAATAAAAAGGATCAGTGATCGCCAGTTGGCTGTAAAGAATGCTGAAAGCGGCAACTAGCCCGAGGATAAGATACAGATAGTCGTCGTAAGCGAGGGACGTGCCGAGCGACAGGCAGAGGAAAAAGATCGGCCCGCCGAAATATAACCCCAACTCTTCCAGAAAGATGCCCCGATAGCTTCTGATCTTCTTTATTCTGGCCAGCTGCCCGTCGATATAGTCCAGCAGGGCGGCGGACGTGTAGAGAAGCACGCCAATGACGTTGAATTTGTATGTCCCAAAGACCATCAAGAAGGAAGCAAATAGCTGCAGGAAAACCCAAAAGGCAGTGATTTGGTTGGGGGTGATATTTGTCTTTAAGATAATTCTGGTCACGTAGAGCAGCGAATGATGCATCAGGACGCTGAACCAGGAATAATAATCTTTCTTGCAAAGTTCCCGCAGCTCGGCCATGGAAATATCTTTATAAGGCTTGGATGGATAAGGTTTAGGGGGATCTGATTTAGAAGGATGTGATTTTGAGAGGTAAGGTTTAGGCGGCTCTTTTTTGGCTGGTTTGGGCATGGACTGGCCGGCGGCAATATTATTTAAAAGGCTTTCGTTCCTGTGTTCTATTGTGTTATCCCGAAACTATTTCCCCGCGATTAAATCTGAGAACTTCCTATCTCTGAGAACCATTACTTATTTAAACCAGCAGTTTTTAAAAGAAAATTGTAGGTTAATAAACGATGGATTAAATAAATGGTGAATTAAACAATGATTGGCACAATCCAGCTTTTCCTTTCCCGCTGCCTCCGCCCCTTTTGGAAACCCGGCCTGCCGGTGATTTTTCCCTTAGCCCAGCTGATGCGGGAACTGCTTCTTTTCATCTTCAAATGCGATATCTCTCCCCTGGCTAAAGTTCCCTATTCGACCAAATTTCCCCATCATATCGGCATTGTCATCGGCGCCTGCACCATGGGCGAGAACTGCCTCATCCGGCCTAACGTGGTGATCGGAAGAAAAGATGTCGAGGGGGAAAAGGAAACCCTGGCGGAAAAAAGAGCTAAATTTCCCATGCTTGGTTCTAATATCATCATCGGCTCCAATGTTTCCATCCTTGGCCCGATCCGGATCGGCGACAATTCCATCATCGGGGCGGGAAGCGTCGTTCTGAAGGACGTTGAGGAGAATGGGATATATGCCGGCGTGCCGGCGAAAAAAGTCGGTGAGGTTAATGTTAAGCGAGCGATATATTAACGACGATAAGAGTACAGTCTATCTAGGTGAATCCGCCCTGTCCGGGAAGCAGGCTTTGCTGGCGAAAGCAGCTCAAGGGATATACCCCACAGAAGAAGCGCCTTGCTCTATCTGCCAGAGCGGCCATTTTAAAGTCCTTTCCAAAAAGGAGCGAAGAGGAATCCCCTTATCCGTAGTTATCTGCCAGAATTGCGGTTTGGTCCAAGCTAACCCCCGGTTGGATAAGGAAGCTTACGTCCAGTTTTATAACAACGAATACGAGCTGCTTCAAGCTGAAGCAGACGGAGAAAATGAAACTTTCTTCAGCATCGAACGGAAGCGGGGGAAAAAAATTTATGAATTTCTAAAAGGACAGCTGGGAAGGGGAATTAAGGATAAATTTATCGTCGAGATTGGTGCCGGGGCCGGGGGGATTCTCTCTTATTTTCAGGAACAGGGAAACGAGGTTTACGGTCTCGACTTGGGAGAGGAATATGTTAGATTTGGCCAAAAGAAAGGTGTCCGCCTGGAGGTAGGGGGGATAGAAAAACTTAAGCAGCTAAAGAAAAAACCTTACTTAGTCATCTACAATCACGTTTTGGAGCATCTTCTCGATCCTCTTAAAGAATTGCAAGAGGTAAAAAAACACCTGAGAGAAGGAACTTTTTTGTACCTCGCTGTACCGGGAATTAAAAACATCCCTTACTCCCATCAATCAGACTTTCTAAAATACTTAACCATCACTCACGTCAATTATTTCACTAAGACAACTGTATCTAATTTGTTTAAGATGGCCGGGGGGTTAAGAATTGTCCATGTTGATGAAAAAATAGAAGCCTTCCTCCAGCTGGATTCAAGGGTTAAACCGAACAAGATTCAAAACGACTATGAGTCCTGCTGGGAATTTCTTCAGAAGCTTGAAAATAGCCGACCAGGGAATTTTTCCTGGCAAAGGATTAAAAACGCTCTGATGAACTTTTTAAAGAGAATAGGGCTGTACCGTTATTTAAAATCGGCTTATTCCAAAATAAGCAATTTCCTATAACGGAAGACATAATTATTTATACAAATTAGTTATGTCTTCCGAATATAGTAACTGATACTTTGTATAAATATTTAAGTCAGTTACTATATAACAAAAACCGCACTAATCCCGGACAATTTTCAATAAACAAATGTCTGTCAAGACAATTACAAAAGATAATCACCTTCCAAGAAATGCTGCAGCACTTCCCGGCAATATTCCTCATTCATCTCCTTGACGTCGACGACCGTAAATCTTCCTTTCTTCATCCCATAACTCCGGCAGCGCTGCATCGCCGCGACGGCCTGCTCGGGGCTCAAACCAATCTCTTCAAGGGAAAGGGGCAAACCCAGGCGGGCAACCAAACGATTAATCTCACTAATTTCACGACTATCTCTTCCCTGCACATAGCTCATCAGCTGGGAGCCTAGGGCGACCAGCTCGCCATGCAAGGGCGGGCAGGCAAAACCTTCCTCTGCCTCCTTGGCAAAGAGATGCTCCGAACCGCTGGCCGGAGCGCTCCCGACCCAGCCAGTGATATGGCAAAGAAGCACCTGATGGAAAACATAATCGGCAATCCATTCCGCCAGCGGCCGGCGGGAGTCAACCTGTCCCAGCCAGTCAAGCGTCCCACGGCACATGTCAATAACAACCTCATTTGTTTTAGCCCGGCCATATTTTTCAGCGAGCTTCCAGTCCTCAACCGCCGTCGTATAAGCCATCAAATCGCCTAATCCAGCTCTGATCAGGCGGGGGTTGTTTTCCTGGAGCCCTTCAAGGAAATTAGTGTCGACCAAAGCCAAATTAGGAACGGTTCCATCAATCGTTTTTTCATGGCCTAATTCTTTGATCGCCGGCAGACAATGAATTTTGGGAGAAGCATAAACGTGGCTCGCTAAACTGGTGGGAACAGCGATCGTGAAATTCCCCGCCTGCATCTGCACGTATTTGAGGATGTCCATAACCCTTCCCCCGCCGATGCCGATGAGACGGCTTTCCCGGCTCTCCGCAGTAGCGGTGATGATTTCCTGTAAATCCCTTCCGCTGAGGGCATCAATCAGATAAACCCGGCTCCGGTTGAAGATGCCGGAACCGAAAGATTCCCGGAAGAGGGAATGGACATTCCGGTCAGTGATGACAATAGCGGAATTCATCTCCGGAACGATTTTCTGAATCATCCCCTGTCCGACAACTACTTCCTCAGAGATATAACTCCCGACAGGAAGATTCCGGAGCAAATCTTCTTTTAAATGCTCTTTTTTCTGCCCCTCTATCCCTTGCGGCCGGAGAAAAGTTTTTTGCCAGATCTCCTCGAGCTCGGCTCGTTTCCGCAAAGACAAGTCATCGTTTGAAAGATAAAGCCGCTCGTGCAGCCCCAGCAGGTAGCTTCCCAGCCGGGTTCTCCGGATAATTTCCCTGGGCACGAAAAGGGAAGAAGGAAGTCCCTCAGCCATTTTTCAACATCACTCCTTTCGGCATCACTCCGGAACTGAGGCTCAATAATTTTATAAACCTTGTGAAAAAGAGGGTAAGGATGAAGGAAGAGGCAGTAGAAATTCGAGAAGAGGCAGCAGAAACTCCCCGGCCCGAAGCAAAAAAAGTAGAGGAAATCAACCTCAAAAAAGCAGAGGAAGTCAACATTAAAGAAGCAGGAGAAATCGACATCAGTCAGTTCAGCCGGACAAAAAAAAAGTTTGCGCTGGTATGCCAAAACGATATTCCTTATTTAATCAAGGAAATCAGCCTTAAAAACCTGGCCGGCAAACATTCCCTTCAATTTTTCTATGAGCAGATTTTGGAATATATCTACCTCATCCGGCAGGCCGGGATTCCCCTTCCGGAGATAGCTGAACATTCTCGGAAAGATGACAAACTGTCTTTTACCTGCCGGTACCACGGGAAAAATTTCCTCCAGCTGGCCCAAAATCCGGCCAGGCTTGTCGGGGAAATGCTGCCTTTGGTGAAAAAAGCCGTGCGCATCCTGCGGCAGGCACAGGAAGCAAACCTCTCCCTGGACCCCAACCTTAAGTACTTTTGTTCTGACGAAGAGGGGAAAGTTTATTTTGTTGATTTTTCCCCCCCTTACGGGCTGGACTACCGGGAGCAGAACTATGATCAAATAGTCATCAGGGCCACGGCGCCAGAGCACCAGGCAATCGTCGCCCAAAACTTAGAGTGCTTTAAGCCGGAAAATTTAGGGTTTCATTTCGCCGGCGATTTGCTGAAAGAAGATCCGGCCTATGAAGAGATCATGCCCGGCCTATACCAGCTCTTGGTGGAAGAGAGAGTTGTTTCGGTTCCCTACCATGAATTCCTGCAGAGGGCCCATCAGGTCAAAAAGATTGAATTGGACCGGATTGGCCGCGGTCTCCGGCTGAGCTGAGGGTGCCAAGGGGCTTTAGACCCACTAATTCTTTGTAAAGTACCGACCGCAATGAATTAAATGCCGTTAAGTCCTCGGGGCTTTAAGCGAGCCAGACTAAAATTTGTTTATCAGATATCTGGCGAGCGTGCCCCGACGAGGAGCATAGCGACGAAGAGTAAAATTTGAGTTCTCATTGGTTTTGTTTAAAGAAATAAGTATAGTGGGGGAAGTTCTCAATATTGGGGGTAATCTTTATATAAAAGTAGTAATTTTTATTGTTTTATGGGGGATGAATTATATAGGGCGATTTTGGAAAGAGTAAAGTTAGTTCCTAATGTTCATATTAGAAAGGATTATTTTATTCCAACAGAAACAAAACTTGATCTCCCAGACATTGTAGGTAACACAACGTATAATGGGTATGATGTTCATTGCAGTACTACTTGTGAGGTTATTGTTGGATTTGACACCAGAACAGAAAGAGTAAAAAAATTTGGTTTTCTTCCGTGGGGAAAACGAGAAGAACCTCTTGCAAGCTTGGACGATATTAGAGAAGAATTGGCAAGTGTTCCAGAAATTGGAGAACCATTAAGTCATAATGAACGCTTCTTGGTTTATGAGAGAAAGGTAGGAACAGGAGTTTCATTAAAGTTGTTTGATTTAGTTGTTGTTGGCGTAGGGTCTTTCTTAGGTCAACACTGTGAAGCTATCCAACAATGGGATGGACAACGTTTTGGAGCTTACGAATGGTTAAAGATTGATACTCCATTTGCCGCACAGTTGAAGCAGGCTCATGTAGCGAGTTACGGACGATAAGAACTTCCCCTACGTACTTCTTAGAACTCAAATTTTATTGGACATAATTTAAATTATGTTGAATCCCGGATATTTTAAGGGTATAAGGCCTGAAAGGAAGGAATTTCGCATCTCGTAATCAAATAACCCCAAACTACCCATTAGTAGATTTAACGTGAACCATTGCGGGCCTCTGCGGCTCAACCACACCCAATGTTCTGGTGCACCCGCTTGTAAAGAAGATTCAGCAGCAGAAACTTCTCATCTGCTCGAGATTGTCCTTAAACGTTCCGGCTTTAAACAGTCCGGAAGTTCCGCCGACAAAAATCCTCGCTCCCGCCTGGTAGAGATGGGGCAGGGTTCTTGGCCCGACCGAGCCGTCAACCATAATGGAAACCGGCTGTGCGTGCTCCCGGGCGTATTCGCTGAAAGCCCGGATGCGCTCAATGACGGAAGGAACAAATTCGTTGCCCTTAAACCCCGGTTCGACACCCATGAAGAGAACCAGACTAATCTTTCCCAGGAAAGGGTATAATTTTTCCACCGGCGTCCCGGGATTAATGGCCAGCCCGGCTTTCATCCCTCTGGCTTTGATATCGTCAAGAACGCCGTCAATGCCCGCTTCACTTTCCAGATGGACGATGACAATGTCCGCGCCGGCTTCCGCCAGGCGGGAGATGTAAGAGGCAGGGTATTTAACCATCAGATGAACATCAATCGGCAGGTAGGTGTGGGACCTTAAGGCGGCGATATGATCGATGTTCAGGGAAATATTGCGGCTGAAATCGCCGTCGATAATATCGATGTGGAACATATCGACATCGGCTTCAGCTAGTTTTCTGATGTCATCAAGCAGATGAAGCTGGTTGGCGCACATCAGCGAAGCGGAGATTTTCACTTCCCGGCCCCGGGTGTCATTCAACATGGCTGAGGAGAGGATCTCTCCGGAACTTTGGTCCCGGCCTTCGATGATATGCTTTTCGATGATGGAAATCTGGTTTCTCCGCCTCTGATGCCTTTCCCCTTCGGCTTCAGTGAAAAGCCAGGTTCTGACGATTTCTTTCGCCTGCTGGCTGGAGAGGTGGCCGGCCCCCAAAGCGAGGATGTTGCTGTCGGTATGCCGGCGGCTTAACTCGGCCACTTCATGATTGTAAGCCAGGGCGGCTCGGATACGGGGGAACTTATTGTCGACGATGGAGACTCCCACCCCGGTTTTACAGACGACAATTCCCCTTCGGTACTGTCCTTTGGATACTTTGTCGGCGACGGAAAGGGCATAGATGGGGAAATCAACGCTTTCTTGAGAATAAGTACCCAAGTCCAGGGGCTGGAAACCGAGCTGGGTGAGATACTGCTTGAGTTCCTCTTTAAGCTCAAAAGCCGGGTGGTCACTGGCGATAGGTATGACTTCGGGCATGACCTCTTTTGTCATGATGGGGAAGGCCGGACAGAGCATATTTAAACGTTGTGGAACATTATAAAAGATTTGAAGTTAAATGTTCTCTAACGGAAGTTGAAAAAGGTATAAGTTAAATATTTGAAGTTGCACCCCGCCGAAAGGGGGAACTTCTAAAAAATATTTAACCTGAAGAATATTTGAACAAAAGTATCTTATTGAATTCCTTCAACTCGCCCGGCGGAAAACGGGCTTCCAGCTTCTCTTTAACTCCCTGATAATCCTTGAATTGGGGCGTAACCAGCAGCCAAATATTCTTTGGCGCATCCGGCGGCATATTTTTTGAGGCATCCAGTGGCAGGAACCGGTCAACTTCTTTATCGACTTCCTCCCCGCTTTTAACCGCAATCAGGTTATACTCCGGTCCGGGACCGCCGGCATCATGTCCGGCATAATAATTAAACAGAAAGAGGGTTGAAGGGCTGTCATCAATAATCACCATACTTCCGGCCGGCGCCTTCTCTGCCAGGTAAGCGATGGCCCCCTTCCAGTCCGGCTTGGTCGATGATTCATAATAGGTATGCAGGGCAAAGCCGTTGACAACAAGAATGATCACCACAACTAAGACTTTTAATTTCCGGCTCTTCAGCTGCAGGATGCCTTTAGCCATCAAGACATAAAGCACAGGGACGATAAAATAAGAATGCCGCACCAGGGAAAGGGATTCGACGGTGAATTTAAGGGAGAAAAGGTAGACAATGCCCAAAGCGGCCAGGCCAGCCAGGAATAACATCTCTTTTTTTTCTTTAAACCATGTGAACCACGCTCCGGAAAAAAAATCGGTTTTTTTCTTCAGGAAGAGGATCAAGGCCAGGAAACCAATCACTAAGGCCAGGGGCAGGATAAAAAAGAAGAGCCCCAGGCTAGCCAGAGCTTCGGGAACTCCCCGCACCGTCAAGGCATTCAACAGATGATGATGTCTGGTGAAGAACTGCCTCAGCAGGAGGCGGGCTAAAGGAAGGGACAGCAGGAAAAATACCCAAACGGAACAAGCCCACTCTTTTAAGAAAGGTTTCCGGTTGAGGAAACAGATCAGCAGCCAATGAAGGAAAACCAGGAAAAGAGTCAGGTAGTTGACATACATAGCCAAAACTAAAGTTAAAATGTAAGCAATTAAAAATTTCCTGTTCCTTTGGCTGTTATTATTGTTATTGTCATAATTATCACTAATTTTATCATCAATCTTTTTATTCCTCATCGCTTCAACCAGGAAATAAGTTGAAAGCAAAGCCAGGAAGCCAAACAAGCTGTATAATCTTGCTTCCTGTGAATAGAGCACCTGAAGCATCGCCGTGGCCATCAGCAGGGAGCTGAGCAAAGCGGTGGGGCGGTCGAAAAAAGGATCCAAGCCTTTGACCAGGAAAAAAAACACTAAAATGGAGAGCAGCCCAAAGAAAGCAGAAGTAAACCGGAGGGAAAATTCCGAATCGCCAAACAATTTGATCCAATAATGCAGAAGGAGGTGATGCCCGTAAGGAGAGCCTTCCAGCTGGGCGACCTTTGCCATCACCTTCGCCGGGCTTTCTTCCCCGGCTTCCATCAGGGAGACAGCTTCGTCCGTCCATAAGCTCTCGGCGTCCAACTGGTAAAAACGCAGGATCCCCCCCGCCAGGAGGATCAACAGCAGCAGCCATAAGTATATTTTTTTCATGGTGTTTTTCTTCTTCAAGATGTTTTCTTTAAGGAGTTTCTTCCGGGCTACATCACAGAACCGCCGCAGACCGGGATGTTAACTCCGGTAATCCCTTTAGACTTTTCTGAAGCCAGAAAAAGAATGGTTCTGGCCGTATCTTCCGCCTCCGCCAACCGCCTCAGCGGAGTCTGCATACCTAGGACTTCAAACATCTTTTCCGGGAGGTGCTCGGTGAATCTGGTCCTGGTCACCCCGGGAGAAACCATATTGACACTGATGCCCAAAGGGCCCAGTTCAGCTGCCAGCGCTTTGGAAAAGCCTTCCAGGGCATGCTTGGCGACGAGATAAGGTGAAAGTTTAGGCGGCGGAACACTGAAAACGTAGGAAGTCAGGACATTAATCAGCTTCCCCTCTTTCCGCTCAACCATCTGCGGCAGGGCCTGTTTTGCCAGATGGTAAGCTCCTTTGACGACGACATCTATAAATTTCTGGTAATCCTCCCAGTTTAGCTCCGGCACGCCGGCCGGCTGGGGCTTCGGGCAGGCATTATTGACAATGACATCAATCCGGCCGTATTTTTCCATCACGATTTCCACCATTTTTTTTACCTGCTCTTCTTCCGCCACATCCGCCGGCACGGCCAGGGCGCTGTCCGGACTGCCCGTTTCTCGCTGAATTTCGGAAACCAGCCGGGCGGCGGTAGACTCGTCTGCCCGGTAATTAACAATCACTTTTGCCCCGTTCATCGCCAGAAGGCGGGCGGTAGCCGCTCCGATGCCGGTATTTCCTCCGGTAATCAGGACAACCTTATCTTTGACCATTTTTATAATCCTCAATTATCTTTAATTTTATTTAATCATTTATTGTATCTTAACTATTTCTACTGTTTTTATTTTTAAAGCATGTTCTTAAAGCATATCCTAAAGCACCCTGACCCTGGCTTCGCCTTCCACCAGCAATTTATCCCCTTCCCAGACAGTTGTTCTCAACTCGAGGAGGCGCAGGGCGTCAACTTTTTTGGTCACTTCCCCGCGGACGACGATGGTCTGCCCGATCTTCACCGGCCGCCGGAAATTTAAACTCTGTGAAAGATAAAGACATCTTTTTCCCGGCAGGTGCATCCCAACCAAAGCCGAAAAGAGCGAACCGACCAGCATCCCGTGAGCGATCTTCCCGCCAAAGGGGGTCGTCCGGGCAAAATCCCCGTCAACGTGCAAAGGATTAAAATCACCGGTCAAACGGGCAAAACAATTGATTTCCTCTTCACCAATCAGCTTGCTGAAACTGGCCTGATCGCCGACTTGGATCTTTTCGTAACTTAAGTCTGCCGCCTTTAAGCCGGCTTGGTCAATCATCAAATTTTCACCCCGTGCCGGCGCAGGGACTCCTTGATGTCGCGGACCGTTCTTACCAGCATGATCTCTTCCATGGTGAACTTGACGTTAAAACTTTTCTCCAGCTCAGTCACCATTATCAGGCCGTTGAAAGAATCCCAGCTGGCAATGTTGTCCGGCGAGCTCTCTTCATTAATGGCTGAGGGATCAACCTTGAGGACTTCTGACAGTATTCGGTAAAGTTTTTCTTCCATCTTTTATCTTCTGTTCCCTTTTTTTATTCTCCATTTTTATTTTCCTGCCTCCCGCCGGTCTCTTTAGCCAGCCTTGACTTTTAATCCTTAACCTCAAGGTAATCGGGATAAGCCGGATGATCATTTTCCAAATCAAGGGACCACAAAATAGAGCTTTCTTTCTCTTCGTAAAGGGCAAAGCCGTGAGCTTTATAAAAGTCCCTGGTCTGGATGTTCTTCCCAGTCGGGATATATTCTCCAATCACTTTTTTTGCTCCCCGCTCCCGGGCTTTCTTCAGGAGGTGAACCAGCAGGACCTCTTCGATTGACCGTCCCAGGATGCGGCAGCTCATCAGGAAAGAGTCAATTAACACGGTCTCTCCCGCCATCCTGAGGATCGCCACGCCGACAATCCCGTTCTCCCCCAGCTTGTCCCAGGACCTGATTGAGCAGACATAATACCGGGAAGAACGGCTAAATTCTTCAATCTCGGCTTCAGAATACCGCCGGGCAGTCAAATTGAACTGGTTGGTGCGGTTAGTCAGCTGGGAGATGCGGGGAATGGTGAAACTGTCTGCTAGCTTGATTTCCACTTTCATCTCCAGGCTTCGGAGGAAATCGGCCGGATTCTTAAATTCCTTCCTCATTTCCTTTCTCTGCCTCTCTTCAGCATACATCTTCCCCCTAGCTTTATCTACTTCCGTCAGCTGCAGGGAATTGAATTCCTTCAGATTCATCAGGGTCTCGGCGTAGAGCGAAGGATCACCGGGAAGGCCAACCACTGTCACTTCCGGCAGGAGCTCTTTGACCAGCAGGCGGTTAAGCTGATCGTCGTCGACGAAGACCAGGCTGTCCGTGCCGATGTTCAGCTCTTCAGCGATCTCCTTGAGGTTAGCGGCTTTGTCCAGCCAATTAAGGCGCATCGCCGAGAAATGCTCTTCTCTCAGGAGCATGTAAGGATGCCGGCGGAGCACTTCCAGGGCGTCATCGGGATTGTTCTTGCTGTTGATGGCCAGGATCACCCCTTTATGGAATAAGGAAAGGATAACTTTCTGGAATTCTAAAAAAGCGTTGCCCGGAGGGGTCAAGCCAAGTTTGAGATTGTCCAGCCCCTCTTCGCCGACGACTCCGCCCCACAAAGTATTGTCCAAGTCCAGGACGAGACATTTTTTCGGCTTGCGCCGGATGGCCGCCAGATAAGTAAAGTACTGCTCGGCCAGGGCAGGGTAATAATCGGGATGCAGTTTCATGTCTGCCAGGTAATACAGGCGGGAATCAAAACTGTTCTTCTTGCCCTGGGCGCTCAGAAAGAGGTCATAATCAAAGATGAGGACATTTTTGTTTCCCCGGAAGGCCTCTTCCAGCTCCCCGTTCATCCGGCGGACAAAACTCCTCAGCCCCATTTCTTCCTTGTGGTCGATGATTCCTAAGGGGGAATAAAGAGGAACTTCAAAGTTGTGGACGATGATAAAAGTCCGGGGGTGCCGCTGGGAAAAGTTTGACAGCAATTCCCGGAGATAACAAATTTTCTCGCCAATCAGCTCTTCCTTCTGCGCCCGGCTCTTCCGGAGCAGCTCCAGGTAGTCCGGAAAATAAGACTTAAAATCAAGGAAATAAAAAAGTATCCCCGGCTGGTATTGGGACAGCCCGCTCTCCGGATGGCTCAGCTCCTGAACACCAAAATTGTAAGAGGTATAAAGCCGGATTTCCGCCGGCAGGTTTTCCTGGAAGCATAATTTTTCCATCACCTTGGGGAAATTGTTTAAAGTGAAACTGGCCAGGATGGCGACTTTAATCTTATCCTGGGAATCCTTATCCTGAGAGTCCTGAGCGCCGGAATTGTTTCCCATTTTTTAATCTCTTTTCTTCAATCCTCTGGTACTTGGCTAGCCAAAGCGACGGCCGTCGCATAATCCGAAGTATGGGAAAAGCTGACTTTAATTTGATATTTAGCTAATCCCGGCCGGCGGATTCTGGCGGCAGGCGCGGGGCTGCCGGCTTCAGCTTCAATCTCAATCTCTTTCAGGGAAAGGTTAAGGGAAGGAATCGCCTTAATGATTGCTTCCTTAGCCGCAAAACGGGCGGCAAAAGACTGCGCCGGGCTGGGCTTGGTCAGGCAGGTCCTGATCTCCTCTTCAGTGAAGAGCTTAAAGTAAAATTCTTTGTTTTCCGAATATGGCCGCTGCTCAAAGCGGGCGACTGATTCAATGTCCGTCCCTATCCCCGGCATTCCCTTAAGTATTTTCTCAGACGCATCTTCGGATACTTCCCCGAGTACTCCTTTAGGCATTCTTCCTGGTCTCTTAGGCATTCCTTCTCACCTCTTTGACATAAAACAGCCTTTTATTTTCCCCCCGCCCTAAAGAGTGGGTTTCCTTAAATCCGAAATATCGGTAAAGCTGGTTAGCGGTTAAATTATTTTCCTTAACTTCCAGGGCATACTTTTTCACGCCCAGCTCTCGGTACTTTTGGTCAACCATCTTCATCAGGTTCAGGGCAATGTAAAGATTCCGGTACTTCGGAGCGACAAAAAAAAGGATGAACTCTTCCTTGATTTCCGCCTTCTGGTTCCCCGCTGGATAAAGCTGACGCAGGCGGAAAATCCTCTTTAGCAGGCCTATGAGGAAAAGCGGTTTCATCAGCAAACGCCGGTAAAGCTGGTTGATATCCCTGGTCGAGACGGCCGCGCCGACGACCTGCCCTGCCTCATTCAGCGCCGCAAAGCCAAAACAGTTGCCGCTGCCTATCCCGGCATCATAGAACAGGCGGGCATATTTTTCTCCCATGTCATAGAGCAACCCCTCCTGCAGAGAGCGCAAATGCAGGGAAGCAATCTCCCAAACATCATTTCGGTCGAGAGGACGATAACTTATTTTACTTTCGACTTTTCCCATCTTCATTCCCCGCCCAGCCGCAGGCTGACCACCCTTTTGAAATAGACCCAGCCGAATTTCAGCAGCGAGGTTAAACTGCCGGCCGTCTTTGAGCTGCCTTCCAGGCGGTCAATAAAATAATAAGGCACTTCTTTGATTTTATATCCTTTCCGCCCGGCCCGGTAAAGAAAGGCAATGCAATATTCCCCATAAGTAGAATCGGGCAGGGGGAGCTGGGCCAGGACTTCCCGTCTGGCGGCAATGAAACCGCTGGTGTAATCTAAAACCTTAAAGTTAAGGATGAAGTTGGCCGCCAGGTTGATCATCCGGCTGGTGACTAAACGCAGCCTTGGCCGGAGATCCTTTCCTCCCTGGGCATACCTCGAAGCGACGGCAATATGATTGTTCTCCAGCTCGGCGAGAAGCCGGGGAATGGTTTCGGGAGGCATGGATAAGTCGGCATCCATCCAAACAATAAATTTTCCCTTCGACTCGGCGATGCCCCGTTTCAGTGAATTTGCCAGGCCCTTATTTTCTGTCCTCCGGATGACCCTGACCCCTTTCTCTTTGTGCCCGGCACCTGCCGCGATCTGCCAGGTTTTGTCAGGGCTGTCGTCGTCGATGACAATGATTTCTTTACGGCGCCCGGTGAGAGCCCGATCAATCCTTTCGATTAAATGGGTGATATTACCGGACTCGTTATAGGTCGGCAGGATAACTGAGATTTCCACTTCCTCTTTTATTCCATCTTTTACTCCCTTGTTTACCTCCTCTTTTATCTCATCTTTTACCCAGCTTTTTACTTCATCCTTTACTCCACCTTTTACTTCACCTTCTCCCTTCAACTCTTTGCTTTTCATCTAAAGAAGAACTGAATCCAAGCCTTTAAATAACTTTTGAAAGAGTGACACTACCGTCCTCCATACTTTTCTTATAAGGAGTCGCTACCCCCTTATTTCATTTGCCCTTCTTTATTGCTTTATGTTTTTTATAGTAATTGGTGTAGTACCTGTTAGTTGCCCTAAGCCAGAGGCGGAAGCGCAGCGTGGTCTGAGGTTCGGGTGTTTTAGGAGAAGGAGTATTGTAACTTGAGAGTAGTTAATAACCGAAAGGTTTAAATACTTGCGGTTAAAATTAGATTAAATATGGCAGATTCAATATTTAGAGAACTCTTACAGTCAGGAGGGATAGACCCCAAACAATTTGCAATTCCTCAAAGTGTACTTAATCAGGGAGTACAATCCCAATTGGATGTTCTTAAAAATAGTTATAAGTGGGGTGATCCTTCATTAGCTGTTGTGTATGATGAGTTGCCTCTAGAGCAAACTCTTTCCAAAATTAAATTAACCTTGAGGGATATGTTTAACTGTGTAGATTTTCCTTATATTGAAACAAGAGGAAAGAAGAAAGCTCAAAGTGCACCATCTGCGGATAAGCCTACCTCAGGTTTATTAAGCCACCTTTTTGACGCTGAGGAAACAGACTTTAATCAACCCACTTTAATTTTATATCATAGTTTTGATGGCATCCCTAGGGGAGTGATCAAATTGATAAAAAGAGAACCGCTTAATGTTGGGGAAGATGCTTGGGAACAGATCACACAAATGACTAATTATTTAGATGGTGGCTGTGGTAGGCACTGGACACATGCACACAGTCGTATGCAAAGCCCCCGTTTACCAAAACTTTCCGGAAACGGCTCTCTTATTAGAACTGCAATTGTAATGTCAATGGATGAAAAGGTAGCTAATAATTGGTATAACGAACACCACACTAGCTGCACTAGATCACATATTGGTCGTGATTTTCGAGCAAATTATATTTTCTAAAATGAAGTATTAAATCATTGGTATTTTGAGATGCCCCACTTTTAGGATAACAGAAGTATTACCCACCACCACAATCCATATAAACATTTCCCTGCTTAAAATAAAGATGAAATACGCCCACCTGGCCGACGCCCACTTAGGCGCCTGGCGGGAACCGAAAATGCGGGATCTCTCCATGGAAGCTTTCCTGACCGCCATCGACGACTGCCTTAAGCAGGAAGTCGACTTCATTCTCTTCGCCGGCGACTTATTCAACACTTCCCTTCCCTCCCTGGACATCCTCAAGACGGCTACCCATAAACTGAAAGAGCTGAACGATAAAGAAATTCCTTTTTACGCCATCGCCGGCTCGCATGACTTCTCGCCTTCCGGAAAGACGATGATTGACGTCCTGGAAAAGGCCGGCCTGCTCATTAATGTCAGCAAAGGGAGCGCCGAAGGGGAAGCCCAGTTGCTCCGCTTAAGCTTTACCATTGATCAAAAAACCGGAGCCAAGATCACCGGCATCCTCGGCCGGAAGGGCCAGCTGGACTGGTCATGCTACGAAAACCTGGATTTAAGCTCCTTGGAGCAGGAGCCGGGTTACAAAATCTTCCTCTTTCATACCACTCTAACCGAACTGAAGCCAAAGGACTTGGAGAAAGTCGAATCCCGCCCGGCTTCTCTCTTGCCCAAAGGATTTAATTACTACGCCGGCGGCCACGTCCACCATCCGGTTAAGATTGAATTAGATGGTTACGGCCCTTTAGCTTATCCGGGAGCCTTGTTCCCCACCGATTTCGGCGAGGTGGAAAAATACGGCCACGGCGGCTATTATCTAATCTCGGCCGAAGGCCCGGCGGAAAACTACCGGCAAAAAGTCGAATGGCGGCCGGTGAAAGTCCGGGAGCGTCATTCTTTAATTCTTGACTGCCGGCATCGGACGCCGGAAGCCATCAATACCCAGCTTAGGGAGCATTTCGAGCAGTTGGACATTGAGCAGGGGCTGGTGACAATCCGGCTTGCCGGAAAGATTGAACAGGGGAAAATCTCCAACATCAATTTCAAAGAGATTTTTCAGCAAGTTTATTCTAAAGGAGCTTATTTCGTCATGAAGAACACTTCTCAGCTGATCTCACCGGAATTTGAAGAAATAAAAATTGTCCAGTCCAGTCCGGAACTGATGGAAGAAGAGCTGATCAAAGAGCATCTGCAGCAGAACAAGCTGTTTGAGCGGGAAAAGGAGTTCTACCTGACCAAGGCTCTCCTGGCTGCCCTGAACACGGCCAAAAAGGAGGGGGAAACCATGGCCGATTTCCAGACCAGAGTGGAAAGCGAAATCAATCAGCTGCTGGAAATAGATTAATAAATAATGTCCTCCACTAAACAATCGAAAATAATAAATACCCCCCTGCCTTCTGCCCAAGGATGGAGCTGTTTTCCCTCCTGGGAATGCTGATCATTGCCATCATTGTCATTTTTTTAATTTATTCCCTTTTAAGTTCTGTTCGTTTCCTCTTTTTCTTCCTCCTGGTCGTCATGCTGGCCGTCTTCTATTTCAGGGTTTCCCTGACTGATATCTTCAGGTGGCTGGTTGACCTGCTGCTGGTTGTCTTTTAGCTTTCCAAAAGTGCTTAACCCATTTGAGGTAAAACTTATAAAAGAGAGGCCTTTGAGCCTAAGAAGGGGGTAAATAATGGTTTCATCCATCTGGACCGAGAAATACCGGCCGAACAAATTCGAAGAAGTGAAAGGACAGAAAGAGATAGTTAATAAAGTCAAAGCGTTCATCGAAACTAAAAGCATGCCCCATCTTTTGTTCAGCGGGCCGGCCGGCTGCGGGAAAAGCACCCTGGCCATCGTCGCCGCCAAGGAGCTGTACGGGGATAGCTGGCGGCAGAACTTTCTGGAACTCAATGCCAGCGACACTCGGGGAATCGACACGATCCGGGGCCAGGTGAAAGATTTTGCCCGGACCAAAGCCATCGGCGACGTCCCTTTCAAGATTATTTTCCTGGACGAGTGCGATGCCCTGACCAGGGAAGCGCAGCAGGCCATGAGGCGGACGATGGAAAATTATACCCAAACCACCCGGATGATCCTTTCCTGCAACTTTTCGTCGAAGATTATCGATCCGGTGCAGTCAAGATGCGCCGTTTTCCGGTTCAAGCCTTTAAGTCCAGAGGAAATTGAAAAAGTTATTTATAATGTAGCTAAAAATGAAGGAGGAGAAATACAGCAAGCTGTTTTGCCTGATGTTAAAAGAGCTCTAGTTGAAGTTAGTGATGGTGATTGCCGAAGATTGATAAATATCATGCAAAGTTGTTTTGCGGTGAAACGAGAGGGAGAATATCTTACGGTAGAAGATGTTTATACCATGGCGTCCGTCGCCAAGCCGAAGGAAGTTAATGAGGTGTTAAGCGTTGCGGCGAAGGGAGATTTTTTAACTGCCCGTAAGAAACTATTGTCCTTAATGTTGGATTATGGATTATCCGGCTTGGACATCATCAAGCAGGTCCAGAAAGAGATCTGGAAT
>CAYWPJ010000007.1:0-46713 GCA_964460195.1 uncultured Methanosarcinales archaeon
ATCAAAACCCGGCTGAACTGGAAGCCCGGGCCTCGCCGCCCCTGGCCGAAATCAACGATGATGGGATCAGAATAACTTTGCCCGAAAAGGAACTGGCCATCACCCGTGACAATGAAGACGCTTTTGGGGAGGATTATCACCATTTCAAGTTCGATGGCATGGAGAATACTTTTGTCGCCTACTGCCAGGGAAGCCTCTGTGGCCGGAGCCGGAACCGGAGTTTGCTCTACCAAAAGGCATCGAAACTTCTTGGCGCAAACAATTTAACGGTATTTAAAGTTCCGGCCGTAAAACCTAACGGCAAAGAAGTTAATTTAACCGAAGGGGCAGTTGGTAAATTAAGCAAGTGAATTTTTAACAGGGCCGGGAACTATTTCATCCAGGATATAAATAATTAAAAACTGATTGAGATAGCTATAGTCCATGCTCAAAGGACAAGTGGTGGCAGGAGATTTTTCCCGGATTGTCATGCGCATCAAGTCCGGCGTCACGGTCGAGCTCGGTGAGCTGGTCGTCATCGAGGAAAACCAGGAAAAGTTCATCCTGCAAGTCTACGACCTGCTCTACGGCAGCCAGATCTCCCCACAGAACCTGGAAATGGTCGCCGGGATGAACCTGGAAGAAGGCGGTTTCAGCCTCATGGACGAGCCTCTTCGGAATTACCGGCTCGCCCTGCTCAAGCCGGTTCTCAACGTCGGCGAGACAAGCAAAACCTGCAAGAAGCTGCCTCCCTTCTTCGACTTGGTTCGGGGGATCCGCAGGGAAGACCTCAATTTTATCACCACTCCCGAGCATCCTTTCTACCTCGGCAAATTGAGGAGCGGCAGCCAGGAGATGGACTTTGACCTCTTTCTGCCGGGGAAGGACGTCTTCAGCCATCATATCCTCATCCCAGCCAGTACTGGCAAGGGGAAGAGTCTCGATGAAAACGAAGAAGTGCTTATTAAACAAAATAATGTATTTTCAATAAAACTTATCGGAGAGATTGTTAACAATCCTCATTTTAGGGATTCTAAAGTAGAGGTACTTAGTATGAACCCCAAAAATTATTCCGTAGATTTTAAGGAAATAACTAATTTTGTTAGGCATAAAGCTCCTTCCTTTATGTACCAAGTAACTACTGATAGCGGTCGAGAAGTAATGGTGACTAAAGATCATAATCTGTATGTTTTGAGAAATGGTCATCTGACCCTCTTGAAAACACAAGAAATCTCCAACAAGGACTATCTTCCTCTCCCTTTGAAAATAAATGAGCTGGGAAACTTAAAAGAATTAAACCTCTTTGCTCTGTTGAAAAATCAACCCAAAGTATATGTGTTGTATGATAGAAATATTCTATCTTATTTAAAACCAAAAGAAGAATGCTTAAGGATTCTCTCAAAATATTTTACCAGACCCTTACAAAAATATAATGATTTTGTAATGAAAAAGAATAAAATAAGGATTACCATTTTATCCAAATTGTTAAAAGAAAAATTGTCTCATGAAGCCTTAAAATTAGTTACATTAACAGACCAATACTTTAGTTTAGAACTAAAAGCAATCTACCCTTTGACTAAGGAATTCTTACAATTATTAGGATATTACATCGCGGAGGGATATTGTCTTAATGATAACACTTTTAGGATAAGCTGTTCAGAAGAAGAAGGAAAGAAATTGTTAAGGGAGATATTTACTACTCTCGGTCTACATTACTTTTGGGTTAAGAAAGAGGGTAAGGAAGTAGATGTAGGGATATCTTCTTCTATATTCACAAAGCTATTAAAAGAATTAGGGCTTGGGCGTGTATCCGGGGATAAGAGGTTGCCTGATTTTTTCATGAATCTCTCAAATGAAGACTTAAAGATTTTACTTAAAATTTATTTTGAAGGAGATGGAGGAGTAGATAAAGAAACGATCATAACAAAAAGGAATTTTAATATTTCTACTACCACCAAATCAAAAAAACTTGCTAACGATATTTGTCTTGCTTTGTATAGGTATGGTATATTTTGCAGATGTAAGAAACTCTGGAAAAGATCTACAAATACAAACCATCAAGGAAACTGGTATTATCGGATTAAAATTTCTGGAAGAGCAAATATAGTGATTTTCTTATCAAAGATCGGCTTTCAATTCTCAAGGAAAAATGATGTTTTGAAACACCAATTAAATTATAAAGAAAACACAAACGTAGATGTAATACCCATAGAACCTAAATTATTTAAATCCAAAAGATTACAAACAAATTTAAGCCAAAAACAATTCGCACTGAAATTGAAGTATTCCTATTCAATGATATCTGCAATTGAACTAGGAAGACGAAGACCTAGTAGAACATTATTTAACGAAATGTTATTAAAATTTAAAAATTTTCAAGACTTAAAATATTTAACAAATTTTAGGTGGGATAAGATAAAAGAAGTTAAAAAAATAAAATACAATAAAAAATATGTTTACGATCTGACTGTGAAGGACAATAAAACATTCCTTGCAGGACATGGCGGGTTGTTTGTTCACAACAGTAATTTAATGTCCTGCATCCTCTGGGATGTCGCCGACAAGGACTATGCCGGGATGCTCGTCCTCGACCCCCATGATGAATATTACGGCCGGACCGGATGGGGGCTGAAAAACCATCCGCAAAAGGAGAGAATCAGCTATTACACCCCGGTCAGCCCCCCTTCCGGCGCCCAAACTTTGAAAATCAACATCCGAAAACTAAAACCGGAGCATTTCCATGGCGCCGTTCCCTTATCAGACCCCCAGCGCCAGTGTTTCTACGTCTATCACCAAAAATTTCGGGACAACTGGATTTACCATCTGTTAAGGGAAGAAAGAATTGAGAATGTCCGGTTCCATGAAGACACCCTGGCGGTGGCCAAAAGAAAACTGATTTCCCTGCTGAATTTGGAATTCCAGGAAGGGCAGCTCTTCTGCCAGGGAATTTTTGACACTGTCGCCGGGGAAAATACCGTCTCTGAAATTTGCCGGGAGTTGGAGCAGGGAAAAATAGTCATCATCGACACCAGCTATTTTTCCGGGGCGGTGGAAATCCTGGTCGGCAGCCTGATCACGACGGAAATATTTGAAAAGTACAAATTCTACAAGAAGCAGGGGCAGCTGGATGACAAACCGGTCATCTCCGTCGTCCTGGAAGAGGCTCCCCGAGTCTTGGGGACAAAAGTCTTGGAGCAGGGCAGCAATGTCTTTGAATCAATTGCCAGGGAAGGCCGAAAATTCAAGGTTGGTCTGATTGCCATCACCCAGCTGCCCTCGGAGATTCCTAAAAGCATCCTGGCCAACATGAACACCAAAATCATTCTCGGGATTGAGATGAATTCAGAGCGGCAGGCGGTGATTGAATCTTCGCCGCAGGACCTCTCGCAGGACAACCGCAACATCGCTTCCCTGGACAAGGGGGAAGCTCTGGTCACTTCGACCTTCACCCGGTTTGCCGTGCCGGTCAAGATCCCTCTCTTCCGGGATTTTGCCAGGAGGAACCAGCAGAAGACCATCAGGCAGAGTTACGTTGGGTTTGGTTGACTCAAAAATTCGGGCAACGTATTTAACTTTAAAGTAGTAAGGCAACCAAAATATTTATAAAGTACTATCAATTTCAGTCATTATGGCAAAATTAACCAGAATTACTTTAGGAAGTATTGATAACTTAGTCGATGGTTCTGGAATTGTAAAAATTGGTAGAGGAACTATAACGGCAAGCCGTTGGAAAGAGCGTTATTTAAAATTAGCCACGCCTGAAGAAACAAGTGAGCTTAATAGCGCTCCTCTTAAGGTGGGTTCTGGCAGAGATGATTTTTTAGCTTATGTTGATAGAGTATTAAGCGGTAAAAAGATGTATTTGGCCGATGTTGAATATAAAGCCGGTAAATGGGCTGGTTTTTTCCCCCACCGGTTAAACGGCGAATTTTATAAAGAAAAAACAGAGTAAATCTTTTAGTTTTTATCTTTTAAACTTGAATTCTGGATTAGATGTAATCCTGTTATGCCACCCGGCGGGGAAAAGATTAAAAACAGCTTCTCCTAAGCTCCCCTTGATGGTTGATTATAACCAAAAAATTCGGGAGCTGGAAGAGGAATTAAAGAAAACCAAGTACAACAAAGCCACTCAGGGCCATATCGGCATCGTCAAGGCGAAGATTGCCCAGCTGAGGGAGAAACAGGAATCCCGGGTGCAGAAGAAAACCGGCCGCTCGGAGCATGGCTATACCGTCCGGAAATCGGGCGATGCCACCGTCTTATTGCTTGGCTTTCCTTCCACCGGCAAGTCGACCCTGCTCAATCAGCTGACCAGGAAGGAATCACAAGTCGGGGCTTATGCCTTCACGACTTTAACCGTCATCCCGGGAATGATGGAATACAAGCAGGCAAAAATCCAAATTTTAGACGTGCCGGGAGTCATGGCTGGCGCCGCTTCCGGCAAAGGCCGGGGGAAAGAAGTTTTAGCGGTAATCCGGAATGCTGATTTGGTGCTGATGATTGTCGATATCACCCAGCCGGAACAGTATCATGCCCTGCTGAGGGAAGTCTGGGAATCCGGCATCCGCATCAATAAGGAAAAACCGGAAGTCTTCATCAAGAAAAAGTCTGAGGGCGGCCTGCAGATCGGCCGGACGGTCAGTCTGGACCTGACTGACGAAACCCTGAAGCGGATTCTGCAGGAATTCAGGATCAATAACGCTGATGTCCTGATCCGGAGCGTCATTGACGCCGATGATTTCATTGATTGTCTCGGGGGGAATAAAAAATATCTGCCGGCGATCATCTGCCTGAACAAGGCTGATTTGGTCAATGCCTCTGATGTCAGCCGGGTGAAGAGGGAGATCAACGCTGATCTGGCTGTTTCGGCGGAGCAGGGGCTCAATCTTTCTGCTTTGAAGGAGCTGATTTTCCGGAAACTGAATTTTATGCGCATCTATCTGAAAGAGCCGAGGAAGGAAGCGGATCTGGCCGAGCCTTTGATCATCACCCGGGATGCCAGCATCAGGGACGTCTGCCTGAAGCTGCACCGGGATTTCGCTGATAAGTTCAAGTTTGCCCGGGTCTGGGGCAGCTCGACCAAATTTCCCGGCCAGAAATTAACGCTGAAGCACGTTCTGAAAGATCAGGATATCCTGGAGATTCATTTGAAGTGAATTGTAACTGGCACGAATTTCTATTCAAAAAGAAAGGGACTTGGCGTGCGTTGTTCCAAATGGTCATAGAGAAGGTTTCCATGATGAATATTGAAGTTTTTCACCAATTATTTATATACTTAATGAATTGATAAGGTCAAGATAAGGTCAAAGAGGTGTTTAGAATGAAAAAAACAATAAAAACCATCGCCACAATTTTACTATGCATTTTTATATTACCCATAGCCATTACACAACCAGTTCCACAGTCTGCCCAAGATCCAGGAGTTACTCCTGACAGCTTCCTCTGGGGTTTAGACAAAGCCTTGGATCAATTGAGTTTACTTCTAACGTTTGATAAGGGCGACAAAGCAAGGAAAGGCTTGGAAGTGGCTAGAGAAAGACTGTTAGAAGTTAAATTCATGATTGAAGAAAATAAATTAGATGCTGCTAATAAAGCAAAAGAGAATCATGGGAAAAATTTATTGGGAGTAAGAGAAAGCATTAAAGACTTAGAGGAAGATGATTCGTTAGAAGAGATCGAAGAGTTGATTGAAATTGAAAAAGAATTAGAAGAGCATGATGATGAAGTTGAAGAAACTTTTAGCGAGTTAAAAGTTAAGATTGAAGTCGAAGGAGAGATTACCCAACAACAAAGAGATTTGATTGATTCTATTTTAACCAGCTTACAAGGGCAAACAAGGGAAGTTGAGATAGAAATTGAAGATAAAAAGAATAAAATCAAGATTGAAATCGAACAGGAAACTGGCAAGTCAAAGCAGGAAATTAAGATTGAGATTGAAAATCTTGAAAAAAAGAACATGATTAAAAAACAAGAAAAAGCTCTTGAAGCAATTAGTGATGCTGAAGAGGAATTAGATGAACTTTTAAAAGAAGCTGAAGAAGAAGGAATAGTGATTTCTCCCGAAGTACTTGACCAATTTAACGTTTTGTTAGAACGGGCGAGAGGCCAGTTTGATGAAGGTAATTTCATGGAGTCACGAAAATTAGCAAAGCAGGCTGAAAGCCTCTTAGATGAAGAGGAAGAAGAATTTAAAGAAGGAGAAAAAGAGATTGAAGTCGAGATTGAGGAAGGCAAGGCTAAAGTAAAAGTTGAAATTGGTAAAGAAAAGTTGAAATTTCAATTAGATACCACTGAACTTTTGGCTATCGTTGATGAAATATCGGCAAGAACAGGTTTAAGTGTGGAAGAAATTAATGCGGTTTTGGAAGTTGAGGTTAAGGAAGAGGAGATTGAGATTGAAGCTGAAGCGGAGGGAGGAAAAACAATAGTGGAAGCCGACGTTGACGGCAAAAAACAGAGGTTTGTTTTGGATGTAACTTCTGAAGAAGAGGTCATAGCGGGGATTATGGAAAAGACGGGCTTAACTGAAGAGGAGGTTAAGGCTAATTTAAAGCTCGAAGGCGAAGATGAGGAGGAAGCCGAAAAAGAGGATGGAGATGGAAAAAAATTAGAAGAAAGTAGCGAAGAGGCAGAAGAATCTGAAGATAGTGACAAAACCGTCGGAGGAGGAGAAGAGTCAGAAAATGGGGGTGACGGAGATAATGGCGATGGCAATGGAAGAGGAGATGGTGGTTCTTCAGGAAGTTCTGAATCCGGAGAAGATGGAGGTAACGGGGGTAACGGCGGAAATGACGGAAACGGTGGAGATGGGGGAAATGGTGGGAATGACGGAGATGGGGGAAATGGCGGAGAGGGTAATAATGGCAGTGATTAGTTAGAATGTTGAAATTCTCCCTAAACTTTTTATTTTTTAATTTCCCAAGATGTAAGTATTCCGCTTACATTTCCCGCAGGAAAAAGAGGTGACAAACAGGGCATCAGCGTTATATGCGGGAAATCACCCCAACGAGTCCAGCCACTCCTTCTTTAATTTAAACCCTGCCCGGCGGGCCAGCTTGCCCATGGCCTTATCAAAACAGCTGCCATATTGGGCCGCCTTCTTCCCCCTCCAGGCAAACCGGCCGAGAAATTCTTCCGCTACTTCCCGGAAGATGATTTTTTTCTCCGTTTGATTAATTTTCCATTCCGCCGGCAGCTTCATGGCAAAACGGATTAGCTCCGGGTCGAGAAAAGGTGTCCTGATCCTGACTCCCAATTTCTCGGCCAGGGCAAAATCCCTGACTAAATCCCTCTCCCACATCCCCTGCAGGCCTTTCCAGCATTCTTCCTGGACATCTTCCGCTTTCCCGTGCCTTTCATAGCCAGCAAAGATCTCTTCGCTGCCCAGGCCGGAAAGAAAATAATTCATTTTATCTTTCCTGGCCAGCTCGATCGCCGCTAGAACCACCGCTCCGACGCCGGCATTGACGACATCGGTCTTGCCTGCTTTTTTAAGAATCTTAGTCGTCTTTTCAATGATTTTTCCCGCTTCCGCTAAATGATAAATTTTGCACTTCAGCTTGAACCCTAATTCTTCGGCAACTCTTTTGGCTTCGGAGACATCTTCCGGCATCTTGGTTTCTTCGTCCTGGAAACCGACCGTGTAACAAACAAAATCAGCTTTTTCCTTTTTACAGATTGCAGCCATGAATGAACTATCAACACCTCCGGAGAAAAGAACTCCGAATTTTCCAAGAGGAATTCTTTTTCTAACCGCTTTTTCTAATAAATCCTTGAGAACTTTTTTTGATTCTCCTTTATTGATGATAATATCATTTGTTTTTAGACAATCAATTAGGGCAATCCATTCTCCTTTTTCAATTAATTTGTCTTCTTCTAACCACAACTCTTCCATAATCTTCTCAGGAAGCCATACTTTTATAAAATTTAGCTAAAAATATACTAAAAATGAAACTAGCTGCCTTATTCACCGGAGGAAAGGACAGCACCTATGCTATTTATCTCGCCAAGAAAGCCGGGCACGAAGTCGCCTGCCTGATCACCATTAAATCCCGGAATCCCGATTCTTACATGTTCCACACCCCGGCGATTGGAATGACCAAATTGCAAGCGGAAGCCCTCGGCCTGCCCCTGATTGAAGGAAGGACCAAAGGCGAGAAAGAAAAAGAATTGGCTGATTTGGCCGGAACCATCCGGAAAGCCCGGAAGAAGTACCGGTTTGAAGGATTGATTACCGGCGCTTTATTTTCGGAATACCAGGCTTCGAGGATCGAAAAAATTGCCCGGAAGCTGGGATTGAAGATTTTTTCCCCTTTATGGCACAAACCGCCGGCAGAGCATATGCATGATTTGATCAAAGACGGGTTTGAATTCATTTTTACCGGCGTCGCCGCCGAAGGGCTGGACCAAAGCTGGCTGAACGTGCTCATCGGGGAAAAAGAATTGGAAAAATTAAAAAAACTTAACCGGGAATCGGGGCTGAATGTCGGGGGAGAGGGCGGCGAGTTCGAGAGTTTGGTCATCGATTGCCCTCTATTTTCTAAAAAGCTCATCATCACCCAATTTGAGGTCAAGGCGGAAAAGAAAAACACCGCCCGGCTGAGCATCAGGAAAGCCAGGCTGGAGCGGAAAAGGGGGAAGGGGCTCTCCTGCAAGGGAATAATTTTTCTGTTATCTCCCACCTCGCCATTTAGTTAAAACATTTTATTCCACCAATCTGTGATTGGAGGTCGTGGGAGGAATAAAATGTGCTCAAGAGCGAGTCGACTGAGACTTGTCTTTGTAAGTTAAATTTGCCGTAAACCAAATAATCTCACTTATCCTCAAATCCTGATGAAAATGATCGTTATGGGAAACCTTTTCAGAAACCTTTTTATTGACCAGGCTTTCTGAGATAATAGATGAATTACCAGACTGATTTGCCCTCATTGATGAAAAGGGCGGAGGAAATCTACTTCGCTCATTTCCCCACAGAAACCCATTTTGAGCGGGCCGTTTTCTTCAGCTGGGGCTGCCGGATCGGCGACTGTGCATTCTGTTACATGAGCACTCAGCCGAAAGGCAAGCCGCCGGAAGAAGCGAGGAGGAGCACGGAATCCATTCTGGCCGAATTCATTCTAGCTAAGAATCTGGGATGGGAGATCGGTTTTTTCAGCGGCGGAACGAACGTCATTCCTCAAGAAGAGATGATTTTCCTGCTGAAAGCAATCCAGGAAATCACCGGAGAAAAGACCTGGCTCAATGTCGGCCCCCTTTCTCATTTGAATCTGGAAGATTATGCTCCTTATCTTAAGGGAGTGGTCGGCTCGATTGAAACGGTCAATCCTGGCATCCATCGAAAAGTCTGCCCTTCCAAGCCGGTCAGGCCTTACGAATCAATGTTTGCCGAAGCCAAAAAGCTCGGTCTCAAGAGAGGAATGACCATCATCCTCGGCCTAGGTGAAACTGAAGAAGACCTGCCGCTTCTTCTTGACTTCATCAGGAAATACGGCATCAGCAAACTCCATCTTTACAGTCTCATCCCCCACCCGGGGACTTTATTTGAAAATTCCCCTCTTCCTTCCCAAGAGTATCAGGCCTGGTGGATTGCCCAATTAAGGATTAATTTCTCCCGGCTGGACATTCAGTGCGGCATCTGGGAGGATCGGGTGGAAAGGACCTCTTTTCTCCTTAAAGCCGGCGCCAATTCTTTCTCCAAGTTTAAGGCTTTAAAGCTGTTTGGCACGAAAGTTGCTTCCCGGCTGGAGGAGCAGGCCGGATTGGCCGGCCGGAAGTTTGAGGGAACACTAACCTTGCTGCCGGATGTTGACTGGGAAAAGGAAGTCAGCAAACTGTCAATCGATGAGGGGTTAAAGAGGAAAATTAAAGAAAAATTAAAATTGTACCTGACTAAAATCAACCGCTCAGCCGCAGCTTCCCGTTGCGGCCGCTCCAGCTGTCCCAGCAGTGTTATAACCAAAACCTGCCGGGTAACTGGCGGTGCTTAGTTCAGCGTCGCATTCGGCCGGCGCATCGTTGAAAGCGGCGCAGATGGTCGCCAGGTAGGCGGCCGGCGTTCTTCCTGAAGAAACCAGCTGCCCGTTGACCACTAAGGACGGTGATCCTCCTACTCCATACTGTTCATTTTCCGCTTTATCAACATCAAATAGAGGATATTTCCCGCTGAGCCAAGTTGATTTGTCGTTGAATTGTTCAGTGATTTTATATTCCTTGTCGAGAGCCTTGACGCAGGAAGCGAGGATCCCCCGCTCTATTCCGGCTTTGGTCAGGCAGGCTTCCCCGTCGCCCTGATCCAGGAAGCAGGCTAAATATTCCCTAAATTTGCCGTTCTGCTCTTTCTGGATGCAGACCTGATTCATCTGCTCGTCAAGTTCTTTTTTTCCGTGCATGGCGTAATAAACGAATTTTACCTTGAAATCAATCGCCTTGCCCAGTTTTTCTACCACCGGCAGGATGCCTTTTTCCGCCTGCGTGCCGTAAGGGCAATGGCTCATCACGAATAGTTCCACCACTGGCTGATCGGATTTGACGATGTCCGGCACGGCTGTCGGAGTCTCTGGCTGGCCCGTTAGAGAGGTGTCATCGAGGCTGATGGCCTGGGGGAATAATAGCCCGCCATCTTTAGTGACAAAAACATTGAGGGGCCGGCCGGAAAGGCTTAACTGGAGGCTGTAAAGATCCCCCTCTTCCTCGACTGATTCTAAGGTGGCAATGGCGTCTCCCTGCAGCAGGTTGGTGTTGATAAAAGTCAGGCTTCGGGCGGCAGCTTCTTCCTTGGAGAGTTCCCCTCCCCAAAAATTAAATCCACCACTGAAAAAAGAGATGACCAGCAGGATGGCCAGGACTAAAGAAGAAATCGCCCAGTAGTTGAGCCCGCCCCGTTTCTTTCCCGCTTTACTCTCTTCTAGGGGTTTGGCCGCTGCCTTCGGTTTTCCCGGAGAGAGAAGATCTTCAATCTCTTCGGCGTCTTCATCGTTCTCCCTGTTGATCTCTTCATTATTAATCTCTTCGTCGCTCTCCTCGTCATTCTCCGCTTCAAGTTCTTTCTTCTTTGGCTCATTCATTTTTGGCTGACCTCTCATTAATGGTATTTATAACCTTAACCCAAAACAACTCCAAACCCCCTCGCTCCTACATTGATACCAAAAAGTCCTTACTTTTTATATCTTTCCTTATTATATTTTATATTTTTCCCAAAATTGTCTCTCCCCGTTTCTTTCTCCTAATCATTATCAACTCTGGGCGCCAGAATGAAGCTGAGCATCAGCCGGTCAACGATTTTGTACTCCAATTTCAAAGGGTAATCAGTATTGAAATAAATTTTCACCTTGTCGCTTAGCTTTCCGCCGGTAATCATCTTCCGCAGGTATTCTAGGGAATACTTGGCTTTGCATTTGTCAGGAGAAGTCATCTTAATCACCGTGTTGTCCCCCGGCCTAATCTCAATGAAGGCTTTGGAGAGGTCCCCTTCTGCCTTGACCGACAACTGGCTGGCTTCCCCAAGGAAGGTGACCGATTCGGCCACTACTGAAACTTCCTCACTTTGGTCCGTCAGCATGCTTGAATTCATTTCCACGCTGATTGGGAACTGCAATTCCGGCACTTTCTGCTCCTTGTCTTCCAATTCCAGGATGGGAATGGAAAATGACCTGATAGTATCACTTTTCAGCTGGATTTTTAATTTGTTGTCTTCCCCTGTCTCTAAAGTCAGCAGGTCATCGCCCCTGGCCCTTTTAAGGATTTGCTTAAGGCTGTTCAGGTTGATGGCCATTTCTTCCTTCTCTTTGACGTTGTATTGGGTGAAACAGCTGCTCAGCAGCTTGAAGACGACCATCGCCACGTTGGCAGGATCCATCGCCACTAACTCCAGCCCGTCAGGGCCGACTTTGAACTTGACTTCGCTGACTAGGTCGGAGATGATGGAAATACTGT
This sequence comes from uncultured Methanosarcinales archaeon, assembly GCA_964460195.1. Lineage (GTDB taxonomy): Archaea > Nanobdellota > Nanobdellia > Woesearchaeales > GW2011-AR9 > CAYWPJ01. The sequence goes on from CAYWPJ010000007.1 coordinate 11,911, forward strand.
CTTTGAAATAACGGGGCTCAGCCAGGACTAATTTCATCGTTGCCTCTTCCAAGAGGTCAGGTATTTATAAGATTTATTGTTGTCTAGTGGTGGTGTGGAGAAAAAGAACCATGCCGGGAAAAAGCCCGCTTTTGTCCGGGGTTTCCGCTCAGGGCCAGGCTTTCAGCTTATAGTGGGGGACATTATTTATTTATCAATCTTCCGACACTATATTCCAGAAGACACAACATTTTTTATCAATTATAGTGCAGGACAAAATTAGTTGAACATTTTAACCTGCACTATATTCCGAAGGACACAACTTTTTGCATCTCTTGGGCTATGCACAAGACTTGAAATCTGTAGATTTCATTGAATTATTTGTGTCCTTCGCTATATTTGTGTCTTCTGCTATAAGGTGAGCCTTTTCCCGTCCTGCATCACGTGCGTATTCTTAAAACCCAGCTGCTCCGCCAGTTCTCTTAGCATCTGAGCTTTGCTGTTGTCCGCATGGATGGGAATGATGTGCTCGGGCTTGACATATTCCAGCAGGTCGCGGTGATCCTCCAGATGGGCATGCCCGGAAACATGGACATCCCGGAAAAGGCGGACATTCCGGCTCTTCAGCTCACTTTCCAGCCTTTGCCGGTTTTCGATATTTACCATAACGGGAATGACCTGGCAGCTGAAGATAACGATATCTCCCGGCCGGAATTTAAAGTTCATCTCTCCCCGGGCGATCCGGGAAAGGACCGCTTTAGGCTCGCCTTGGTGTCCCGTGCAGACAATCAGGAATTTCTCCCGCCCGGTCTTCTCAATCTTGTTGAGGGCTTTGATAACCTTATCGCGGTGGCGGAGAAGGGTTATCTCCGGGCTAAAGTTGACCAAGTTGATTTTCTCTGCTGCCCGGATGTACTTGTCCAGGGAGCGGCCCAAAAAGATGATCCGCCGGTTCAGCTTCTTGCCCAGCTCGATGATGCTCTTCAGCCTCGCCAGGTGGGAGGAAAAAGTGGTGACGATCATCGCCTTTCCTTCGCTGTTGACTCCCAGCATGACGTCTTTGAGCATCTGCTTGGCGACCGATTCCGAAGGGCATTTGGTGTGCTCGTGAGCGTAGAGGCAGTTGATGATCAATAACTTGACTCCTTCCTTCCCCAGCTGCTTGAGCCGTTCATAATTAGGTCCCTTGCCCAGGACCGGCCGGTCATCCAGTTTGAAATCGTTGGCATACATAATTTTCCCGTAAGGGGTATGGACAACGACGATGGCCGCCTGGGCGATGGAGTGGGTGATATTAATAAATTCAATCGAGATCTTGTTCGACAGGCGGTAGGATGAATTGAGGTTGACAGTAACAATCTTATTGGGGATTTTGATGTGCTCGTCGTAGAGGATGCTTTTCAGGATTTCGATTGAGAAGGGGGTGGAGATAACGGCCGCTTTGGGAAATAACGATGCCGCATAAGGGACAGCCCCGATGTGGTCGAGATGGCCGTGGCTCTGGACGATTGCCTTGACCTTACCTTTCCAGTCGTCGATGAAATGATAATCGGGCACGGCGTCAACTTTGAGCAAGGCTTTGTAATGCTTGGAGCTGTAGTCTTCCAGGTCCTCGGTGAAGCGAATATAGTTCTCCATGCTCAAGCCCATGTCCAGGAGAATAACTTCATCATCGACTTTGACAGCAACGGAATTGCCTTCGGTCTTGTTGAAACCGCCGATGCTGCAGATTTCCAATGGCATGGGGGGAGAATTCTCTAACAGTTTAAAAAGATATGGTTTGGGTACAGGTTTTGGGATGGTTTTTGCAACAGATATTTCTCAGGCGGGAAATATTTTTAAACTTGGAGGTCTAGGAAAAAAACATGGGTAAAAAACCTTCAGAGCATAAAACCCTTTACGAAGTCCTAAGGGAAGGAGGAATGGACGAAGAAATAAGCCAGCGGACGTTAAGAGTCGCTGTTGACATGTCCAATATGCATCGCCCGGGCACCCTCTCTGAAATAATGCGGGAAGTGGATTGTAGCCGGAAGAAAACTTACACTCTCCCGGACGTGATTGATTCCTTAAGGATTCTTGAGATTTATGGATATGCTGCCTTCAACCTTCAGGGAAAGTATTATCTGACGGAGAAAGGGGAACAGGGTTTTAAGTAAAGTTTTCCGGGCATCAGCCTTCTGTCTTTGGGAAAGATGTTCTCTAAATAAGGGGCTTCCCCCTGAGCAACCCCAGAGCTTTGCGAAAATCGTTTGCAGTAAAATACTAAATAAAATACTGTTTGCTGTGAGAATAAAAATGCGGACGGCAGGTTAATCCTATCTATACACTCTTCCTCTTTTATCGAAAACTCTTACTTTCAGCCGTTTGTTCTGAAAGTCAATATCAATCAAGGCACGATAATCCCCAATCCTTAATTTATACCCTTCTCCTTCATAATGTTCAAGATAACGAAAAGGGTTTTCAGAAACTTCATCACATTTATGAAATATTCTGATAGCTATATCTTTGGGCAGAGTTTCTACATATTTTGCCGCTTTAGGGTGCCAGATTATTTCCCACGTCATTGCAGAACACGTTTCTTCAATTCTTTATGTGTGATATATTCAGAATCAGGAGTGGCTCTCGCTTCGGCCAGCAATGCCCGGGCATAGTCTGTCAGCCTTCCTTCTTCAAAAAGGATATGTTTGATTATAGCCATATCTTGCTTAAGTTCTTCAAGATCTGCGTGCATATGTTCTGCCATTGCTTCAGTCATAAACATCTAAAACGACTGCTATTATAAAAAGATTGCGAAAATAAAATGTGCGGACTGCAGGATAAGGGGGCTTCCCCCTGAGCAACCCCAGAGCTTCGCGAGTAATGAAAATGCGGACGGCAGGACTCTATCCTTTATCCCAAAGCTTCATCTATAATAGTCTCAATGTCGACTAACCTTTGCTCCGTTATCTTGCTCCAGCGCTGAGGAATAAACTGATTAAAGATATAATGGCGGATTTCAGCGGCAGTTAATCTCAAAGATAATAAATGAGCAATTAAAGCTACTCCGTGAAAAATATTCTCATCCGGAAAAAAGGGGGAAATATGAATCAACACCGAAAAATCATCCGTAAACAAGGGCCGCTGCTCTTTTTTAGCTAATAGGAACATACTTAAATCAGCTTCCGTGATTCGCTGGCGGCCGCTTACCCCTAATATAATCTTTAATTCTTCTACCCCTTCAACTTTTTTAATGATTATATTTCTTTGCAAGATTTCTTGGGCATATTTTCCCAGCAAATCTTGATGTTGAGAAAACTGTTTTAATTCTTCCTCAACCAAAGGAGAAATAACAAAATGAAATTTTTTTAGATTGATGAAGGGAAAATCTTTCGCTACTATCTGTAAAGATAAGAGTGTTCCGGTATCGCAGATTACGTATTGATCCATTTCTTAAATTTGCGGGTGCTTCTCACTATCTGCTGTATCTCGAAGGAACGCTGGGGGCCAAGAACTTTAACTAACCCGTAATAATCAATTAATCCCATCCGGTAGAAGTCCGTAAGCATTTTTTCCATAAGGTAATAGCTAGGATTTTCTTTGATGTGTTCCAGCACGAAAACAGAGTTTTTAATTAAAGTGCCTACAAACTGGCTTCGGTTAAGATGATGTTCTTGTAATATCTTATCTAATCGTTTGGTAGGTTCTTCCTCTAACGACATTTGTATTTTTTGTTTCATGTGTGGAAGAAAGTTTCCATTATATATAAAACTTTCTACATCTCTCCATCCATAAGGGGGCTTCCCCCTTATCAACCCCAGGTGCTTCGCAAGGGAGCTTCCTCCTAAGCAACCCCAGATGCTTCGCAAGGGAGCTTCCTCCTAAGCAACCCCAGGTGCTTCGCAAGGGAGCTTCCTCCTAAGCAACCCCAGATGCTTCGCAAGGGAGCTTCCCCCTGAGCAACCCCAGACGCTTTGCGAAAACCGTTTGCTGTGAAACGAAATACTAGATGAAATACTTTTTGCAGTGAAAAATAAATGCGGGCGGCAGGGATCGAACCTGCGTAGGCACTAAGCCAACAGATGACTTACAAGGAGTTTAGTCATTGCACTCTTGATGAGCCCTCATTACTCCAATGCCTTGAGTCTGTCCCGTTTGACCACTCCGGCACGCCCGCATCTTTAAGGTGTTTTTAATAGAAATTATATAAAATTAACTAAAATATTTTAAATTTTTCCTAGTTATACTTTCCTCAACTGCCCTTCAATCTCCCGCAGCTGCGACTCCAGAGCATCCAGCTGGCTCTTTGCCTCCTTAGGCGGGGCCTTCTCCGGCTTTTCCTCCTTCCAGAATTCCTTCTCTTCCTCTTCGAGCTCTTCCTTGATTTCCCGGTGCCTTTCCGCCAACCCTTTTAATTTCCCCTTGGGCAGCAGCCTCTTTAACTTATAATCAATGAGAAAGCTCAGTTCTTTGACGTCCTTCTTTAAATTGTTGAAAGTGGCCACCTTCTCTTCCTGGATCTGCCGGAATTTTTCATATCCCTGCATGAAAATGATAATCTCCCTCAGCGTTTCCAGCAAATCCTTCCGGACCATCTTGGGGTCAGCAATCCGAACCATGAACTCCGGTCCTTCTTCCGCGTTTTCCATCTCCTTTTTCTTCCCGGCCGCTTCTTTTTTCTTTGCCATCTTTAATCCATTTCTTTTAATGCACTTCTTCCGGCTCACTCAGTGAATGGTCAATAAAATCGATTTTTTTCTCGATTTCTGCCAAAGTGTTCTGCCACATCTCCAGGTGGTGATCTTCTTCGTTCTTCAGTTCGTTGATTTTGCTGATGGTCTCCTTGGCTTCCTCCATCTTTCTTCTCACCAGCTTGATGATATTAAGGACGTCTTCATATTCGTCAACTTTTACAAAAACGGGCATCCGTTCCATTTTATTCACCTTGGGTTTTAAATATTATTTTATCGGTTAACAGCATATGGTCGTGCATCGACCGGACTGACCTTTTCAATTTAACAAAATTGTTTTCTTCATTGTATTCGGAAGTCTCTAAGCGGGAATGAATTGCTTTCATCTCTCCCAGCCGGCTTTTCAGATCATCCAGCTCGCCCAGGAGCCTTTGGTAAGCGTCAACCTTAATGTAAAGGGGGCTTTTCCCTTCCTTCGGGACAGAAAACGGGGAAAGCGGGACAGGCATTTTTCCCGGAATTTCCAGTCCTTCCCTTTCCTCCTCTGGGAAGAAGGGAGATTCCTCCAAGCCGGCGGCTGCTTTAATCTCTTCCAGCTCGATCACTTTCCCTTTCGATAACGTGCTGGGAAGCTGCAGGGCAGTTTCTTCGAACGGCTTCCCGGCGGGGAAAGGAACCCGGGGCTCTTTTTTCTTTTGGCCAAATAACCATCCCATGATAATTATGCTTATACAAGTCACCTTTAAATAGTTTGTTTAGTATTCTAAAATGGTAAAAGAGAAATTCTTTAATATTAGTTTGTTATTAGCCGGGTAATTGGTGGAATTTTTGGCAAAAAGGGGAGTCTGTCCGGTTATGTTCTTGGTTCTGCTACTTTGTGTTTTATCTTCCGTTTCCGCTCAACTGCAGCTCAACGAAATGATGTATAATCCTTCTTCTTTTCAAGGCAATGATGCTGATTTAGAATGGGTAGAAATATTTAATAGAGGAAATGAAACCGTTAACTTAAGCACCTACACTATTGACTCTAAGGCATTAACGGGGATGGTTAATCCAAATGGTTACATCGTCATTGCCAAGGATATTGAAGGATTTAGTTCCTTTTACTCGCCTGTCAATTACACTGTTGTTGAAGCAGGCATTTCCCTAACTAACTCTGGAGATTCCGTTACCCTTGCGGGGGGAAATTTTACGGAAAATGTTACTTACTCCCCCGGCTGGGGCGCTGATGGCAACAATAAAACCTTAGAAAGGCGTTCTGACAACAGCTGGGGGGAAAGCCTGGCCGACGGCGGCACGCCCGGCCGGGAAAACAGCATCTTTAATTTCTCCTCGGAAAGCCGTCAGGTGGTCATCTCGGAAATCTTTCCCAATCCTTTCGATGAAGATAATCAAACCAAGCCGGAGGGGGAATGGGTGGAATTGTACAATCAAGGAGAGAGGTCGATCAATTTGCGGGGATTTTCATTAAAAGATAAAGTGGGAAATGAACTGTCGGTTACCAGCGATAAGGTTCTGGAGCATGCTGATTTGATTCTTCCCGGGAAAGAGTATCTTGTTGTCTATCGTGACAACGACGCTGATTTCACCTTGAACAACCATGGTGATGAAGACGTCATTCTCTTCTCCAGCGAGCAGCCGATCCATAATCTCTCTTACTCCCGGACGGTTGAGGATATGTCCATCAGCCAGATCGACGGCGGCTGGTACCTTACCCTTCCCACACCGGGCTATGACAATTTCCTTGAAGAAAGGTGCGACTGGGTGATTGATATCGGGCTGGAAAACTTCATCTTCCTGGAGGACAAACTGGACTTTGATGTCTGGGTCATCCGGGAGTTTGGCCTCCCCCAGAACATTACCGTCAGAGGGGAGATCATCGACCTGAATGGGGAGACCGTCCAGACCTACTCTCCCTGGACCAATGAGCGGGTAACGACACAGAAAAGCCAGACCTATTCCCCCAACCTGCCGGAAGGGACTTATGAAATCTTTTTCTGGATGGAAGAGCTGCCCTGTGAGGATGCCGACACCAGCGACAATGCGGTAGTGGCTTTGGCGGCGATCAACCCTTATGTTTATGAAAACCAGTCAGATATCGTCATCGAGAAACTTTACCTGGGCAGCGACGAGAAAGTGGCATGGGGCAACCAGTTTGATGTCAAGGTTGATCTCTATAAAGGGATGGAAACTCAATATTCCATTCAGTTGTGGGCGGAGAAAGACGGAGAGAAAATCAGCAAAACCACGAAATTAAGCATTTATGAGAATTACCGCCATTATCCCCTGACTTTGCCCCTTCAGCTGATTCCTAACTGCCACCAGCAGGTTTCTGACGGGGCAGCCAAGATCGTCTTAGAAGCTTTCGGTCTGAGACAGGAGCAGGCTTTCCGCATTGAAGGAGTTGATGAAGGCATCTGCCGGGATTACTTGGATTATGTCAAAGAAGCGGAAAAGAAAGAGGAGAAAAAAGAGAAGCAAAAAATTGCTCATCAGGTTGCCGAGCTGCCCGCTTCCGTCTCTGCCGGCGAGGTCTTCCGGCTGGAAGTCCAGCTGTTCAATGATGACAATGACGCCCACGATTATCAGGTTTGGAGTTATCTTTACCGGGGGAGCAAGTGTTATTCCTGCTCCGGTTCGGCTAAGGAAAGGGATGACAACCGGCAGACAGTTTCTCTAAAAGAGAGCGAAGTTAGGATGCTTGATTTCCTGCTGAAAGCCGACGAAGGGATGGAAGAAGGTGAGTATAAGCTCAAGGTGAAAATCAGGAAGGACGAGCAGAAGACGGAGAAAGAGCTGACGGAAACGATTTATGTGCAGCCGGGAAACAATATATCGGGCAGCCGGCAGGAGACCAATGCTTCCTTGGAAACTTTGGCCGAGGGCTTTACCGGCGGTGGGGCAGCCGTGGCAGGTTTGCCGGCGGGGGAGAAAAAGCCGGCCGTCGTTTATTCCGGCCGGGCTGATTATGCCGGGATGGTCGTCTATGAATCTAATACTGAAAAAGCGAGGAAGCTGATACCCCTTTTCCTGATGATCACCTTCGGCCTGGTTTGTGCCGTGCTGGCGTGGAAGAAACGGTAAAGAAAATTGATGCAGAGCGGAAGAAAATCAATCATAAACGTCCTTTCGGTGATCAAAACAATTAATGATAATCTTATCCCGAGCTAAACGATAAATAATTCTGAAGGGAGGAACTCTCACACTGCGATGATTTTTCCATCCGTACTTTAGCGGCTTTCCCGCTTCCGGCATCTCGCCAAGTTTCTGGAGTTGTTTGATTATCCTCAATCGAGTCGTTTTGTCTTTAATCTTCTGAAAATCTCTCTTAAATTCTTCAGAGAAGATGATTTCCATGATTTCATCCCCCGAGAAAATCTCGGATTTTCTGGGCACAAAAAATGCGTATCATTTTTTAGTGCATCAAAAGATCATCAATTTCTTCAGCCGCCATAGATGTATCTGCTTTAGTAAATTTTCCCGCTTTGATTTGCTCTTCGCTTTGTTCGATCATTTCTAACAAATGCATGTCCCTTGCCAATGCTTCCTTCCTTAACACTTTCAGCAAAATATTCCCTCCTTCATTAAAAACGAGGAATTTTGTGAACGGCTTTATACCGGCATCTTTTCTAATTTCGGCAGGGATTACCACTTGCCCGTTTTCCGACAGCTTGGTTATCGAAACTTCCATTTTTGTCACCGGTTACTATTTTACCCTTAATTACTATACATTTTAATATTAAAATGTATTTTATATATAAACTTTTCGCTCAAATTTGGCTTTGCCTCAAAAATGACATGACTACTTTATATCAATATCTTCCAATAAATCGTCTATCGTTTGGTATGGCAGCTTAAGCACTTCAAATAACTTTGGCTGCAAATCTTTTCTCGGTGTGGTTCTTCCGCTGGCATATCGAGAAATGGCTCCTTCGGTAATCCCTAATTCTATAGCCAGCCTTTTCTGGCTTATTCCTAATTTAGTTAATTGATCTTTAATCAAATGGCTTAATTCCTGATTTACAGGTTGTTGCTGTCTTTGTTTAGCTAAATGCTCCCGATAATCGTAATCTGATGCAAATCCTCTTTGTTTGACTAAATGCTCTTCATATTCGGTTCTTGATGCAAATCCTCTTTGTTTGACTAAATGCTCTTCATATTCGGTTCTTGATGCAAATCCTTTTTGTTTGGCTAAATGCTCCTTATATTCGGTTCTTGATGCAAATCCTCTTTGTTTGGCTTTTGTATATCCGTAGGCAGTTGAATAAGAAACATCGGTCCTTCTGGCGATCTCCGCCACGGACAAATTTTCCGCGTATAACTCTTCCATTAACTGTTTCGTTTCGTCGGGTATTTTTTTAGGCATATCCAACTGCGGGAAGTAAATGTTTATAAATGTTACTATTATTCAATTAGTAATCCAATTAGTAAATATATTAGTAAATTATAGTAAGTGACGTAAATTTTTATACAAAAGTCACTGACTATGTTCCGAAAGACATAACTATTTGTATAGTTACCGACAGGTAACTCACGAACGGAGTGACTTGAATTAAAGTGAAGCTCAAAAAAGACAGGCAGAAGACAGAGAAGGAATTGACGGGAACGATTTATGTCCAGCCGAGGAATGCTCTTTCGAGAGCCAGGGAGATAAATGATTCCCTGAGTGTTTTGGCTGGGGATGATTTCAGCGGGGAAGTGAGTGGAGCGGTTAGCTTGTCGTCTGAGAAAAAGGAATTAAGCGGGGATTATAAGGGGATTGTCGTTTATGAGTCAAATACCGGGAAAGCACGGAAGCTTATTCCCTTATTTTTGGCGGTTGCCTTTGGGCTGCTGTGTTTGGTAATGATGTGGAAGAAGTGATTAACATACTTTTAACCGCTTCTGTAAAATCACGCAGCATCTTTAACTACCTGCTTTAAAACTTCCATTTCTTCCTCAGCAAATCCTAATTTAACCCTAAAATTGTCAACCCCTTTATAATATCTGTTAATAGCATGATACAAGCCTGAATGCATTTCGAATATCTCCGTGGGTGTTGGGAAACGCCCTAATTTCTGGACAAGAGAATCAACCTCTCTTCGGGCATTATCCTGGTCTTGCCAGTAACCACCGGGCCTTCGGTTGAACCCCTTGACATATTTCTGCCGTACTTTATTCAGCCCGCCGTGATACTTTTGGATCCCCTGCAATAACCCATTATTCATTCCCCTTAGTTCGTTGTAGGATGGGAAATGCCCTAAATTATCAATAACTGGTTCTAATTCTTCCTTAATATTTTTCATCTTTTTCCAATAGCCGGTTGGTCTTTGCACAGGTTTATGATCATAGAGTTTTCCTATTTCTCTCAGACAGCCATGATATTTATAGATTCCACTTGCTAAGCCGGAATTGATTTCATTAAGTTCTGTTTTGCTAGGAAAATGCCCTAATTTGGCGATGATAGTATTTAATTCAGTTCTGACATTTTCAAAATCTTCCCAGTGACCGTCTGGTTGGCGAAGCGGCTCTAACCCATACCATTCTCTTACTTTATTAAATCCGCCATGTTTTCGGATTATCGCCGCTGCCAACCCGGAATGCTTTTCCCTAAGTTTCCGTTCGCTTGGGAATTCTCCATCTAGCTCAGCCATGATTGTTTCCAGTTCTTTTTTTATGTTAGATTTACGGTGGTAATATCCATTTGGTTTCCTTAACTGGCCGTAACCCATTAATTCTCTGACTTTAGTTACTCCTCCGTGATATTTTACCATAACAGAAGTAATAGTAGAATTATGAGCCATAATCTCTTGCGTGGTCGGAAAATGCCCCAAATGGTTAATAATCTTCTGCAGTTCTTCTTCTACGTTATCCAAGTTCTGCCAGTACCCATTCGGTTTTATCTTTCGTCTTTTTCGTGTCATATCGCATCCTCAACAAGTTGTTTGATAACCTCTGCTTCTCTTTCAAGAAGACCCATTTTCATTCTTATGCCAGCCATTCCGCCTTGATGCTTCTGAATACCTGATATTAAAGCAGTATTTCTGTCTCTTAATTCATTATAAGTCGGAAACCTACCCAACTCTTCAATTATCGGCTGAAGTTCTCGCTCAACATTGGCAAAATCACGATAGTAACCCGGAGGATTTTTGTGGAACTCTACACCATACAGTTCTCTAACTTTGTAAATCCCCCCCTGTTTACCAATTCCTCGCCCTATTATTATTTCTGTGCGAGTCATCCCCGCAAAGTTTTGTTTATAATGTCTCTGACATTTTTTTAAATCCCAACCTCGGAAACTACGAATCTTTCTTACTGTAAAAATACTATCAACCCAGCCACGTCGGTGCACTGCCTTATAGAACCCTTGTCCTTCGTTTTGAATTACTTCATTGATACTCATTCCGGCAAAGTTTGCTTGATAAAAGTCCTGGAAATCCTTTTTCTTCCAGCCGTGGTAACTTTGGTGAAGTCCTTTATGGTTATTCTGGCTTTTTGGGAAGACTTTATCTGTCCAGCCACGCCGCCCAGCTGCATTAATGAAAGATCTTCCTCCATACTTTATTACTTCGTTTCGACTGAAACCCTTATAATTTTCTTGATAATGTTCCTGGAAATCTTTTAACGTCCAGCCGTCATAATCCGCTCTCATCTCCGGGAAGATTTTTTTGTTGTAACCATAATTGAGTACTGCCTTGTAAAATGGATTATCGAGTTTTCTCACTTCATGGCTAGACATGCCATTATAAAGCAGTTTATAATATTCTTTGAAATCTTTCAGTTTCCAGCCCATCCATGACTGTCTGGTTCTAGTGCCATTGACTTTCTCTTCCAATCCTTTAGAAATCCGACGCTTTGCCATCTTTTGCCTCCATGACTACACCCGTCTGAGGATCACGCATTAACCGTTTCTTCCCCGTATATCTCTTCCCATCACCCTTAAAGGTAGTTCCAATTGGAAGACTACTTTTAAATCTCTTACGCATCCGTTTTTTCTCATTTTCATCAACTTCTTTCCCTTTTTTCTCTCCTTTCCTTCTTTTCGGTGCAAGAATCTCTTCTGCATCCTGCTCTTCCTCAGAATAAGCCGGATTTTCCAGCAGGAAATATTTGTCATCAACTTTCCAGCAGTTCCCTACTTTCTGGAAAATGGAAAAAGTAGTCAAATCTAATTTACTGCGATAAGCTTCAGCATAATGAGGACCAAGTCGGTCCTTCAATTGTTTTACTGATCCTGTTGAAACATTATGTCTTACTGATTTTACAACAGCTTCAAATCCTGCTTCTTTCATTCCGTCGAAGAAATCAGAAGAAAAATACCACCCGCCAACCCCTAATTGCAAATGCCCTCCTTCATTTAAAATCCGGTTAGCTTCCAAAACATAATCCCTAATCCGTTGTCTATTGGGTAATAAAGTGATTGAAGAATTATCAATTAAATCAAATTTGCCCATCTCTCTGAAAAATTTTTCATCAAAAACCTGTGGTTTGCCGCACATATTTGCTAAATATTTGTGGGGGTTTAAACTAGCTTTGTGCATCGGTTTAGAAAAATCTCTATCAACTACTACCGGAAGTTCAAAGCCAGAATTATCAACCAATTCTGCTAAATCAATAAAAGCAGAGTATAAAATCCCTTGTCCGGCTGCATCCGCGAGTAAAAGTTCTGGCCAACTAATCTCTCCCGCCTTACTTCGTTTAACTAAATCGATCACTTTCGCCCTCGCTAACAGATAAGGGCTTAGTGATTCAAAATTATCGCAATATTTAGCGACGAAATCTTTATCGTGCCAAATTCCGGCAGGGTTTCTCATAATCTCCTCACGAATTTCCTGGGCGACTGTATGCTCGTAAATATCTTCAGGAACAATTAATCTCCCTAACCTTTTTTCTTTCCTTTTGTTAACTTTCTTTGTATCAAAAGCATCCAAATCTTCAACTTTATAGCGGGATAGATCAATTCCTATTCCTCCTCTACGTCTCAGGAATAATTCTTTTAATCTTTCCCTATCTTTGCCTTCCAAAAGAATTTCTTTTTCTTTATCAAGTAATTCTACCCCATCTAAAGCCATCTGGATATTTTCTCTCTTTTGCTCTAAGAGAGCTTTGACGTCAAGGTCAATAGAATCTATCCCTCGCAGGAAGTATGCGTTTACTCTCTTTTTTTGGCCACGTCGGGCTTCCCGGGCAACGCCTTGTTCTGTGGTAGCCGGACTGTAATGCTCATCAAGGAAATAACACCAATTAGCCAGTGAGAAGTTCATCGACATCCCGCCGGAAAGAGTAGTAGCAATTATCCCATTTAAACCATCATGTAACCTGTCCACAGAACTTTCCCGCACATCATCGCTGGTGAAAGCATCAATTGACTGGAATTCAATTTCCCGGCTGAAATGCTCAGATAAGACTTCTTCTAATTCTTCTTTCAGAGGCCTAATCCTTAATTTTTTAAATTCATCTTCTAATCCTAATTTAGAATAGTCTTCCTCTAACCCTTTTGCTTCCCTAGTTACTCCCTCCGCAAACATGCTGGAGAAAATAACAATTTTTTCACCTTTAGCAATAGGCCCTTCATCATCAGTAAGCAGCCCTTCTAACCTTTGATATTTCGCTGAATCTCCTCGGGTTACTTTTCCAATCAAATTCAATTCTTGAAGAATAGTGGGAGAAACCAATCTCGGATCAAGCACTGCATACCTTATCTGCGTCAGCCAGTTTTTCTTTCCATGATTGAAAACATAATCCACAATCTTTCTCTGCAGGGGAGTTAGCTCAACCATGTCTTCAATTAGATCAGTCTCCGGCAGTTCGGTAACTTCTTTGCTTTTCCGCCTGATTGTATTCTGTCTGACTAAGGCATATAAGGCACGGGGATCGCCTTCATAAATTTCCATGAATCGACTTTCAATGTTATCAAAACTTAGCCTTCTTCGTCCTTTTTTATCGGCTTCTTCTAAGAAATACTCCGGCCGTAAGATGAACAAAATGTTAGCATAATCGTTAAGATTGTCGGGCATCGGTGTTCCGGAAAGCAAGGAAACATATTCGACATTGGGATTATTTGTCAGAAGACGGACAGCCATACTTTCAGTAACACTGCCTCTTTTAGTAGTATTATTAGTATTCTTAGCTTCCTGGACCTCATCAACGATAACATGATCATATCCTAATTCTGCCAAAACTTCGTATACTTTTTTGGTTGTTCCATTGGTGGAGTAATCCAGAATTAACTGCTCGAAGTTAGCAAAGACAAAGCCAGCTTCCCTTAATTCTTTCATAAACTCATCATTCTTTTCACCATTAAGCCAAGCTACTTTTTTCTTCCTCTTGAAATAGCGCTTCTTCTCATCACCTTCTAATCCATCTTTCCATGCCTTACTGCTGGATTTTGGTCCAATAATTAGAGTTCGCCCATAAACTGTCTTTTTACCTCTGCGTTTCTTTTCTTCAATGAACGGCTTCATTAGTGAAGCAATAGCTGTTTTTCCCGTACCACAGTCATCAAAAGTACCAAACCTTTTTTCATTTAAATTATGATATAAAGCAACAACCTGGTGGAAGGAAGGCAGGACTCCTTTTTCTTGAGTAGAAGGATTCTCAAATTTTGGGTTGACGTAACCTTTCCTGACAATCTTCTGCTGAAATTTAACATATTCTCTAAAAATAGTTAATTGATCGTCGTAGAGAAAACGAAGATTGCCGTTTCTTTCCTCGGCAACAGATGATTCCAAGCTTACTAATGCTTTCTGGGGGTCGTCACTCTGGTTAAATTTTCTGAAACAGTCGCGTCTTGCTTTTTCTTTAAGGATAAAAAAGAGCCTTTGCTTTGCTTCATATTCTTCCTGTTCTTCATAACTCATCTTTTTCTTAGGATTTTTAAGACTATCAAAATGATTATCAGGAAGGCTATCAGCAATATCTCGACAAATGTTGTAAGGAGTAGTTTCTTCTAGTTGCCCGTCGGGCTTATCATCCTTAAACTTTCGTTTTTTACCGCTTCTTTTTCTTTTCTCTCTCAGAACTCTCCTACTAACTCTATATAGTTGATCATAAGTGCCAATGTGTTTCTTCACTTCTTCCCTTACTTGAGGGATATTAAGGACAAAAGCAGCATAAAGATCGGCATCATCCAAACTATGCAAAGATTCAACTACGGAAGTGTAATCAGTACCTCCTTCTTCACCAACCTCTTGAAGTATTTTAGGAAGGTCCTGGCTGGCTTTCTGTAAATTTTTTTCTGTTACATACCAGTAACCAACTTGTTTGGCTCTCTCAACAAACTGCTGGTAATGTTCATCTTCACCAAATTGGGTTTGATACAATTTAGCCACTGCTTGAGTTAAGTTTTCTTTCTTCTGCGATGAAAGAAGCCGTTTGACAGAATCACGCATAGCCGGCTTTATTTTTCCGGAGGCAACATACTTATCCAATGTTCCTTCGATGGGGTCTTGTTTCATGTGATTTATCTGCCTCGACCACCACCGCACTGCGAAAATTATCTAATGTAATAAAATCCTACACAATTATTTGGAGCATTGCTAAGATTTCGTTTTCTGACTAAGCTTTTGTCAACTGGCTGCCCAATAATTCTCAATTCTTTTCCTTTAATTATATCATAGCCGTCAAAATCAGGTTCTATTCTAAGTGCTTCACTTAAATTTCCTGGGCCTTGTACTTTAAATTTAGTTCCGTCAAGATCAATTTCAGCCGCCACTAAAGTTATACAAGAATTTCCATTACCAACGGTAATATCAGCAAGATATTTACCATATCTGCAACTAACAGACAACGTTCCTATAGGATAATCAGGAAATTTATAGACAATATGGTCGCCGCTTGTTCCCTGCCAAGCAGAAACTTCTAAAATTCTTCCTTCAATTATAGCTTTATTTTGGAACGTTCTAACTAATTTTCTTCCTAAAAGTCCTTTAGCTGCATTTTCCGGTTTCTTCCTGAATAATGTTTCAATTCCCATAAAGTAATTTAGTGAACTCCCGTTTATAAATCTTTCTATTTTAACTATTAGGAAGTGGTATTAAAAGGAGGAATTTTGCAACTTATCTCCTGATTAGAAACCCTTAAAAACCACCGCCCTTTCCGGCTGTCAGATGGAAAGCAGGATCATTTTCCGGGCAGTCATCGAGGTACTCGGCAAGCCGAAAGAGCACGTCGAGAAATCGCTCCGGGACTACCTCGGCGAACTGAAGAAAAGCGAGCTTTTCCAGGTGCTCCGGGAAGGCATCGCCGAAACCAAAGAGAGGGAGGATGGCCTCTTTGCCACTTTTGCCGAGCTGGAGCTGCAAACCGGCCGGCTGGAAGGCCTGACAACCTTCTGCTTCAATTACATGCCTTCCCTGATTGAAGTCATCGAGCCAAGGGAGCTGAGCTTCTCCGACCTGCAGCTCTCCCAGTTCCTCAACGACCTGCAGGCCAAGCTGCACCAAGTCGACATGCTCGCCAAGCAGGTGAAAATCGAGAATGACTTCCTGAAGAAGAGCCTCAGCCATCTGCTGGGGAACTACGTGACCCTCCTGCTGAGCCAGAACAATATGACTTCCCAGCAATTGAGCAGCCTGACCGGGGTTGACCAGGACAAGCTGGAAGACTTTTTAGACCAGCTGATCGACCGGGGAAAGATAGATTTAAAAGAAGGGATTTATTTTCTCCGGGAAAAGGGTGCTCAGGCAGGAAAATAATTAGAATCAGGAAGGAAAAACGGAATCGGGAAGGAAAGACGGCCATGATTAAAAGCGGCCGGGGTTAAAATGGAAGACAGCGAAAAAAAGGTGGAAGCGGTGCTTTTTACCGTGGGCAAGGAAATCTCCTCGGAAAGGCTGGCCAGCTTATGCTCTTTGGAAGCCAGGGAAGCGGATGAAATCATGGCCAAACTGCAGGAAGAATATGCCCGGCGCGATCATTCTTTAAGGATTGAGAAGCGGGAGAACGGCTGGAAGCTGTCAGTCCGCGACCAGTTCCTTCCTTTGGTCAGCACTTTGGCCGAATCGACGGAAATGGAAGGGGCGATGATGCAGACTTTGGCGGTGGTCGCCTGGAAATATCCCGTCGTGCAGTCAGAAATTATCAAGCTGCGCGGAACCGGCGCTTACGAGCACATGAAGCAGCTGGAAGAGCAGGGCTTCATTGCCAAAGAGCGGTTCCAGCGGACTTTTAAGGTGAAGCTGACGCCGAAATTCTTTGAATATTTTGACCTGCCCAGCGAAGAGGCCAAGCAGGCTTTCCTCAGGGCTGTCCCTAAAGCGGTGCTGGAGGAAGCCGAGGCGGTCGCTCAGGAAGCCGACGAAGCGGAAAAGGTCATGGCGCAGGAGAAGGAAGAGAAGAAAGCCCGGGAAGAAATTAAGGGAGCAGTCGAAGAGGCGAGGAAGGACTGATGGCGGAGCGGGCAAAGCCGAGGCATGGTGTGGCAAAGTAGAGCACAGCGTTAATTTTAGGAAAACCAGCACAAGATTTATAAACCCGCCGGCTCTCTTATTTTTAACAGTTTACCGACGATAAAAAAGATTTCCTGACTCTTAAAATTAAACTCAAAACCAAGCTTAAAACCAACTTGAAGTCGAACTTAAGACTGAGCAAAAACCGAGCAAAAACTGAGCAAAAACTGAGCAAAAAATGGCCGAAAATCCCCCGGAAAAAATCATCCCCCGCGTCATTGAGGAGGAGATGAAGGAAGCCTACGTCAACTATGCCATGTCCGTAATCGTCGGCCGGGCCCTGCCGGATGTGCGGGACGGGCTGAAGCCGGTGCACCGGAGAATCCTCTATTCTATGTATGAGATGGGCCTGCTTCACAACAAACCATTCAAAAAGTGTGCCAGAATTGTCGGCGACTGCCTGGGCAAGTACCATCCTCACGGCGATACAGCCGTCTTCGATGCCCTGGTCAGGATGGCCCAGGACTTCTCCCTGCGCTACCCCCTGGTCAAGGGACAGGGAAATTTTGGATGCTTTACCGGCGATACAAAAGTGAAATTAACTGATGGCAGAGACTTGTCTTTTAAAGAATTAATTAAGGAACACCAGCAGGGAAAAAAGAATTACACCTACACTATTAATTCTGAAGGGTTTATCGAAATTGCGGAAATAAAGAATCCGCGGCTGACGAAGAAAAATGAAAAGATTATGAAAGTCGTCCTTGACAATGGTGAAGAAGTAAAATGTACTTTAAACCATCGTTTTATGGTGCGGAATGGGAATTATAAACAAGCACAGAAACTAAAACCAGAAGATTCCTTAATGCCGGTTCATTTGAGGTTATCAACGGAGAAAGACAAAATAACGAAAATCGCACTAATCCCCGGGCTAAAGCCCGGGGTATTTAATCGTGCGATTTTCGGAATGAGAAATTGCGCCCTAAAGCCGCAACAAGCGGTGCCAAAAATACAAAGTATTTTTGAGCAGGCGGGGGTTTTAGACCCGGCGCAATTTCCCATAAAACCGGAATTGGTTGGTTATCAAATGATTTATCAGCCAGTGATAAACAAATGGGTTGGTTGCCATATTCTCGCCGATAACTGGAATTTGGAGCATGGGATTTATGGGAAAAATGCGGGAAAGATAAGACATCACGCTGATTTTGACAAACTAAATAACCGCCCGGATAATATTGAGAGATTGCCCTGGGGAAGGCATTGGGGGTTACATGCCAAGCACGCTTCTGAATTACATAAAAACCCTTATTATTGCCAAAAAATTGCTGAGGGAAGGGATAAGTTCTGGGCTGATGAAAAAAATAGGGAAAAAGCGGCAAAAAACTTGTCTGAACGGAACAAGAAAAACTGGCAGAACCCAAAGTACCGGGAACATATGCGTAAAGTGTTAAGAGAAGTTAACCTTGAATTTGTTAGAAAACACCCGGAAGTAAGAAAGAGGAGCAGAGACAACCTCAAAAAACTTTGGAAAGATAAAGAATACCAAGACACAATGAGTAAATTAAAGTCGGAAGAAATGAAAAGAAGGCAAGAAAAAAGCGATCCTTCCTTAAGAAAATTTACTTCCGAAGAATCTAAAAAAATATGGTTAAAGTTAGGGCATCGCGAAGGTATTTCCAAGAAGATGAAACAGCAGTGGCAGAATCCTTCTTATCAGAAAAAAGTAATGAAAAATAAAGTTTTGAGCTATGTTAATTCTTTGACCCAAAAACATCCTAAGATAACCCCTCAGATTTATCAGCAAGAACGCAATAATAACTGGGTTCCATATTTTGAAAAAGCAATGAAATATTTTGAAAATTTCGATGATTTAGTTGAACAAGCGAAAGTTTATAACCACAAAATTATTGGGGCAGAAATTCTTTCTGAACGGGAAGACGTTTACGATTTAACCATTGACGGGTCCCATAACTTTGCTCTTGCATCTGGCATCTTCGTCCACAACTCAATCGACGGCGACCGGGCAGCCGCCATGCGTTACGTCGAAGCCAAACTCTCCCGGATCGCCGAAGAGATGCTCAAAGACATCGAAAAGAAGACGGTCGATTTCAAGGAAAATTTCGACGGCTCGCTGGAAGAGCCGGAAGTCCTCCCCTCCAAGCTGCCTAATCTCCTGATCAACGGCTCCTCCGGCATCGCCGTGGGCATGGCCACTAATATCCCCCCCCACAATGTCCGGGAAGTCTGTGACGGCATCATCCGGACGATCGCCAATCCCGGGATTACTGCCGAAGAGCTGATGAAAATCATTCCCGGGCCGGATTTCCCGACCGGCGCGGAAGTCGTCTGCGGGCAGGCGCTGAGGTATGCCTATGCCAAAGGAAAAGGGAAAGTTACTGTCAAATCCATTGCCGAGGTCAAGGGCCAGAAGATCATCGTCACGGAGATTCCCTACCAAGTCAATAAGGCTGAGCTGATTGAGCACATCGCCAATTTGGTTAGGGACAAACGGGTTATCGGGATTAAAAATATCAACGACGAGTCTGACCGGGAAGGCATCCGAGTCGTCATCGACCTGAAGGAAGGGGTTGATGGAAATGTCATCCTTAACCAGCTTTACCAGTACAGCAACCTGCAGGTTTCTTTCGGCATCCAGATGCTCGCCTTAGTCGGCCAGCAGCCCAGACTGCTCGGGCTGAAAGAGATCATCCAGCACCACATCGGGCATCGGAAAGAAGTCATCACCCGGAGGACTAGATACGACTTGGAGGTGGCTGAAGCCAGGGTGCACATCCTGGAGGGTCTGCTCGTCGCTTTGGCTGACATTGACCGGGTCGTGCAGGGCATCAAAGCAAGCCAAACAATCGCCGATGCCGAGTCTTTTTTGACGGACACTTACCACCTGACGGGGATCCAGGCGAAAGCCATCCTGGAAATGCGGCTGCAGAAACTGGCTTCCCTGGAGCAGGAGAAAATCAGGGAGGAGCATCAGGGCCTGTTGAAACAGATTGAATCTTTCAAGGAGACCCTTGGTTCAGAGGCGAAGGTCTTCTCCTTGATTAAGGAAGAATTGGAAGAAATAAAAACCAATCATGGCGATGAAAGAAGATCAAGAATCATCGCCGGCGAGGATGAAGATTTTGATATTGAGGAATTGATTGAAGACGAGCCGGCAGTCGTTACCATGAGCCATGCCGGCTATGTCAAAAGGCTGCCTCTGGACACTTATAAGATTCAAAAAAGGGGCGGCAAGGGGGTCAAGGCCGTCGGCATGAGGGAAGAGGATTTTATTGAATGGCTTTACATCGCCTCGACTCATGATTTCCTTCTCTGCTTTACCGACCAGGGCCAGCTTTACTGGCTCAAGGTTTACCAAATCCCGGAAGGAAGCCGGCAGGGGAAAGGGAAACACATTGCCAATGTCCTGGAATTGAAGCACGGGGAAAAAATCAGTGCCGTCATCCCGGTCAAAGATTTTAAAGTTGGGGGCTACCTGTTCATGGCTACCAAGCGGGGAACGGTCAAGAAGACGGAACTAATGGAATTCTCCAATCCGCGGAAGGGGGGAATCAGGGCGATCAACCTGAACGGAAGCGATTTAGCTGAGGGAGGCGATGCCATCGAGGGGAGCCATCGGGAAGAAAGTGGTTCTTTCAGCGGAGATAGCTCTTTGGAGAAAGATGATTCTTATTCTTCCGGTGCGGGCAGTTCTTTAGAGCCGGGCGTTCCGGCAACGGAGAGCAGCTCTTCAGAGAATTCCGCTTCGGAGGGTTTGGCAAAGGAGAGCGATTCTCTGGTTCAGGTCCGCCTGACTACGGGAGATAAAGAAATCATTTTAGCGACTAAGAACGGGTTGGCCAACCGGTTTAAGGAAAGGGACGTGCGGGCGATGGGAAGAACAGCCAAAGGAGTGAGGGGCATCCGGTTGAGGCGGAAGGACGAGCTGATCGGCATGCTGGCGGCGGAAGAGGGGCTGAATATTCTCACTTTGACCGAGAAGGGCTACGGAAAAAGGACGCCGGTTTCCCAGTACCGCTTATCCCGGCGGGGCGGGAAAGGAGTGGCTAATATTAAAATTACGGAGAAGAACGGGCCGGTCAAGGCAGTGATGCTGGTCAACGGCGAGGAGGAAATCATGCTCGTTTCCCGGAACGGGATTGGCATCAGGGTGAGATGCTCGGATATTTCTATCATCGGCCGGGCGACGCAGGGGGTAAGGGTGATGAGGCTGGGGGAAGACGACCAGCTGGCGGCGGCGGCCAAGATTGTCGTTGAGGAAGAGAATGTCCCCCAGCAAAATATATAAAGTTTCCTTAAAACGGCTCTCTGATGAAATGTTTCGCCCTCGTCAGTCCCGGGCTGGAAAAAGTTTCCCGGCAGGAAGTAAGGGAGCTACTCAAGGTCAAGGCAGAAGCCAGCGATTCGGTGGTTGAATTCTCCGTCCGAGGAAAAAAAGATTTACTGGCAAAAGATTTGCTGACTTTAATCTTCCATTCCCAGTCTTTAAGGAGAATTCTGCTTTCCCTAGGAAAATTCCGCACCGCTGATGAGATTAGTTTTGACGCTTTGGAATTCCCCTGGCGGGAATATTTTCCGGAGACATTTTCTTTCAAAGTCGAGGTTGAAGGGGTCAAAGGGCAGGAGAACCGCTGGGAGCTGGCCAAAACAGTCGCCGGGAAATTGTTCCCCCTTCTGGAAAAGAACGGCTTGAAGCCTTCTTTAGAACTGAAAAAACCGGATTTCCTCGTCGGGCTTTTCTTCAACGGCCGGGACTATTTTGCCGGCTTGGATCTGGCAGGAAAGGAACTGAATGCCCGCTCTTACCGGCTTTTTGCCCACCAGGCTTCGATGAAAGGCGACCTGGCCTATTACTTTGTCCGGAGCTCAAAATTTAAAGTCGGGGAAAAATTGCTGGTCGGTTTCGCCAAGGACGGCACTTTGGCCATTGAGGCGGCCTTATTCGCCAACCGGCTGGCCGTGCAGAAAAGCAAAGATAATTTTTCTCTGAGAAAGTGCCCGCTTTTTCGGGATTTGGCGGATTTTGATAACCGCCAGCAGTTTCCCGGTAAAATATTTCCTGGTCAAAAAGAGCCCATCAATATCTCCGCTTTTGATGAGAACCGGACAAGCATTACGGCGGCCAGAAAAAATTCTCAGTTAGCAGGGGTGAAGGAGCGGGTTGATTTCCAGAAATATGCTCTGGATGAATTGGACACCAGGTTTGGAAAAGAGGAGTTTGACCGTCTGCTTTTTCACCTGACAAAGAAAGATGAAGACCAGATTAACGAAATCTACCACCAGGCCGATTATGTCCTGAAGCCAAAGGGGACTTTGCTCCTGCTCACTTCGGCCCGGCTGGAACTGTCCGCGCCCAGCCGATTCATCCTGAAAAAGAGGGAAGAAATCAGGAAAGGGGACAATCTTTATCAAAGCTGGCTGATGCAAAAAAAAGTGATAACAAAATCGCACTAATCCCTTGGCTAATGTCAGAAAGCAAGGCAGGCCAGAATACCGCTGCTCACCCAAAAGCGATCTCTTTCTTCTTCCTTTCCAAAAAAGTATAAACTGTCCGGTGCATCGCTCCCTTCAGCAGCATCCCGACGGCTTCCCGGGCCAGGGCAGCCTGTGGCAGCTCGCCGATGATTCCAATCGTTTTCCCATAAACGGAGAGATAAGTGTCAGTCAACCGTTCAATTTCTTCCCTCGCTTTGCCGCCCTTGCCGATGACCCGGCCTTTCAGCCTCTCTAAAGTGTTCTTGCTTTTCCCGGCGATGTCTTTCATGTCAATGATTTCCAGGGCATAATCCTGTTTCAGCAGGAGCAGGGCAATTTTAGGGTTGAAGCCCCGGGCAATCGCTTTGATGATATCCTGGCCGGTGTAGAGAAGCAGGGCATCTTCTCCGGTGATGATGACGTCGCCCTCCTTGGAGATTTCCAGCTTGGATAGGGTTAATTTCTCTATTTCTTTCTTGGTTTCGCCGTTGCTGCCGACCAGGACGGCGACTCTTTCTTCCGGGATCTTCAGTTCATAGGAAAATTCCTGCATGGAGGGGAAATATGGGCAGTTTTTTAAAAAGGTTGGGGTGGAAAATGGCGGGTTAAGAAGAGACCGGTTTTGGTGTGAGTTAGTGCGATTTTTGTTATGGGATCGCCGTTTTCCATAAACTTTCAAAGAATTCTATTTGGCTTTTACATAATTGTTCTGATTTGATTAAAATTCCTGTTGGTTTCTCTCCCCATGATATCATCGCCATTTTGTTGTTGCAAATGCTAATGTTTGAAGGGATTTGATGGTCTACATATTTCATCTTCAAAACCTTCCTGTTCTCAAATAGAAATTCTAATTCTTTTCTTGCAATTCCTCTAACGATTAAACCTTTATTTTTTCTCTTGGCATCATATTTTTCAAAAAATTTCTGAATTTCTACATTTAAACCAGACTCATCCATAGCAAAAAAATAATAATTATCTTTTGGCTTTGCGTCTTCAATAAGTTCATTGAGAAGATTTATCATTCCCTTTATACCCTCAAAAATCTCTGCCTGGGGCTTTTCTTGTGCAAACTTATGTTTTTGCTCCAATGATGACAAAATACCTTCAAATTTAGCTTCCTTTTCTTTGAATTCTTTAAGAATATTTTTTGGATCAACTGCCTGATAAATTTTGATTTTTCCTTTTAGGATATAGGTAATATACCCTTTCTCTTTGAGTGAATTCAAGGTATTATGTATGGTTGAACTTTGTAATCCTGATTTTTCAATAATTCTACCTACTTTAACAGAACCTAACTCTAACAAGAGCAAGTAAACCTTAGCTTCCGCATAGGTAAATCCCAAATTCTCGAGTATTTCTTCTTTCATTAAATAGGAATTGCCCTCGAACTATTTAAAGCTTTCTATAAACTCTCCAACATTGGTGAGTCATTATTTATATACCTATCATGTTGCTACTCAATTATGACAAATAAAACTGAGACAAACGGATTTTCAGAAAACCCATTTATGATTGGGTACGATAATAGAATCTTTGAGGGAGATGAAACTCTCGGCTTCAGATTCCCGGATGGAAAATTAATAACTTCACAATCATTTGTTCCATTAGAAGAGATTGTTAGAGGAGTGAGAACCGGATATCCTACTTTTCTAAATCTGGGCGATTCTTCAACAAGTGGATGGAATAGCAATAGAACATTCAAAAGAAACCAAGATCCAAATGCCCCGTTTTTCAGTTACAAAACATATTCTACGTTACTAGAAAAGCAATTATTTGCCAATGTGTTTAATGCAGGAGTTCCCGGATACACAAGTCATCAGGGAAAGAAATACCTCGACTTACTTCTTAAAAAACTTTCAAGAAGCGGAGTGAAAATTGATTATGTAACCATTTACTTAGGTAATAACGATTGCACATATAATCAACATGAAGATAAGGTTAGATTGGATGCAAAAATGCCTTCTGAATCTTCACGAGGCGAAAGAGTAACCATTGAAGATTATAAAAGAAATATTAGGAACATGATAGAGACTTGCATTGATTATGGAGTTAAGCCCATTTTGATTGTTCCGGCAGTCCATTATGATTGGGAACCCGGAATAAGAGCAGACAAGCATAGAGAAGAATCTCTTGAAGTTTTGAGAAATTTAGGCAATAGCCAATTAACCGAGGAATTAGAGAGGGCCGGAGTATTGTATGAAGATGGCAAATATGAACAATCCTGCGAAACAGACAGAGTATTGCCAAGATTAAAATCTTCATACAGAAAAGCTCTCTTAAAAATTGCTAGACAAACAAGTACAGATTTAATTGATATACAGAATGAAATTCCTTTAACAGATAATGATGAATATTTTGCCGATTATTGCCATCCTTTGGAAAAAACCAACCAAATGATTGTTGATAAAATTAGAGAAATAAGAAATAGAGACTTGTTTTATAGACCAATTTTTAAAAAAATTAAAGATTTTTTTGGATTAAGCAATACCAAGAAGAAACCAACGGATGGGCCACCATCGGATATTTATACTCTTTACTAAATGGCGATCTCTCTGTTTTTAACGAGTAAAAATCCCCCTCGCAGCAGAGCGGCGGGTTTTTAGATCCCTTTTTGTTGAATAAATCTCTCCTTAGCTGCTTTTAACTTCTCTCAAAACTTCTTTCTCTTCAGCCTTAACGCCTAATTTCCGGAAAAAGCCGCAAATATTCCTGACATCCCTCTCCAGCAATTCCTCGGAATTGGGAGTCTTCACCAGCGTCGCCTGGGAAAAATCAATAAAGTAAGGCTTCTCCTGATAATTGAGGATGTTAAAAGAAGATAAATCACCATGAATTAAACCCTCTTGGTAAAGTTTCTTCATATCGGAAACAACTTCCTCAAAGAATTTTCCCGGATTTTTCGGATAAACATCTTTCAGTGCCGGAGCGGCTTCCTCATCGCCGATGAATTCCTCGACTAAGATGTTGTCCTTGAAAGCAATTGCTCGGGGGACGTTGACCCGGGCTTCCTCGGCAAATTTCAGGTTCCGGAATTCCCGCTGCGTCCAGGCAAAGATGATTTCCCTCCTTCTTTTCTGCAGATGCAGGTAGCGGGTATCTTTCCTGATGTAACTAAACATCTTGTTGAAATTACAGTCCTGGAGATGGTAAATTTTAACGATTAATTTCCTGCCTTCTTTAACTGCGATAAATACATTGCTTTCTTTGCCGACTTTCAAAGGAGAAACTAATTCGTCAAAGACCCCTTTTGATTGTAAAACAAAAAGATTCCGATTAGTTAGCTCGTCGAAGACGCCTTTAATGGTTTTAAACCGTTCCTGGTATTTAAGAGTGACCATTAAGAAGGGTATTAATCAGCAAGTTTATATGTTTTTTTGTTGTCAACATAGCCCAGAGAAAGTAAAGCAGCCCTGACTTTCTCATGTCTTTCGCTTAGTAAGAAATCCCGTGCCAGGTCAATCTCGTGCACCACTTCTTTTTTTTCCCCATCAGCCAAAGCCTGCAGTCTTTTATCCGCTTCATTCAGTATCCTTTCCTCAAAACCCAAACCCCGCACGGGGGAATAATAAGCAGAGGTTACTTTAATCATTCTTTCATTTTCTCCAAAGAGCAAGACATAACGGGCGACTGTTTTAGTCGTGGTTTCATCTCGGTGAACGAGACCGGTCAAAGTAAGCTGGTTTTTCTCTTCCCTGGCTTCGATGGTGAGATTCTTTTTTAGGAAATAATACTTTGGGACGGAAGGCTTGACCACCGCTTTCACTTCATGACAAACAGGCCGGCCATTTAAACCTAGGATGTTATAAGAACAAGCAAAACAGCGGCTCCGGTTGGGAGGAAATTCCTCTTTGGCCACTTTTTCTAAAAATGTGTCAGTATCACGTTTCAGCTGATCTAAATGCCGGCTATTCCTTCTCGTTTCCCTGAACAAATCTTTGGTAGCATTGAAATGCCGGTAAGTAATTCTTTCATCGAGCCCTTCACCCCAGCCGTCCGCTAAGGCGCCATTTACCCTAAACTTGATCCTCAGCAAAGGATAACGGTGGACGAAGGTCTGGAAGGCTAGGATTCTCAAAGTAACCAAAGAACTGGTTTCAAGATCACTTTTGGCTCTGTCTTTTTCAAAATCTAGGTTAAATCCCCATAGAGCAGGATCGTCAATCATCGGGCCAGGGCGAATCTCGGGAAATTTAACGGCATAAAAATGGCCGTTAAATTCCAGAGCCAACTCTTTATCCATGAAACCAAGGACGGGAGCGCCCCGGGATAAAATAAACCGGTAATAATTCTCGCCGGCCGTTTGCAGCTCTTTTGCTCCCAGATAAGGCTGGCTTGCAAAGTTCCAAGCCAAATCGCTCCCGGCGTAACTCCCTCTATCAGCGATTTGCAGCCAAGTGCCGAAGAGGGAGCCGCCAAACTTCTCCGGAGAAGAGCTGGCCAAATATTCCTTCAGCTCGCCGGCGGTCATCTCCTCGGCCGTTTTAAGTTCCGGCCCCGCACAAGTTTGAAAAGGAAAAATTCTTCCGATTTTAGCATCCCTTAAATTAAATAATCTTCGCCGGGCGTGGCCAAAAAACAGAGCCTGGGCGGCAAAAGCCGAGCGGGGGATTTTAGCTAACCCCATATGCTTTTTTAAGTAATAAGAATAAGGGCATTTGAAAATTAGTTTCAAATCTGATTCTGAAATAACCTCTTTCCCACTCCGGCCAAAAAGGTCTAAACTTCTCGAACCAAAAGGTTCATCGTCAAACAAATCATCAATTGTATCCGCCATTTTAACCTATCGTGAATTTTTCTCCTCGCTGTGGAATAATTACCTTGGTGTGGCTGGCCACGTCTTCGACGAAATAAAATGGATTCTGGCAGTGATAGACGATGATGGGGCAATTGAACTTTCTGAGGAGCTCCCTGGTTTCCCTTCGGTTCAGATGCCCGGTCACGTGGACCTGATGCATCTTTCTCTCTATGGTTGGGGTTAAATAATCTCTTTGAATGCCATCATACATCCCAAAAGCTTTAAGGAGATTTATTTGGCGCTCTTCCTGGATGGCCATCTCCGGCGTCCAGGGGGCGGGGTGGGAACGGATGTAAATACTATTTTCCGCCGGCCGGATTTCTTCCAGCATCTCCGGCATGTAACTGAAAGGCATGAAAACCAGGAACTGGTTTTGGTTTTCCCTGATGTCTTCAACCGAAACTCTCTGAACTTTAGAAGCATGGCCTTCCCACCTGGCCATTTCCAGAAACCGGCGCTCCCAATAAAAATAGTCACCGGCAACCATTTCATCAGGATACCCTTCCCGGTCGAGCAGGCCTTTTCTTTTCCGCGGCAGATAAACCCCAATATACTTCCAGTCCATCCGGGGAAAGCCATACTGGCCGTCAAACATTTTCAGAGCCAGGACCTGGGCCGGGTTGACAATCAGCATTCTCCTGTTGGCCTTGGCGGCCCGGTAGAGCGAAGTCAGGCGGTCAAAATCCCGGGGAGGGAAGGCAATGGCGGCAAAGGCTTTCCCTTTCAATAACCGGGACACTGCTTCAGATACATCGTCTTCCGTCCCCTCATGGTCAAAATGCAGCAAAGAGCCTTCCCACATCAGGTAATCAACTTTTTGCTCAAGCAAAGCTTCCACAAAGCGTTCGGTGTCTTCCGGCCTTCTCCCCCTCTTCCTGATATCGCCGCTGATGCCCATTTTCCCGGCCGACGTTTCCACGATGAAGCCGCAGGAACCAGGCAAAGAGTGGTCGATGGGATAAGGGATGGCACTAATATTACCAACCTTAAACGGCTTTCCTTCCTCAAACAGCTTAATCTCCCGGCGGACCTGCGCCTCCAGACCGGAAGCAAAGCGTTCTCCTCCGGTCGTTTTGGGAAGTTTGGAAAAATTATAGAAAAGGTCGACAAACTGGTTGACTGTCCTTCCGCTGGTGTACTGCCAGACCCACAATATCTGCTTGGCGGTGGGATGCATAAAGACCGGCAGGTCGTGCCTCACCAAGGTCAGGCCGCCGATGTGGTCGTAATGGGCGTGGCTGACAAGGATTCCGGCTAGGGGCAGCTCTCCATTCTCCCTCCTCCGAAAAGTTTCGTAGTCAGAGCGGTAAAGCCCTTCCAAAGGCGGATACAGCTGTAAAAATTCAGACAGGGCCAAAGCATCGAATCCTTTCGGCCGGTAAGGAAAACCATAAAATTCGCTGGTATGATCCGGGCGCTGGCCGCATTCAAAAAGAAACTTAGTCTGCCTTTCCGGATCATGAAAGAGAACCTGGACCCCGCCTAACTCCCCCAATTCGTTGTCTCCCGCTCCACCAAAAAAAGTCAGTTCCAAAGCCATTCCTGTTCTTAAATGGGCGCTTCTTTATATTTCTTTTGCTACTTTGGGATAACAAAATAACCACAACATTTAAATATAAGCACTACTTTTTGGTGATTAACACCTCAAACCACCTCTTTTCCTCGGCATGTCCTTCGGGGCCTGTCGAGGTTTTTCCTTTCCAGAAAAAAGGACTTTTCCGGAGAAACAGAAGAGAGGTGGGAAAAGTTTATATATCACCTTACTCCTTAGGAAAGAGCCCGCCACAGAGATTACCTGTGAGAGTTCACGGCTATCGCCAAACAATGAACTCAGGGGTTAGTGGTGTGGCATCATATTTACCAACGAGATTCAGAAAATAGTACCTATCATCAAATTAAAGAATCACCAAATAAGTTTAAATTAAGGATTGTGGGGATTGAGTGAAAGGTTCTATTTTCTATAAAATAAAATTAAATTAAATAAAATTAAATTAAATAAAATAAGAAAGGTATCGATTATCATGCTTACCAAAATCATCATTGTGGACTTGCCTTGGATTGATTTTAAAGCCTGGTAGGATACTTTTTCTTTAGGAGGAAGATAAAAATGGCAAAGATAAGCCCAGTAGCAGCGAAATATATTGTTCATTCAATCATTAAAATTGATGGTGTGGTTGACCGGCCCGATGTCATCGGCGCCATTTTCGGCCAGACCGAGGGCCTTTTAGGCAGCGACTTGGAATTGAGAGAGCTGCAGAGAAGCGGCCGGATTGGCCGGATTGAAGTCAATGTTAACACCAGCTCCGGCAAGACTTCGGGAGAGATTATCATCCCCAGCTCTTTGGACAAGACGGAAACTGCTATTGTCGCCGCCGCCCTGGAAATCATCCAGCGGATTGGCCCCTGCACTGCCAAGGTCGAAGTAACTAAGTTAGAAGATGTCCGGGTCAGCAAACGGCTGTTTGTCATCGAGCGGGCTAAAGCCTTGCTGAAAGAGCTGACCGAGAAAACCCTGCCGGATTCCCAAGAGCTGGCTGATGAAGTCGCTCAGTCTGTCCGGATGACGGAAGTGGTGGAGTACGGGCGTGAGAAACTGGCAGCCGGGCCGGGCATTGATGAAAACGAAGAGTTGATTATCGTTGAAGGCCGGGCCGATGTCCTCAACCTGCTGAAGCACGGATTCAAGAATGTCATCGCCATGGACGGCACTTCCTGTCCGCAGACGGTCAAAGAGCTGACCAAGAAGAAAACAGCCGTTGTTTTTGTCGACGGCGACCGGGGCGGGGATTTGATTGTAAGGGCCTTGCTGAGCACGACAGAAGTAGATTTCGTCTGCAAAGCGCCCGACGGCAAGGAAGTCGAGGAGATCACCAAGAAGGAGATTCACAAGGCTTTGAGGGGCCGGATTACCGCCGAGCAGGCGAGGATGGATTTAGGCATCGATGAGCAGGGCGCCCTGAAAGAAGAGCCGGAAGCCCGGCGGCATTTTTCCCAGCACTCTCCGCTGAGAAGGCCGGAGATGAGGCCGGAAATTAGGCCAGAAATGAGACCGGAAGTGAGGCCGGCTTTGCGGCCGGCGGTAAGCGCTCCTCTGCGTCCGGTCGTCCAGCGGGAGAGAAAGCTTTCTCCGGAAGAGAAGAAAATTTTTAAGGAAACCTTAGATGATCTTTTTGGGACAAGGGGGGCTTGCATCTTCGACCAGAAGCTGAACGTCCTGGGGAAGGTTCCTTTAAGCGAGTTAAGTTCGACGGTCAAGAGCCTGAACGGGGGGATTTATGCCCTGGCTTTGGACGGCACAGTCGACATTGAGCTGGTCAAAACGGCCGAAAGGCTGGGCATTACCCATGTGGTCGGCACGAGCGCCAAAGTCAGCGCTTCACCCAGCGTCAATGTGCTGACTGAAGATAAGCTTTAATCTTTTTACCGGCTTGACACGTTGCTCCAATACATGACGCATAAAAATTGACACTCCGTTTGCCATACTAGTGGGCGATAAGAACTTCCCAAACGTATTTCATAGAACTCAAATTTTATTGAACTTAATGGTGTTATGTCGCCGAGGCTTTAAGTGAGCCGCCATACATAAAGTTATCAGAACTGCGGCGAACGTGCCTCGGTCGAGGCGTAGCCGAGAAGTTTTTTGTCGTCGTGCAGAGAAACACTGGCACTGTCTTTGATTAATTGTCGTTAGGGTGGGGCGCTAGTCAAGATTTTTGTATATGTTCTTTCTATGCCCGATAATTGTTACTTTAATCGTGTTGTTCCCCTGATCAAGGTCAGCAATAATCCTATAATCGCCAACTCGAAGTTTATAGTCGGTTCTCCCCGTCAATCTTTCAAAGAAGTGAAATGGATTTTCTTTTGTTGAGATAAGCTTGTTGAAAATTCTTTCTTTTACATCTTTTGGAAGCTTGTTCAGGAATTCTATTGCTTCATCATCGAAAATGAGTTCATACATTACAATCCCAGCCTCTTTCGTGCTTCTGCTTCAGTTAGAAACTTTCCTCTTTTTATTCTTTCTCGTGCTTTTTCAATAGCTTGGATGGTTTCTTGACTAAGTTCAGGTTCAGTCTTGCAGGTTTTAGCTATAAATACCACTTTCTTAATAACTTCGTCATAACTTTCATTTTTATATTCTCGAAATTGGTCTAATTCAAGCTTTGTATCTTCATGAATTTTTAGGGTTGTAGTTGTGTCCATAGTTCTCACCGTTTACTTTGGTATACCTAAGTATATTTAAATGTTTTGTTACTTTTTTGCTGTTTCCCACAAAATGTCAAAATATCGCTTATATGACTTGGCGACTTCTTCCGATTCTATGAGGATCACTGAAGGCTGTTCAGAGTAAATGAAGATGGCGACTTTATTGCCGTAAATCTCAGTAAAAGTTAAGTCCTCAAATGATTTAGAGATAAAACGAACTTCTGTTAATGGGAGTTTTTTCTTTTCTTGAGCAAAAGTACTTTTATCGAAGATAACTTTGAATTTTATTCCTGCTTTAACTCGTGCTTCAATGATTTTAGGAAAATCCCATTTGAGAGCTTTCTCACTAAGACCAGCAGCTCCATAAGCATAATTGTTTTTCTCGTTCTAACAATATCGTTCAGAACTGTCTTTAATCCCTCTTTACCTGTGTAGACACATAAGGACATAACTATTACGTGATCCCTGCTTAATGAAATATTCATATTTATGAAACCAAGACGAACCGATACAAAGCGCAGACTAAAAAAAGTAATCCCCTTCCGCCTGCCTTTCACCACAACCTTTATTACTTTCTCTGATTTAACTACTCTCTATGGTCTTTGATGTCATTATCGGCCGCTCCAAAGAAGAGGTGGATAGGTACGGAAAAAAAGGGACAGTCTTCCTGGGCAAACAGTACGTCAAGATGGGGCAGACGACTTCCCTCTCTAATCCTGTTTACCTCGATGTCGCCGGGGCGCATGTCGTTTTTATCGTCGGTAAAAGGGGAAGCGGAAAATCTTACTCAATGGGCGCCGTCGCCGAAGGGCTGGCTGACCTGCCTCTGGAGATAAAACAAAATTTATCCATCATTCTCCTGGACACGATGGGCATCTATTGGACAATGAAATACCCTAACTTCCAGGATGCCGAACTGCTGAAAAAATGGGGCTTTGAAGCCAAGCCTTTGGATGTCAAAATTTACACCCCAACCGGCTTTTACTATCAATACAAGGAGGAAGGCATCCCGACGGATTTTCCCTTTTCCATCCGGCCGCTGGACGTCAGCCCGGAAGACTGGTGCGTGGTTTTCTCGATTGACCCTAATTCCGCTGAAGGGGTCTTAATCACTAAAATTGTCCATGATTTGGGGAAGAAAGGGGCAAGTTATTCCATTGACGAGCTGATTGAAACGGCCAGCCGGGACCGGGAATCCGAGCCAGTCGTCAGGAATGTGGTTGTCAATGAATTCAAGAAGGCCAAAGGCTGGGAGATTTTTGACCAGGAAGGGACATCTCTAAAAGAGATTATTAAAAGCGGGCAGGTCACGGTTCTGGATGTTTCCCCCTATGCGACGATGGCTTCCGGCTGGGATATCAAAGGATTAGTCGTCGGCCTGATCTGCCGGACACTGTTCAACCAAAGAATGCTGGCCAGAAAAACGGAAGAATTTAAGACGGTCGATGCAGCGATGCATTATTTTTCTAAAGAAGTTGAAGATAAACTGGAAGAGCCTTTGGTCTGGATTGCCCTGGATGAGAGCCACGAGTTGCTTCCCCGGGAAGGCAAAACGGCGGCCACCCAGCCTTTGATTACCATCCTGCGTGAAGGCCGGCAGCCGGGCATTTCCCTGATTCTGGCCTCGCAGCAGCCGGGAAAAATTCATACTGATGTGATCACTCAGTCAGATACCGTGATTGCCCATCGTTTAACTGCGAGGATGGACGTTGAGGCCTTAGGGATGCTGACCCAGAGTTATATGCGGCATGGCTTGGAGCAGGAGATCGACCAGCTGCCCCGGGTGAAAGGCGCGGCGGTTATTTTTGATGACGCTAATGAGCAGATTTTCCCGGTGCAGATGCGGCCGAGGTTTACCTGGCATGGCGGGGGAGCGCCTTTTGCCATTAAGGAAAAGAAAGAGTTTTTCCGGGAAGGATTGGCAAAGCTGAAGGAGTGGTAGCTGGCTGGTCATGAGCCGGCTATTAAACGCAATTAAAACTGCGGTTAATAGGTGAGGCAGTCTCATAATTCGTTGGCGCATGTCGTCGGATACATCGTTTGGTATTTTGGCACGGCCTATTTTCGTAAGATACATAGTTGGACGGTGTCGCCAGTATACACTTTTGGTAATTGTGAGACGGGCCGATATGCTAAACGGTTCGCTCCGCTCTCCAAAATTTTTGATTACTCTCTAAACGGGGGACAATTTCCTCATCCCTTCTTGATAATAATCCAAAAAATTAAATTCTGCTTTGTATTCCTGATACAGTAAAACGTGCTCTATTTTGATAATTAAATCTGGGAAATGTAATTTCAATTCTTCCATAATCTCATTAAAATGTTTAAATTCTCTTGCCTCGACTTCTACTTCCATCTGCCAGGCACCAACTGACTTAACAACTTCATTTATGTATGGGTGTTCTTTACAATATTGAATTAGACTGCGTAAATGTTTTTCCTCAACATTCTTTAAATAAATCAATCCTTTATAAAAATCCATTCCTAATTTATTGACATCCAAACTTAATCTATTAAAAACTATTAATTGTCGTTTCATCAGCTCTTTTATTCGGTAATTAACTATACGCGGAGTTATCTTTAAATCTTGAGCAAGTTCTGTAAGCGGTATTCTACAATTCTTACCCATCTTTCTCATAATAGAAATATCGATCTCATCAACTTTTTCTTTCGTTGGCTTTTTCATAAATGGCATACATAATTCTTTCGGGGTTTCATCAATTAAGTAACCTCTAAAAAAATACCGTGGTTCTAAATGATTGTTAATAGATTCTTCGGCAATATACGCTCCAAAAAGTTCATGAAACTTATTTAAGACTTGGTTGAATTCGTAAAAACTCTCAGCAAAAACACTATATAAAAAATCATAACTTCCATAACATTTTGCCACCCACCAGACTTGATTATGGTTATTAAGAAATTCAATCATTTGTTTTTCTGTTTCTGGCTTTAGGTTATGTAGTCTTAAATAAATTTTCCAACTAGAAAAGCCAAATTTGCAGGGATCTATCATAGAAGTAAATGCTCTTATTAAACCCGCTTGTTTCATCTTCTTTATCCTATAATCTGCTACAATACGCGAAATCTTAAGATTATGTGCAATTTTAGAGATAGGCATTCTTGCGTCTAAATCTAATTGATGCAAGATTTTTCTATCTACTTTGTCCAGTTGGATAACTTCACTCTGTTGCTGAATTTCTCTCATTTTATAAATTTGTTACAATATTAGCATAGTAAATGTTACTTATTTATAAATTTAACTATAAAACTTGTCTATAAAATCTGTCTATAAAATCTGTCT
>CAYWPJ010000007.1:46723-47274 GCA_964460195.1 uncultured Methanosarcinales archaeon
ATTTAACTACAAAATTACTTATACTACCTACAATAACCACTAAAGAATGACAACCTATAAAGACGATGCGGAATTATACGAGCAAGTAGAGGATATTCCTGGAGAGAAAGCTATGTTTGCTAAAGCCACCTCCATCATATTATCCCATGCAAACGAGCTTCGTAACAGAAGTAAGAGAGGAGTTTCTATTCTTGATTTATGTTGCGGAACCGCATCAATAGTACGCTCTTTACCTTTAGAGGAAAATAGCTTAATCGCCAAAGTTACCGGAGTGGACATTAGTCGGGAATATCTTAATTTTGCTAGTAAGAAATGTGATGATACCACGATGGATGCGCATGTTTTATATCACGGTTGTGGAACTGATACTCACTTTGTAAAAGCAGATGCAGTTGATTATACTCATCCAGAACAAGTAGATGTAATTATTGCAAGTTCGGCATATCATCATATTGAAGACGAACGAAAATTAGCTTTCCTTAGAAAAGTGCATACTCAGCTTAGAGATGATGGAATAGCTGTATTTTGCGAAAACCTAATTGGTGATAAAC
>CAYWPJ010000007.1:47284-47921 GCA_964460195.1 uncultured Methanosarcinales archaeon
TTGCTGAGAGAGCTTTAGCCGTAACTGAGTTTTATGCTGAACGAATTAAACAAATGGCTCGCATGGGAATTACTGATAAGCGTTTAGGATTACTTTGCAGAGTTCTCCAGTATGAACTTGATCGTGAATACGAGTGGAAGCATTCATATCCGACTTTTTTGAAAAACCTAGAACATATAGGGTTCAAAATAAGAGAAGAACACAAAGTATGGCCGGGCGAACAGCTTTTCCTAGACAATAAAGTTGGAGATTTTGTAT
The DNA here is from genome assembly GCA_964460195.1 of uncultured Methanosarcinales archaeon. Classification (GTDB taxonomy): domain Archaea; phylum Nanobdellota; class Nanobdellia; order Woesearchaeales; family GW2011-AR9; genus CAYWPJ01. The sequence goes on from CAYWPJ010000007.1 coordinate 47,543, forward strand.
TTTTAGCTGAGAAAAAATGAAAATCGCTCTAATCCAACTCCCAACTTTGGCCCTTCAGTTAAATGGCTATGCCGATGTTCCAATCTATTTAGGAAAGGTGTATAATAGAATAATGCCAGCAAGTTTACCCAGAATTGCATCAGTATTAAGAACAGAATTGGATGCAGGAGTTTCAATAGAAGATCTTAGAATTGCTGACCCTGACCGAAGAGAAACATATAAACACTTTTCTTGGGAGGGTTTTACAATAGACGCCCAACGAGTTGGAGCATCATTTGAATCAATAGAAGACAGAATTAAAGACTCTGATTGGATTGGAATGTCCTCACATTTTACTTTTGAGTTAAGCATTGTAGCAGATTTCATCAAGTATGCAAAA
>CAYWPJ010000008.1:0-5474 GCA_964460195.1 uncultured Methanosarcinales archaeon
TGCCGCTTTTCTTTCGGCGATACTTTTATAAAGGGAAAAAGTTTCTTTCTGGCTTGAATGAAGAAAAAGGGGAAGGCTGTCAGTATTCGGCAGAAGAAGTTATTTTTTCCGCTGAGAAACTTATTTTTAATTGGGATTTCTTTAGTTGTGCTGCTCATTTTGGTGGGGATTTTTTGGTCGCTGGCTCCCCGGGAGAAGGGAGTAGCCGGGCAGGCGTATTTTGGAAGTGGTACAGGAAGTCTGTTGGGAGTTGCGGCTGGTGGCGACGGTGTAGCTGTTTCTACTTATTATCTCCATGGGAGCACGGAGGAGGTCATTTCTGGTCGCTGCTCTTTAACTAATTTCTGTTTTGCGCAGACGGTACCGCAGACTTACGGCCTTCCCGGAGGGACCGTTTGTTTGGATGGTTACTGTTTTCTTGGCGAGGGCTTCTGTTATGCTTCCGGTTCAATCGTCAAATCCATCCAAACTGATGAAGATGATGCACCAATCGTTGAAGACGAGCATTTATACTATTGTTCTGAAGAATACCAATGGTTAACTTGTGATCGGGAGCGGGCTGGCCACATCACTGATGGCAATAATTTCATCTGTACTCCGGGCAGTTGGCTGGGTTACGGGGAGAGAGACAGTTGGCGGGAATGTAGTGATGATAATGATGAAGAGATGCTGGAAGATGGGAAATATCTTTGTGTTAATAATGAGTGGCATCTTTGTGATGAGGAGAATGAGGTGGCGGGAGAATACCGCTGCAACAGCGAAGAACAGTGGGAACATTGTGACGGGAATCCTTGGTTATGTGTCGGCGGGGAAGCAGTGGAGTGCAATGAAAGGAATGCCTTTTTGCCGGCGGACGGAGAAAGAGAAATAATTTATTTTCAGTGTGGTAATGGAATCTGTGATGAGGGGGAAACCGAAACTGCCTGTCCTCAGGATTGTGCCTTGGCTTTAGGTGAGGGCTGCGCTATTAGTAACCAATGCGTGGAGGGGTTGAGGTGTGCTCGTTCCAATGATGGGAATCAAAAGTGCCTACGTGATTGTGGGGATCAGGTTTGTAATCCTTGGGCGGGAGAGGATGCTAATGTTGATGGTGGTAGCTGTAGTGACTGCACTAAGATAATTGGTCAGGAGTGCAGCCTGCCAGGCATAGGAACTACTTGTATAAATGGGTCCCAATGTGACTTGAATCATAACCAGTGCGAGACGCAAGGAAAGTGCGGTGATGGGAATTGTATGATAGGTGTAGGTGAAACTACCCATACCTGTCCTCAGGATTGCGCCGTCGCTTTAAAGCAAGAGTGCAATGAGAACAAGCCATGTGCTCTTGGTTTGGAATGTGGTTCTACCAATAATTGTAAAATTAAATTAAACGATGGCTTTTGCCATCCTTTAGCCGGAGAAACACCAGGTAATTCTCCCGTCGACTGTGCGGCTGCTGTAGGAGAAGCCTGTGCTCCGCCGGGAGAGGGAAAAAGATGCCATTCCAATTTGGCTTGTATTGATGGTCGCTGCCAAGAGTTAAGATGTCCTGATGGTCTTTGCGGGCTTGACGAAACTATTGAAGATTGTCCCGCTGACTGCGACCCATTCTTATTCAGCAGATACCTCTGCACTCACGGCTCTCCTTACGAATGGATTGAATGCAATGAAGAAACCGCCGGAGAAGGCGTCGATAACGCCCCCAATGCCGAGAGATATAACGACGACTACGTTTGCAATGGAGAAGCATGGGTGGCCATCGAAAACTGCGCTCCCTGCCGGAACGAGCGGCCGGGACAATGCGTGGGAAGTAATATCGTTGATGTTGATACCGGGAGAGTGGTCGGAGAGGGAGCAGCTGGCGGAGCTTATTATTATTACACTAGTCCTGTGCAGCGAGTCGGCTGCGTTGATGAAGGAGAGGGACAATGCTTTTATTCAGGAGCCTTAGGAGGGGCAGCCCCGATTGGGGATTATAATATTGATGATTTAAATTTAGTATCTACCGGATTAATCTGCGGCTTCCACCATCAATCTTTGCTCTGTGTGGCGAGGAATCGTGTTGCAATCCCCAGCGACGGCGGGAGATGGCTCTGCGGCAGCGGCAATAGCAGCTGGCTGGAATGCCGGGCAGAAGGTATATTTGACGTCAGCGGAGATTCAGTAACTTCACCTGCCGGCTTGCAAATCGGCAACTTCCTCTGTGGCTATAATGAAGAGGAACACAAATATCTCTGGTTCAGCGAATTCACCTGCGCCCCAAACCAAATCTTCCAAACGAGGGATGACGCTTCCCGAATCTGTGACGGGGAAAACTGGATTACCTGCCTTGATTTCAGTTTAGCTAATCCTTTTGTGGGGATGGGTGTGGAAGTTGGATGTCCTGCCGATCAATTTACCGTTGAAGAAGCTATCTGCAACAATAATATCGATGATGATAATGATGGAAAAATAGACTGCTTGGATAATGATTGCGGGAATGTCCAATCTTATATTTTAGGCAGTGAATCTGGCAAGTATCTTGAAGTCGTTCTCAAAGAAACGGATTGTTTTAAGGCAGATATAAAAGTTAACCCTATGGCTTTTTTAAATCTTAACGTTTGCGATATCGGAACAGAAGTTTTCCAAAATAGAGTGACTTTATGTGAATCTGAAATAGTAAGTATTACTTTGGATTCAAACAATTTATTGAGCAACCGGCACGAACAACCTTTGGTAGTTATTGTTTCAGACTTAGATGATGCAGATAGTGATGAGGATACAAATGAAGATGAGGATACAAATGAAGAAATAGGTCGTTTAGCCCTCATCTACGACGAATCCACCCCGAAAGAAGTTAGTATCATGATTACTTTCCCCATTACGTACCAAACACAAACTTTACCTCTTGATGACTTCGCCACCCGATTCCTTAACGGCGAAAGAATCATGCTTGAAGTCGATGGCGAACATTACATTCTTTCCCATCCGGAAAACGAATTCTTCTCCGAGGAAATGATTCAATTGGAGCACATCGCGACCGGCACAATTTATACGGCTGAGCCCTATCCGGGCACAAACAGATATATTTTCCGTATCTTCGGCAGCAGAGTGATTTCATTTGTGGTTAGCACACCCCCGAGAGGAGAACCAGGAGAAGAAAGTGAATTGCGGCTAACCGGCTGGTTCATCATTGAAGCCCGGCCGCTGGCTGAAGTGACCCAGTCCTTCCCCATTCCCACTGATTTAATCAGTAATTTTGAAGCCACTTTCTCCAGAACCGACCCCATCAGAGTAACTTCCCACGCTTTAGGCGTCCTATCAGTTTGCCGGGATGACAATGATGCCGATCCGATGCAGGTAAAAATTTGCTGGGATGATCTGTTTGAATTTACCCTGCAGAGAGATATTTTAACTAAGAGAGCAATTACTGAAGTCAATTACTTCTTCCTCTTTGAATTAGTCGAAGGGGAAAAACAAGTCTCCATCTTTACCTGGAATAATTGCGGGGAAGAATCTAATGAGAAATCTAATGAGAAATCTAATGAGAATGAAGTCGTTACTGAATTAGAAGTCGTTACTGAATTAGATTACAATGATTTCATCAACGCCATGGTTGAAGGAAGAAGAGTCGCCTGTGAATTTGAAGATACTGCTTACTTAATATCACACCCCATCCAGCAATATATCTCTTTACCCAAGATTACTCTAACGCCTTACGTTTCCTCCGGCGCAAATACCTACACTGCTTCCGGCCTGACTTTCCCCGCTTCCGGCAGCGAAAGCCAAATCCAGATTCCCGTTTATGACGGTATGATTTACCTCGACCGGAATTATGGCAGCCCTCCGCCGCCTTTTGACTTAAGTGCTGATACTTTGGCGGAATTAGCCCCTGCTAACTTAGTCAATGAATTCATGACGGTCTTCACGACGTTGTTCCCGATAACTGTCACCGCTCCAATTGATTTTGGAACGATTTCGGCAGAGAATGATCCGCCGGTGGAAAGCTCTTTAATTATTAATTTAGAAAATGCAATACCGGTAGAAATCGATGGCAAAGCAGGTAAGGAAACAACTAATACTCTTGTCCTGGACAGGGAAGAGCCGCTGCCGGTGGCTGCCGAAGCCGCCGGAGGCGCAAAAGGGAAGGCAGAGGTTCTTTTCTACTATCACTCCGCCTTCGAAGAAAGAGGCAATATCGTCAAAACAGCTAACATTTATGCTCTCTATGAACTTGATGATAACACTCCTGTTACTCATCAACTGACTACTGGCTACCTGGAAACCTTAACGGCCGGCAGCCAGTTCGCTCTCCAGCTAGGCGAAGAATATTACCGCTTCGGCTATGAAGGCGCCGAAGGAAGCTCCGCTTTATTATTCAGCATGGACAATATCCGGCTGGAATCCTTTACCGGCCTGAAATTCCTGCCCGACGAGGTGGAAAGTGAAGGAGGAGCAACGGAAACCAGGACTTTCACCGTGCTCAAGGGAGAGATCAAAGTGGAATTAGTGGTCACCACCAGCGGAGCGCAGTTAAGGTTCACCGGCCGGACGGAAGAAGAATTAGTTCGGGAAGAATTAGTTGTGGCAGAAGAATATTCAACAACCTTGACGACAACTAATACGGCCGACATTGGCGGAACCGTTTTCCGGATGTGTAATTTGGCTGATTATACCGCAACGACCGCAGTTGAAGTTTGTTATGGAGCAACAACACGATTAATTACTGAATCCCAGCCGCTCGTTCTGGATAATTTCAACGGGGTGAGTTATTTCGTCGAAGTTAATGGAGAAGTAGGTGATAATAAAGAAGTTATCTTCCATCAATTATACACGTTCGGAGAATTTGATACCCTTCCCCCGCATTGGAGTCATTTCGCGGAACACGTGCAGGCAGGAGACTATCCTCTCTTTAGGATTCCCGGCCATGAAACCTTCTATCTGCCGGAATTGAGCGATAATCTCCTGACCAGTCTGCAGTTCCACGACTTAGCGGGAAATGCCTATCCGCTGAGAAATGCCATCGAATTGACGCCGATCACTTTCCGCGGTAATTATCTTTTCAATGACCGGGTCGTCTTCGTTAGCCAGGAAAGAGTTGATTTGGAAGAAACCGTCACTCAAACAAATATACAGCTCCTTCCTTACCACTATCTCCCCGATGACGGCTCAGCTTTATCTTTTGGCAACGGAAATGAGTTGCCCGGCCAGCTCGATTTCATCACTCAGTTAAGAAACGTTCCGGCAGATAACCTGGTCTTTGGCGCCACTTATGATTTCATTGCTCCCCAGTTGGTGGCTCTGACTCTCGAGGAAGCCGGAGAAATTGTCATCCGGAAACTTTTTGCTGAAGGCGACAGTAAAAGAGCCACCTTAAATGCCAGCTCCGTGCTCTTTGAGATCATCGAAGTCGAAAACAACTTAAACGTGGAAATCCAGCTCAGCCGGGAACGGCTGGAAGAACCGGAGGGGCCGCCCCTGCCTGAATGAAAATGAAACCGCAAATTAAAAGAATA
>CAYWPJ010000008.1:5484-17545 GCA_964460195.1 uncultured Methanosarcinales archaeon
TCCCTGGGCGGGAGGGACGATCAGCCTGCTGAGGGAGGAAACAGTCACTTTCACTGCCCTGCCGGAAGAGAAGATGGAGGTTACTATTTTAGCGGCGGTCAGTGCCTTCAACGCTCCCAGAGATATTCTTGATGACCCTCGGGAATACCTTTTCTCGCTGGAGCCGAAGGCAGAAGATGTTTACATCTACAAATTATATGAGACGGTGGGCGGCCGGGCGGGCAGCGAACGGGGCCGGGATGTCCTGGAAGAAGGCGATGTTTCCTTCCTTTACCTCAACTATGAGGATGCCGTGCCCGACCTGAAAGTGGCTTATTCCAGCGGAACGATCAAGCTGACTAACCTGCATTATCTCTCTCCGGACAGCACTTCCCTAATCCTGCGCAATGCTTCCAATCAAGTCATCCTGCCCCATGTCATCCGGATGGCCAGGAGCGGCTCTTTGGTGGCCAGTATTAATGCCACCGGCTGGCATCAGGCGCCGACCGTCCGTGTCCAGGCCGCTCCGGCCGTTTATCAAGGAAACCTTAATTTAGGCACTTCAAGCTACCAGGGGAACCAGACGCTGGTTGGCTTGTCTTTCACGGCGCCGCCGGTTTCTACGGCGGTCATCTTAGATGTCATTGCTACCGTCGGCGGGCAGGAAACTCATGCTTATTACACCCTGGCGGTGGGAGATGTCGTCTATGCCCTGAAGGAGGCGAACTTCCCGGAACTCGAGATGAAGATGACGGGAACGGGCGCCGAACTGACCGTCATTTTCTCCCCGACCCAAAGGCTGCAGCCTTTTGCCCTGCCCTGCACGCCCGACGATGCCAATCCAGTTACCCGCAGCGACGCCAGTCCGGAGGCGGTCTTTGATGATGACAATATTCAAGCGGTTTACACTTACAACACCCTGGCTGAGGAGCCATCCGTCTGGAGAAGGGGAATTCCTTCCGACATCCGGGAACTCTCTCCTTTCGTCGGCTACTTCGTTGAATTGGCCCAGCCGCAGCAGACGACCCTGACGCTCGCCTGCCGGCCGCAGAATATTTACCCGATGACGACGGTTCCCCCTCCTTTGACGGCGCCGCAAACGATGAGAATTAGGGAAGGCTGGACTTTGTTTTCCCTGCCGGGAACCGTGCCGAGGCCCTTGACGGATTTCACGCCGGAAGAAGATTTCCGGCTCTTTGAGTGCCGGCAGGGCGAACTCTGCGCTGAGTTGGCGATCAACACTTTTTTGAACCCCGGGAAACCTTACTGGATTTACACAGCTCGTTCCTTTACCATAGGATACCGCCTGGAATGAAGGGAAAATAAATTGGGGGGATGCCGGGAATCAATTAAGCGGAAGGAATGAAATTGAAACCAATGATGCGGAAACTAATGAAAGGGAAACTTGTCTGGGGGTGGCTGGTAATTTTCTTCACCCTGGCGGCGGTCTCCCTAGCCCAGGAAGACCCACCTTCTTTACAGAATTTTCACCAGTTATACGGCGCGGTTAGTGGTCTTCCTGAAGGTACTTTTACTTTGAAAGCGACGGTGGGCGGCCACGAATACGCCACTCCCCTTGATGCCGACGCTCAATATGGTTATTCCCCGACTTTCAAAGTATACGGGCAGGATGGGCAAACCATTTCTTTTGCTCTAGTCAGTTCCCTGGGCTTGAGCACGGCCCTGGGAACCACGGCTACTTTTCAGGCGGGAGCCTTCAGCCAGGTCGGGCTAGTCTATCCCACGCCGGGCGGAGAGCCGGCGGCGGCAGTCCATGGCTGCATGAACAGAACCGCGATCAATTATAATTCTAACGTCACCATTGATGACGGCAGCTGCCAGTTTGCTGCTGCCGAGCTGCCTGCCGGAGAGGGAAAAGGCTGCCGGCATCAGAATGCTACCAATTACAATGCTTCCGCCACGGAGGATGATGAAAGCTGTGTCTTCCCGGCGGGAATCATCGCCGGCTGCCTCAATGCCAGCGCGGCTAACTATAACGCCAGCGCTACGCTTAGTTACGGCCGGTGCCTTTTCCGCTATGGCTGCACCAATACGACGGCTCTTAATTATAATGCCAGCGCGGGCCTCGACGACGGCAGCTGCCGTTTTGCCGGGAACCGGACCGCCTGCCTGATGAAATGGGAATGCGGCTCATGGAGCAGCTGTGCCACTGAGCAGCAGACCAGAAGCTGCCTGAGGGTCGACAACTGTGATTCTTTGGTAGCTCAGGGCAATGCCACTTTGACCAATGTGCCCAAGCCGGAGGAAGGCCGGGCCTGCCCGATGCCGACGGAAACAACTAAAGTTTGCACACCGAATGCTAAACGGTGCTCCGGCACGGATCTGGAGCAGTGTTCCTTTGACGGGCGGCAGTGGAGCCGGCTGCAATCCTGTCCTTTAGGTTGCAATGCCGTAACTTTGCAATGCCGGGAAGAGACACTTCCCCCGGCCGCCCCGGCGGTTAAGGAAGAGAAAAAGCCCTTCCCTGTCTGGCTGTTCTACCTTATTGCTATACTAATCCTGGCGGGAGTTGCCGGAGCCGGCGTCTTCTTCTTCCTCGGATGGAAGAAATATGTCCCGGCCAGGGAATACATCAAGGAAAGCCGCCGCGAAGGTTTCCCTGATCCGCAGATCAGGAGCCGGCTGGTCAGCCAGGGCTGGGAGCCGGAAAAAGTCAATCAATTGTTGAAATAGAGTCTTGAGAGGTTGAAAGAGGAGTTTCTTAACATGGGCGAAACTAATATGGGTGAGACAAGCCGTACAGGGCTGCTGGAAAAGTATCAGTTTAAAGAAGAGGTAAAAGAAGTCATCTCCGGGAAGCTCGGCAAGACTGGCTTTCCCGAGCCGCTTAAGTATTACCAGCTTTTCTGGGAAGTATATGACCTGAGCATGGAAGAGCCCTATTTCTGGATTGTCGATTTCCTCAAGGACAAGTTCATCACCGTCGAGAAAATGGAAGATTCTTTTGCCGCAGCGGAGAATTCGGCTTTCTTCGGCATCACCCAGCAGCGGCTGGGAGCCCAGCAGGACAAGGTATCCCAATTTTTGGCGACAGTGGGCAAGATGATTAAGGAGCTTTTCCAGATGGTCCGGGAGTTGAGAATCATCGACGAGAGGCTGAAATATTATAACGGAGTGGGAGCGGAATTAGAGAAGCCGCTCGATCAAAGGAGGAAGGGCGATGAAGTGACGCTGAAAGGCTTCTTTATTGACTTGGTGCAGGGCGGGGCGAAAAGCGCCGCTTCCGTCTTCGGCATGTCCCGGGAACTGGAATTCATCACTCTGCCTGACTTATTTTTTGACGCTCCCCCCTTCAAGACACAGGACGAGCTGGAGGGATTTGTTGAGGAGCTGGGCAAGGATTTCAACCGCAATGTCCTGCGCGTCCTGCTGCGGCACCTGACTCAGTACACGGAGTGGCGGAAGAGGACGCATCAGGAGCACCAGAACCGGCGCCGGTTCCAGAAGGCTTACCTGAAACAGCATTTTGACATTATTAAGATGTACGTTGAGTGGGTCAAGCCTTACCTGCGCCATGTTTCCCGGATGCACATGAAAGAAGAGCGGCTTTCTTCCGCTGACATCGTCATGGCCTTTGAGGGAAGCATGCTGGACGTGGAAGTCCTTTTCCGGAACCAGGAGAAGATTAGCGGGCAGGGCTACAATGCCTGCGTTTTGGCGACTTTTAATTACCGCACCCGTCCGGAGATGAAAGTCGTCCAGGAAGGTTATCAAAGGGGGCCGGTGCATGTCGGCCGGTTTGAAGTGAATCTGCGGCAGTACTGGTGGACGGATGAGGAGGTCGAGGCTTACCGGAAGCTGAAAGAGGAGGAGACGGTATGGCTGATGGGTGAGGTTTCCTCGTCGATTAAGGAAGCAATGGAATCGCTGGGCGAGGAGCTGGACAAGTATTTGGAAGAGATCCGGATGGAAAAAGAGATGGGAAAGGAAAAGCCGGAAAAAGAAGCCCCTAAAAAATCTTTCCTGGAAAAATTCTTAGGTGATTTCTACGTTCCATCAGAGCAGAAGAAGGCGGCGGCGAAAGTCTCTACACTGAAGAAAGCTGACAAGACGGCTGTTGAAGCGAAGAAGGAGAAAATGATGAAGGAAGCCGGCGGGGCCTGCTGGGGAGCTTACCATTATTTCAAGAAGGCGCACCGGATGGTGGCGTGGTAGGAGTGCAAAGAGTAAACATCGGAGAGAGTACTAAAATGCCCTACAAATTCAGCCCATCAAGCTTAAGCTTGCTGAAAGACTGCCCTCGATGCTTCTGGCTTCAATTCAATAAAAAGATAAAACATCCAGAAACGGTTTTTCCATCCCTTCCTGGGGGAATGGACAAAATTCTCAAAGAGCATTTTGACCGCTTTATGAAAAGAGGAGAATTGCCTCCAGAACTTCAGCAGTTAAACGGCGAAGTTAAGCTCTTTGATGATGAAGAATTGCTTAAAACTTGGAGGAATAATTTCAAAGGCATTCAATGGACTGATGAAAAAGGCAATCTTTTTCACGGGGCAGTTGACAATCTTCTCAGAAAAGGAAAGAAATTAATTGTTTTGGATTACAAGACCAGAGGTTTTCCGTTAAAAGAGGGCACGCACGAATATTATCAGGATCAGATGGATATTTACAATTTCCTGTTAAGAAAGAACGGTTACGAGACAGAAGATTATACTTACTTATTGTTTTACCATCCTCACCGGGTTGAAGAGAATGGCCATGTCTGCTTTAATACTAATTTGGTCAGAATTAAAGTTAATACCCAGAATGCCGAGAAGATCTTCAAAGAAGCGGTGGAAGTTTTGGAAGGCGGAATTCCTGCTCCCTCCCCGGAGTGCGGCTTTTGTTCCTGGGTTAAGAGTTGTAATGGTGAATTAAAGTAAAGCTTCTCGACCTTCATTTTGACCCTTCAGGTCTTTTTTTCTTCCTGAGCCAGCCGATCAAAAACAAGACTCCCACCAGAAAAGCCGGCCCGGCGATGATCAAGCTCCAGGAAAAGAAATACCCTTGAAAGGGCGGATTGATAAACATACTTATTGCTAACCATCCCATGTAAAGTATTCCAAAAAGAAAAAAAGCCATGCTTCCCACTAATTCGTGTTTCCAGGAAACTAACAAGGCAGCCAGCAAAATCAGGGCGGGGAGATTATGCATCAATAATCCTAAAATTGTCCCCCAAAATCCGTAATTTCCTTCAAAAATGTCCAGGGAAAACATCGCCAGGAATAAGATAAAGAGCAGCGCCAATATTCTGGGTGCCCAAAAGATAAATCTGCCGCTCTTTTTTTTCATACCCGGCGTTAAATGATGTGACTATTTAAAATTTGGCATTCATAAAATTTGGCATTCAGCCTGATTAGTTTGATTGAGGAGGAGCCTCATAGAAACCCTCTCGTTCGCACCCTTGCTCGCAGAGGAAAGGGATGCAGGCTCAACGTGTTTCTGGAAAGCGAGGGCATGGTTGTCTGACGAATAGGGTTGCGCTCTCTGGCCCTTTGGCGAGGGTTTCTATGAGGCTTGAGGGGGATAAGTTTTTTATACCCACCCTCCTTCCGGCAAACCATGCCCAAGGAAAGCTTAACAAAAGAAAATTTAAGCCGCCTGCCTCCCGAGGAAAGGATCAGGAAACTGAAAGAGCTGGAAAAGAAAAGGATGAAAGAAATCGCCGAAGCTCAGGAGAAAATCAAGGAAAGCGAGGAGGAAATAAGGGAGAGGCTGAAATGGCTGGAGAAAGTCCCCATGCCGGAATTCGCCAAGGAGGATTTGGAAGGCTTAAGCGAGGAAGCCAGGCAGGTCATTAGGGAAAGGAAGGACTTGAAAGAAAAGAGAGGAGAAGGCAGCGAAGAAGGGGCGGAATCCCGAAGGAAGGAAGAACTCTCTCTCGAGGAAGCTTTAGCCCGGGAGAAAGCGGAACTGCCGCCGGAAGCCCGAGCCGTCGAATACGGCATCCATCTGGCCAGCCTGAGGCCGATGCAGGAGATCTACCGAGAGCTGGCCGGTATCCGGGAAGCGGCGGAAGAGGGAGGTCGTGTTACCAGGGAGCAGGCCGGCCGGGCGGAATACCTGGGCCGGGCGATTGAGGAAAAATTTGCCGCCGCTGAAGGAGGCAATTATCCCGGCTTTACCCGGGAAGTGGCTGAGAAAGGACTGTTTTCCCAAGAAGTGGCTTCCAAGGTGAGAGCTCTTTACCGTCAGGGACCGGGGGAGCAATACCAAAGGTGAACAGAAGATTATTCTCAATCAGCTGAAATATTTCCTTTTTGTTTGCATTATCTTTTAAGGGTAAGGCGCAAATTACTGCCGTGTATTCAGGAGCTTTTTTATCTTTGTACCATAATAAAGGAAAATTGAATACTTTTTCAGTCAATTGATTGCAGTCAACACCCACCGATTCCAAACTAAATCTCATCTTATCCGGATGTTTGCACGGCTTTCCTAATTTTCTTTGGCAAGGCTTACATAATCTACAAGCACCCGTACTTAGAAACCGGCTATTAAAATTGTTTTCCAATAAACGCATAACTTTTTCTATCCGGGGTTTAATTACCGCATTCCCTATTCTTAACTTATGGTAATCTTTATATCCATACTTTGATAACTGATTTAAGTTTATCTTAAGCAAAAGGACTAATAAATATTTATAATCTTTAATGCAGGATGAAAAATTAGGGGAATGCGGGGGACAGCAATATTTTTTATTGAAATTTTTGCATCCCAATTTACACATCTCTGAGAAAAGATTTTTGTCAGTTTTTATTTTATCAACACTTACATAATTGTAATAACAATCTACTTTAAGCGTATGGCGCGGAGTGTCGATTGTTACTTCTTTGTTGGCTTTCGGTAACATAATGGGTCGGGGCCTCTCTTTAATTCTTGATGATGATATAATCTTTGGGCAAGACATCCACCTCGGCAATCGTCCAATATATCGCATGAGCTGCATTCGCCAATCATTCCTCGAAAGCCGGAATCTAAAAATAATCTAACCTCTTTTACAAATGGATGTTCCTGCCAGAAATATGAAAGGGGGTGTTCTCTAATATTTCCCAAACCCTCGTATTTTAAAGCGGCACAATAAGTGACCTCTCCATTTGCTCTGATAAGCATTTTATCTTCTCCTATTTGGCATTTAGTGGCAGAAGATGAATGATTTAACCAATAGTTTCTATCTATATTATGTCCTAATGTTAATTTCATTCTTGAATCCTTTTTAGAAAGCATGGCAATGGACCATTGAAGTTCTTGGAATTGATCTTTGTCTAATTTTAATTCCGGATGGTCTGTACATCTTCCCTGTGGAACAAGGCGCAATAAGTGTCAGCTATTGACTCTTTCTGCTTCTAAAATATCCGCTAATGGCGGGATTTCTCTGTGATTAAGTCCATTTGGAACAGTATGCACTTCAACATTAATTCTTCTATCTTTGGCTTTTCTAATGCTTTCCATAACGAGACTGTAAGAACCTCCTACAGAAGTGATCCGTTCATGTGTTGATTGTAAACCCAGAACATTATAAACAAATTTATCATTTGGATTCATCTCTTCTAAAAAAGCTTCTAAATGAGCTTCTGAAATGGGAACAAATCCCTCTCCAAAATTATAAGCTCCAGAGGTTTGTAGTCTTATTTCAAAACCCCTTCTTCGGGCATATTTGATGATATCAAATAGATCCTCTCTTAAAATAGGGTCTCCACCGGATAAAGTAAGAATATCTCCTCCAAGAGATTCAGTTTGGTTAACAATAGATAAAATTTCATCCAAAGACAGTTCATTACTAAATTTTTTACCCGCTTCTGAAGAACAATGAATACACTTCATACTGCATTTATTAGTAATTTCAATTGAAACTTCTTTTAAGTCCCCCATATTAATCATGGATTCAGGCATAAATAAAAATATATCGATAATCTGAACTCTATATTCATTTTAAAATAGTCCATTTCTACTTTAAGACAGGAATCAAGAAGCTCATTAGTCCGACAATAAAACTTATATACCTCGGAAGATTCTTCCGTTCCATGGTTGAATTCGGCACCGGCTATCAGATGCCTATGGACCGGGACTATGGAAACTCGACGCCGGCAGATAATTCCACCAATGACGTCGGTGTCGGCCTGAAGGATTTTGGGATGAGCATCGGCTTAGGCCCGGTGCCCAACGTCCATGCCATCGGCGCCAAGTTGAGGGCCGGCAGCAAGACGATGGAGCTGAGTTTCATGGGCGCCGGCAAAGGCTCGGGGCAGGCCCATACGCCGGAATATTACGGCAAGAAGCAGCGGGAAGCCCTGGTGGAAATGACCAAGGCCAATAAGACTGATTTTACCACCCATGCTTCCGTCAACATCCAGGGTCTGGCCGGGCTGGACCAGCAAGGTAATTTCTCGGAGACAAACCGCAGTTTTGCCCTCAATGAGATCAAGAGAGCGATTGAATTTGCCGGCGACGTCGCCCGGGGCGGGCCGGTCGTTGTCCACACCGGCGAGTTCCAGCGTCCCTTGGTCGATGCCGACTGGAACGAAAAAGGGGAGTATAAAGAAAAATTCCGGATGTATCCTGAAGAAGCGGACAGGGCGGCTTACCGAGTGATCGACCGGCGGCACGGCGGGCTGATCCAAGAAGCCCGAAAAAACCGGCGAGTTGCCCGGCCGGTCTGGAACAAGTATGAGCCGGAAAATGAGAAGTACTGGAAAGAGCGCGGCGGGAAAAGTTATAAGGACGAGAAAGGGCAGGCTGTCGAGAAAGGCAACTATATTGATTATTACGGCAACAAAGTCAGCCGGCAGGACAGAAAAGCCCGTTTCAACCCCGATACGCAGAAGTTTGACGTCGTGCAGATGGACTGGGACGAGCTGAAGGACGAAGCTAAGGTGATGACGGAAGAGGCCAGGGAGCTGTGGCAGAAGTGGAAGAGGGGAGAAATCAGCGACGAGAAATTTAAAGAGACGACCTGGGGCCGCTTCATCAAGGCAAAGTCAGCGGATGAAGTGGAAGTCCGTCCCGAGGAAGCTTACATCATCGCCACTTTAGAAACCAATGCCGCCAACAGCCGGGGATGGGCATTTTATTACAGCACTGATTTCGAGAAGCACGTCGAAGCCATCAAGAAATTGAAGAAGGCCAAGGAATTCTATGATAAAATAAAAGAAGAGACTGATCCGGAAGAACAATGGCGGCTGAAGCAGCAAGCTAGAGGGTTGGCCGGCGGATTAGTGCCGGAAGAGGCACAATTTCCCTCTGAAGTTATTGAGGAAGAGATCAAAAGCCGGGAAGGGCATATCTCCCACGCTCGGGAAGGGGCGGCTTCCCAGTTCGCCCAGGCGGAGGAAGCCGAGGAGACGATGAGGTACGTGCAGAGCGCCGAAACATATGCTAAGGAAAGGGCTTATGACTCCTACGCCCAGGCGGGCATCTTTGCCATGGAGCAGAGCCGGAAATTGGAAGCATATAAGAAAATGGAGAAGCCGCTGTCCATCTCGATGGAGAACCTTTTTCCGGAGAGCTACGGCTCCCATCCGGACGAGATCATCGACCTGGTTTTGCACAGCCGGGAGAAGATGGCCGAATTGCTGAAGACGCGGGGAGCTTCTGAATCGGAAGCGCGCAAGGAGGCCAAGGAGCACATCAACGCGACCATCGACTCCGGCCATATGAACATGTGGCGGAAATACTGGCAGGGCGATGAGAAAAAATCGATTGAGGAAAATGACAAGGATTTCAATCAATGGATGGTCAGGAAGTTTGAAGAGATGGCCAAGAAGGAAATCATCGGGCACATTCACCTGACGGACAATTATGGTTACCAGGATGATCATCTAGCGCCGGGGGAAGGCAATACTCCAATAAGGGAGGTCGTCAAAACTCTCAAAGAGCACGGCTACCAGGGCAAGCTGATTGTCGAACCGGGAGCTGACTGGAGCGTTGATGCCTCCGGTTTTCATTCGGTGATGAAGGCCTGGCGGCTGTTTGGCAGTCCGGTCTATGGCGCAGTCGGCGGCGTGGCCCCCGGGATAAGGAACTGGGGCGATGTGCAGTATGGATGGTTCGGACAGAATCAGCCGCCTTACTTTGTCTTCCAGCCTTATTCTCCCTCGGAAGACTGGACTCTCTGGAGCGGCGTGCCGCTGGAGTGAAGTTAGAAGGTTGGCGTCACGAACAAAGTGGGAGGGCAATGGGGGTGTATGGGTAGTGGGAAACTTTACTTAACATTTAAGTTAATCTTTTAAACTCTTTCTCTTTTCTTCGCCTGATGTGGCTCCTGCTCCTTAAATCCCTGTATTTTTTCCTGCCGGCCTACTTTGCTAACATGGCTCCGGTATTGCTGGGATGGCTGCCTTTGGGAAAACCCGTCCATCAGAAATGGTTCGGCGGGAATAAGACCTGGCGCGGTCTAGCAGTAGCCATCCTGGCCGGCGGGCTGGTTTTCTGGCTGCAAAAGTTAGCCTATGAATCTGGGTTCACCCGGTTGGCTTTGATCGATTATGCTGGTTTCTCCCTCTGGCTGGGATTCCTTTTAGGCACGGGAGCGATTTTAGGCGATTTAGCCAAGAGTTATTCTAAACGCCGCCACGGGATCAAGCCGGGAGAGAAGTGGTTTCCCTGGGATCAGCTGGACTTTGTCATCGGCGGAATAGTCTTAAGTTTCCTTGTTTACGTCCCGCCGGTTGAAACAGTTATAATCTTATTGCTGGCCAGCCCGGTGCTGCACATTATTGTTAATCATCTTGGCTTCTGGCTGAAAATCAGGAAGGAGAAGTGGTAAAGTTTAATAAATTATTTTAAACTAAATAACTTTCACCTCCCTTGTTGAACCCAAGTAATAATCGCAATGATAATAATAACTATAATGATGAGAATAAATGGGTTCAAGACACCTTTTCTGCCTTTCATCGGGAAAAAATGCTCAGCGCATTCCATCCACCCTTTGATTTTTTCCATTTGAAAATTAATTGATTTAATCTGTTCTTGGAGGATAGTATTTTGCCGGTTTACTGTAGCCATTTTGTCATCGTAATACATTTTTGTATAGACTCCTATGACAATAAAACCAATAAACATTGAAGGAAACTTGACATAAGGGTTGGTTCCTTCAATGAAACTTAAAGATGTTAGAAGCACCCCAATAGTTCCTATTATATTTAGTAATGTTTCTTGTTTCATTATTTGTGCTCATTCTAACACCTCTTTGCTTGTTAAGGATGTTAATTACTATTAAAATCTTTCTGCTTTCTTCATCAGCCACTGCAGCTGCCGGGCCAGAGAATAGACCGTCGCCGCTCCGGCCACCAGGTAGCCGATAGTAATCAAAGTTTCCGGGTAAGGAAAATAAGGACAGCTGAAGACGAGCAAAGAAATAACCGCCGCTGTCCGGATGAAAATCATCGGCGCTTTAGTCCGGGAAACAAAATGAACCACGGCGCCCAGGGCATACAATCCCGCAACGATATAAGGATAAATGTCGCCTAAAAACTGCCCGACTTTGAGCAAAATAAGGAAAGCCACCAGGCTGTCGCTGCCATGGTCGAAGTAATCACCAAAGACCGTCGGCTGGGAAAGCTTGGCCACTACCCCGTCAAGAGAGTCTAAAATGAGGTGAAGCAGGCCGAAAACAACGAAGTAAAGGTAATCCTGGAAAAGAAAAGAAACTGCCAGCAGGCCGGAAATTAAGGAGAGGAAGGTCAGGCGGTTGGGAGTCAGCTTAAGTTTGAGGAGCCATCGGCCGGTTTTTTCTAATTTGACATAGCGGTAATCCCTGAACCGGGCGGTTACCCAGGCGAAAAATTTCTCCATGGAAAGTATTATAAATTCAGGATATAAAAAAGTATGTATTATTATAGGGGGGATCAAGAATTGTATTTGAAGGATAAAGGAACACTAAATGGACGCCATCAGCCGATACGACCTGGAACTGGAAAAAGTGATTGACCAAATCAGGAGAAAAAAAGCCCAGCTGGTCTGCCTGCAGCTGCCGGACGGTCTCCGGCCCCAAGCGCGGGAAATCGAAAATAGGATCACCCGGGAAACCAAAGCGAAAGTCCTGATCTGGCTGGGAAGCGACTATGGCGCCTGCGACCTGCCGGTA
>CAYWPJ010000008.1:17555-20199 GCA_964460195.1 uncultured Methanosarcinales archaeon
TAGGCCTGGAAAAGTTAGGAGTTGACCTGCTGGTTTCCTGGGGGCATAATATGAGGAGGCTGGCATGGAAGTGATGTTTATTGACGCCGCTTACGGCGGAGAAGTCAAACTGACAGCAGAAACCTTAAATTATCTCAAGGGGAAAGGCTGCCGGAAAATCGGCTTATATGCTTCCCTCGCCTTTGTCAGCCGCCTGGCAGGAGTAAAAAAACAGCTTGAAGAGAACCGGATTGAGCTCAGCGAGGCCAGGCAGCTGCTGGGCTGCGACATTTACTCATTAAAAGAAGCTGACGCCTACCTTTACGTCGGCGACGGCCGGTTCCATCCCCTGGCTTTGGTCTACGCCCAGCAGGGGCGGCCGGAACTGAAGGAAGTCATCAGCCTTGATCCGCTCGGCAATAAGATGACCATCTGGGGGATTAAAGAAATGGAAAAAATCCTCCAGAAACAGAAAGCTTCCCTGGCCCGGTTCCTCTCATCGGAAAACGTCGGGGTGATTATCTCCCTCAAGCCGGGGCAGGAGCAGATGAAAAAAGCCTTCGCCGCCCAAAAGAAGTTTCCGGACAAGAGATTCTATTATTTCATCGACGACAGGATTTCCTTTGACCAGCTGGAGAACTTTCCCTTCATCGATGTCTGGCTCAATACGGCCTGTCCGCGAATCGCCCTGGACGACTCGGGGATGTTCCGGAAAGGGGTGGTCAACCTGAGGGATGTTTTGGAAATATAACTTTTTATCTTCCCTTATTTTTATATGGCTGGTGAAATCTAACAAGGAAACCAGTCTTTTACTCTTCACTTTACGCCGGGATGCGGAGCATAGTGACAAAGTATTTTCCCGCCGAGCATAGAACTGGCGCTGGAGTGTCCCAAGGCCGGCAACATTTATATAATTCCTTGCTTTGTTTACCATATGCCAAACAAGATTCAAGAAGAAGTACCACGGTTGCTAGAACTCATTGAAAAAGAAAGAGAATGGATTCTTCGTTATGGAAGAGATCTTCGGCGTTTACAGAGCGTTGTTGCGGAGTACAATGAGAGTGAAGCTCGGAGATTAACTACAAAGTTAGCTAATTTAGAGAGAAGAGTTCATCTTTTTCAAGGAAGAGTTCTTAGGATGTCTAAACTTTTTGAAGGAGAATTTTTGTCTAAAGGAGATGAAAGCTTGAAGGAGGTTGAAAAGCAACTTGATCTTTACGAAAGCCGGCTCGTCGGTGAAGATTCACGAGGTTTGTTTGGGCCAAAAGGGAAGATACCAAAATTGCTAAAGAAGAAACCAATCGGTTGGCAGGAACTTCTGGAAGAAGTTGAATGGACATACAAAGAGGGAGTTTCTCCACTTGTCAGCGTGTTGGATTCTCTGAAAGAAATTTTTCAAAGATTATTTGATGAGTATCTCGGAGAACAAAAAGAACTTGCTGAGAAGATTGAGCATGCAGGAAAGACAAAGTACAACGTATTCAAAACATCAAAAGACATGGTTGAATGGGGGTTAAACTTGAGATTTGACTTAATCGTGAGTGATTTGACAAAGTTAGGTTCTCCTGTTAGAATACTTGATCTTGGTTGTGGTGATGGGCTTTGTTTGAAACAGATTTACAATAAATATGGCAATGCTGTGAAATTGTACGGTTTGGCAATTAAACGAGAAGAAGCATGGACATTAAGTTTACGAGAATATGTTGATGCTGTTTTATTTCAGGGGTGGTCTGAATATGCCAAAAGAAGGGCTAAAGAGGGACAAGGGTTTAAAGAATTTAAAGAACTCCGTCCATGGAATCAGAAAGCAATAACATTTCGTCTTGGTTATGCAGAGAGATTATCAAAAATTTTTAAGCTGAATTTTTTTCATTTGATTTATTCCCATCATGGTGGTATTATGCATGCAAATAATTTACTGAAAGCATTGGATGAAGCCCGCAAAGTATTAAAACATAGGGGAATGATTGTTTTTGATGTTTCAGAAAGACAGAAAAACAGTGTGTTGAAGGATCTAAAGTCTTTTAAAGTTGTAAAAGAGGGTGCAAGTTTAGCACCAACGGGCCAGTTTACTGAAGTATTACATCTAATGAAAGAGTAGTTGCTTGCTTTTGCACGTAGGCGCCAGTTTAATTTTTAGTAAACCGTTAGGAGTAACATTTCCGACGGCAATCCGACGACAAAACCAAAAAGTTTAAATACCTCTTTGATTTCTTCCGTCACAGAAAACTTAATGTTTTCTAAAAATCGAAATACAAAAGAGGAGGGTGAAATAAAATGGCTACTGTTGTGGCAAAAACAGCTGTTAAGAAAGTGAAAGGCTACCTTTACTTCTTGGATAAGAAAGGCGATGTAGCGAGAGCTAAAATGGCCCGCGCCGGAAGAAAGAAAGGCAAGGCCAAAATTGAAGTCGTCGCCAAGGCCGGCGTCAAGAAGCTGAAAGGACATCTTTACTTCATTGACAAGAAAGGCAATGTCGCCATGGCCAAGATGGCCCGCGGCAGGAAGAAAGGCAAGAAGAAAAGAAGGTAAGACTTCTATTTTTTATTTTTTTATGTTTTTATGAATTTATTTTTAGTTTTCCTTCTAGTTTATTAAAAATCCCCATCGCAGCAGTTAAGTCGCTGCGTTCGTGAGTTGCTTTGCAGCAACAGCTGCAGGGTTT
>CAYWPJ010000008.1:20209-20543 GCA_964460195.1 uncultured Methanosarcinales archaeon
CCATTTGAGTAATCATTAAGTTTAATCATTAACAAAAAACTAATAGTCAACAAAATCTGCCATCAAACGACATACCGCGGCAGTTCAAATATATTTTTCTTCTCTCCCCTCAGGATCCACTGGTCCAGGCAGCGGGCTTCATAGAAATAAGGGTCTTTCACCCGGCCTGTTCTACTGTCTTTCCCGCCGGGAGCGACCAGAGGATCATCAACATGGGCGGGAACAATTTTTCCGCCCTCCCTTTTCATCCTTTGGTTGTCCGTCGCTGGCCGGCCGCACCCGACGCAAGTGGCATAACTGATTTCAATGGAATCAGCCAGACACATCAGGCTCG
>CAYWPJ010000008.1:20553-46941 GCA_964460195.1 uncultured Methanosarcinales archaeon
CCTCCCCCAAACCCTTTCCGGTTGAATCCCCTCGGCAGGCCGGTGCAGGCAATATGACACCCTCCCGCCACCAGCTCCGATGCCAGCTGGTAAATGCCCTTGAAAAACTGAACCTCATCAATGAAAAGGTATTTCTGCCGCGGGAACCTTGACAGGTATTCCCAGATATTCTCGGAGGTGTCAACCAGGGTGGCCGGAACCCGGCTCTGATCATTCAAGGTAACGTATCCCCGGCCGAACCGCCGGCCTTCCGGCACTCCGTAACGGTTGGCTTTCAGCGGCCGGATAACGATCGGTTCTATCCCTACACCTTCCAATTTTCTTTTTGCCCTGACCCAGCGCTTGCTCTTCCCGGAGAACATCACCCCCAGGTACAACTTTAAACTGCCAATTTGATCTTTGGCCAGGCGGGGTTTTTTCAAGGAATGGTAAGTGCAAACGGCTAAATATTCACCCTTGCGCCGGGCGCTTCGTGTCGCCTCCGTGTCATGGCACCCCTTTTTGTAGCAGGGGGCTTTAGTCAGGATCACATCATCAGCTAAGGCCATTAAGTCAGGCATATTTCCGTAAGGCTGCCCGTAAATATCTAAGTTAGGCCCGGAAAGGATCACATTGCGGTTGCTCCTGACCAGGGCATCGGTCAACTCCGCAATATCGCTGCGGTAATGCGGCGCACCGGCGATAATGACCGTTCCCGTCCTTAAGCTGATCCGCTCGTAAATCTTTTCGACAGAATCAGTGACTAAATTAACCCGGTGCCGGCCGATGGGATCGGGCGTCGGCGAGTCGTGAGGATGGCGAAAGATGAGGATATTGCTGTCCGTCTTGTAGCCGCTGTCTAAAGCGGCATCGAGGATGCTTTCCAGGATGCCTTCCTTGTCAGATTTCGGCGGGCCGCTGATAACCGTGACCAGTCCCTGTTTAAAATGTTTCAGCCCAGTAAAGATTTTTAACACCCCTTTTACCCGGAAGGAAAAACCATTCCTTAATAAAGATTGCTTTTAGCCAAAACACACTTTGTAGAATAGAAGTTATAGCAGAAGACGCAAATATTTATACCCAATTGTTGCGTCTTCTGAATATAATAACTGACATTTTGTATATAAACTTGTGTCAGTTATTAAGACAGGAAACTGAGAAGGGGATTTTTTATAAGGCCTAAAAAAGAGAAAAGTATTTATACCTATTCAGATAGAGGAAGGGTGGGCAAGCCTTTGCCTCTAATCTGCCCAGGCAACCAAAAAGGTGAGATCAATGGAAACAAAAAGAACCAGGACCTGTGAAAAATGCAGTGTCCAGGTGCCTCTTGAAAAAGTCCGCCTCTTCCCGCGCGACAAAGAAAGGAACTGGCTGGTCTGCGAAGACTGCTGTGGAAAGCTCAAAGATACCACTCCCTCCAGGATAACTAATGTTCCCAAGATAGGAGCGGTTAAAAACATTGCCAGGCCGACTTCGTTTGTCTCCCCAAAAGCCAAGGCGAAGACAGAACCAACCAGCAACAAATCGTACCGGACTCATTTCTGCAGCCGCTGCAAGTATTACTTTAAAGTTGATGAGAACCGCGCCGGGACTTTCTTCAGGATCGTCTGCCCCTACTGCGGCAAGGACGACCGGCTGGAGAGCCTGTAGATAATGCAGATAAAAAATGCTTTACATCCACAAATTGCCCGACCTGGGGAAGAAATCGGCCGAGATTGAAAGTGTCTATATCCTGCGTGAGCTGAAACGGAAATTCTCCCTGCCGATCAACCTCGACCAGATGGAAAAGCATCTCTATGAGTTCTACGTTTCGGAAACCGACTTGGAAGCGATCAAGGGAGCTATCAGCCTGATCCCGCCGACCGTGGCGGAATTGAAAGCCATCCTCGCCGCCGGGGGCAAATCTCTCGAGCCGGTCAACTTCGAGCGCTCAACCAATATTCTTAACTCTTTAGTCAGCCCCCTGAAAGGCAGTTTGGTTTACTGCACTGAACGAAAAAGGAGCCAGGAAAGAAACATCCGTGAGATTACCAACATGATCAACCTCATCCCGGCAACTAAAAGAAGCGAGGAGAAAATTACTCTTAACCGGGGCATCAGCCAGTTCTTTGAGGGGCTCTTCCGGAACAAAGAGTTCATGTTCAATTGTGCGGATATCGTTAATGAGGGAGGCCTCAGCCAGGTCCAGGGGCTGTCGGAGAGCGCCGCCAAAGGATTCTTCTATCACTGGACCCTCGAAGAGGAGCTGAAGAAGCTTCATGTCAATGAGATTAAGGCCCGGGTGCCGGTCGAGTTGGTTGAGAGGCTGAGCCGGGTGGAAGAGAGCATCAGCCAAATCAGGAAAGGGACGGAGAAAGCTTACACTATCAACAAAAACATGGTTGAGCTGTCGGTGATCATCTATTCTTTTGTCAAGTGGGCTAATGGTGGATAGACGGACTTAAGAGTCACTTTCTGAGCAACCCCAGAGCTTCGCAAAAACCATTTGTAAAAGAATGCGGACTGCAGTTTAGCCGATAATCCCAATCTGAACTCTTTTTTGGTCAATCGGTTCAATTAAAACTTCCTGCCCCTTCTTTAATTTTAAAAAGTCAACAATTGACTTAGGAAATTTAACGTCGAGAGCATTTCCTGAAGTCCCAATACGTGTCTTGGCAGCGATGCCCCAGAGTCCTTCCTCCCTGGCTTTCTTCTCAATGAGATCAAGTTCCTCCCCCTCAAAAATAGTCTCTTTGCAAACATCACAGACCAAAGCATCAAATTTCCCTAAATTTTTCCCGAGGAGCAGGTAATCAATTTTCTTCTTATGCAGCAGACCTTTGTTACATTCATCGCATTTTTCCATAATAATCACCTTTGTTTGTTTAAATAAACTGTTTTTATTTTGTATTTCTCACCAACTTTTTTCCATGCAACGGAAAAGTAAGTGTAAACATTTAGGTATCCTTCTGTTTGGGTAAAGCGGGAACCTTTCTCTAGAGCAGCACATATTTGCTCTGCGTTAATACCCTCAATAATCATCTTATCAGCGGCATGTTTACTTATCCGCAAATCTCTTTTTGTAATCACTATGAACACCTACTAACTTATACGTAAAAAGACGTACTTATTTATAAATTTTATGTAAAAAAATGATGCGGACTGCAGGATAAGGGGGCTTCCCCCATAAGGGGCTTTGCCCCTGAGCAACCCCAGAGCTTCGCGAAAAACCGTTTGCAGTGAAATGAAAACGTGGAATTTTCCATAACAAAACCGCACTAATCCCAAACCTGGGGTTTTAGACCCGGCGCAATTTCCCATAAATCCCTAAAAATACAACGAAAGCTTTATTAAAACCGTTTCATTTTGTAAATTTATGGCAGAAACACAACAACTCCACCATATTTTTGAACAACGAGAAAAGCGGATTCTAGAAGAAGCTTCTCAATTAGCCAGAGAAGTGGCCAGAAAAGAACTGGCATTACTTGAATTTGAGATGTTTTACGAAGTTATGGTTCCAAAAACGAGCAAAGAGAAAGCGGAAAAATCCTTTCAAAAACTCAGGAATGAAAAATGGCAGGAAGCTTTAAAGAAAGCAAATGGTAACGAAGAAGAAGCTATTTTCTTCTACGCCTCGTAAAGATTTCCCTCATCTGTCGCTCAATTTCTTTCTCTTCGGTTTTCAGCTTTGAGGTGTCCATCCCAAACAGCCTACAGGCATCCAGAAAGTGGTTGTTGTTAGAGTAAATTTTGTTTATTCCATTCTTGTAAAAATCAGCGATAATGAAGCAGTCAGGTGGATGAAAGTCAATCTTCGCTTTCTTACATTCTTGAAACATCCAGCGAACAGTATCAGAATTACCTCTGTCTCTGGGGATAACATCAATGTTGTGATATTCTAAAAATTTGTTAACTACTTTCTTAGCATCTTCCCTTTTCCATCCATAATCGCGTGATAGAACTTCCACCGCTTCTTCGGTACATATTTCATGGGTAAACAGTAACCCCTCTTCTTCGTCAATTTTCAAAAGATATTCAGAAAATAAAGTAGCATTATCAACCAGGCTAATCAACATGCCGGAATCGAGACCAACTTTTCGTGCTCCTTTGAAATACATTTCTCTGGTTATCTTTATTCCTCTTTTAGCCATCAACAACAAGAATGACCACGACTTTTTAAACTTTAGTGAGCTTCACGATCAGTTCTGCGATGAAATAACTGCGGACTGCAGGATAAGGGGGCTTCCCCCTGAGCAACCCCAAACACTCCGTGAAACAATGAAAAAGAAAAGAAGAACTGCGGGCGGCAGGGTTCGAACCTGCGCAAGCACTAAGCTACACGGCCCTGAACCGTGCCCGTTTGACCACTCCGGCACGCCCGCATCACGAAAGGGGATAATGCCGGACTATTAAAAAGGTTTCTTAAAAAATTAAGGAAGGCGCGGCTCTTTCGGCTGTCCGGTTTTGCTTCTAAAAATATCAGAAATGGCCACGTAATCAATCTCTTTGCCATCTATGATTTCAAACAGTATTTCTTTAAATCGGGGGCTCCACTCGTCACGGATACCATCTTTCACGCAATGATAGGTGGTCACGCAGTTCAGCACTTGCCCCACTGCCAACAACTTGTCAAGTTTCTTGTTGGTAGGATCTTCCCGATTGAATGTTCCGCCCGCTTTCTGATAGCCGTTAAAGAACGCCTCTTCTGCTAAGGCCGCCGCTTCGCGATTGAAATAAGGAATCATGGTAAACCGTATTTGAAAGAATTCAAAAGGAGGCACGCCGGCTTGACTTCTTTCTAAGTCTGGATAGCCGGACGGCTTGCCCCGCTCATCAACTAAATGATTAGCGGGGTGAATGTCGCTGAGGACTAAAATAGGCGGGCGATGATGTTCCAATGCCGCTTCCAACGCCCCCAGTTCTCTCTGAATATAACTCCTGACCTTTGGGAATTCTTTATTCGATAACGATCCTTTTCTTTCTTCTGCCTGAAATTTCAGTTGAAGTATCCCTTCCAGCCTCTTGGTAAAATTAGTAATATCAGCGGGCTCAACCCAATTCTCGGCCATCACGTCACCATAACTATCGAACTTAACCGCATGTACTCTGGCCAAGTCAGCCCCTAAATATTCCAATGACTGGAGGAATGCTTGTTGGGAAAAACCGCTGTGCTGGATGTATTCTCCCCAGGTTTTCCCGGGAAGTTTTTCCACCATTAAAAATTTTGGTCCTTCAACAGGAAAATACAGCCCTTTTACTTGTGGCGCCGCCAGCCCCGCTTTTCGAACCAGTTGACATAAACTTCCTTCTCGTTCCAGAGACAACCTGCCTCCGTACTGTCCGTCGATACGCTGGTTTACCCCCTTCCCTTCTTTGTGCCGCTCAAATCGGGCAATCACTTCTTCTCCGCCTTCAAGAGTGATATCAAAAATCCAATGACCCCTCCCCTCGGGAATGTAAGAAATTGTTTCGATGCGATATCCTTGCGATTCAACCAGGTCTTTCGCTTGTTCTGGCTCCATATCAGCTTACCGCCTCGTTCGTTTAAAAACTTTATGGATTACCCCAGCAGAAGCCATATAAACAATCAACTGACCAAAAGGGTTCATGAATATTACCCTCCCTGAAGGGATCATCGTTCCCTTGATGCCCCTGTTAACTGAGGAGTGCCGGTACGATTTCCCGGCCGTTCAGACACAGCTTGATTATTGCATCAATGGCGGTGTTGCCGGTGTTTTTGCTCTGGCCAACTGCGGGCAGGCGCCTTATTTTTCATTTGATGAGAACAAAGACTTGGTCTCAGTTGTTGCCGAAGCCGTCGGAAGGCGTGTCCCTCTCTACGTCGGCGCCTGGCGACCACCGCAAGATCCGGACAAAGACTACCAAAGGAAGATGCTGGAACATGCCCAGCGAAGCGGTGCCGAGGCCGCTGTGGTCTTGTGTGAAGGGATGAACCCCGATGCCAAAGTAGCTCACTTTCGAGAGTTGAAGGCGCAGGAGTTCCCTATTATTGCTTACACCGTCTGGCCGGAAGCAAAACGTCTCCAGAACATTGAAGCAATTATGGAGCTTGACCACGTCGTGGGATTAAAAGCGACCATTGGGTTTGACCATCCTGCTAAAGTAGCATATTTCAATCAGGCGCTCCGGACAGGAAAACCAGTCTATCAGGGCGAAGACGAATTTTTATATGATGCCGTTGATAGAGGTGCACGGGGCGGAGTCAACGCCATTGCTAACTTGGTACCCGTTCAGATTGTTAATATAATAAAAGCATTTAACCGCGGAGAAAAAGAGCGCGCTTGCCGGGCGCAATATCGAATAAACCAACTCCTTGGAGTGCTCTATCATGGGAAAACTGACGAGGGAAACCCGATTGATCCTGTCTCTGCTCTCTATTATATTTTGTACCTTTATTTTGGTGAAGGAAGCATGAAAATGAAAGCACCTCGACGGCAACTGAATGACAAAGAGAGAAGAACCATTCACCGGGCAATTATCGGTCAGGCAATAGAACCATTTTGAAATTGGATACATCAACTCCGCCACCACAATCCATATAAACATTTTGTTCTCTGTAATCCCGGAAAAAACATGCTCCTGCAAGAGCTTAAACTTCATAACATCCGCTCCTACCTAGATGAAACCATCCGTTTCCCGGAAGGAAGCCTGCTATTGTCAGGAGATATCGGCTCCGGGAAATCGACCATTCTCCTGGCGATTGAATTCGCCCTCTTCGGCGCTTCCCGCACCGAACTGCCGGCGGAAGCCCTGCTGAGGAAAGGCGCCGCCCGGGGAGAAGTCGAGCTGACCTTCCTTCTCGGCGGCAAAACGATGACTATCAAAAGGGGCCTGAAGAAAGAGCGGCAGGCCATCACCCAGACGGTCGGGTATATCATTACCGGCGATGCCAGCGGCGATGTCAAGAAAGAACTTACTCCGGTGGAGATGAAGGCAGAGATCATTTCCCGGCTCGGCTACCCGGAGGAATATCTTTCCAAGACTAAAAATTACCTTTTTCGCTACACTGTCTACACGCCGCAGGAAGAAATGAAGGAGATTCTGCAGGAAGACGAGGAAATCCGGCTGGACATTTTAAGGAAGATTTTTCAGGTTGACAAATATAAAATCATCCGGGAGAATCTACATTTTTACCTTAAACAGATGCGCACCCAGATGGCGGTCCTGAAAACGAGGTTGGAGCCATTTGAAGAAGTCAGGAAGCAGCTTGAGGAGCTGGAGCGGGAGAAAGAGGAACTGATCAAATCATGGCAGGAACGGGAGCCGGAGTTGAGGGAGCTGAAAGAAACGGTTGGACAGAAGGAAGCAGAGCGGGAGAAAAAAGAGGAAGAGCAGCAGGCCTTCCTTCGGCTGAGACATGAATTCCAGATGATTGCTGCCCGGCTGGAAGAAAAAAAACTCCAGGAGAGGTCGCTGGGCCGGCAGAGAGAAAAAATTGATGGGGAATTAGCCGGCCTGGCCCTCCCGCCGGAGAGAAGCCGTGAAGAGATTGGGAAAGAAAAGAAAGAGCTGGAAGAGCGGAAAAATTTAATTTTGGCGGAGAGGAGCGGGCTGCAGGAAAAGACAGCCTATCTGCAGAGGCTGATCCGGGAGGAAGAAAAAGAAATCGGGAAACTTCAGGCAGAAATCTCTCAGATCCCTGCTAAGGAAGAGAAAATTGCCTTACTGAGCCGGGAACTGGCCTTGTCGGAGGACCTGCCGGAAAAGAAAGCCCGGCTGGAAGAATTGTTCCATGCTGCCTGCACTTCCATCGCCCATAATGAAACTTTGCTCTCCCAGTCCAAAGAGCTGGGGAGGAGGATTGCCGAACTGGACACCTGTCCGACCTGCCGGCAGGAAGTCAGCGGTGAGCACAAGCAGAAAATCATCGAGGAAGAGAAAGGGAAAACCGCCCGGATTGAAAGCCTGCTCTTTGAATTCAGCAAGCAAAGATGCCTGATTTTAGAGCAACGGAAGGAAGTTGAAAGGAAAATCCGGGAAAGAATCGACAAGGAGAATTGCCTGGCCCGGCTCGGGCTGGAGCTTGGGCAGCTGCAAAGAAAAATTGAAGAAGGGAAGCGGAAAGAGGAGCAGCTCAGTTCCTGGATTAAAGAGAAAGACGATGCCCGGAAAAAGCTGGTGGAGATTGAGGAACAAAACTTTCTCCAGCTGATGATGGAAAAACTGGCGGGCTGCCAGGAATGGCTGGACCGGCTCCTGAAAAAAGAGCATTTGGAAAAACAGCGGCAGGAGATCATTAGAGAGGAGGAAGAAGCTCAGGAGCAGATCGCTGGACTGGACCGGCAGAGCCAGGATCTCCGCCGGCTGCTGGCAGCGAGGAAAGATCTTTCCGGAGAGATTGCTCAACTCAGGAAAGAATTAAATGAAAGCCGGGAAAAGGAAAAAGTTTTAGCTGTTGGGCAGGCCCAGCTGGCGGCAAGGAAGGAAGCCCGGGAGAGGGAAGGAGAAAAACTCCGGCAGCAGCTGGATAACCTGCGGAAAGAGAAAGAGAAACTGGTCAAATGCCAGGAATTATACGACTGGCTCAACGGGCATTTCCTGGAACTGGCCGGCACCATTGAAAGACAGGTCATGACCAACATCCACCACTTTTTCAACCAGCTGTTCCAGGAATGGTTTGCCATCCTGATTGACGATGAAAACGTTTCTTCCCAGCTGGACAGCTCTTTTTATCCCCTGATTGAGCAGAACGGCTATGAAGTTTCCTTTTTCAACTTATCCGGGGGAGAGAAGACCTCGGCTTCCCTGGCCTACCGCCTGGCCCTGAACCGGGTGATCAATGATGTCGTCCATGAAGTCAAGACCAAGGAGCTGCTGATTTTGGACGAGCCGACGGACGGTTTTTCTTCCGAGCAGCTGGACAAGGTCAGGGACGTCCTGGAGAAACTGGGCTTGAGGCAGATGATCATCGTTTCCCATGAGTCGAAGATTGAAAGTTTTGTCGAGAATGTGATCCGGATTGAGAAAGAAGGGCATGTCAGCCGGGTTGGTTAGATTGTTGAAAAAAATTATATATTATCCCTCTTCTTCTAATTTATTTAACCTTTCACTAATCTTCCTACCCCAAATATCTTCTTCAACTGCTTTATAGAGAAGACTTTCTTTACCGTTATCATTGAAATAAATCTCCATTCCGCCACGAAAAGCAAGACTCCGACGTTGGGAATAAGGCACTCTGGCTCTTGGCAGCCGCTGATGAAGGTTCTGATGCCAATTGGAATCAATATCATGATTTATGTAAGCAAAACTGTCATGATAATAATAAGAAACAATATCTCTCCGATGGGTAACAATAACCGCCGTGGGAATCTTTTTCCGCAGTTTTCTGTCTTGCAAAAGCAGGTCAAGACAGTGATTGTGATTCTCCCTTCCTTGGCTGGTATTCCCATAGCCCAGACAGGCAAAGATTTGATTGTCTTTCAGAGCGAGATGTATCTGAGAAGAATACCGGTAAAGACTTAGTAAGTCAGAACTCATGCGAGAATGGCGTGTTACCGAGTAAAGATGAACGGTTATTTTCTGCTCGGCGTCTCTTAAAGCTTCAATGATCTTCTCTGGAGGTTCAAAAACTATCTCTTCCAGCGGCCTTCTCAGCAGATAAGCCAAATCATTAATTTTTTCTAAAGAGAAATTTTTTTTCATAGTTTTATGCCCGACCGCACGTGAAAGACTCATGATAACAAGAGTTAGTGGCAGACGTCGTTTATAAGATTTTCTAAGCGGTTATAGCCAGTCTAAAATATTCACTCAACCACTCCTTCCAAGGCTTTAATCCCCACTTCAATCTGTTTCTCATCCGGCTCCTTAGTGGTCATCGCCTGCAGCCTCAGCCCCGGCCAGGTCAGCCCCTTAAGCAAGAGATTCCCTTTAAATTTGTCGCCTAACTTCAAGAGCTCGTAACTGATGCCGGCAATGACCGGAATCAATAATAGTTTCCACAATAATCTTAACCAGCCGACTTCTAAAAAGCTGAAAATGATGATTGATAAAATCAAGATGATGAAAACAAAGGTCGTCCCGCAGCGCTGATGCCGGGTAGAATATTTTTTTGCTCTTTCGACGCTGACTTTGCCTTCTTTTTCATAACAATTGATGACTTTATGTTCTGCCCCATGATATTGAAACAATCTTTGCACTTCTTTAGAGAAACCAATCACCCAAAGGTAACCGACGAAAACTCCCGCCCTTAACAATCCTTCAATTAAGCCAAATAAGAAGCCTTTTTCCCCCACCGTAAATTTAGTGATCAGAAAAGGCAGCCCTAAAAATAATCCTAAGCCCAAGATTAAACTAGCCAGCATCGTTAAAACCATTTCTCCTTTCTTGATTTTCTCTTTCACTTCTAATTGCTGGTTGCTGCTCCAGCTCAGGGCTTTAAAACCGTCCCTGAGCATATAAACCAGTCCGACCACTCCCCGGAAGAAGAAAACATCGAAGAATTTTGGGTAGCGGGAGCTTTTTTCCCTTTTGACCTTGATTTTCCCGTTAGGCAGCCGCACGGCGACGGCGAATTTCTCTTTATCCCGCATCATTACTCCTTCGATCACCGCCTGCCCGCCGATATTCATAGGGCAGAGAGAATGAGGGATTTATTTAAATTTATCTAATTATTTTTAACAATCTTTTGAGAGAAATAAATATGCCTTTTAGACTAAGGAGAAACAAATACACATATAAATATATATTTTAGATTATCCAAATATATAAATACTAATTCGCATGGCCTGCAGATAACATGGACTTCAGCACCAAAATTTACTCTGACTGAAATCTTAGAATTAGCGGGGGATATTCCGGCTGAAGGAATTCTTCATTTGTTAGGAGTCGTCGTATACAAAGCAAAAAAAGATCAAATTGATCTTAGTGCCTCACCAGAACAAGTTGCTTCTCTTTATGAAAGATTTCCGTCGGATGAACAGGTAGAAAGAGCTTTTTCTTATTTATTTGCCAAAACAGGCGACCGTGATAAAGCAACCGTGTCATATAAAAAACACATCCGACTGTTGGAATTGCGGGATGCGTATGGTATGGCGGGAGACGTGGCCGCAGAAGCCGGTGAGATGTTGGAGTCGAATATCGTTTTTCAAGTGAGAGCAGAAGAATTGTATTTGCAGCAAATACAAAAAATGGATAAAGAACGTTTTAGAGATGGAGAAATGAACGAGAGTTACTACATTGAAATGCTTTTAAAAGCAGGAGAACTCGACAGATATAGACAACGAACTGAACTACACTTAAAATATATGCTCGGCCGGGGAGAATTTGGGGCTGCTGCCCATATCTGTGATCAGCTTAGACGAACCGAGGAAGCGGGACGATATAGGAAGTTAGATGAGATGCTCAAGCTTGACTAAAAGCTTTACTAAAATATTCTTTTATTAGGTTGATCAAACCAGGCAATTGGCTTCCAGAAAAGTTTAAATATAAGTATCCTTTTCTTTGGCCATCCATTGAAGAGGTAGAAAGATGGAAGAATGTGAATTTTGCGGGGAAGAAGTGAAAAAAATCTGCCCGGAATGCCGTGGGTGCCCCGGCTGCTGCGACTGCAGTAATTATTAATTGCCCCGTCATTAAAACCAACCAGAAGCCATGGCGGCAACGTTAGTTTTAGTTATTTTTCTTTTTACAACCATTTTTACAAAAACTTTCCCAGCGCCGTCTGCGAGCTTTCAGAGAAAATCTCGTCTTCCCGGTATCCCAGGACGGCAAAAATGCCCGAGACGGCCGGAATCAGCTGGTTCTTGATATAATAATCAGAATCATAATCGCCTTCCCTGACCTCGCTAGGCAGTCTAGCCCTCTCCCTTACCAGGCCGGCTCCCCGGCTGATGATGTATTCAACAACCGTCCCGGGGACGATCTCTTCTCCCTGCTCCCTCAGTTTCCGGGCAATAGCCACATGCGGGCCGACCGTCTCGTATCTGTCCAATTCCCGGGTAATCTGGGTCTTGATCATCAATTTCTCTGAAGGAACCAATCCCTGCTTCAGTTCCCTGACCATCGCTTTGGCATAATTGACTGCTTCCCCGGCCTTATCCGACAGAACTAAGGAGAGAACTTTCTCCTGCACTTCCTTGGCGACCGGCGACCAGTTCCGCCGGACGGTCTCAAAACCAGTAATGCTCACCCGGCCTTTTTCATCAATCAGGGCATACTTTTTCTTGGCCCCTTTTTCCGCTCCTTTCAGGGCGACAAAAATTCCTTTTGGATAATACCCCTCAAATTCCAGCTCCATGTGGCCGGGCAGGTCAAAATTAATTTCGTTCATAAATTCCATTGCCTGGTCAAGGACTTTGTCTTCCAGCAGCAGGAAGCAGGAGTCAGTGTCAGCGTAAATCACCTTAAAACCTTTCTTCTCGGCTTTTCCGATGGTCGTCTGGATATAATTCCGGGCGTAAGCCGTGGTGGCCGCGGCGCATTCCAGGCAATACCACCGGGCGCCAAAAAAAGCCAGGTAGCCATAGAAAGCATTGGCTAAAATCTTCAGCCCGTAAGAGCGGGCTTCCAGGATACGGGTCTCCTGGCCTTTCTTTTTATCCTCCTCAATCATCCTTTTCAGGTCGACTCTTCTTAAGATCAGCCTTTCCAGGACGGAAGGCAGGAACTTCTTTTCCTTCTGGCAGAACCAGAGATCTTTCTCCCCGGGCACCGGCACCGGCTCCGGGCAGCAGGCGCACCTCAGCCCCTCCGGACCGATGTTATGGGCCATGATGATGGTCGGGTAAAGGCTTCTGAAGTCGAAAACAACAATTTTCTCGTAAAGCTTGGGAACCGGCTCGTAGACAAACCCTCCCTTAATTGTTTCTTCCCTCCTTTTTTCCAGCTCATAATCAGAAGGCTTGTTCGGTGCGATGACGTTGAATTCCATGGCTCTCTTCAGGATATAATTTTCCACCAGGCGGGAGAAGCGCATCCGGGTCAGATCGAAGGGCGGCAGGCCGATCAGTTTGGTGAATTCAATGACGTCCGGCATCAGTTTCTGGCAGAGTTTCAGGGCTAAATGAGCGTCATGCAAATTATATTCGCAGAAATCTGCCAGCCTTTCCGGCTCTTCTTCCCAAACGTGGGCCAGCTCACCCAGGTTGACTTGATGCTTCTGATGCCCCAGCAATTCCCGGGAGACGGCATCCAGGGAATGGCTTTCCGTCCTTAAGTTTGGACCAAAGATGTTGCGGATAAATTTAAACATATCTAAATGCAGAATTCCCCTGATTTTGCTTTCCCCTTCCCGGAAACTGGCGTGGAAAGGAGAGCTCTGGCCGGCGGTGATCTCTGAATAGTCCAAGCCAAAATCCAGTTTGATCCCATGCTTGTCGGCCCTCGCTTTCAGGTAAGGAAAATCAAACCCGTCCGAGAAGTAGCCGGTGACGATGTCCGGCTGGTAGTCCTGAAAGAATTTTTTGAATCTCTCCAAGAGTTCGATCTCGTCCTGGACCTGCTCGAGGTAATCCAGTTTGTGTTTGAACCTTTTCCAGGTGATCACTTTTTTGAAAATCTCACCTTCTCCGTCCTGCCCGTAGAGACCGATCATCAGGATGGGATTCTTCTCCGGGTTGATTTCCCTCCGGACGGCATATGTCTCGATGTCGAGAGCCAGAATTTTCAGGTTCTGGACTGCCTCCCGGCTTTCCTGCTCGACGCTTTCCGCCCGGAAAGCAGGAATTTTCAACCCTTTATCTTCGACAAACTCCCCTTCCGCCCGGACTAAAGTCATGGGAGTGATATCCCTGTCCCTCAGATAGCGGTGGGTGAAGAGGATATCTTTCTCGTAAGCCTCGACTCCCAGCGATTCCAGCTCCCGGGCCAGCGGAGGAACGGCCTTGGGGAAATTGGTGTAGACCTTCCAGAACTTTTCTTTTTTTCCCAGCAGTTCCTTCTCGGTCTCTTCCCAGGCAAGAACTTTTTCTTTTCTCTCTCCGGTACTTTTTAATTGCTCCAGCTTCTCTTTCAGCCGCCCTTCATCGACGCCCTTCATCCGCAGGTAGAAATAAGGCTGGTGGGGGTGGATGAGGCAGGCTTTTCCCCCGCTGGCCAGTCTGCCGAAGAGCCGGACGAGCACCTGGTCATCCCGGACGATATAGTCAAAGTCCAGGGGGTAAAAGTGGAGCTGCATTACCTTTCCCGTAGTAAAGCTGTTTTATAAATTTTGTTGCGTAAAAATCCTTGCTGCAAGCCGCCGGGGGTTTCTTTCCGGTTAAAAACAGTCATCCAAAACTTTATAAACTTCCTTCCTCTAACCCTAAAATAGGGGGGTAAAAGAACTGATGGGAGGCAGAATAAAAAAGAGAGTAGAGATAGAAAAAAACCGGAGGCTGGACCTTTTTCTCACCAACCTGCAGATTGAGCAGGAGAAGAAAGAACAAATTATCCGATATGTCGAAGAGCTGACTGAGAACCTCCTGAAGACCAGGATCACTGGCGGGCTTAAACTGCGGCTGAAGACGTAACCAGAAATAACCCAGATTAGAAATAATCCTAACTAAAAATAATTATCATTAGAAATCAAAGATAGAAATAACTTAAGGCATCCTCTTCAGCGGCTTCAGCAGGTAATTCTCTTTCCCTCCTTCCCCGATGACCACCACTCCTTTGCCCGGCTTCTTTCCCTCTTCTTTAGCTTCCGGCTTCTCCGCTTCCTTCTTCAGGGCCAGGTAAGCCGCTTCAATCTCGTCCTCCATCAACTGCAGGGGCGGCCACTGCAGGCTAAGACCATCATTCTCCTGCCGGGGGATGATTTCCAGGGCAAAATGAGGCACTTTCTGCCCGGCGGAAGTGCCGTTCTGGACAAGGATGTTTGTTCCCTGGCTGCCCAGCCCTTCAAAGACGGCAATGCTGACCTTATTGGCAATTAAGCTGCATTTTTTCAGAACCTCGTCGGGAACCATCTCCATGATTGTATAATGCTTCTTCGGGAAAACCGTCACCTGCCCGGCCGACAGACCGGAATCCTTGACGGCGACAACCACTTCGTTATCCTGATAGATGAGTTTCTCTTCCCGTTCCGCTAGCTCACAATATTCGCATTGCATTTTCGTCATCTAAATAAGCTGGCAATCTCGTCGAGGCTGGCGTCTTCCTCTGCCCGAGCTCCTTCTTCGCTGGCACTCTCTTCGTCTTTCTCTTTGGCTTCTTCCTTTTCGGCTTTTTTCTTAACCCTTTTCTTCCTGCCTTTCTCCTCCTCAACTATCTCTTCCTTCTCTTTCTCTGCTTTATTTTCTTCCTCAAATTCCGCTTCGACGATCTTCTCCCTTCCCCTTTCCTCTTTTTCCTTCATTTCTCCTTCCGGCCTCTTCCCGGCTCTAACCACTGTCTTCTTCAAGCCTATCAGCTGGTTAAACCGCTCTTCCACCAGAGGGATGACCTTGCTCCTCTCTGCTTCATCGATAACTCTCTCGCTCCCGGCTAAAACCCCGTCAGCCTCTTTCCGGGGGATCAGATGGAGCAGGAAATGCTGCGCCTTCTGCCCGGCAGCCAAACCATTGGCGATAAAGAGGCTGGTGCCAGACGCTTTCAAAGCTCTCAACTGCCATTGGGAAATCTTTTTGCTGACAGAAAACAGGGAGCCCAGCACGGCCTCGGGCACCTGGGGCATGATTGCATAATGCTCCTTGGGCAGGATCAGGAGATGCCCTTCCGCCGCCGGGTTGATGTCCATGACGGCCAGTATTTGCTGGTCTTCATAAATTTTCTTGGAAGGGACTTTTCCGGCAACAATCTGGCAGAAGATGCACTGCTGTTTCTGGAATTCCCTCAATTCTTCCGGCGAGAGGCTCTTAAGCTTTTCCTGGAGAGCCTTCTGCTGCTCCGGGCTCAACGGCGGGCGTAGTGGGGCCGGCATGGCGGCTCCGGTAGCGGTTCCTGGGACTGGTTGGCCGGATAGAGAGGGCGTAGCAGACGTAGTAGATGTAGTAGACGTAGCAGACGCAGCGGACATAGAGTTAAGGATAACCCTGAGAAGTTTATAAAATTATGGGAAATTACGCCGGGTGTAAATACTCTTCAGTCCAACGCGTCCCTAAGAACCCCCCGCTTCCAGGAATTCCCTGACATTCCTGAACCCCACCTTAACAAACTTCCGGAAATCCAGCCCCCGCTCCTTCAGCTCGTGCAAGGCCAGCCGGACATGGGTGCTGCCCTTGGGCAGGGCAAACCCGGCTAAAGAGCTGAGATAGTTCAGCTGCTGCAGCCCCGCCGCCCGGGCTAGAACAGAGGCGGCCGCCACTTCGACGTACTTTGATTCTGCCTTCTCTTCCTGCACCTCTCCGGCCTGGCAGCCCGGATACTTGTCAACGACATGCCTGCCGGGAGACAGCTCCTTCCCGGCCTGCTGGTGCAGCCGGTCCAAGAGAGAAGTGACGTTGCCGTCGTGCTTGTTGTATTCCTCCGGCAGCAAACTTTTGATTTCACAGGGAGCAATCTTCTTGATCACCTCGGCCATCGCCATCACCTCCCGGTCGCTGAGCTCTTTGCTGTCGGCGACGCCAATGCTGACCAACTTTTCCCTGATCTGGTCATCAGCCTTGACCGCCGCCACGACCAGGCCGCCGAAAGTATCTCCTTTGAGAACTTCATCGCTGCCGATGACCCAGCCCTCCTCCTTTCGGAACTTTTCCGCTTTAGCCGGCTCTCCCATCCCCATCTTTTCCATCTGCCTGGCAACTTCTTTGACTTCCTCCGGTTTTCCCTGCAGCAGCAATTTCCCGGAAGTGTAAAGAACGAGAGTGACATTCCCTTTAGTCAGGCGGAGCTCTTCGTAGATTGTTTTGGAAGCCTGCCGGACAAACCCTTTTTTCTGCAGCGCGAGTACACTTCCTTTGACGATGTTGGTGAATACGGTCATGGTAATTTTTTCGCAATGATCTCGTTCAATCTCTGAATAATTTTTTCAAGGTATTTTTGGTTTCTCTCCAAATACTCGGCTTTGACAAAAAAACCGTCATATTCTATCTTATTGCGGATAATCCTCAGTTCTTCAAGCAGATAAAGCAAATGCTCTCCAAATTTTTCTTTATAATTAGCGCGGAGATAATCAATCAAGTCCTGATGCGCCCCTTCACCCTGCGTCTTAGATCCTTCTAGAAGCGCAAGGGCGGAAATTAATTCTCTGATCACATCATAATATCCTTTGGTGACCTGGGAGGGAAATTTGGCCGCTTTTAATTCCTGCACCATCTGCAGGGTGCTCCCAGCCATTTTGAGGATTGACCTTGCTTTTTCGTTATCAGGAGTGACTTTAATTAACACTTAAAACACCTTCAGGTAGCCGGAGAGGATGATTCCGTTGATGATATTATTCTTTAATTCTTTGCTCAGGGCACCAAACTCCGGCTCAAAGAACAAATTAATTTTCCGGCTTAATTCTTTCTCGTACTTTTTCATTTTTATCTTCTGTTCGGAGGCACCAATAAATAGGTCAAGATCGCTGTGCTCGGTGTCCTCTCCCCTGGCCGCTGAGCCAAACAAAACGACCGCTGAGGGCATACTTTTTTCCTGCAGCTCTGACAGCAATCCCGATTCCCTGATTCGGGCAAGGCAGTTTATTTTTTTGTAGAATTTATAATTTTTATCATCCCGGTTGGCATAATAGGCGGGGTGGCCGCGCCGGCGGCCTTTCTTCTGCACAACCAGCTTTTCTTTTTGTAATTCTCTCAGGTAATTTTTGACAGAAGGGGGGGCGACGGCCGCTTTCCGGCTGAGCTCCCTCAGCTGGAAGCCTCCTTCACTTAAGGGGGCGTCAAAGAAAACCTGCAGGATTTTCCCTTTGTTATAATTTTGTAACATCTGTGATAAAAAAGTGACAATAGATATATAAATGTTTCGGCCTAAAGTAATACTTCAGCAAAGTGAAGCGCTACCGTCCTTAAGTCGAGCCTCTTCGATGAAAACATCGAACTGACAGGGGGGATGCCCCATTCGGGGGATGTCAGTCTGCAAGGAATACTGCGAGAGGCGAGAAGACGGTAGCGCTTCACGGGAAGCGTGGGTAGCGCCTTCGAAATTCTTGATGTAGATTTCGAAGGAGCTGCGTCCCCGTAGGGGGCATCCCCCCGCGACGCTCATGACGAGATTCCGAAGGAATTTCGACCTTAGGGCGCTACCCACGCTTCAGAATGCTGAAGTATTACGGCTTAAAATAGCGGTCAGTATGGCTCTCATTGAATCCCGGAGAAAACGGCGGAGCTACACCTAAAACTCCCCCAGCTTCTTCTGCTTCTTCCTTTCCACCGCATCCTGGTAAGTCTGCCATTTCTTCCGGAAAAGATGTGGATATTCCTGGGCATGCTTCTCGAGGAAGGCCC
Source organism: uncultured Methanosarcinales archaeon (assembly GCA_964460195.1). Lineage (GTDB taxonomy): Archaea > Nanobdellota > Nanobdellia > Woesearchaeales > GW2011-AR9 > CAYWPJ01. The sequence continues at coordinate 38,832 of CAYWPJ010000008.1, forward strand.
GGGTCTTGGGATCGTGGCAGTACCCGGAGCCAAAATCAATCCCAATTTTTGATTTCAGCTTGTCAATCTGCCGGTCCCGGATGACTTTGGCGATGATGCTGGCCGCCGCCACGGTGATATGGTTGACATCCGCCTTGTGCTCGACGACCAACTCGGCATTGGTTCTGACGCCTTCACTCAGCTTTTGCATCAGGTATCTTTTGTAGGCGGCGATATTCGGGCTGGGGCAGTCCAGAATAATCTTATCCGGGTTCAGTTCGGAGACGAGCCGGGCGGAAGTTTCCGCTTCCAGCCAGTTGAGGTTGGTCCCTTCCTTCGTCAGGGTCAGGTCAATGGCATCCGGCTCGATGACTTCAATCCGGAAATCGTAGACTATTTCCCGGATTCTTTCAAAGAGTCCCTGCCGGACTTCCGGGCTGAGCTGCTTGCTGTCCTTTACCCCCAGCCATTCCAGCTTTTTGATGTCTTCTTCCTTGAAAGCCAGCGCGGCCATGACGAGGGGGCCGAGGACGGGCCCCCGGCCGGCTTCGTCCACGCCGACGATGATTTTTGAGTTGGCCATGTTTATTTAACTAGAGCTATAAACCCTTCTTTACTCATTCCTGACTGGCGTATAATACTTAACAATGTGCTGGGTAATATCTCCTGATTTCCGTGAAGGGGCACGGTAACATATAATCCCTTTTCAGCGGTCTTTTTGTATAAAGTAACATGCAATCCTTTTTGCCGCTTAATATTGAACCCTTTTTTTTGAAGGATGGAAATAACTTCTTTACCGGAAAGAACGGGAAGTTTCACCATCTTGCCAAAGGGATTTCTAATGGGCCTGAAAAAGTTTCTGATAACAGTATCTCTTTGTGGAGATCTTCAGGAGCCAGACCTATTTTTTCTAAAAGCTCTTTCAAATCTCCATTCTCAACCATGGTGTCAACGTGCAATTCTACTACCTCTTTAAGATTTTGGCGTGATTCTTCAACAGTATCGCCTTGGCTGGCGACATCTAGTTCCGGACACCAGGAAGCATATCGCCCTAATTCTTTCCTAATTACCATTGTCAAAATAAGTTCTTTGGCCATAAGCTACTTTAAATGAGCTTTTCTTTATAAAAATATCGTCATAAAATTACAGTTGTTTAAAAGCATAAATGAGGAACTCCTTTCTCATGGGCACATAGCGATTTATTCCCCCCACTCCCTTTCCAAATCTTTTGCGGTTTCAGTTTTCCAAGTATAATTTAATATTGGTAATTCCGGGCAGTATTCTAAAAGAGTCTTTTGCAGGCGGGATATTTCTTTTGTCTTCAATGGATTTTCTCTGGAACATAACTCTCCAAGGTAAATACTTAAGGTTTGATGAACCCCATCAAGCTCAGGAAACTGGTACAGACTAAATCCTGTTCGGGATGAGGAACATGATAATGAAGGGAAATATCCCGACATTTTCATCCGATGATATACATCCCCAATCGTCGCGGAAGAAAGTGTAGCCTGCGATTGTTTCTCATGCAGATAAAAGCCGTCTTCTTTCTCTTCATGGCAAAGGTTAAGCATCATACATAAATCTCTTAGCAGTGGCCGGGGGCTGAATTCTCCATGAGGCATGCGCAGAGTTCTGAAGTTTTCATGCTGTCTTATCTCTCCTTTATCAATGCATATATCAAAAAATTCGTCGGGAAATTTGTCAAAGTCATTCACAAGCATAGCTCGAAGGGATTCGTTTCCACCGTAAAGGGAAGTTAAATCATAGACCTGTTCCGCCGAGAACATCTTTTCCTTCGCTCTTCGCATTTCAATTTCTGCATTGATATACGTAAAATCTCCTTGTTCCGGGCGCCGGGAAGTTTTCAGTTGTACTTTATACTGATCATTCCTGCCATCAATGGTTCCGGAAATAGCTTCACCTTGATGCGAGGTGTGTAATAATCGCTCCAAACTCCAGGGATTTATAACTTTTATTTTTATCTTTCTCCACAAATTTATAATGGACATCTTATTCATCACCAGCCCACCAGTTCTCTTTCACTAATTCCTCAATGCTTTTTCCGTCGACGTGGGAATAATATTTCACGCCATCCCGTTCGATGTAAATCTCTGCCTGTGGTCCGGCGACAACTTGTTTTTGGACAATCGGGGTAGGAGCAGAATATTTTTCATATAAATGTGCTATCCCCATTATTCCCGCAGCCAATACTACCACACCTCCACTAAGAAGAACCATTCTCCCAAAAGGTGTATTGCAGTATAAATCTTTCAGCGATTTCACACTACCGCCACGCCCTTCTTCATCTGTTGCCATGTTTTTCCCTCCTACAGCCCAAACGCATCCGTAAACTCCCGCATCCTTCTGAACGTCTTACTTAGCAAAAATTTACTCCATTTTCACCAGATCGCTTATTTCTTTTCCATCAATCTTGGAGTAGAACGTTTCTCTGCCGACACGCACAAAGCGTTCTGGCGATTCTGCACCTTGGATATTTTCGGTCTGTGGTATTGGACAGGAACGTTGATAATGGGTAGGTCCCATCACTTCAGCTGCTACCTGATATAAGGTGAAGCAGAGTGAAGCATATACAATTGACTCAGCTACTACTGCTATTCTCGGATGCTGCTCTAAATAGTGGCCAATTCGTGCCCAAGGGATAGATTTTGTAGATTTATTCTCTTCCCCCCTAATATTTTCATCATCATTTTCCATGTTTTATCCCTCCTACAACCCAAAAGCATCGGTAAACTCCCGCATCCTCCTGAACTCAGCCAGGAAACCCAGGCCTTTGTCGGTAATTACCACCGTCTTGAGGGGAGCCTTCTTCTTCTTGACCACTTCCTCCTCGACCATCACCAACTCCTTCTGCACTAATTCATCCAAATAATTGTTCAGCAACTTGTGGGAAAGGTTGGACTTGTACATCAGATGGGTCGGCTTGATCCTGCCCCCCTTATTCTGGATGGCAATTAAAATATCAAAAATCAGTTCCAGCCTTGATCTTCTTGCACTCATTTAATTCTGACCTCGGTAAATCCGGCTTTCCTGTAAACTCATCTTTTCTTGACCTGAGCATAGGTGTAAAGCAGCAGCAAAAACCCCACCAGCAGGGAAACTTCCCCTAAAGCGTAAAATTCATCGACTAAAAAGACAAAAATGAAACAGAGATTCCCTAAAAGGATGAAGAGGAAAGCACACATCACTTTCCAGACATTCCTGTTCCGGGCATTGAGATAATTCTGATAATAATTCAGGACAATCAGCCCCAGCAGGACGGCGCTGGTAAGGTAAAAAACAAAATATTTGAAATTGCTCACCACTGAAATCAGCAGGATAAGGTAGATGAAGAGAGCGATCTGGCTGACTTCATAAAACTGGTTTAATCTTTCCCGAGACTTCTGGGAGATGAAAAAGATCAGCAGCCAGGCGCCCAGCATCGGCACCATCTGGAGGAAGAAGCCGGCGCGGTAAAGCAGGTGCGAATAGCTCAAACCCGGTCCGGCCAAGGGCCTTAAGACTTCGGCCGCCACATCCCGGACGGGAGTGAAATAAAGGATGCCGCTGGTGAAGCTCTTGAAGAAAAGGGACAAAGCGACCAGAAGGAAGGCAAGAGAGAAATAACCATAGCGGTTTTCCTTGCTGAGACTGTACATCCTCAGGCTGTAGGCGGCGATCAGCAAAGCGACGATCAGACTGACGGCTTCAAAGAGGATGTCCCACCCGTTGAACCACACCGGAGTATAATATAAGCGATACAAAGATAACCACCTTCCTTAGGTATAATACTTTAAAGTAGCAAATAAGGTTGGGGCTTTAAAAAACTTACGGATTTTTTTTCGAAAATCCCGGGATTATCACTCTTTTAATCTATATATTCGACTGATGACGCCGTTCCGCCATCCCGGAAACGCCAAAACGAAAAATAACCCCTTCTTTTCTAACAAATTCCCTTGTCAAGCTTTTATTACCATCTGGGTCTAAGCCAATTATAAATTCTTCATATTCTTCATTTTCAGAAAAAATCTTTGATTTAAATGAATCAGACGGAGCAATAATCTTCTTGCCGATTAAACTGAAAATTGATTTATTTCCCAGTAATCAGGCTTAATTCCATAAAAATGTCTCTTAATTAGAAGAGGAATTATATTTTCTGAACCAAATCTATCTGTAATATGAAAATCCCAAGTATAATCTTTTAGTGATGCCTTGACATATTCTTTTTTTAACAAAGAAGAGTAAACTACTAAATTATTACTATCATCTTCTATTTCTTTGTAGAGATCAATCCATGTGCTGGCATTATCTTCTTTAATAATATTAATCCAATCTTTAAATTGCATTGATTCTTTTTCATCCATCATTAAACTCCTCAACAACTCTGGAATCAAAGCTTATTTAAATGAATTGCTCTTTTATTAACCAAAATGGGTGACTTTGAAGTTCCAAGATTTGTAAAGTGGGCAGGAGGAAAGACTCAACTTATTGAACAGTTTATACCTCTCTTTCCAAAAAAGTTTAATAGGTATCTTGAGCCTTTTGTCGGAGGTGGAGCAGTCGCTTTTTATATCCTCCAAAAGTTCAAGCCTAAAGAGGTTTTTCTTTCTGATATTAACGAAGAATTAATCAATGCTTTTAATATTATTAAAACTGATGTTGATCGGTTAATAGTAGAACTAAAACAACATAAAAAATATCATTCAGCAGACTATAACAGTTATTTTTACGAAATTAGAAAAGTTGCTCCAAAAGACTTACCAGAATTAGAAAGAGCCGCTCGTTTTATTTATCTTAATAGAACCTGCTTTAATGGATTATATAGAGTAAATTCGAGCGGGCAATTTAATGTTCCTATCGGCTCTTATAAAAATCCTGATGTCATCCAAGAAGAAAAACTTAAAAAAATCTCAAAATTATTACAAAACGTAACAATTAAAGTTATGTCTTTTGAAAAAGTTCTGAATCTAGCCCAGAAAGAAGACTTTATCTATTTTGATCCGCCCTATTACCCATTAAAGCGAGGGAAAAGTTTCACTACTTACACAAAAGACAATTTTTTAGAAAAAGAGCAAAAACTCTTAGCTAATGTTTTTAAAAAATTAGACCAAAGAGGATGTTCGGTTATGCTAAGTAATAGCGATACTGAATTTATTAAAGAGCTATACCCCAATTATGATATTTCTATTGTTAAAGCAAGACGGTTAATTAACTCTCAAGCTAATGGCAGGGGAGAAATAAACGAAATTGTAGTTAGGAATTATTGAGCAACTTAGTAATACTCTTTATTAGCTTAATTCCTCCGACTTCTTTCATCATAATGGTAATCGGTACTAAACGTCCTACTGTGGTGTGTTTATAATTCCCTTTCTCATCTTTAGTAGTAGTTTTACTTTCTTTAAATCTCGTATAGTTTGCATTAAACCATTCTTTAGCTACTTTTAGAGGTATAACATACATATTATCCCACTTCGTGAAATAATAGAAGAGATATTTTGCTTTACTTTTTACAAAACAACCGGGAGTCCCTAACTTTTCATTGCTCAAAGTTTCCAACCAAAAATTTCCAGTAGTGTATTTATCTGTTTTTACCTCAATAGAAATCATTAGTTCTTTCCCATCTTTTTTGTAAACCCAAACTAAATCAATATCATTCTTTTGATAATTGGGATCATTCTCTACATTTTTTACGGAGATTGTCTTTTTTAGAAGCGATAAATAAGAACAAACTATACTTATTCCCTTTTTAGAGAAATCATTTTTTTCTTCAAACGTGTAAGATTTAACCATGTTGGAACTTCCAACACCCATCACTCTTGATTAAAGTACCATAATAATTTACGGTTTTCTTCATATCTTTTATTTTTCTTATTCTCTTTATCAGTATATTGTACTTTTGGAGGCTGTCCATTACAAACACTCATACACATGTTATCAATCTCTTTCGGGCTATCAATAGATTCCCTAATCCAACCCTGAAAGAAAAGAGTTTTAGGCTCAAAATTACTTTCTCTTTCATAATTAAATTCTTGCTCAATAATAAATAATTGGGCGAGGTTTGCAATAATCATTAAAGAATTTAAAAAGTGGTCAAATTTTTCTTTTCCGAGCAATTTAATCTCTTCATTAGGATCTTTGCCATAAAAGATATTATCAAAAATAGTGAGTAATTTTTTCTTTAGTTCTGGTCTGCTTCTAGTTCTTAAGTTTAAATCAATCATCATCCTAAGATGATTAGGCCTAAATTCTCTTTCTCCTTCTTTAAGCCAGATCTGAAAGTTTTTTTTAACATCGTAAGCATTCTTTAACTTCTTTGGTAATTTTGATGGTCTAATCACAAACAGCTGAACATTTCCATCAGTACATAAGGCTTTCTTTTGGTCAAATTCAAGCTCTTGTATTATTTTGAGCATTTCTGTATATTTCATTTAAAATCACTTTTCCTTCAGAGGTATTTTTATATAATCGTCCGATTTTATCTTTAGGATTAAGACATTCAATTAGTTCTTTACCAAATAGTTCTTTAATCGTAAATGAAACTTGGGGCAAAGAAACTTTTAACTTTATTCCAATTTCATTAGAAGTTATTGGTGAATGAGTGTTAACTAATAGCTTTAATATCTCTTTTCTTCGATTTCCCCGTTTTAGCCAGGCATATAATTCCCAATCCATAATGGGGGGATATGTATAACTTATATTTAAATAAAGTTAAGAATATATTAATAAAATATTAAGAAATTTAGAAATGTATATAAATCCGAACATATTCCGGAGTACAAAGAGGTGATATTAATGAAATGGAAAAAACTCAAAACGAGCGCTTGGGGGAGTCAATTCTCAAAGAAATTTGATTTTGTTGTTACTCGAGAAAAGGGCCGATTTATTTTAGATATCTTCAACAAAAGAATAAAAGACACTAATAAAGCTTATATAGATTCGTTTGAACTAAGCTCACTTAAAGAAGCAAAATATGATGCCGAAAATTACATATAACTATGTTATATTTTGAAAAAGAGGGAATTAAGCTGTTGAGAGGAGATTGTCTTAATTTAATTCCACAAATAAAAAAAGAATCTGTTACGACCATATTCGCAGATCCCCCTTATAATCTTTCTAATGATGGAATTTCTTGTAAAGCTGGGAAAATGGTTAGTGTAAATAAAGGCGATTGGGATAAATCGCGAGGTTTTGAAGAAGATTTTAAGTTTACATACGAATGGATTAAGCGATGTAAAGAAATATTAAAACCAAACGGAACAATCTGGATCTCCGGAACACCCCACAATATTTATCAAGTAGGTTATGCTCTGCAATCATTAGGTTTTCATATTCTTAATGAGATTACTTGGTTTAAACCAAATGCTCCGCCTAATTTAGCTTGTCGCTGTTTTGCCCATGCCCATGAAACACTTATTTGGGCGAGAAAATCAAAAGATACTAAGCATAAGTTTAATTATGAATTAATGAAAAAATGGAATGACAAAATAAGTCCAAGTGGAAAACAGATGAGAAGTGTCTGGTATATTCCACTAACGCCACAATATGAGAAAAAATATGGAAAGCATCCAACCCAAAAGCCAGAAGAATTACTGAGAAGAATTATTGCTTCATCAACAGATAGAGGAGATTTAGTCGTTGATCCATTTAATGGCTCAGGAACTACTGGAGTAATCGCTCATAAATTAGGAAGAGAGTATATTGGCATAGAAATGGATGAAAATTTTCTTGAATTAACAAAAAAGAGAATTCTAAACGTCAAAAAACAGACTGAACTAAATTCTTACTAAACTCTTAAGTCCCCCCACGACTAACTTTACACTGGAATGCACAGAAACTGCGGTTTCTGGCACGCAAGAAAAGTCGCTGCTTTTCTTCGCGAACTACGACACAAGAAAATAAGCAACGACTTATTTTCTGTGCAGAAATGAAGTAGTTTCTTCATTTCTTGCAGCGCCTAGATGTACAGCAACTCAAAAACTCTTCGTCACTATGTTCCTTATCCTCCCCACTCCGCTCGGTAATTTTATTAACGATAATTCTAGTCCTCGCTCGTAGGTCGGAGAAACTAACAGGAATCCTATATGTTAATCCAGTATCTCCGAATAGGATTCACCTTTAAAGAGTCCTCACACAT
>CAYWPJ010000009.1:0-44478 GCA_964460195.1 uncultured Methanosarcinales archaeon
ACTACAAGAATTTTACGCCACCGTTCACAGAACGGTGGAAAGAGGGAATTCTACACCTCTTTTTGAACCTTACAATATTCAATGAGAATATTAAAGAGATTTAAATATTTATCTAAACTCTCACCGCCCGACCTTTTTTGACGATCAGTTCTGCCACTTCCGGATAGATTTCCAGCTCTTCTCCCGGATCGAAAGGGCCGTATTCCTTCATGTCCTTCCAGACGAAAGAAGGCATGGGGTGGGTAAACTTGATTTTCGCCAGGGCGGGAAAGAGGCTTGGTTTCAGCCCCGGCTCAAACCGGGTGAAGGGAGTTGTTTCCCGGCTCAGCTCCGGGCCGGCTTCCGGCTCCGCCGTTTCCACTTTCAGCTCTTTCTGGTCAGGCACCAGGGGCAGCTCAGCCTGATGCATCCGCTGCAGCACCCCCCGCCTAAAATTGTCCAGGGTCTTCAGGATTTTTTGGTAGAACCCCCTCTCTTCATGCAGCATGGCGCTGGTATCGATGATATCCGAGCCGGTCCGGCTCTTGTTCAGGGCGATGTCCAGTATCTTCTTCTCCCTTTTTTCATAAATCTCCTTGATGATGCGCTTGATGCTCCTCAATTCATATTCAATTTTTTCCTTCTCGCCGGCGGCAAAGATTTCCGTGGAGCTCTCCCTGCTTTCCAGCCGGGCCTGCTTTTCTCTCAGGTATTGCACGACATCAAGGAAGAAAGTGGTTTCCAGCTTCTGCAGGTCTTCCTTCTTCTTTTCGTTCCGGAGGATGTCGTACAGGGTCTCAAGAGTAATTTTGATGTCAGCCAATTTCCACCCCCTCAATTCCCGAAGTGCTGCCTCTTTTAATATTTATTGGTGGGGGAGAGGATAGGTTCCCGATACCACACGGCATGCCTATTAATGTCCTCCGACAGCTGAAAGGAGGAGAGCGCCGCCGGGCAAAATTTGAAGGATTTTGAGTTCAGAATTTTGGGACATTAATATAATTTAAAAGTAGTAAATTAACCAAAACATTTATAAACATATTTAATTTGTTCAATGCCAATGTCAAACAATATACCATTAGCCGTAGCCGTAGCATTTGGAGTTGCCGGAGTGATCGGAACGATAGCTTATACCGACGCGAATAGGGATAACAGACGAGCAGAAATAGAAATTGCGAAAGCAAGGCCACAATATGAATTAATAGTTCAAAATTTGAATGGGAACGGTGTTCCGGAAAAATTTTATGAAGTCAATGGAAGGAAATTCTTCTTAGAAATTGATGGAAAAAATCTTGAAGATACATTAAGGGGGGATTAAAATGGATAACCAGATTGACAAGGTTCAAAAATTAAGAGAGTTCGCAGATAAAAAATATTCTAATGGATTAAATTTCGGAGCTTTTTTAAGCATGGGAATGGTTGGACTGGTTGATAAGCTCAGTGACGGTAGTTTTGACCATCCTTATTTAATTGGAATTCCATTTGCCGGGTTAACGGTGTTAAACCTATGTTTCTATGAAAAACGTGGGAAAGATGCGAGACTAAGCAAATTGGAAGAAGAATTATTACAATCAATAAATCAATAATTACCTATAGATGAAATAAGGGGGTTGCGACCCATGGTTTCATTTGTAAAATCTCCCTTTAATGACCGTCTTGATTTTAATAGTATGCGCGAAATGCAACACTTTTTGATAAATATCCTCAGGAACTATAATTGCCCCTTTTCCCGCACTCAATATCCTTTGTTCATCGACGAGTCCTTGATAGCGTTTTCCATTTACAATATATCCATATAAAAACCGCTGAAGTTTATTTTTGACCACCGCCTTGCATCCAGTAGTGTCAAAACGAACCAGATAATACGATGCCAGCCCGGCCTGATTATAGGAAATGACAATGGTCTTTCGGGCAAATAATACTTTCCCTTCTCTGGCAACGGTGACCATTAAACTTTTATCTTCTTCTTCGATCTTTTTATATTGAAATGTGATATGGGGATTTAATTCTTTCTCCACGCTTAAAGCTAATATTTTCTTCCTAATTTGCTCCTCTAAAGCCTGGTCCTTTTCCTCTTCATCAAGAAAAACCATCAAATCGATATCAGAATGGCGCAAGGAATAATCACCTCTGGCAAAGGAGCCAAACAAAACCACGGCATTTATTTCTTTTATTGCAGGAAGCTCTTGTTTAATCATGCTAAGAAAATGCTCCTGGGATTGTAGAGTACTCTCTTTGACATTGATCTTATGCAGTTTCTTTTCCGCGTATGTTTTAATTAATTTCATGTTGGCAGAGCTGCGCAAATTCTTTGACTATAATGAATCTATTGCCATTTTCTCCCTTGTAAGCGACTTTTCGTCGGTAGTCATAATTGATCATAATTTCAAATTTGAGAACGACGTTAATAGGATCTTTGAACAAAGAGCTGTTCTTTTTAAGCAAATGAAGCCGATCTTCATGATTATTAATAGAGTACAGGTCTATGCCTGATTTTTTAAGCACCGATTCTATTGCTTCCATCGCAGAATAAAAATAATTTTGAGCAGCCACTTTTCGATATTCTTTTTTCTTCAAGGAGTCAGGTTCTTTATTCATTGATTCTTCAGCTTCTTGCGCAAAGCGGAAATAGGTGGTGGAGGCGAGGCTCATGGTTATTAGTTATAAATTTTTAATTTTATTCGTATTTATTGGGTACTGGAAAGCACACTCTTATATATAAATGTTTCTAAAATATATATCCATAACTAATAAGTTTTACCAGCATAAGAATATTAGGTACTAGTAATATATTTGTTATGTGCCGTGAGCTAGCCTTGAGCAGAATCCAAATTTGATTCCTTAAGGGGGGATAGTTTTTCTGGTGGCGGGATTGCTAACATGGAAGTACCGACCCCGCAAAAACCTTTATAAACTTCCCCTCTTTCTCAGCAGGCAGAAGAGAACCGCCCCGCGGGCTGACGAAAAAAAAGGTGTAGGAATGGTAAAACAATTTGAACCACGATCTAAGCCACAACAATCCAAGTCAATAATTAAGCCCGTCATCCTGACTTCCCTGGCCGCCGTCTTTATCCTTTTAGTCCTTCTTCCCATTACTTTAACTTTATTCGACGGCTCAAAATATGGCAATGTCGCCTTAATCCCCATTAGCGGCGTCCTGACGGTGGAGGGAGATAGCTATCTCGGCCAGGCGACCCTTTCCTCTGAAACAATTGTCGGCTTCATCGAGGAAGCGGAAGACAACGAGAAGATCGAAGCCATTCTCCTGGAAATCAATTCTCCCGGCGGCAGCGCCGTCGCTTCGGATGAAATTGCCGAAGCAGTCAAAAAAGCCGGGAAGCCCGTCCTGGCCGTCATCCGGGAAACCGGGGCCTCGGGCGGCTACTGGGTGGCTTCCGCCGCCGACCATGTCATCGCCAACCGCATGGCCGTTACCGGCAGCATCGGTGTCATCTCTTCCTACTTAGAATTCTCCGGCCTGATGGAAGAGTATGGGGTCGGCTACGAACGGTTAGTCGCCGGAGAGCGCAAAGATATCGGCACTTCCTTCCGCAAACTGGAGGAAGAAGAAAAAGCCATCCTGCAGAAGAAGATCAACCGGATCCACGACTTTTTCATTGAAGAAATCGCCCGGAACAGGAAGATAGATGAGGAGAAAGTCAGGCAGCTGGCGACGGGCGAATTTTATCTGGGAGTGGAAGCCCTGCAGCTGGGGCTGATCGACCAGCTGGGCGGCAGAGAAACAGCCGAAGAGTATCTCAAAGAAAATTTCGGCATCGAAGAAGTCGATTATGTCGTTTACGAAGCCAAGCCCAGTTTTTTTGACCTGCTGGAGGGCGTCTTTTCCCGCTTCTCTTTCCATCTGGGAGAGGGGCTCGGTTCGGCCGCCGCGGAGAAAGATTATCACTTAATGCTCATCTGAGGGGGGAGAAGCTTTAATGGGGACTAAAAAGGGGGACAAAGTGTTTGCCAAAGTGTCTTTGGTTAAAATTTTTCTATTGACTTGCACCGTCCTGCTGCTTTTAGGCCTGGCTCAGGGAGGAAAGACGGAAGACGGAGCTTTTATTGAAGAGGCCGTTCTGGCTGAATTAAAAGAGAACGGGAAAGTTTCCGTCATTGTCATCCTCAAAGACGAGCCGGCCGGCGGAACTTTTGGCGCCACTTCAACCGAAAGTGATGAGCCGCGTAAAGAAATGGTGGAAAAAGTCCAGGAGAAAGTTTTAAGTGTCCTGGAAGTGGAAAGAGAAGAAGGAGAAAAGAAAGAAGAAAGAGAAGAAGAAAGAGAAGAAGAAAGAGAGGAAGAAGAGGAAAGAAACAAAACACCGGAGCTGGAGCTGAAACGCCAGTTCTCCAACCTTAATGGTTTCAGCGGGGAGCTGACGAAAGAAGGCCTGGAAAAACTCAAAACCCATCCTTCAGTGGAAAGAATCGTCATCAACCGCATTCTCCATACCGCTTTAGTTACCAGTGTCCCGCAAATTGAAGCCAACGATGTCTGGAACTTCTTGGTCAGCGGTTATAATATCACCGGAAGGCTGGAAACGGTCTGTATCATTGATTCCGGCATCCAGGCCAACCATTCCGCTTTCACCAACAAAATCCGGGACCAGCACTGTTTCTGCTCTCTAACCAATGCTGATGACGGGCTGTCCTGCTGCCCTAACAATAAGGCGGAAGATCTCAGCGCCAAAGATGATTTTGGGCATGGAACGCATGTCGCGGGTATTGCGGCGGGAAATTTATCTACCTATAAGGGAGTGGCTTACGATGCCGGGATTGTGGCAATTAAAGTTTGTAATGCGGCGGGGAGCTGCAACTCTGATGATGTCATTTCCGCCATTGAATGGTGCACTAACAATGCCACGACTTATAACATTTCCGTCATCAGCTTAAGCCTGGGTGACAGCACGCAAAACAATAATTACTGCAATTCCGACACCATCGCTTCTTCCATCAATTCGGCGGTCGGGAAAAATATCAGTGTGGTCATTGCAGCGGGAAATGATGGTTACACTTCCGGCATCAGCGCCCCGGCCTGCGTTGAGAACGCCACTGCCGCCGGAGCGGTCAATGATAATGACGGCCTGACTTACAACCGGGGAGCCATCTTAAGCCTCTTAGCTCCCGGAGCGACGATCACGGCTCCTTACACTGGCGCCGACGGAATGACCACCACCTCTCTCAGCGGAACTTCAATGTCCGCTCCGCACGTCGCCGGGGCGATTGCTTTACTGAAGCAGTACTGGCGGCTGGCTTACAGCCGGACGATCACGCCGGCCGAGCTCGAATGGAAACTGATGGTTACCGGGAAAGAAATAACTGAATCCGGCAACAGCTACCGGCGGATTGACGTCCAGGCGGCCATCCGGCCTTTCATCAATTTCACTTCCACCAGCCCGGCCAATGACACTCACATCAAGGCTAACTATACTTTCATCAATGCCACTTCCGACGGCAACCTGAGCAATGCTTTCCTGGAATGGCATTATTATAATAGTTCAGTCGTCAATTACACCATGAATAAGCTTAATGGAACCAGCTTTAATTATAACCTGACTGGTTTAACGGAAGGCGGGAGCTTTTATTATGTCTATGGCAACGATCCGGCCAGTACGATTGGCGTCAGCACCGCCCGAAACCTGACGGTTGACCTGACTTTGCCCCGGGTTAATATCAGCCTCCCGGCCAACTTCTCCAATTTCAGTTCCGGCACCCAGAGTTTCAACGTCTCAATCAGCGAAACTAATATTGATTCAATGCGGTTCAGTTTTGACAATGCCACCGGCGATGGTTTCAATGCCACTCCCAATAATATTAGCGGCAACTGGAACCTTAATCTCAACCTCTTGCGCCTGATGGAAGGGCTGAACCAAATGACGGTTCTGGCTAATGATTCGGCGGGAAATACTAATAACACGGAATTTGTCCAGTTCACCATTGACCGGACGCCGCCCGCCGTGACCATCAGCAGTCCTCTCAACCAGCGCAATTACACCCTTGCTTCCGGCAGCCAGGCTTTCAATGTCGCGGTCAGCGACGCCACCCTGACAGTAGAAACGGTCCGGCTGAGTTTTGACAATGCTTCCGGGACAGGGTTCAATCTTACGGCCGGCCGCAACGGGGGAGTCTGGAATGTCAGTTACAATGTTTCCAATTTGGAGATCGGAACGCATACCGTTACCCTTTTCGCTAATGATACCGTCGGCAATCTCAACAATACCGAATCAATTACTTTCACTCTGGCCAGCCCTTACCCGGTCGTGACCCTCAACAGTCCGGCCAATGGACTCAATACTTTAAGCGCCACTTCTACTTTCAACTGCTCAGTAACTGATGACATTAGCGTGATGAACCTCACCTTATACGGCAACTGGACGGGAAACTGGCAGGCCAATGAAACCACGGCCGTTAACGGGACAAGCAATGAAACCGTTTTCTCCAAAACCCTGGCCGACGGAACTTATCGTTGGAACTGTTTAGTCTCGGACAGCAGCGGTCATTTCAATTTTTCTCGCGCCAATTTTAGCCTGACCATTGACACGGTCCGGCCGAACCTGACCTCGGTCAACTCCGGCACTCCCACTTCCAGCGGGGCGACGGTTACCTGGACGACCAGCGAGACGGCCAATTCCAGCCTGCATTACGGGACTTCGCTGTCATTGGGCAGTTCGCGGACCAGCACTTCCCGGGCGACTTCACACAGCTTCTCTTTAAGCAGTTTAAGCGCTTCCACTGTATATTATTACAATGCCACTTCCTGTGATGCAGCCGGGAACTGCAATACCACCGGAACAAACAATTTCACCACTGCGGCTTCTTCATCGAGCGGCGACAGCAGTTCCGGCAGCTCTTCCAGCAGCTCCAGCAGCAGCGGGGGAAGCAGCAGCAGTTCATCAACCACTTCGGCTTCTTCAGAGACGGCGGAAACGGAAGAAGAAAGCGGGGAAACGGAAACGGAAAGTTCTGCCGGGGATGGCGGAGCGGTGACGGAAGCCCAGGCCGAGGAAGTTCCCCTGACTGTCCTGGCCCATTCCCTGACGGCCAGCCTGACGGAAGGGGAAGAAAGCATCATTGCCGTCGGAGGGGAGAGAATTGCCGTCAGTGAAATCAAGATCAGATCGAAGACGACTAAGGAAACTATTTTTGAATTCAGCACTTTCCTGGAGAAGCCGGAGGAGGTCAGTGAAATCAGTGGGATCTACCAGTATTTCAAGGTTGATGTCAATCTGACTGAGGAAGAGATCAAGAAAGCCTACCTTGTCTTTAAGGTTACAAAGTCATGGCTGGAGGAGAACGGCTTTGCCCGGGAAAGCGTCCGCATGCACACTTTTGAAGACGGGGAGTGGGAAGAGCTGCCGACGGAGCTGCTGGAAGAAGACGAGGAAAGCGGAGAGCTGGTTTACGAGTCAAAACTGGAGCATTTCTCTTACTTTGCCATCACCGCTTCGGCGGAAGAGGAAATGGGTTTTGTTGGGCAGGCTTTCGGGGCGTTCGGTAAAATGGCCGGGGGGACGAACAGGAAAGTCGTCTTCCTGATTGGCCTGGTAGTTTTGATTGGCATCATGGGGCTGGTCTATTACCGGATGAGGGAACGGTTTTAATAATCTCCTTAGAAAATCCTTACTTGTATGGAAACCCAGCGGGATCTGCCCAACTTCTTTCCTCATATTTTCGATCAATTAACCCGTGGACATTTTTGGGTAACAAATCCCTTAATCTTTTGTGGCCATCCTTAATCCCTGAATCATCATTTACTCGTCCAAAACGAAGCGCAGCAATGCCGCCAACCACTCTTTCCAAAAATTGAAGATGACATGCCGCGGCATAATCCGACCCAAATGAAGACATATCCGTCCGTAAAGCAGCATAGGCAACACAGAAATCGCTTCTTACTTTCTCAGGATTAAATAAGCCGTCCTCAGTTAATAGTTCCCTCTTAAAATCGTCAAAATTTTTATGTTCCCTGGTTAACACTTTCCCTTCGTCTAAACCTGGCCAATACCGCGGCCTCACCATTCCAATATCTGCCAAAACTGATGGTTCACGCACAAATGGGGTATGATTATTTTGAACATAAAAATCATTCAGATGATCAAACTGGGTCAGGTAAGCGGCCAGAGCTTCATCTCTAATATTACATGGTAATAGAGAATAAACCGTTCCAAGAGCATTATATAAGCCGGTGTCGGGAATAAAATCATCACCAATCCCAAGTATTCTTTCATATTTTTTATCCCTAACCAGAGCAATAAGATGGCCGGCTCCCGCAACAGCTAAAGCTAATTCTTCTTCACTGACTCTCTCCGGCAAGCCGGCTTTTGCCAAACGTTCAAACAATTCTTTTGAAATATCCTGAACCATAGTAATCCAAAATGACAAAAACAAAAAGAGGTATATAATCATTATTGTTTCTTAATCTGTATTATCAAAACACATACACCCCTGCCAAAACCTTAATAAACTTTCAATTCTTTTCCTCCCTAATGGACTTTGAAAAATTAGTCAATGTCTTTGAAGAGCTGGAAAAGACCTCTTCCGGCAACGCCATGCGGGAAATCCTGGCCAATTTCTTCAAAGAAGTCGACAAAGACGAACTGGCCACTGTCTGCTACCTCCTCCTCGGGCAGATCGCTTCCGAGTATGAGAACGTTGTCCTGGGCCTGGCCGACAAATCCCTCCTGAAATCAATCGCTGCCGCCGGGGGAACAGACCTGCCCAGAGTAAAGAAACTGATGCAGCAAAAGGGGGATGCCGGCCTGACCGCCGAGGAAGTCCTTAAGAGAAAGCCGCGGACTTTGGTTCCCGTCGGCAAATTGACCGTCGGGGAATTATTCAAAAGCCTGCACAAAATTGCCGAAACTTCCGGCACGGGCTCGCAGGAGCAGAAAAGCCATCTCCTGGTCAGCCTGCTGCAAAAAGCCTCTCCCAAAGGGGCAAAATACGTCAGCCGGATCACCCTGGGAACCCTGCGCCTGGGCGCCGGAGATATGACCCTGCTGGACGCCCTGGCCATTGCCTACACCGGCGACAAAAAGAACAAAGAGAGCCTGGAAAAAGCCTACAACCTCTGCCCGGATGTCGGGGTGCTCGCCGAAACCCTGGCCCGGAAAGGGCTGGATGGCGTCAAAAAGATTGAAATCCGGGTCGGCCGGCCCATCAAAATGATGCTGGCCCAGCGGGTTAAGAAGAGCGAAGAGATTTCTGAGAAAATCCCCGGACAGTTCACAGTGGAAGCCAAATATGACGGCGAAAGGGTGCAGGTGCATAAAGACAAAAAAGGGAAAATAACCCTGTTTTCCCGGCAGCTGGAAGAGATCACTCACCAGTTTCCTGACTTGGTCAAGGAGCTGGAGAAAGATGTCTGGGGAAATGATTATATCATCGAAGGGGAGATCATCGCCATCGGTAAAGAAGGCCGGCCGCTTCCTTTCCAGACCCTGATGCAAAGGCGGAGAAAATATGACGTCGAGAAATTTGCCCGAGAAATTCCCGTGCAGGTAAAACTGTTTGACCTCCTTTACCATAACGGAAAGTCCTTCCTCGGAGAGAATTACCTTCAGCGGGAAGAAAAGCTGATCTCCCTTTTCCATCCGAGCCGGCACGTCACTTTGACGGAAAGGATGGTAACCGACAGCCTGGCGGAAATGCAGGATTTCTTTGAAAAGATGCTCAAAGCAGGATATGAAGGGGTAATCGTCAAGTCACACCAGGGCGAATACCAGGCCGGAACGAGGGGCTGGAACTGGATCAAGTGGAAAAAAGAATATGCCAAAGAGATGGTTGACACCTTTGACTTGGTTGTCGTCGGGGCGGACTATGGAAAAGGGAAGCGCTCCGGCGTCTATGGATCCCTGCTCTGCGCCGCCTACAACAAGAAAGAGGATCTTTTTGAAACCGTCTGCAAGCTGGGGACGGGGCTGACCGATGAAATGCTCGAAGAGCTGCCGGACAAATTAAAGAGATATAAGACGGAAAAGAAGCCGGCTCGGGTTGATGCCAAAAAGGAAATGGAGCCGGATGTCTGGTTTGCCCCGCAGCTGGTCGTTGAGGTGATGGGAGCCGAGATCACCAGAAGCCCCTTCCACACCTGCGCCGGCGGGCTGGCTTTACGTTTCCCCCGCTTCCTTAGGTTCCGAGAGAAGAAGGCAGAGCAGGCGACCACCAGCCAGGAAATCGAGGCGATGAGCTGAGCAGCGGGCGATGTTAAGCTCGTGCTCCGTGTCACAAGCTAAAGTAAAGAGATTGGAGAAAGGGATTAACCGGCTGGTTTACAAATTATACGGGCTTGCTCCAGAGGAAATCAAGATTGTTGAGAAGTTTAACGAAAAATGAAATCAGAGAACGCTTTAGTCGTATTCGAAGGGAAGAATATCCGCAGGACTTGGTTCAACGATGAATGGTGGTTTGTAGCAGTAGATATTGTTGTGGCCTTGACGGACTCAACCGACCCATCGGGTTATCTTAAGGACATGCGAAGAAGAGACGAAGGATTTGCCCAAGGATGGGGGCAAATTGCCACCCCCCTTCCAATTAAAACCGTTGGAGGAATACAGAAACTTAACTGCATTTCTACGAAGGGCGCACTGAGACTAATCCAATCTATCCCCTCTAAAAAAGCTGAGCCATTTAAGCGCTGGCTGGCTCAAGTAGGTTATGAAAGAATCCAAGAAATTGAGAATCCGGAATTAGCACAAGACCGGGCTAAAGAATATTATGAACTCAAAGGTTATCCTAAAGATTGGATTGATAAACGGTTAAGGGGAATTGCCATCCGGCAGGAATTAACTGAAGAATGGAAGAAAAGAGGAATAGAAGAGCAAAGGGAATATGCAATTTTAACTAATGAAATCTCTCAAGCTACTTTTGGAGTACCTATTAAAGTGCACAAAGAAGTAAAAAGACTTGATCCAAGATTAAAAAATCAAAATCTGAGAGATCACATGACTGACTTGGAGCTTATCTTTTCCATGCTGGGTGAAAGGCTATCCTTTAAGGTTTTCCGGATAGTTATAAATCTCATCCCCGCCCTCATTTTGGCAATCCCCAAGCCCTCTGTTGATACAACTTCTGTTTAATATACTCTCCAGCAGCCAAATCTTTATAATTTCTTTAAATAATTACATTTTAATTCATCATTAAATTTAATCATCGCATTTTTCCTGAAACATTTTATTCCACCTATCGGTAATGGGTGGTTACGAGTGGAATAAAATGTGCTCAAGAGCGAGAGCTGTTGACAACCATGAAAACCGAAAGCATGCCGGCCAGCTTCTTTTACGATGAAAAAGAGCTGGGAGAGATGAACCTTCTGCCGGAAAAAATGCTTCCTTACCGGCTGAGTTTCCAGCGGGAAGAGCTTGGTCCGGGTTATATTGCTAACCCCCTCGATGACCTTTTCTGGCAGGCAGCGGGAAGACTGAAACTGGCTTTCCAGGGGGCGACAATTAAATTAGACCGGAGAAGCGCCAAGCAGAGGTATCCACAGCTGCCTCCCCACTTTGAATTCTCGGCCGGCAGCGGGGTGTCTAATTACACTTACGTGCGCTATACGCGGCAGCTCTCGCCAATAGTGGTATTCTACAACTTTCTTGATACCGGTGCCCGTTCATTAGACGAGGTAATAGAGAGCATCAAGAATGGTACACCCGTTGCGGGAATAGTTGAAGTTGCAGTCGACAGCACTTTAATTTCCCTCAAAGAAGGGTTTGATTATCCCAAACTGACAGCCCCATTCCACGGCCAGGATTTTTCTGAGGACGCAGGACAATCTGACTATCCTGCCTATCCTCTCCGCGAGTTAACCATCCACTTAAGCAAACACGATGTACCCTGGCTGGAAGAGAGCAAAGTTGAGCCGGTCATCAGGAAGGATTTGAAAGACATCGGTCTGACCAGCGCCGTCGCCCTGACGCTGATGATTGTCGAGAATTATCTCGCCCACCGGGCTCAGGAAAGCAGCCAAAGATAAAACATGCCGAGGAGTTCAAAATCGTTAAATCATATGAAGAAGTCAGGGGGTGCCTGCCCAGCTTTTTAGGCATTGTCGCCAGCAACTTTTATTTCAAAGGTGGCAGAATCTCTACCCTGAAAGAAATGAAGAAGAGTAACCTGCTGGAATTCCGGCTGGGAGGTGGCGAGAATTTAAGCGACCATTGCTTCGCCAGCCTGGTGACCAGGGATATTTCTCTCAAAAGTGATTCCTTCCCTGATGGGAGATACCAGGGGATCAGGGTTTTCTATGAGAGGTGGGAGATTTTCAGGGCATAAGGCTGGAAAGATAGGAATTTCCTACCTGGAAACCAGATCATTCGGTCGGGAGTTCCGCAAAATATTTAAAGAATTTTGCATCCCTAACTTTAACATGACAGAAGACAATACTAAAACGAGGTCAAAAACGAATTTAACTACTCTGCTTGTAGCTTATAATTTAGGGAGAATAGTGCGCGAAACAGCCTGGGGGATTATGAACCTGGCTAAAAACGATTGACCATTATGTCCCACTTTTTCCCATTAGGTTTATAATCTGAAAAGTCTTTTTTTCTCGAGCATGTACCAAACGTCACAGGGCAGTTCGCCATCGGGCTATTCGCCGTCAGACTATTTGCCATCGTCTCATCCGCTGTCGTGCTATTCGTCGTCATACGGCTCGCCGGCCTTTAGTCAGGGGAGGTTGGAAGAACTCGCTGGTTCCAGCCTGGGTTATCATTCCCTGCCCCGTCATCTGTCAGAAGGAAATATCGCTTATTCTGCCGGCGCCCCAACCAGTCCTGATCAAATCGCCGGGATTTTCCGCCAAGAAACTCCGCTCTATGGGCGCCAGAGCCAGTACCGGCAGGAAGGGGCAGCTGAGCTGATGGCCGATCTGAAGGCAGAGTATAATTTCCTCCCGGACAATTTCCTTATCCCGGGCCGGGAAGGAAAATTCGTCGGAGAAGCGGAAGAAATCCGGGGATTTACTGAAGAGGCTTTTGAAAAGCTCTTTGGCGAAAAGTTCCCTGACGACATCAAGGTCAGCGTCCTCAAGGCTGAATCATTCAGAAAAATAGCCCCTCACCCGGCGACGATTGGCCTGTCGCTCAACCGGCGGGAGCAGGGCGGGCTGTCGGAAATATTTGTGGCCAATGATTCTTTGGGAAGGGTAATGCTGACTTTAGGGCACGAATTGGGCCACGTCCTGACACCAACCTTAGATGACCGGCACGACGAAGAGGCCAAGGCTTATGCCTTTTCCCTGCAGTGGATGAAAGTCATCCGGGAGAACGACATCGCCGGTCTGGCCGGGGCGATCATTACCGAAAGGCCGGCTGACAACGGCCTGCACAATGCGGCTTTCTTTTCCGTCGAGAAATGGCGCCGGGAAGGGAAGCAGGCCTGGGAGATATATCTGGCGCTGGTCAAGAGGATGCTTTCGGTGCCGGCAGGCGCAGAGTTTAAACTTTAGCCGTCAATTCAGATGTTTTACACAGTTTGAACATAACATTCTATGCTTTTTATCTTCGCCGAGCTCAAATATATTCACACTGGTGTTATGCTGGTTATCTATGCCCCGAATATCTTCCTGTTTTTTGCCAGTAATCACGGCAATCAAAGCTTTATTTATACCATTATGCCCTACAAATAAAACAGCATCACTATAATGCCTTGAAATAATTTTATGAAGAAAATTTTCTGCTCTATGATACAGCTCTTCCATTGTTTCCCCATCTTTTGGTTCAATAGAAGCTGCTTTGAAATCTTTGGCATCCCGGCCCAAATCGCTTATTTTCTTTCCCTGAAATTCGCCTAAGTTTTTTTCTCTTAAATCTCTGACAAATTTGATAGGAGTGTTGGGATGATATTTAGCAATTTCTTTAGCCGTGTCGGAAGCTCTTGCCAAATCACTCGAAAAAATGAAATCTATTTTTTCATCTTTTAATCTCAAAGCAACTTTTTTAGCTTGCTCAATTCCTCCAGCAGAAAGTTTTCCTGGCAAATGTCCCTGCAGAATACCTGCGATATTTTCTTCAGTTTCGCCGTGTCTGGTAATAATAAGCTTCATCTTTGAAGATAAAAATCATTTATATATAAAGAATTTGATAAAAACCAAAGTTCAAATTTTGTGTAACTATCTTGTCAACGACATAAATTTATTTAAATATTCTTCTCCCTTGTCAGGTTTATGAGCGAAAAAAGTCCCGGCCTTGAATTAATCCCCCTGCAGCTCCTGGACCTCCAGAAGTGCGAAACAGTCTCCGACATCGTCAGGGCGATGAGCTATTGCTCCTTCGGCGCCAGAATGCTTGGGGAAGTGGCCGGCTCCCTGGAAGGGATGATCAAGGGAGGAGAAAAACTTACCCTGATTTACGACGGGAGCACCGGCACGCCGCTCAGCGACCTGCTTGAGCGGATGACTAAAGAAAAAAAATGGTTTTCGGAGCTGATTCTGCCGGTTGATTACATTCAAAGAACCAGGAAGGGGGAAAAAACCGTCGTCGTTGGCCCTTTTTCCGAGAGGCATGAGAGAATCATCTACGACCGCCCTGAGCGCGCCATCTTCATCAATAAGGAAGGGGCTGCCCGGCCGGGGCAGGTCAAAGACGGTTATTTTCCCAACGTCGTCTTCTCTGATCCAAAATATATCCTGCCGCTCCTCTTTCACACCCTGGAAGAAAGGCTGGAAGGGAAGAGGCATTTGGTAGGAGAACTAATCGATAACTTAAAATGTTTCGGCGGATTGGCGGCGGAGATCTGCCAGGGAGCGGAAACTCTCCAGGCGATGGTCAAGGATGAAGGCTGTAAGGTCTTTCTGACCATGAGCGGAGCCATGACTATTGCCAAGATGGATAAAGTCATTTGCGGGATGATCGACCAAGATATGGTTCAGGCGGTTACGACTACCGGCGCCCTGATGGCCCACGGTTTAGTAGAGGGGATGGGACTGAAACACTACAAATACAACCCGGCCATTTCCGACCGGCAACTGGCAAAGCAGAAATGGAACCGCATCACTGACACTATTGAATTAGACAGCAACCTGATCTCTCTGGGGAAAAAAGTAGTGGATGAGGTTCTTGAGCCCCTGGCCGGCCAAACGATCAGCCCCCGTCTTCTTGTCGAGAAAATCGGACAATATCTGGACGATCACTTGAGGGAGGAAAGAACCATCCCCCAATCAGCGGTGCAGAAGAACATCCCCATCTTTATTCCGGCTTTTTATGACTCCGAGCTGGGGAATTACTTTTACGCTTATAATTTAAAGCAGAAAAAGAGCGGCGGGAAGGAAGTCTTGATGGATTTTAACCGGGACAACGATTTGATGATCAAGATCTTTTCCGAGGCGGAGCGTTTGGGCATTTTCAGCATCGGCGGAGGGGTGCCCAGAAATTTCACCCAGAACGTTCCCCCATTGATGGATTATATCCAGGAGCAGTATGGCGAGCGGTATGGTTTTTCTTTTCCCAAGAAGACTTTTTCTTATGGGGTGAGAATCTGCCCCGACCCGATGTACTATGGCCATCTGTCAGGCTGCACTTACGACGAGGGCAAGTCGTGGCGGAAGATGAATCCAGAAGGAAAATTTACGGAAATCCATGCCGATGCCACCTTAGTCTGGCCTTTTCTGGTGAAGTACCTAATGGAAACTACCAGTAAACGGGTATAAAAATTTGCTGAATTCGCAAAAATAATATAAACAACCCCTTCTTTCAACCTCCGATGAACACCAAATCCCTCTCCCTGACCTTCGGCTCGCGGACCAAAGCTCAGGAAATAATCCTGCTGCTTAACGGCGGCAAGAAAGTAGTCAGGCAGGGCTTCTACCCGGGCGAACTGGAAAAAGTCCAGAAATTCTGCGCAGAGAACAAGCTCTGCCTGGTCAAATCAAAATTCAAAGTTCTCCTGGCTGATGAAAATGCCTACACCAATAAAGGCATCAGGGTCCCGGAAACAGACGACCGGGAAGGAATGCACTTCTGCTATCTCTCCCAGGACGAACAGAAAGCCTGGCTGGCGTCCTATTACGAGTTGATCCAGAACGATTATGAACTGGGGGTCCTGCTGGGATACCCCAAATGCTGCGTTGAGTTTTTCTGCAAAAGGTTCAGTGAAAACAATCCCAACCTGCAGCTGAAACCGGCCAATGCCTTCACTAACCTGACTAAAAGGAAGCAGGATATGGTAATTCTATCCCATTTCCCCTGCCACTCAGAATGCAGTGAAAGCATCGCCCTCGGCCGGAAATGGCTGGACATTCTGATCAAAACGGATCCGGAAAGAGTCAGGGAGCTGCTCACCAATCTGCGGGTGTAGCATCTTCTTTTGCGCCTTCTTTTAAACCCTGTCTTTTAGGGCGCGATTTCACATCCCAAAAATCGCCGTAAGGCGAGGAGAGTACAACGTGGTCGAGGAGCGAAGCGACGAAGAAGTTTGAGGTTCGGGTGTAGTTTAGAGGTTGGCGTAGTATCTTGAGAGTAGTAAAGCAACCGAAAAGTTTAAATACTTGCTGTTATAACTATATGTAAGGTGAATTAAAATGTCAAAATTAGTAAAAGTAGATAGTCCAAGTGGTGGTATGAGAGTTGAAGGTCCATTATTGTATTTTGATGAAGTTGTACCACTTAAAACAGCAGTTGGATGTTATTGCATATGCATACCAAAGAAACTTAAGAGAAAGGGGAATTGATAAAACTGTTCGTGTTTATAACACAACAGATACTCCAAGATTTAGAAGTTATGGAATTGCTGTTGAAGGTCAAAAATGGGGAGATCCTCTCTTCGAAGTGGTTTCTGGTGAACAGGACGACCAAGTTTATACATTTACTAAATATGCGACTCAAGATAGTCTTACACCAGATGAACGCCCATTAATTGCAATAGATCGAGAAAGAATATTTGATTCTTATGTTGGTAAAGAATTATCAGATATTTTAAGGCAGTAATAGACGCCAACCTTTTTATTATTTCTTCAAATCTTTGATTTGACTATTGTTTAGCCCGAACCTCAAATTGCAACTAACGTCAGT
This sequence comes from uncultured Methanosarcinales archaeon, assembly GCA_964460195.1. Taxonomy (GTDB): domain Archaea; phylum Nanobdellota; class Nanobdellia; order Woesearchaeales; family GW2011-AR9; genus CAYWPJ01. The sequence continues at coordinate 16,980 of CAYWPJ010000009.1, forward strand.
TCCTGTTAGTTTCTTTTCCCATACGAAGTGTGGGAAAATTTCGTCCGAAAAGTAACGAGAACGCTGTCATTAAGGGCAAAGCCCAATCAAGTAGATACATCAAGGGAAGGGGAATTTACTAATTATTATCCACTTAGTAGTAGTTGCAAAATAGAAACATTTATAAATGATGGGATATAACATTTAAATATATGAAATATAGAGCAGTATTTTGGGATATTGATGGAGTTATGTATGATAATTCTAGAGATATTCCTGATGATGAAAAAGAAATTTGATCTAGATGGACAAAATTAGAAGCAGTTCCAGATAGACTATTAAGTTTTTGGGTTCCATATAAAGGATTAGTGGGATTAATGGAACATATTCCACAATCAAATCAAGGAGTAATATCAAATGGAATTCATCATTTACAAAATGACAAACTTGTTTTATTAGGTTTAGTGGGTTACATCAACCCAGAATTAATTTTTACATCTTATGGAGAAGCAGAGAGAGCACTCGATACTCCAAATCATCCATTACTTGAAGGTTTCAGTCTTCAATCTAATCGTGATACTAATGTTTATAATATGACATTAAGAATACAAAAACCTGAAACTTATATGTTTGAGCGAGCATTACAAGCAAGTGGGTATTCTCCAGAAGATTGTGTTATGATTGGAGATGATTGGAACGATGTTTTAGGAGCACAAAAAGTTGGGATGAAAACAATATATATTTCAAGAGTAGAAAAAGAAGATGATAAATACTTCAATCCTATTGCAGATGGAAAAATTAAGCCAGATTATACTGTTCAAAAAGGAGACATAAGAGCTTTAACAGATATATTAATCTAAATTCCCCTTCCCTTTCTAAAAATTAGGCGTTCTCGTGATTGCAACTAACTGGGGATTAGCGCCATTTTCGTTATTTCCGCAGCGTCCTGGCTACCGGCCGGCCGATCCCCGCCAGCAATTCCTTTTGGTAATATTCTACCGGCCGCTGGTCAGTGATGGTCATTTCTGTAATGACATATTTCTTATCTTCGCTCAGGCGCATCACGGTCGTTAATTTTGGTGTCGTAAAACGATGATTACCCATATTGTTTCACCTCTTCTTTTCTAAACTTTTCTTTTAAACTTACCTTTCCTGCTCGGCTGTTGCTTCTTCCTGCTTGGTTCCAGTGGGATAAAGACGGCTGGTGTTTTTAAATATTCCTCCCGGCTGGCCATTACCTGGCAGGGCTGCATCCGGCGCACCAGCGGCACTGGACTCATCAACTTCGATGGCCGCCGAGCCCGTTAATTGGTCCGACGAAGCACAGCCGGCGACCAGAAGCAGAAGGATCAGCAGAAAGACCATCGCTCCTAGCATTTTCTGCGTTTTCATAGTAGGTAGCAAAATGTTAGAATTTATAAACTTTTCCTTACTTTTTGTTAGACATTTTAACTGCCTCAGCGGGGATTTCTTGGTAAAATATCTTTCCCGGCCGATCAGAAGTCAACAATTTGTTTCTCCGGAAACCAAAGTTTGGACACAAAGTCCGAATTTCTAGAATTTTTAAACTCTTAAACACTCACACCCCTAAATACCTAAGTTATGCCTTTACCGCCAAAAACTTCTTTGAGAAGGGAATGGGCATTGATGGTAAATTTACTTTCCGCCAGCGGGAAAAGAAGCTCCTTAGGCTGAGCGGTGAAATGCTTTTCCAGTTTGAGCTTTTCCAATTTCGGGAAAAACCGGCGGTGATACTGGTCGTAATCGCTGAAGACAGCGAAAAAGATCATTTCATACGGAGAGCTGAGCAGAAAGACGATCTCCGGGAAGCGGGCAATTTCTTCGATCAGTGAGGAGCCCAGCGGTTTTAATCTCAGATAAATTAACACGCCCAGGTTCAGGCCTAATTTGGGCCAGTCGGGTAGATGGATGATTCGGACGGTTCCTAAATCCAGCAGCCGTTTCTTGATTGCACCAGTAACGGCCCGGGAAACGCCGGCTTTCCGGGCGAGCTGGGCGTTGGCCGCCAGAGGTTTTTCCACCCAGGACAGGAGCACTTGTTTTTCCTTCTGCGATAATGGTTTTCCCTTAACTGCTTTCCCGGGAAGATGAGGTAGGGGCTCGACTCCGAGGGCTGCAGCCAGACATTCCGGCAAGTCCAGGAACTTGAAGGCAGCCACCATCGGCTGGGGGATATAAATATCCCTGATCTGGACGCCCGGGTCGATGCTCTCGAAAAGGGCGTTCCAGGCATCGATTTTTTCCTTAATGGGATAAAGATCCGGTGCGTAAAAGAGGCTGAAACCTTTGAATTCAGACGAGACAGTAAAGACATTCTCCTTAATTCGAATCTCGGGCGGGGCCAGCTCCATCCTTTTTTTATAGCTGATGGGGATGTACTTGTCATAATCTCCGTACTTTACGGCGATGACCTTGGTTCCGAGCTTCTTAAAGTCAGGAAAGATATAAGTTCGGTAGAGCTTGTTCTTCTGGAAAAGATGACGCGCTGCCGTGACCGTGCTTCGGTTCATTCCCAGGACTTCGGCAATCTGCCGGTCGTTGTAATGCGGATAGGCATTGATGGCGCAAAGAATCTTTTTTTGGACGAGTTTTAGTTCCATGGTCTGAACTTAACGGGAGAGTTTCCCGTGAGCCTACTTGACTGATCCGGTGACCAGATTACTGTCTTCTCCGCCGGCAGGGCTCAGATTGTCCCATTGATAAATTTCATGAGTCCGGTTGACGGGAATGGCGGCCGACGAGCCAGTCAGGACGTTCCCGCCACCGCAGCCGGTGATCAGAAGCAGGAGAATCAGTCCTAAGACCACTAAGATCAAGACGGTTTTCGTCTGCATTAAGGGAAAGAAAGACTTTAAGTATTTAAATTTTCTTGTAAAATCTTTTATAGTGCGGGGCTCTTCTTGGTTCATGCTCAAAATTAGCTCATTCAAAGGCGGCTATGACCGGAACTTCTGCTATGTCCTGTACGATGAAGTAAGCAAAGAGGCGGCCATCATCGATCTCTCTTTAGAGTCCGGACTAATGATGCCTTTCCTTGAAAAGAAGGGGTTGAAACTGAAATTTGCGGTAGTGATGCACAGCCATTTCGATCACCTCGTTGGTTATGAGCATTATCGAAAGAAGAAGATTCCGCTCTGCGCCCATCAGAGTTTTAGACAGGAAACAGACCGGAAACTGAAAGACAACGGGCAGCTGAGATTGGGCGGCTTTTCCCTGACGGTCATGGCGACGCCGGGGCATACCAACGATGCCATCTGCCTTCTCGCCGGGGGAAACCTGTTCACTTCTGACACTTTGTTTATTGACGGCTGCGGCAGATGCGACCTGGAAGGGGGCGATGCCGGGAAAATGTATCACAGCCTGCAGAGGCTCAAGCAGCTGCCTGATTCAACAGTAATCTATCCCGGGCATGATTATGGCTTCCGGCCTTTTGATACTTTGGGCAGCCAGAAGCAGAGAAATAAGTGCCTGCGGTGCCAAAGCCGGGAAGAGTTCTGCCGGGACTTGAACCGTTAGCCTGGAGCACAGCAAAATATTTAAACTACTTACTTTTTTGATGTTTCATGCCAGAAGATCTAATTAATGAGACTAAAAAGTTGCCAAAGAAAAGTTTATTTACATGGGGTAATATTATACCTCTGGTGATTGGAGTTAGTGTTGCCGCTGCGATAGGCATCCCTCTATACTTAAAAATAGTTTATGATCGTGATAAGTTCATGGAGAAAGAAATTGTCGGCCTTGAGGGAGTGGTCATCAGTGAAAGATATGTTCCGCCGAGCAGTGGGGGTTGTTCGCCGAGTAATCCTAGCCAATACTTTTTTTCTCTAGACGACCCGGCTGAAGGGCGGGTGGGAATTGAAGTCATGGGCTCATATGAGCCGCGGGTAAAAATAGAATCGATTGAAGCCAAACTGGAAACAGGGACAAAAGTTAAGGTTCAAGCCAGAGAGGTTGCTCCGGGGGAATACAAAGCCTTTGCCAGCGAAGTTCACGTCGAATCGTCAGGAAAGAATATACCCGTAGGCCCAGGCTCGAGGTTCTACTAACACCCCCCAAACCCATTCCAAACCAATTATCTTCCGGCAGGCGGTTCTTCTTTTTCTCTCAAAGAGGTAATCTTATTCTTCAAATGATATAATCTTCACCTTTCGATGATATTCGACCAAAACTTTCCGGGCGAACTGGATGTCGCCGTCAACCTGGTAAGCAAAAGGCCGGTCTGACTCGAGCTCAATCCGGGCGGCATAGCGGTAATCGCCGCAGTCCAGATGCCGGCCCTGCCAGAACTTGTAAACTTCCTTGAGAATATCTCTTGCTGTGCCCGTCCCGATCAAGACCTGCATTTTGCCCTCGACCGCCCTGGCTTCCGGCAGGATGCGGGGAGAAAGGCTGGCAAAACCCAGATTGGAATGCTCATACGAGGCAAGGTAAATCCCTAACGGTTTCGGAAAACCGGACGACGGCCTGAACTCCTCCCCATCAATCTTGATACTGCCTTCCATCCGCTCATTGACAAATTCATTTTCCTGGGCATTATTGGGTCCTAAAACCCCCGCCACGCTCGTCCTGATGGCCTTAGCGACGTTCAGGACAGGAATCCTGGGCAGAAGTTCCCGGTGGCCGGCAGTAAAAACTTCCACCAGCCCCTCCAGAGTGCTTTTCTCGGAGAAGAAACTTTTGACTAAATCTTCATATTCCTCAGGCGGGCAATATTGCAGCTGGTTCTGCAGCTCCCGGTATTGGTCAATAGTTTTGCCATAGTAGAGCCAGAGCAATTTAGGGGTTAAACCGAAACCAGCATTAAAAGCGCTTCTTCCATTGACCTTAAACATACCTAATTCGCCGGTTTTTGGCTCTTCGCCCCGCTCGGCGATATCCCGCAGATATTTAGCCAACTGAACGGCTTTAGTGTCGCCGAAACCGGTCAGATGCCTGAGCTTATCCCTGAATCCGTCGCTTAGATTGAAAGTCAGGGCATAATTATTCATCGTTCCCATGGCATAGGGAGCAATGTATTCGGGAAGAAAACCCCAGATTTTTTCTACCAGCGAGAGGATCCGCGCCGTGCCGTCGCCCCCGCCGACACCGAGGATGTCCGGCCGGAGATTTTTTCTGGCCCGTAAAGAAGGGGCTAACGTTGCCAGGTCAGGCGTCATCATCACTTCTCCTTCCAGGCCTTTGCCGCTGCTCAGAATGCTGAGAATTCTGCCGGCTTCCCGTTCCGTAAAACCACCTGCATAACGGTTGATGATAGTTAAGTGTTTCACTAACAATTTTGAAGGAAGGGGTTATATAAACATTATGAATTTTGTTTGAACATTGAAAATTGACTAGTGTTTCGTTTATTGTATCGTTACTGTTAAATAGCAAAGATTTATAAAGAAGAGTTAATTTTGGGGTTATATTCCCAATAGATGAGGTAAAAACAAAATGACCTTAGAAGAAAAATTAGATGCCCGCCAAATTGTCATGAAAATAGGAATGTCGGCCCGTCCTGAATTTTACAGTGGAAGGGGAGCAATTATTGATGATTTGACCGGACCGAAATTGGAAAGAATTTATGGACATATTAAACATGAGCATGGCGGGGAAGCGGCCCAGAATTTTGTTCAAATGGTGGCAGATATTCCGGTCCTATCGGCAACCGATTTTCTGCTTTCACTCTATCGGTTAGAAGAAAATGATTGGAAATATGATCAGAAACTTTTGAGTGGACAAAAGGGAATAGATATTGGGCCAGATTATGGCGACGGTAATAGAGGAGCTATTGCTCTTGGAACAGTAATGACTGTTTTGTCTGGAAGGGGAGACCGAAACGAAACCGGCGCAATATGTAATCTCTTCTTGCGGGATCATGGAATTAAAATTTTAGAGTTAGAGGATCAAAGAGGAACCTATCACGACCCATTCTACTAATTTTAAGTAAACCCCATTTCATTAATTTTTGTAGTCACTCACTCTAAAACTATTCCCACCGGACAATGGTCCGAGCCGAGCACTTCCCTGAGAATGAAGGAATCCTTCAACTTGGGTTTTAGCGACGGGGAGACCAGGAAATAGTCGAGCCGCCAGCCGATGTTCCTCGCCCGGGCCTGGAACATATAACTCCACCAGGTGTAATTTCCCCCTTCCCGGTTGAACTCCCGGAAAGAGTCAATCAGGCCGTAACTAAGGTACCTCTGAAAGCCGTCGATCTCAACCTGGGTGTAACCGGCCGTCTGATTGTAATTCTGCCGGGGATTGGCCAGATCCTTAGGCGTGTGGGCCACGTTCAGGTCGCCACAAAGGACCACCGGCTTTTTTTCCCCTAACTTTTTCAGATAGTTGAGAAAATCCCGATCCCATCTTTGGCGGTAGTCCAGGCCGGTTAATCCCCTAGCTGAATTGGGAACATAGGCATTGACCAGAAAGAAATGATCAAACTCTAAAGTGAGCATCCGGCCTTCCCGGTCGTGCTCCCTGAGCTTCATCCCCTCACTGACCGAGAGCGGCTTGATCCGGCTGAAGACGGCGGTTCCCGAATAGCCTTTTTTCTGGGCGGAATTCCAATAGCGGAAAGGATACTGTTCCAGCTCCAGGCTGACCTGGCTGGGATGAGCCTTTGTTTCCTGAAGGCATAAGACATCCGGATCTTCCTTTTCGATGAAATTCAGGAAGAATCCTTTATTAATCACCGCCCTGATACCATTGACGTTCCAGGAGATCAGCTTCATGAGCCGTCGGCAGGGCGAGCCGGTTTAAAAACTTTTTCCGTAATGTCAGTTGCGGTGTGTCTTAATCTTCTTCAGAAAGAGGAAGACGGTAAATCTCCCTCGCTGCCATCACCACTTCACTCTTCAGCCGCTGATTGATGTAATCAAGGGTCTTAAGTTCCTTAAAATCATGCTGGCTGCCAGATTCGATAATTCTCTGGTGTTCTTCATATCCCCGCATCCGGCGGAGATTCGGCTCTCCTAATAAAACAAGGAAAGGCAGCCGGGCCATGGGGATGCTGGTATATTTCTCCGTCCCGCTGACCCGGATGATCAGCGTCTCGGCAATCGGCCAGTCCGGATGGTTTTTGGGCCAGAGGAGATCATTTTTGTCAGCGTTGTGTATCCCATTGAAAAGAAAATAAACATCGTTGCCCCGGAAAGGCAGGTAAGCCCGCAAGCCGTCATAGGCGGCAAGCTGATGGCTTTTGCTGGCTTCCCGCCGGCTGCCGTCCAGTGTGTCGTAAAGCCCCATCAAAAGCCTGATGAGGTAATCCCGGGCATATTGCTCAATCCGGTCGACAGGGTAGCCGGAAAATATTCCATAGTCTATTTTTGTTTCTTTTTCCAGATAAATGGAGTTCATTGCCGTCCTGACTTTCCTTTCAATATCAGCATCGGAAGGATTTGCCTTTTTAAGCCTTGCTTTCCGGACGGGCGGGGGAGACAGTGGCTGCCCGGTGTTCACAGCGCTTCTTTCTTCTTCAATCCCAGAGATTCTTCCGGCAGCCTGACGGATGGTGTTTTCCAGGGTTTTCCGATCGGTTCCAGGTTCAAAAGCAAGGCGTGATATTTCAGTGGCAGAAGCTTTAATTGCCTCTTCTATGGGAAGATGATCCTCGCTCTTTTCACCGGAGGCAGGACGAGGCAAATCAGCTTCTGTCCTAAGGTACTGGCCAAATATTCCCTCAATTTTCGTTATCCGCTCCTCCGGGGTTATTCCTTCTGCCAGCACACCGTAAATATCGCTGAGCATCAGTTGGTAAGTTGAATCGCTCAAAGGCGATGTAGCTTTCTGTGGTGTAGCCATGTTCTCCCCCGTCATTTAAATATACCCTCGGGGTTTATAATCCTTCTGGAAGAGAAAACTATAATCTGGCAAGAAGGTTATCGAGGGTTCATAAAGCAAGAAAAACGCCAACGCCCGGATTTGAACCGGGACAGGCCGAAGCCAACAAGCTGGCCGGAAATGAGTTCCAGGCTTGCGCAGTACCAGGTTGTGCCACGTTGGCGTAAAGAAGAAAAACAACAGACATTATTTAAATTTTGTTATAGGAAATTGCGCCGGGTCTAAAACCCTGTTAGTGCTACCGAAGGTGCACCACGAACGCAAAATTGTAATTTGCCGCAGATGTTGGAAAAAAATTGGCGGAGGGTATAAAAAACTGGCGGCACCGAGATTTGAATTCCCGAACCTAAAAGATTACTCGGGATCTCCACGTCGCCCAGTTAGCCGAGTTTGTCATCGACCGAAGTCTCAATGCTCAACTCTTATGAGCCTCGCCTAATGACCTGCCTTAATCAGCAAATCATTTGTGGCGCTATAAACCAGGCTTAGCCATGCCGCCAATTAAATAATCGTTTTTAATGGTTCTTTATTAAAGTTTTGTCTGGGGAATGATGATGGAAAAAAAAGAAGAACGCTCTCAAGAACAGAAAGGGGGGTGTCATGCCGAGCCAGAGAAAAAAGAGGAAAATGAAGATTTAAAAGATAAATTATTAAATACTTAAACGGTTATCCTACTAAAAATGATCACTCAAGAATTTTTGGATCAACTGGAAGCAGGAATGTTAAAGTCTTATAACCGCCTTGTCAGGAAGGGACTGCCTTCTCATGATGCTGGCGTTCCTAATTTTTTGAAAGAAACAACGTATAGAAACGATTTTGTTTCTGCGTTCATGGCTACTTTTAAGGAACACGAGCCCAGACTGCAATTTGAAATAGAGCGCGGGGGGCATGCTAATTATGAGAAGTTATTGCAGAATATTAACCAAATGGTAGAAAACAAGCTTTCTTCAGCATTATACCACAAAAAGGCAGATGAGGCAGATGAATATGTTATCAAGAAAATCATTAGAGAGTTAAAAGTCGAAGTAAGATCGATATTTTATACAGGATATTTGAAGAAGTAAAGTTTTATAGAAAAATCGGCGGCGCAATTTCCCATAACTCCAATAATCCCTAAAATTGCTGCCATCCAACCAATAGTGTTTCTTAAACGCCCATCACGAATAAAATATATTTGCTCTGTCATATTTAATTAATCTTTTCAAACTTCATAAATATTTTTAATAAGACAAGTGTTCCCATACTTCTTAAAAAGCAGAGTAAGCTTCTTCCCTATTCCACGCCCCTTTCCCAGTGCCCTTTAGTGTACCCTTTCTTTTTTCTCTTGGAAATTTCTGTTCTCTTTCCTTCTAGAATTTCTTTGTAGACTTTGAGCATGCCAATATTCTCTAAATCCAGGAAGACCTTCAATCCTTTTTCTTTTAGCCAGAGAACTTCTTCAAACAGCCCCAGCTCACGGCTGTTCAAGATTTGATAATAATTGTGCTCCTTCCGTACTGGGAATGCATATCCTTTTTCGTCAGTTATTTTTTTAGGCAACCCGGCATATAAAGTATTCATCAGTACTAATCTTCCATGAGCTAATACAGCAAAATCCTGATTCTGAAATTTTTTTAAATCTTCTTTTCCCAATTCCGGGGAAATAATCCCCGCACCAAGACACATTAAATCGTAATCATTGAATAAATTAGCGTCGTAGTCCAAATATACTCTCATTGAATCTTCTGACACCGGACTTTTTAACAGGGAGCTTTTTAACATTGCATATGCCCCTAAATTGCCGGTCAGGACTTCTTTAACTCTCTTTTCTTTGACTATTTTAATTACTCTCTCAACCTCAGCGTCAGTTAATAGCCTTGGGACATAGGCCCCGTATTTTGCGTCATAATCCTTAGCGAAAATATTATAAAAAACTTTATCAGCATAATTCAGGGCAAAATCCGCATCTCTTTTTGAATAAACCTTGATCCACATCTCAAAATTCCCTTTCTGCACTTTGATTTCCGGCAGATTGACCTTCCCGACTTTCCGGTCAGGCAGTTTAATTTCCTTATTTCTGCTCAACTGAATTGGCACGGGCTTTTTAACCGAAGAAGTCTTGTAAATTTTTGTTCCACTCTCAGCTCGGATGAAGAGCCTGACTTTTTCCCCTTTTTTGGCTTCCTTAACGGGCTTCCCATCTTTTTCAATTTTTCTGATGAGCGCGCCATCCACCCTTTTCCTAAGCCAAATGCCGACTCCGTCACCGACGGAAAGAGATTCATTTAAAACAATCTTCCCTTCATCAATAATTCCTAGATACAAACCTCTTCCCATCGGCTTTTCCGAAGAAATGAGTTCTTTTCCGCCGTCGTAATATCCTCTGGTAAATTCCCTGTTGAAAGAAAGCTCCATCTCTTTTACGAGCTCTTCATCAATCCGGAAATTACCTGAATAATAGGAATCAATGGCTGTTTTATACACTTTTGTTGCGGCGGCAACATATTTTGCGCTTCTTAACCGGCCTTCAATCTTGAGGGCGTTCACCCCTGATTTGACTATTTCCGGAATTTTTTCCACCAGGCAAAGATCTTTCATGCTTAGCAGGTATTTCCCATTATACCCTCTTCGGCAAGGCTGGGCGCATAAGCCCCGGTTGCCGCTTCTTCCGCCGATGGCCGAAGAGAATAGGCATTTCCCGGAATAGCTGAAACATAAGGCTCCCTGCACGAATATTTCTGCATTCAGTTTGGTCTTCAGGATAAAGTCTCGGATTTCCTGCCGGGAAAATTCTCTGGGCAGAACTACTTTGTCCGCCAACTTAATCAATTCACCATAATGGCTATTATTAACTGCTGCTTGGGTAGAGATATGCACTTCCATCCCCGGAAAGTTCTGCTTGATGATGGGCAGGAAGGAAAGGTGCTGGATAATCACAGCATCTATTCCTGCTAAGTAAAGTGTTTTGAGAGTCTCAAAAAAATCAGCCACTTCCTGATTTTTGACCAGAATGTTCATGGCGCAGTAAGCTTTGACTCCCTTCCGATGGCAGTAATCAATTACTTCTTTAATTCCGCCCAGGGTGAAGTTATCAGCTCTCCTTCGGGCATTGAACTCTTTCAGGCCGAAATAAACTGCATCAGCGCCATTTTCTACAGCTGCTTTCAGGCATTCTCCATTTCCCGCCGGCACTATCAGTTCTATTTTATTCATTTGAAACTAATGATCTGAAACCCATATTTGTCTATCTCTTCCTGAGACCAGAATTTAAGGTTTTTAGTCTTTCCGACGTAAGTAACCTCTTTCTCAATCACCCGACCGGTATATTTCTTGGTTTTGGGATCCCATTCTCTCAGCATCAGGATATCCCCTTCATGACATTCCCAGTCAGCCAATCTCAATTCGTAAGTCTTCTTCCCTTCGAGAATCTTCTGGAAATACAAAAGCCATACTTTCTTTTCGATTTTCATAATTTCTACCTTGTTATTTGATCTCCAAAGAACACAATGAGAGTCAGAATCACAAGTAATCTGTCAAGACTATCTGTGTTTCCAAGTAAGATTTTTATAGATGTAAAAGTGATCAGAACTCCCGTTGTTGCAAGAATAAGTTTTTGGACACCTTTTCCCATTTTTAATAGATAAAAGACAAAACACCAATAATAACTCCAATAACACCCAAAATAGCTACAAGCATTTGTAATAATTGTCTAGTCCCCTCATGTTGTATAAAGTGATATCCAGCCATAATGTAATTAAAATAATATCAACTATAAAAATTTTTTGCTTATTCCTCAAACAATCCCGCCACTTCCTCTACGCCAACCTGCGGATTCCTGACAATCGAATGCATTGAACCACCGCCATCATTGATATAACGGGGCAGGATATGGATGTGCAGGTGCGGCACCGCCTGCCCGGCCGCCGTGTCCTGGTTCCAGCCGACGTTGAAGCCGTCCGGAGTAAGAACCTGATCGATTTTCTCCATCACTTTAACGACATCAGCCATCATTTGTTTCTGCTCATCTTCATTCAAGTCAAAGATCCTGAGCACATGTTTCCTGGGAATGACGACGGTGTGCCCTTTGGCATGCGGGTGGACATCCAGGAAAGCCAGGATATTCCTGTTTTCATAGACTTTATGGCAGGGAATCTCCCCTTGGATGATCCTACAAAAGATGCAGTCCATTTTGAAATGAAAAGAGAAGTAAGTTTTATAAACTTTGTTGTAATTTAATAAAAGATGCTCGCTGTCCGCACCCAGGTCAAGGATATACTGAAAGAAGCTGGTTTTGACAACATCTCGCAGGATTTCATGGACAAGTTGGATGAAAAAGTCAGGGAGCTGGTCATGCAGGCGGCCAAACGGGCTAAAGAGAACCAGCGAAGGACAGTGATGGGAAGGGATGTTTAGGGTTTGTCGATTTCGATGTTATGTCGCCTGCACTTTTATGTGCAGGTCGAGCCGAAGGCGAGAAGTTTTTTGTCGTCGTGCAGAGAAACACTGGCACCGTATTAGAGTTAATAGTCGTTAGGGTGGGGCGCTACTTTCTTTTGTAACCAAATTTCTTATCGTATTCTTTATGATCAATAATGTCCAGTACAAAATCAATGACCTCAACCTCATTTGATTGGATGGTGTACATAAGCCGCCAATAGTTTGATAACTCAATTCTCCAAAGGTTTGTAATGCCAGCCTCCTCAATATAACAATTAGGGATTTGTCCTTTCTTTACTTGGTCGCCAGCAAAAGGATTGTCTTTGAGCCATCCTTTCACTCTGTCGATGGATCTCAAGATTGACTGATGAATGGAAGAAGTAACTCCTCGTTTCAACTCATCTCCAACAATCCGATTTAACTCATTGAATTGTTCAGTCGCTCTAGCGGAAAGGACTACTTTCACCTCTTTTCCTTTGAACGTCATATTTCGGTTCCTCTGCTGATTGCTTCTCTGAGTTTGGGACTATCGTTGTGTGTCCAGAGAACGCCTTTATGTCCGTCAAGAATTAATCCTCTCTGCTCCAGGTATTCAAGAATGACGTTTAACGTTTGGTGCATGATTTGTGTAGGCAATTTTTCTTTTATTTCTTCTCTGGTAAGGATTGTTTCTGCGTCTTTCAGCACTTTCTCTACCATCAGCATTGTTTTCAAGTTTGGATAATGTATTACTTCTTGCATGATCTCACAGGTTATATTAATTTATACTACTGATTATATAAACTTATATATAAATGTTTCGTTACTTTTTTGCGATTTTCCATAATAGTTCAAAATGTCTCTTGAAATCATCGGCTAAGTGCTTTGATTTAATTTGAATAGCAATCATTTCTGGATGAAAAATCAAATTCAAGATTTTATCATTATAGCATAGGTTGATGGTGGTGCTTGAAAACTCTTTAGGAGTGTAACATTCTAAACGTCAAAAAATTCGACATAACTGCTATTAGTCAGCGAAGCATCTGGCAAAGATGAAAAGCGCTCCCCCTGGGATTTGAACCCAGGCCACAGCCTCTCCCCAGAGAGTGCCGGAGGGCTGTATACTCTTTGGTCTCGCCCTAACTCCTTAGTCAGAGCCGGGGGTATCCAAGCTATACTAGGGGAGCAAAGATGGGCTTGGCCAGATTTTCGTCATCAATTCGAACTGGCGACCTTCGCTGTGTGAGAGCGATGTCATCTGTGGCGCCACTGCTTAGTTAGCGTAGCCACTAGACCACAAGCCCGGAGAATAGTGTTAAATAGGGGACTACTTAATAAAGTTTAGTTTTTGTGTTCAATCGGCAAATGAGTTTTACCCCCCGACCGCCTGCCGTAAACTACGACTATTGATTAAAACTAAACAAAAGACTGGGCACCAGCTTGTTTGGGATTAAACTTCTTTGGCCACTTTGTAAACTGATCATAGGCAACCCCCTGCAAATTAACATTTGAAAAATCAACATTTTCTAGATTTCCCCCTCTAAACACGGTATTGTTAAATTCTGCTTCTTCGAAGTCTACATTAATACAAATAACATTATTGAAAATCGCATCTTTAAGCTTGCATTTTTTAAAGTGCACATCTTTTAGCTCATCTCCTCTAATCTCTTCAAAATCCCCGAACTCCACACCAGTTAAATTAGCATCATCAAAAAAGACCGAGTCAAAACGTTGCGAGCGTCAAAAATTTCATGGCAATATTTGATTTTAAACTCACAGTGCATCCAGGCTTCGCCGACGGCAGAGCTAAATCGAGTGGGGTTTTCTTTTCGCATTTTTCAATTCACCTCAGAAAGTTTTTTATGTTAGCTCTGTATAGCTAAAGCTATACAAAGCTATTTACAAGAAGCCAAGAGCTTACGCTAAGCTTTTTTTCTTGGCTTCTTTTTCTTAGAAAGAGGTTAGACTACAAGAATTTTACGCCACCGTTCACAGAACGGTGGAAAGAGGGAATTCTAAAACCCTGCTTTGATAATTGATCTCTTTAAGCAATTTCAGAACTCTTAAATAGTTGCCAGAATTTAATTCATGATACGCTTGTATGGACCAACCCTCCAAAGCAGAGATTTGGTCTTTAATTGATTTTTCTTCAACCATTGTTTACACCCCATTTCATTGTTTACACCCCATTTTAAAGCTAAATCAAAGATTTTCCCATTATTTATAATAATTTCGGTTAAATTTATTATTTTCGCGGCGGCGGCGGCAGGGGCAACTCCTTCTCCAACTCAACCCTCTCCTCTTTGCTCAGGACAACTTCCTTCTTCTCCTCCGGCCCGCCTAAAATAAAAGTATGCCTGGCCCGCGGCGGATGCAGGGATGGTATCTCGACAAATTCCGGTCTCCCTCTCCCGGCCGTCCCTTCTTCCGGCTCTGCAACCGCTTCCCCGCCGGTCTTTTCTCCCAGAGCCGGCTCTGGTTTTCTTCCCGGCTCTTTCGCTTTCAACGAAGGATGCTCCCGGTAAAACTGTTCCAAATTTGCCTCTAAAAGAGAAATTTTCTGCTCAATCTTTTCAATTTCATTATCTTCCTTCAAACCCCGGCCGGCCTCCAGCTCCTGCTTCAGTGATGCCAAGCGCTCCTGCAGCCAATGCACCCGCTTGACGGTTTCTTCGTCAGGCTCCTCCGCTGCCACTTTCCGGCTCAAAGCGACATCCTTCTTCGTTTCCTCCTGAGCCTTAAACTCACCTAAAATATGGGTGATATGATTAACTTTCTTTCTCAAATCCTGATCGTCGGAAACGGCCAACAGCCTTTTCAGGGCGGCAATTTCTGCTTTCAGAGCATTGACTTTAGCGGCTTCCCTCTTCTGCTGCACCAGCAGAGCTTTCTCCAGCCCAAAGACACCTTCCAGAGTGTTCTCCAGATGGATGATCTCTTTCCGCAAAGAAATCTTAGGGACTTTTTTCTGTGCTGACAAATACTTGATTTCGTTGATCTTTTTCCTGATTTCCGTCTTAGAAACAGCTTCCTTCTGCCGCTGGTAATATGAAGCCGTCTTGACTAAGAGGTTTTTGGCCTGGTAATAACTCATTTGAACAAACCGACCCTCTTTTTTCCCGGCATCGGCGGCGGGGGAGGCATCCCTGGCGGCCCCATCATCGGCATCGGTGCCATTCTTGGCCCCGGCATCGGCGGGGCGCCGATGGTATGCTGCGCCGGAAAAGCCGGCCGGGCTTCCGCTTTCGGCAGGCTGGCCTGCCGGCCCATCCAGTCTTCGACCTTATCAGAGATGGCGATCATCCCTTTAGCAATGGTTTCGTTCTGGCTGACGACCGTTTCCAAACGCTCGCTGACTGTCTTGATGACCGCTGTCAGATCTTCATTTTTGGTCTCTTCCAGGGCTTTCTGAAAGATGACAGTCAGTTCATGGATCGAATCTTTCAGGCTTTCAATCTCCAAGATCAGCTCTTCGGCTTTCTTATCCGGCTGCATCAGCTTTTTCTTCAGGGATTCAACGTCATATTTAAGATCCTGAAGCAGCTGATGGGGGAGAATTTCGTATTCTTCATCGGTCATTAGTATCACCTTTTTGGTACGTTATTGTTAATTTTTGGGTATGTTGTTGTCAATCCCAGCTAAAGCAATAGCTAACTTGGCTAAAGCAAATGCTAATCTTAGCTAAAGTAAATTTGTATATAAATGTTTTGGATAATGGCGTTATGTTTGGTGGGGTCTAGGGGCGAGCCACTCGGTCATTTATCAAATCCGCGAGCCCCGTCCCCCACCCGAGCACCGCAGACCGCAGGCGAGGAGCGCAGAGTTTGAAAACTCCCGTACGTAAAGTGTCGTTGCCCTAAATAGAAAAGGTTCTTTGAGTAAAAAAAGTAAAAGATTAAACTTTATATGGGTCCTCTCTTCCAATTTTTTCTAACTCTTGGAGAAAATGATTTATTGTACTAAAATCTGGTAAATCACAATTCCTGCAAGGGGGTGGATCTCCCGTTCCGCGATAGGTTTTGCCTCTCGCATGAGTGAGTAAAGTATAAATCACACATTTTAAACTTTTAGATTCTTGCAATAACTCTATTGCTTTTGCTTCATCTCCTGCGTGCAAATATGCTTTGATTGCCCAATACGAAAGTACTTCTAAGTTAGTGGCTGTAAAGCAAAATGCGGTTCCAAGACGTCTACTTGTATTAGCCGCTTGTTCATATAATCGACCTAACCCCATCCAAGCAGCAGGAGTACCAGCCATAGATAATCGTTGTTCAACTTCGTGAGCATTTTTATCATTAGTCCAATGCCAACCGTATATACTGGCATCTAAACAAGTATCTGGGTGAAGTTTTGATAATAGTTCTAATCCGATTCTTTCATGTTTTTCAATTGTGTTGTTTATTGCCATTTTAATCACTTTTTGTGTTATAACTACTTTACCGGAACAACACATTAATTAAACTTCTTATTAAAATATTAGTCAAAAAGAGAAAAATTTATATATTATTATACTTAATGACTAAATATGGCTTTAAAGTTGGATTTGAGAGATAAGAATATTTTATACGAGTTAGATGCAGATAGTCGGCAGTCAGCTTCACAACTAGCAAAAAAAGTAGGGCTTTCTAAACAGGGGTGTGTATTTAAGATTAATAAATTGGTAAAGAAAGGAGTAATCCAGTCTTTTATCACTGTAATTAATACTTCTCTTATTGGAAATTTATCGTTTAGAATGTATTTTAAGTTGATAGACATTTCACCAAAAGCAGAGAGTGAGTTTAGAGATTATTTTGTTAATCATAAAGATGTTCCATGGATAGTTGGTTGCGAAGGGATGTGGGATTATATTGTTGTTGTTTTTCCTGCTGACTTTGAGGATTTTGAAAAGTTCAATAGAGAATTAAACAACAAGTATGGACAATACATTGAGAAGAAAGATATCGCTTTGGTTACTAAGGCATATCATTTTCGTTCTGGATACATTTTAGGAAAGAAGAAAGAGTTATTACCCCTAGTTTATGCAGGACAGCCAAAAGAAGTGGTTAAGTTGGATAATGTTGATAAAAAAATTCTTACTTTACTTGCTAAGAATGCTCGTGTTTCATTGGTTGAAATTTCTAAATTTTTAAAATTACCCCCAAAAACAGTTAGTTACAGAGTTGAGAAGCTTAAAAAATTAAATGTGATTGAAGGTTATACTCTTACTGTAGATTTAGACAAGATTGGTTTTGAACGTTATAAGATTTTTATTAGAACAAAGAATTTATCAGAGAGCATTGAGAAGGCATTTATTCAATATGCAAGAATACATCCATTTATCTTGTATTACAGTAAGTCTATCGGTGCTAATGACGTAGAGTTAGAATTAATTATAGAGAACAGTATTCATCTTCGTGAGGTTATAGGAAAGATCAGGGAAAAATTCGGGGAAGTAATAAAAAGCTATGAGATTTTAAAAATTTATAGAGAATATAAATTAGATTTCTTTCCATGGGAAGAGATTCAGAAATAGTTTACTCGAAGAACCGTAACAGGATAGAGTTTTACATCTTAGAAAGGGGCAACGACACATAAAGTTCTTAGATTAAAGTTGTCTACAAAAAGGGAGTTTTCAAATTAAACATAACTTTAATATAACCTGCCTTTTTTCTTCCAGTCATGGCTCTTCTCCCGGTGATGGCGGCGGAAATCCTGGCGGCAGTCGCTCTTCCCGCATTAGCCATCGCTGTCTACTCCGACCTCAAGACCAGAGAGGTTCCCGACTGGCTCAGTTACGGGCTGATTTTTGCCGCCCTGGGCATCAGAGCCATTTATTCCTTCCAGGAGGGGTGGAATTTTCTTCTCAGCGGGATTCTTGGGTTAGCCGCCGGCTTTGCCCTGGCCAGCCTTTTTTACTATACCCGCCAGTGGGGTGGCGGTGACAGTAAACTGCTGATGGGAATGGGAGCGGTCATCGGTCTCAGCCTGCCTTTCACCAGCCGCAGCCTGCTCTTTTTTGGTTATTTCTGCCTCGTCCTTTTCCTGGGAGCATTTTATGGCTTGGCCTGGGTGAGTATGGCGGCTCTCCGCTCGGGGAAAGAATTTCGCCTGGCTTTCCGGCAGGCTTTAAATGAAAAGAAGCTCCTCCATTCCGCCGCCTGGACACTAACGGCCGTACTGGTCATTCTCAGTCTTTTCTTCTCCTTCGTCTGGGTTTTAGTCCTTTTCCCGCCCTTCTTCTTTTATCTTTTCCTCTTTGTCAGCAGCGCCGAGAAAAGCCAGTTCATCAGGCAGGTTCCGGTCAGCCAATTAACTGAGGGAGACTGGCTGGCCCAGGACGTGGCAGCCAAGGGAGAGGTTTTGATGAAAAAGAAAACTTTGGAAAAGAAAGATTTGATGGAACTGAAGAACCTGCACCTGCAGGGGAAGATTAATCAGGTGACGATTAAGGAAGGCGTCCCTTTCACACCCAGTTTTTTGCTGGCTTACCTGGCTCTGCTGGTCGGGAAGGAATTGATATTGAAAATTGGGAGTGTAGTTTGAACGATCTGTTAGTATACACAACTTTACACCCCCAAAAACTGAAAATCACAAATTAATTTTAAATATACACCCTCTTTCTTAACCACATGGCAAAACCAATCAGAGCAACTCCTATTTTGAGAGGAGAAGAAGCAGAACGATTTGTACGTGAGATGGTCAAACGAGAAAATTCTCCCATCTCTACTATATAGACAGGGTTCTTTATGCCAATGTGAACAAAAATAGAAAATATTTTGAGTCATTTCTCAATTAAATCTGTGTATATTTTTGGAATAAAATGTCTTTCACTTAAAAATATTCCTACGCCCCTCCCGTCACTTTACTCCCGAATAACTCTCTAAAACATCCAGCAGGGGATCCCCCTCGCTGAAACAATAACCGCCGCACTCCCGGTCATATTCCGGATTACTCCATTCCCAAATTAGGTAGCCATCCCCTCCCCGCCCAAACAGAGCCGAGATCTTGGCGTCAAACAGCCCGGCTCTCTCCTGCTTTTCTTCCTCGCTGTCCGCCGTTATGCCCGCCTCGCCGATAAAGAAAGGTTTCCCCAACGCATCGGCTAAAGACAAGGCGGCCGCGATCGAATGGCGCCCGGCCGGCAGGGCTTCTTCAGGATGATGGTAATCATGAGCCTCGACGACATCAATCGTCTCCAGGTGATGCAAGTCAAACAAAGACCGGCCGGCCGTGCCGGGCTGCCCGGTGCTCATCGTCCCCAGACTAACCAGATGATTACCGTCGACAGATTTGATCAGGGCTGACATCTCTGCCGCAAAGGACAATAAGTTGGCGGTGCTTTCCAAAGTTGGATCGCAGCTTTCTCTCTGTCCGCAGGGCTTGCTCTCGGCTTCATTCATCAGCTGCCACATGGCGATGGCCGGCTCATTCCGGTAGCGGGCAGCGACGGCCGTGACATATTCCGGGAAAGATAAAACAGAGCCACCGTACGGCTCCTGATATCCCGTACCATACCAGTCCGACTCCTTGTAGATATTTCCCGGGCAATGGTCCCACTGGTTCTCCAAGACGGGGATGACTTTCATGCCGTACAGATTGGCGTAATGGAAGACCCGGTCAAAAGTACGGAAATCAGTTCCGTTATCGGTAAATGCCTGGAAGGCCCAGAATCTAACTGTGTTCAGGCCATTTTCACTTAAGGTAGAAAATAATGAATCTAAATAAGCGTCTGGTTCATCTCCATGATTTGCCTGAGATCCGCAGGAATAATTTTCGTTATTAGCTGCCCCATACGCATTGACGCCGACGAAAGTATATTCTTCCCCATCTAAATACAATTCTCCATTATGAGCATAGACAAAACTTTCTCCCGGTGATTCTGGTAATTCCTCGTCCTCATCCTCCATTCCCCGACGATTATATAATTCAAATTGATCAATAAACTCTCTATTAATATTCTTAAAATAGCCCCTGGCTTTCCTTGGATCGCCATCAACATGGAATTCAATGAATAAGGCTCCATGTACTGCCCCCTGATCGGCAGTATAAATTGAAGCCCATTCCTCGCAGGAGTCATCAAAACATCTTTCTTGGTCTCTTAAACCTTGCCCGGAAGTTCCGGCATGCCAAGTCATTGTCTGCCCCGGCTGAATGAGATATGGGCTGGTGTCATCAGCAACCATTTGCCAGGCCATACTGCTTAAGACATCAGTTCGGGCGTAACTGTGCTCGTGGCCGTTGGCGATCAAAGCGCCATTTTCCCGGCAGGCTTCATAGACTCCCCAGCCGGTTTCATCGCCCTTTCCGCCTACCTGCATTTTTTCCATCAGCTTGTGCCAGCTGCAGATCTGCCAAAGGTAATTATTATTGCCTAACTCCTGCCGCAGGAAACTGGCATGATCCTCGCCGGCAAAATTCCTGCCCGGCTCTTCGTGCTCGAATCCGGGAGCCGTCAGAGTGATGAACAAGCCGCCGTAAGTGAAACTGGTTTTCCCACCCAGCTCGTCCGGATCGCCGTTATAAGACAGCCCGAGGGTGTCAAACCGGTTTTGCAGGAGTTGCCTATATCCAATATGCCCGGCATCACCCAGCCAGTCCTCGTCATCATGGTTGCCCAGCGAATAAAAATAAGGGAAAGGGCGGGATTCGTCGAGGACGGAAGAGATTAAGTCAAACCATTGCTGGGGATAGTCGGGATTTTCATCATTGACAATGTCTCCTGAATGGATGACCAACTGGGCTCCTTCGTCTTCGATCAGCTGCAGGACCGCCTGGTAATTGTCGTTCAGTCCGCCGTCGCCGAGGAAAGCAACTTTAAAATTTTCCGGAGTGATAATTAAATCGGCTGGTTCGTCCGGCTCTTCGTCAGTTTCTTCCGGTTCCCCGGGCGGAGCTGGTTCTTCCCCGTCTATTTCTTCCGGCTCGTCCGCCGGAGCGGAAGCTTTTCGATTTCCGCTGTGCCCAAAGCCATGCCGCCCGTCCTTTGGTTCTTCTTCCCTTGCCGCCGGTTCGGACTGACCGGGGATAAGTAAGGGTCTATTTCCGGACGGCTCCGTTCCGGATGAATGCTCAATGATTCTAATGATAGCCGTATCATCGGCTTTTTCTTCCAAAGAGCCGGCAAAGTCAGGGGACGGGAAAATAACTATTAACAGCCAAGCGACAGCGATGGCCAACAGCAGAGTGACCGCGGCCGCCATCCGGTAAGTTTGAGCCTGCCTTTCCATCGATTTCCCGGCCATTGGCTGCGTAACCATTGGCTGATTAATCGTTTTAACCGCTTTAACCATTTTAATTCATGACAAAGTCCCCAGAATGAACGGGGGTGAAAACATCACCCCTTAAAAGTACTCAAAGAGGCTCTACTTTATAAAAGTTTGGGCTGAAAAGGATGGAAGAGTTTTGGGTTGTCTAGCAGTTTCGGGATAACAGAAATAACCGCAAAAGAGTAACTTTTAAATACCTCAGGATATTTCATGTTCTATAAAGAGGTGATTTTAATGAAAAAAGAAAAAGCTGACAAGTTCTTTCCGTACTTTGTAGTTTTGGGAGTAGTAGCCATGGTTGCCATTGTCACCATTGTCTTTAACTCCACGGACGGAGTTGAAGGGGCGGCGATCGGCAAGGAGCAAGCCGAAGAGTATACTCAAGGATGCGTCGATGATGACCCGCAGAGTGATTTATATTTTGCCGGGACAGTCAAGCAGGGAAAAATTGATTACAAAGATCATTGCCGGGACGACGTCCTCTACCAGTATAAATGCGAGCATTCTTTCGCTGATTTCACCCCGCCCTACCAATGCCCCAACGGCTGCCAGGACGGAGTCTGCCTGCCTTAATCCTGCCTTAGTTTGGCGGGTTTAGGGTTTATCGAGGATGCCTAAGAAGGATTTATTTGGTACAATGAGTCTGCTTAAGGAAGCTGTTTATTTGTACGTTCATGCCAAGGAGCTGGAAAAAGTAAACCGGAAGCTGAAAAACCTGGGCCGGAAGGCGGAGAAGCATGCCGGCCGGGAGCACCGGGCGATTTCCGAGGAAAAAAAGTATAAGCACCGGCAAAGGTATTCCCGTGCGGCTTCTCAAAAGAAGCAGCTGATGAGAAAGCATGGCGATGTCATCAGCATCTTGAGGGATCATTGCCTGGACTTCAAGCACCTCTTGGATAAGGAGCCTAAAAATTAGGATTTTAATTTATAGCGAAAGACATAAATAATTAAAGTCACTTCGTTCGTGAGTTACCTGTCGGTAACTATACAAATTGTTATGTCTTTCGGAACGCACGAAGGGATAGTTTTCCCTTCGGCGCCACGGAAGCGACTACTTCCGCCGGTATAGTAAGTGACTTTTGTATAAAAATTTATGTTACTTACTATAGGCTTAAACTGCCGCTTTAACTTTTTCCAATTTAATTATCTGCACCGGGCAGCAGTCGGCCGCTTCCTGGTTAATCGCCCTCGCCTCTTCGGTGCTGATTTTCCGTTCCCAGCGGCCATCCACTTGCTTCCCTTCTTTCAACTGAGCCATCCCTTCGCGGTCTAATTCCCAGAATTCAGGAGCAATAGCTACACAGGCGCCGCAGCTGATGCATTTTTCTTTTTCATGGATGATTTTGTAGGCGAGCATTTTTTAAGCCAGGTTCTAAACCGGTTTCTGAACACATTTCAGGTAAATCAACAGAAAAAGCAGTTATTTATAAAGTTTTTTGCTGCGCCGGCGATTAGGCCAGTTTAAGCATTGACGCCTGCCCGACACTCCAACACTTGACAAACATTTTTAAATAATCCCTTGTTCCAAACATTTAACGAAGATTAAGAAGGGAGATTAATTAAAAATGGAAATGAAAAATGGGAACTGAGAAAAATAAAGAGATTACCCAGCCGGAGCTCAACCTGGCCCTGGTCGGCCACGTCGACCATGGGAAAACGACTTTGACAGAAAGGCTTTCCGGGAAATGGACTGATACCCATTCCGAAGAACTAAAGAAAGGCATCACCATCAGGCTGGGCTATGCTGATTTCACGATTTACCAGTGCGAGAAATGCTCTTTTTATACCGTCAAGGAAAGATGCGTCAAGTGCAACGAAGAGACTAAGCCGTTGAGAAAGATCTCCCTGGTTGACGCTCCCGGCCACGAATCCCTGATGGCGACGATGCTGTCAGGAGCCGCCATCGTCGATGGGGCCCTGCTGCTGGTTGCCGCCAACGAAAAATGCCCTCAGCCGCAGACCAAGGAGCACCTGGTCGCCCTGCACATCTCCGGAATCAAAAATATCATCGTCGTCCAGAACAAAATTGATCTGGTCACCCATGAGGAAGCCCTGGAGAATTACCAGCAGATCAGGGAATTCCTTTCCACAACAGAATACAAGGATGCGCCGATCATCCCCATCTCCGCCAGGGCCAACGCCAACATTGATATGCTGGTCAGGGCGATAGGGGAATATATCCCTACGCCCCAGCGCGACCTGAAAAAGGAACCTTTAATGCTGGTCGCCCGGTCATTTGACATCAACCGGCCCGGCCTCAGGCCGGAAAAAATGTTAGGCGGGGTTTTAGGGGGAACGGTCAAGCAGGGAGAATTCACCGCCGGCGATGAAGTGGAAATCCTGCCCGGCTATATGGTTGAAGAGAAAAACAAGAAAATCTGGAAGCCCCTGCAGACGAAGATTGTCCAGATTTTTTCCGGCGGAGTTCCCGTCAGCAAAATCTCGCCGGGGGGGAGCATGGCTATCTCCACGACCTTAGACCCGGCTATCGTCAAATCCGACGCTTTAGTCGGCTCCCTGGTCGGCATCCCTGGGAAGCTGCCGCCGCTGCATTATCAAATTTCTTTAGCGACGCATCTCCTGGAGAGAGTCGTCGGGGCCAAGGAAGAGATGGAAGTCAAGCCCCTGGCCAAGAATGAGATGCTGATGCTCAATGTCAATTCGGCGGCCACGGTCGGCGTTGTCGTTGATCCTTCCAAGAAGAATACCACCTGCGTTCTAAAAAAGCCGGTCTGCGCCAATCAGGGGGATCGGATAACCATTTCCCGCCGGGTGGGAGACAGATTCCGGCTGATTGGGTATGGCGTGCTGAAGTAATAGCACAAGCGTTTTGAGTGTTTTGAAGCCGCAGCGCGAAGCAATTAACATAAAACAATTAAAATAAATGGACCCGCCGGGACTTTCAAATTGTTGGCCGTCGGCAGTTAGTTTGCTGATGATCCTTGACCAGCCATTTCCGATGATCCGTAACCAATTATTTTTGAACCCGGAATCTCCTGCTCTCATGGGAATTGAATCTTTGAGCATGCAAGGCAGGCGCGTTACCAGGTTGCGCTACAGGCCCATCTTCAAACTGAAAAAAGAGCGCTGATTATAAATGTTTTGATGGACTTTGATGAAAAATTCCAAAGAAACAAGCAATTAAAATATAGACGTGGGGAAACTTTCTTCATGCTAAATTAGAGATATTAACTAATACTAGACCATCTCTTTTCTACCTTTTTTTTTATTTTTGCTCTCAAGATAATAACATAAAGAGGTACCTTTGGGATAGAGATTATTAAATTCTTCCCAAGTGAGATTATTTTTTCTCCCGCCCCTTTTTTTAAGGATTTAGGTGATGAAGATAGAAAATAGAAAAAGTAGGGTTAATACTTGGATATATCCTCTAAAATATAGTTTAGAGATATATGTATATATATATATTCTTACACATTTTCCTCTTTTAAATATTTACATTTAAAAGATAAAATGAGGTGCAATAAGATGAGAAAAACTATTCTACTATGGTTATCGATTTTAATGGCGATGGGGTTGATGATGGGGTTATTCTTTTTAACAAGTTGCACGGTAAGTGAAGAGCCGGAAGCGGTTGCGGGAAAAGCTATAGCGAGAGAACCTTCTAAAGCGATGCGCGTTGATTCTTGTACCGAAATTCCCGGAGGAATTAGAGTGACTACTGGACGTACAACCAAAGTGTTCATGGATAAGTGTATGATAAATCGAAATGGAGTAACGACCGCAACTAATTATCGCTGTACTACTGTCAGTCATAAAGGGTCAGTTAGGCCTGCATACCAATATCAATTCTCCACTTGTGAAGCCACTGAGGAATGTGTCGCCGGCCAATGCATACCTATCTGTGGTAATGAACGTCTCGATGCCGGTGAAAATTGCCAGAGTTGCCCCGCGGATGCGGGATGTGTTCCTGATGAAGAATGTATTGAGGGAATTTGTTTAGATGTCTCTTCTTTATGCGAAGAAAGGAGCTGGTCCCCCCCTCCTGTCTGTGGGAACGGAATCATCGAAAGGGGTGAAGTTTGTGACGATGGTGATAGTATTTTTACTCCTAACGGTACTGCTGCTATTAATTATAACGGAGACGGAAGGCATTGTAGTCAATGTACTTGCATCGATTACGACGGCGGCTTAAATTTGGGGGTAGGTGGTTATACTCGACAATCTACTCCTAGGTTAGCTGGCGAGATACTGGATGGATGTAATAGTAATCCAGAATATGTCGGACAAATTGCAGAACGATATTGTGTCGGTGGAGAAATCCAAACAACTGTGTTTACCTCCTGTCCTCCCGCTGATGGGCAAGTGACTCACGGTCAAGGATGTCAGGTGCCTAGCCGCAGTGAGGGGGCCCATTGTGAGATCTGTGAAGGAAGCGCGTGTTGGATGCCCCTACCGCGTTGATATAGATAACTGCGAAAGTTATAGCACTATTTTATGCAATTATCTATTTCGATAACTGCATTTATTGATGTATTATAACTAATGCAGTTATTGATAGTAAAGTGGCTTGTCCTTAATTTTTTCTTTTTTCCCTTAATTTTTTTCCTTTACGAATTAAGTTTAATTTTTGTGAAGGCATAGTCAGCCCCACGGCCTTTCTCCTCTTGATATCTTGGCCAGAGAAACTTCTTTCCTTCTCGCAAGAGGCTCCTCTAAGTACTGCATGAGCTTGACCAATTTTCCAATACATTCCTGTAGCTGCAAATCTAATTTCCGATGCGCCCCCTCATCAAGAAATCCTAAGTCTTTAGACAATTTTAATCCCACTTCTACTTCTTTTGCCGAGCCCAAGGCGTAACTCAAAAAAGGGAGAAATTCAGTGTTTCTCCGTCGCGCACTTCCTTCCGCAATGTTCGAAGGCATGGATACGGCGGCTCTCTTAAGTTGCAGTATCAGGTTCTGACTTTCGCCCTCCGGAAACTTATCCAAACAGGGATACAAATCCAACACAAATTTATATGATAGCTTAAAAACATCCAGGTTGTTGTAATTAGTGCCCATAAACTAAAGCCGTCTCTCTTTTGTTTTAAACTCTTCCCCTAAGACAGCCCCCTAAGACTCATCTTCCCGACTTAATCATCACATCCCGAAAGGTGAAGATGTCCCGGAATATGCTCCAGAGCTGCAGGAAACTATATAGAAAGTAGAAAGATGCGCCGAGAAGTGATCAACATCCCCCTATTGAGAGATTGAAGCACCGGCTAAACATCTTGGGGTTGCCCTTTCCATTTTGCTCTCAAGATAATAATAGAAAGAACCTTTTGAATAGAGATTTCTAAATTCTTCCCAAGTGATATTATCTTTTCTTCCACGAATGGCTGGCTCAACATAGAACCTATTTTTTCCATCACTGGTTTGATTGCCTGTAACAAGTATTACGTATCTACCGGCGTACTTTGGCTTTAGCAACTCATAATACTTCCCAAACATAGCACTAAGGAAACTACTACCATTTTCAACAAGTGGACCCTCGATTTCTAAAACTAAGCTCAAATCTTTTGGCCTTAGCCAAGCTTCTAATGTTTCCTTTATGTTCATTAGTGTTATTTCAATATCCGAAGAATTAATAAAACTTTCGCTTCAGATTGGTGAAGTATTACCAAAAAGACAGCCCCCTAAGACTCATCTTCCCGACTTAATCATCACATCCCGAAAGGTGAAGATGTCCCTGAAACTATCGCGCAAATATGTCCCCAAAGCTCTCGCTACTTTAATACTAAAATCATTCTGAAGATTGAATCATTCTAAAGACTGAACAAATTTCTGAGGAATAAGCAAATTGGCGGGAGAGCGGAGCGGCGTATCGGAACAAGTCAGCCATTTTGGAAAAGAACCTACGGCTGGGAGCCGAACTTTTTTCAGAAAAAAAAAGGAGGTGATCGCCGCCATAAACTTTACAAAGTTTATCATTCAAAGATGTGCGGCATTCGCTTTGCTCAGCCCCACGCGACGACTCATTAAAAAAAAAGGAGGTGATCCAGCCGTAGGTTCCCCTACGGCTACCTTGTGACGACTTA
>CAYWPJ010000010.1:0-10028 GCA_964460195.1 uncultured Methanosarcinales archaeon
GGGAAGTCATAAACTTTCGCACCGTGGGAGAGAGCAATTTCCTTCGTCCGGTCAGCGCTGCCCGTATCAACAATAATTATCTCATCAACCAGGCTTTTCACCGAAGCAAGACATTGCTCCAGGAATTTCTCTTCATTTCGGACGATCATACACAAGGAAATGGTTGGCGGAGAAAGCAGTTTCCGGAAAATTTCCGGCGACGTCTCCTTAGTCACCCATTGCCGGGCATAGTTGCCCTTGGCTTTCTGGAACCCTCTCTGCACGGTGACGGCCGTCCGATACCGGCTCTCGATGGTTTTAACAATCTCCGAGCTGATCCTTCCCAGGGGATAAGAAAAATGCCCGGCTTTTCTTCCCAGCTGCCTCTCGATAGCCTGCTCGGCTTTTTCCAGCTCGTCAAGAAACTGTCTCTCGTCCATCGCCGTCAGATCGCGGTGGGAAAAACTGTGCGAGCCGACTTCAAAATAGCCGTTATCAGCCGCCTCTTTCAGCTCCTCCCAGTTCATAAATGAAGAATAATTTTCGGCGGCGGGAAGACTTTTGCCCTCGACCCATTGTGGGACAGGATAAATTGTGGCGGTGAATCCCAGCTCCTTCAACAAAGGGTAGGCATAAGTGTAGACTCCCTTCCGGGCATCATCGAAAGTGATCACCACTAATTTCCCGGGCGCCGCCTGAGCCTCTTTGATTCCCTGCGCCAGGGCGGTTAAGGAAAGGGTCTGGTAACCATTCTCTTTGAGAAACCTCATTTGCTTTTCAAAATTTTCCGGAGAAACACACCAAAGGCTGTCCCGGTCGCTGATGTCATGGTACATTAAGATAGGGATGTCCCGGTATTCCATTGGTTGATGAAACTCTTAAGAAATTGTCTTTATAATACTTTCCAAACAATCTTCGGAAAAATGTTTTTTGTATTCCCGGGCGGATTTCCTCAGTTTCAAGCAGTCGCTCCTCAATCCTTTTTTCTCTAATTCATCCCGCATCCGGCAGATAAATTCGACAAACTGGGTAACGTTATGGGGCTTAGCGGCGCGATAGCACCTTTCAAAGTCAAGCAGGAGCGGCCGGTTATTTTTGCCGATGATAATATGCCTGAAGGGGCGGTGCATCTCTTCCTTATTGACTTTTAATTGGTCGAGAAGGAAGCACTGTTCCAGGACATCCGACAGGGCTCTCTTAATTGCCTTTCGGCCGTTCTCCCTGATGAAATCAAGGATGAATTTCCCTTCGGCAAAACGATAAGCCAGAAAATCTTTCCCGGAGAAAAGAAGCTCCGGCCCGATTTTTCTCCGGTTCAATATCCTGAGCCATCGCGCTTCGTTTTCTACTCTTCGGCAGGCCCGGCTTTCCTTCCGCCGGCATTTGATGGCGACCTTTCCGCTAGGACCGTCGCCGGTAAAGACCTCGCCTCTTTTGCCGCGGGCGAAATAGGTGATGTTTTCCACCTTCCTTTTTTCCAGTTCTTTCAGGAGGGGGCTTTTGCTGATTAGATAAACAAACAATTCTTCAAAAAAAGGCAGCCTTTTCTTTTCCAATTCTTCTTTTTCCAAGAGGTGGGAGGCAGTCACTTGATCTATTTTGCTTTTGTTGGTCAGGGAAGAGAAAAGAAATAGTATCTTTCCGTCGGGAAACAAGTGCCGGGAAACTTCCCTGAAGAATCTCTCCGAGATCTCCCAGCCATGTTTACCGCCGTCGAGCGCCCGGTCTATAATCATTTTATCCTGCGGAAGGTAGGGCGGGTTAAAGATGATTAAATTGAATTTCCCTCTTATTTTGGAAAAGAGATCGCTTTCAATGGCTTTAATTTTTCTTAGCTTTTCCTTCTTTATTTTTTCTCTTAGCTTTTCGACGGCGCGGCGGTTGACATCGGCAGCCAAGACTTCTTTAACCCTCCGGCTTCGGGCGGCCGTCAGGGCTTGGATGCCTGAGCCGGTGCCCAGGTCAAGCACTTTTCCCCGAGCCTGCTTCCGGACATGTTTCTGCAGGAGCTCGGAATCCTCCCTCGGCAGGTAGATTTCGTTCTCTTCGTTTTCTTCGTTTTCTTCGTTTTCTTCGTTCTCTTTATTCATCGGCAAACTATTCATCAGTAAACCCCTCCTTAGCCCGCCAACGCCTTTTCAATGGAGGGCTTAGGCTTGCCGGGACACTAAAATTTATAAATTATGCGGATATTAACCTGGCGGGCCTGTGGTCTAGAATCCTTTGAGGATGGACAACGGCTATGACAGTGCCCTTACATACCATTGATTTGGATGTCTTAGGTGACATTCAGATGGAAAAGTAAGGCATTGACCCCCGGTTCGAGTCCGGGCAGGCCCATTAATTTTCTATTTATTCCTTATTTATTTCTTATGTGTTTTCTTATGTCGTGGGGTCGAACGGAGTGAGTGCCCCACTTGAGTACGACTCGCCTAGTGTAACTGGCGGCATAATGAGGTATCGGCCCCTGACGGGGGGAAATGTATTTATAGGAAAGAATATTTACTCCCAACACTAAGATGACTCCCATGGCCCTGAAAGTTTCATACAGACCACTTAGTACATTGATATCACTTTTTATTTTAGCTGTATTTATTCTGGCCATAGCGGCCAATGCCCAGCCAGCCGATTCTCCCTGGCCGATGTTCCGCGGGAATCTGCAGCATACCGGGCTTAGCTTTTATGATACCAGCCAGACTGATGGAACCGTCAAATGGAGTTTCGAGACTAAGGAAGGAATAGAGTCTTCTCCGGCGCTCGCCCCGGACGGCACAATCTATATCGGCTCGCATGATAGTAAATTATATGCCCTCAACCCTGACGGAACCGAGAAATGGCACTTTGAAGCGGGGGATCCTGTGTATGATGAAAAATACAATATCTGGAAGGGGATTTCTTCCTCCCCCGCCATCGCTTCTGACGGCACCATTTATATCACTTCTTTTAGTAATTTTTTATTTGCCATCGACCGCAATGGAAAAGAAAAATGGCGGTTTCCGGTCAAAGTGTCAGTGGATATCTGGTCTTCTCCGGCCATTGGTCCTGACGGAACAATCTATGTCGGCTCAGCCAGGGGCGAAGGGGTAGGGGGCAGCCTTTATGCCATCAACCCCAACGGTAAAGAAAAATGGCATTTTCAGGCGGAAAGTGATATCTTCCCCTCTCCGGCGCTCGCCCCAGACGGCACAATTTATTTTGGCTCTGGCGCCAGCGGCAAGTTTTGGGCGCTCAATCCTCATGGCAAGTTGAAATGGTCCTTCCAGACGGGAAAACATATCGAATCTTCTGCCGCCATTGGCCAGGATGGAACAATCTACTTTGGTTCTTGGGATGATTATTTATACGCCCTCACTCCTGAGGGCAAAGAAAAATGGAAGTTCAAAACACTGGGTGAAGGCATCGTTTCTTCTCCGGCCATCAGCAGGGACGGAGCAATCTATCTTGCAGCTGACGAGGGAAACTTGTATGCCCTTGCTCCTGATGGCACCAAGAAATGGCAATTTAGATTTGGAGGAGCGGCAGAGACCGGTTCTTCTCCGGCCATCGGGGCGGATGGAACAATATACGTCGGATTTTATGACGGCACTTTTTATGCTATCAACCCTGACGGAACAGAGAAATGGAGATTCACCGGCTCTCGTGGAAGCGGAATTATCTCTTCACCGGCCATCGGGGCTGATGGGACGGTCTATGCGGGCTCATGGAACCACAAACTATACGCTTTTGGGGGACCATCTGCCGTGAAAGGAGATGAATCTAAAGCGGGAGAAACACCGGCGATTAAAACGGAAAGCCAAACTGCCACCGAGGCAAAAAGCTCCTGCGGCAATGCTCTTTGCGAACCCCCGGATGAAAGCTGCGAAACTTGTGGGGATGACTGCTGTCCTCCTTCCGGAGAGGAACAATCTGAAAGCAGAAAAAATGAAAGTGAAGCGGTGAAAAATTATGCCCAAACGGTTTCCGCTGCCGAAAGGGAAAAAGAAAACGAGGACCAGAAGAAGAGCCTCCTGGGCCTTGCAGCTAAAATTTTCCGGGCATGGATTTTAGCTGTCCAAGAATTTTTAGGGTAATATTTATAAAATACCCCTCTCACCAGCCAAAAACATGGCAGACATGGCTGAAGCGACGGTGATGCATTTCCGGCAGGGAAAATACCACCAGAACACCGGACAAGTCATTCTCAAGGTAGCGGACAGCGTCGAAGAAGCGGAAAAATTCATCGGCCGGACGGTCACTTGGGTTTCTCCCGGGAAAGAGAAGAAGGAGATCAAGGGAAAAATCTCCGCCCTGCACGGCCGGAAAGGCAATGCCCGGGCGATTTTCCCGGAGAAGGGCTTGCCGGGGCAGGCGCTGGGCACTAAAGTCAGGGTGGAATGAAACGGCAAGTTTCTGAGGTTTCCTAGTTTCGGCCGCTTTGTGAGAGAAGGCGCCCGCCGCAGGGAGATTTTTCTTCGGAAAACCTCGCCGCTAGCAAAACATATCGATAACTGTGCAGTTTAGATAACATAAATTCAGCGCAGTTATCGGAATAGCTCACTGCGTAAAATAGTGCTACAACTTTCGCAGTTATCTATACAAAAATATTTGAGCATAAAAATTGGTGCTTTGCTGATTGCGAATGGGTATTGATTAGGCCTGTTCGGTCTCCCTCCCGGTTCAGGAATGCTACTACAAAGTAGTAAGTTACAGAAAGATTTATATACTACCCTACTTTATTGCCCCGATCTTAGGGCGGGGCTTTATTTACGACTCATACGCTAATAGAAAAGGGAAGGGAACACTTAAAGCGATTACGCGGTTTGATGACTTTATCAAGAAGATTACCCATAATTTTTCCCGCCCAGCATATGTGCTCAAAGCAGACATACAACGTTATTTTGAAACTGTGGACAAAAATATTTTGGTTTCTCTCATATCAAAAAAAATTAGCGACATCAGAGTACTGTGGCTTATTAGGACAATACTTTCCAATTACGAAACGAACCACGGAAAGGGAATGCCTCTGGGCAACTTAACATCCCAATTCTTTGCTAATGTATACCTTGATGAACTCGATCAGTTTGTCAAGCACACTCTAAAAGCACAGTATTACATTCGCTACGTTGATGATTTCGTGATATTTCATCATTCCAGAAAAGTGTTAAAGCATTATTTGAACGAAATTCAACGATTCTTAAATCGGGAACTCGCTTTGGAACTTCATCCAGCCAAATCAAAAATAATTCCTTTGAAAAACGGAACAGAATTTTTGGGTATGAAAATATTTTTGTTCCATAAAATAATAAAACGCCAGAATCTAAAGAGATTTTACCGAAAATTAAATCGAATAGGTATAGATTTTGATGAAAACAGAGTGGCCTATGATAAAGTCTATGATTTTATCAGGGGCTGGCTGGCCTATGCCCAGAATGGAAATACCTACCATCTTCGGAATAAAGTAATCGCTTTGGCAGAAGAAAAGTTTAAAAGAAAATATCAACTGAGGAGCAAATCATGCCCGCCAAAATGAGAGCGGACGGTTTGCGATTGAGCCTTCACTTAAAAATCTCCCTGATTAACTGGCCGATTTCCTGATGCAAAGCGCCCATCTTCACGTTAAAGTCACGCCAGGATTTTTCAGTCAGGGATAATCTGTCCATTTCCAGCCTCAACATCCCAATGACCGTCCCAATCTTCTCTGCCTCCCGCTGGTGAGCCGGGCTTCGGGCCAGTTTTTCAAAAACCTTGGAGCCGACAACCTGGGACATTCTCCTTTTGGCTTTAGTGATTAGTCTCCGGGCTTTACCGGGATTCTTAGCTTCAATCTCCTTGATTGCCTGGCCAATTAGTTCAACCACCGCCAGGAGATAAAAAGTAACTTCACCTTTCACCTGGTCAAAAGCTTTGGTTTGATCCCTCTGCCGGGCCTGGTTTTCTTTTTCTTTCCTTTTCCTTTCCTCCTCCCTTTCTTTTTTTGCCTCTTCAGTTCTTTTCCTGGCTTCGGCCTCGGCTCTCTCCTTCTCTTTCTTCTTTTTTTCTTCCCACTCCCTTTTGGCTTTTTTCCCAGTATCCCATTTCTCCTTAACCCAAGTCCGGAAAGCTTCGGCTTCCCTCTCTTTCTCTTCTTTGGTTTTTCCGCCCAAAGCAAAGAACTTGATGAGGTAATAAATAATCATAATCCCGACAATCAGCAAGGAGTAATCAATAAATTCCTGGACGGTGCCCATGACCGGGGACCATTCCATGACCATTTTAGAGCATCCTCCCAACATGGTATTTCATAGCACTCAATATCCAGAATAAGAGGAGACAGAGAACGAGTTTAAGAAAGATAGTGCTTTTGGTTTCCCGGCCTTCATTGAGCCAGCCGGTCAGGTTCCAGGTGAGATAAACAATCCCTACGATCGGGCCCCCAATGAGTAAAAGTGCCACGATGACCGCCCAGCCAGTTCCGGTCGCCAGCAGGACTTCAGCGGGCAGGAAAACAGCGGTGATGATGGCAATAGCCGCAGCGATAATTCCCGCCTGACCCCGGTTAAGGAAACCTAAAGCGGACCCGCTCCTGGCTCCGCCGAAAGCGGTGATGACGGCAAAGATGATGGTGAAGACAAAAATCCCTATCAGGATTCGGGTGAAAGCAACGACTGCCGAACCATCGGAAATTCCTAAAAATGAGAGACTGCCCAGGGAAAGGAGCTTTCCCCAGACATTGCTTAAAGCCGAGCCAGCATCAGCCAGGGCAAAAGGGATTAATAATATTAGCCAGGCCGGCATTAGCCAAGTCATTCCGGTCAGCCAGCTCTTTTTCATGATTTAAGTTGGAAGTATTCAGGGGTTTATAATATTTTTGGGTTTTGAGAAGGTAACGAAAATATGCCCTCCTAAATAAAGAAAATAATACAAAAATAACATAATAAAGCGAAAAGTAAAAAAGATGATTATAAAAAAAATTATTTCCAGAGCTTCCCGAAGTCAGCGACAAAGCTTTCCGCATCCTTGTAGGATTGTTCCTGATCTTTCTTAGCCGCAACTAACTCCGTCTTTACCCAGAGCAAAGCCTTATAGATATCGGCTAAAAGTGAAGCGAAGGGTATCTTCTTGGTTCCTAAAACCGTCCTTGGACTCAAAACGGCTCCCTTGCTCTTTCTGACCAGCTCGACTTTCGCCCCGACGGGACCCTCCAGTTCGGCCATTATTTTATCCAGCCTGACGTTCAGGTCGTCATGAAGTTTTAAGATCTGGGCTTCTTTGCTTTTGATGGTGGTTAGTTTACTGGCTTCAATCAATTTATCATCTTCCAGTTCTTCGAGCAAAGCCTTAGCCCGTCTTTCCTGCCTCCAGGTGCGGCTTTTTAGCCTTCTAACCTCTTTATCGGCCGCTCGGGCGGCGTTCAGTAAATCATCATAGCTGCTGGTGACGGCGTTTTTCTTGGTGCTCGCCGCGGCCATCCCGGCATTAACAACTCCCTCAAAAGCCGCCAGTTTTTTCTCTGCATCTTCCAGTAAGGTTAATTCTTTCTTTTCTTCCAGATACTCATTGAGGACAGCGGTTTTTTCTCTTTTGGCCTTTCTCTGGACTCTTTTTGCTTCTTTGGCTTCTTTGCTCCACCCCGTCTTCAGCCCGCCCCATTTCCAAAAGCGTTTTCCCTGCTCTGCTCCCACTCCCCAGGCTTTTTCCCCGGGTTTTCCTTCTGTTCCTCTGATCGTC
Organism: uncultured Methanosarcinales archaeon; assembly: GCA_964460195.1. Taxonomy (GTDB): domain Archaea; phylum Nanobdellota; class Nanobdellia; order Woesearchaeales; family GW2011-AR9; genus CAYWPJ01. The sequence goes on from CAYWPJ010000010.1 coordinate 7,666, forward strand.
AGCCAGAGATAGTAGGCAGCGGCCAGCACCAAAACCAGGTAAGCATATTCTTCTATCGCTTCGATTAAGTCCACAAATGATGGGGGGAATGCCATTTTATATCACCCTCCCGGTCGCGCTGCCGAGTTTTCCCGCCCAAACGGAAATCTTGGCAATCAGCCACATCACAAAACAAACCGTTAAAAACTTGATAAAAGCGACGGCCCGGTTCGGCGTAGGAGTGAAGAAACAGAGAGCCATGATAGCAATGATCGGCCCGCCGATGATAATCAGAGCGAAAATCGTCGCATAGGTTTCGCCAAACACCAGCAGAACTTCCTTGGGAAGGAAGACGGCAGTAATAATAGACAATAAGATACTAATAGTGATGGCAATATTCTTGCTCATGTGCGGAATCATCGACGATCCCAGGTAAAGGAGGGCAAAAACCAAAATCGCCACGACAATCCGGACAAAGCCAATCAATTGGTTATCAGCGCTCGCTCCAAAGAGAAATTTCAGGCTGCCAATGTCTAAAATCTGGCTGACCGCTTTGCCAATGTCTATCTCTGCGACAACACTTCCGGCTGAGATAAAAGTCAGCAGGAGCAGGGTCAGGACAAAAAAGTTTTCTTTCTTCATCATCATCACCTTTTAAATTAATTTATTATTTCTCTATTTTTTATGAATGTTAAGTTTATTTAATATTATCTTTTTATGGATTGTTAAATTTAAGAGAATAAAATCCCTTAATCTATTTAAATCTTTCTCCCGCCGGGGGGGAGACGCCGACGGGGTTACGAACTTAGAAATCTTTATAAATCCGCTCCTTTCTCAACCCCAACATGACTCACATCCTGCTCGTTAAGCCGGGCGAACTGATCAGCAAGGCGGCGGAAGAACTGAAAAAGCAGAAGCTCGTCCAGCCCCTGCCCTGGAGCAAATTTGTCAAGACCGGCCGAAGCCAGGAAAGGCTGCCGGAAAATGAAGACTGGTGGTATCACCGCTCGGCGGCTCTCCTCAGGAGCATCGCCAAACTCGGCCCGGTCGGCACGCAGAAACTCAGGGTTAAATACGGCGGAAAGAAGAACCGAGGACATCAGCCGGAAAGGTTTTACAAGGCCGGCGGCTCGATCATCCGGAAGATCCTGCAGCAGCTGGAGAAGGCGGAGCTGGTTAAGCAGGCCGAGAAAGGGGCGCATAAAGGAAGGGTCCTGACTGCCAGGGGAACTTCTTTCCTGGACAAGATTGCCGTGCAGATTGCCAAACAGGCGCATCATAAGGAATAATCCCTGAAAATAAATTTCAGAGAATGTAGACAAGAACAATACGGACAATAAAAGATACAGAGAATAAGATGGCTCATTTCAAACACCCGGCAAGGAAAAGGCGCCTGATCAAGAAAGGCAGGCAGACCCGCTGGGCTCCTTTCTGGACGGTTTTCAAGATTTACGGCGCTGGAAGAAGGGTCCACCCGTCACGGCATACCCATGTCAAAAGGAATTGGCGGAGAAGCAAGATTAAGGTGTAATTAAAATATAATCCCCGATAAAAATGGTGGCTAAAAAAGAAGAAACTAAAACGGTACTGGAAAGGACTTACAACATTCCTCTGCGCAAAGAATACCATAAAGTGCCCCGGTGGAAGAGGACGCCGAAAGCCGTCAGGGCGGTCAAGAAATTCCTGGTTCGGCACATGAAGTCAGAGGATCCTAAGTTAGGCCCGGCCTTGAACGAGAAATTGTGGCAGCACGGCATGAAGAACCCGCCGCATCATGTTAAGGTGACGGTCATTAAAGACGATAAAGGCCTGGTTAGGGCCGAATTGTTTGGCGCTAAGCCCAGGGAAGAGGAAGAGAAGAAAAAAAGAAAGAAGGGAGAAAAGACAAGAGAAAAGAAGGAAGAGAAAGAAGAAGTTAAGGAAGGAGAAGGGAAACAGGAATGATCCCCGGCCGGTTCTAATATTAATAAAAATCTTAAATAATCTCCCATAATTTTTAAATGATTGGAGGAAATTAATTATCATGAAAGACGGGCAAATCTTTATCAAAAAGGAAGAGAAGGGAGAATTCGGCAAACCGCCGGAAGAAAGGACAACGGAAGAATTGGTCAATTACGGCATCGTTAACATTGACAAGCTTAGAGGCCCGACTTCCCACCAAGTTTCCGATTACGTGCAGAAAATCCTCGGCATCAAGAAAGCCGGCCACTCCGGCACTTTAGACCCGCAAGTTACCGGCGTCCAGCCGATCGCTCTGGGAAAAGCCACCCGGATCACTCAGTTCCTGCTGACTGCACCTAAAGAATACGTCGGGATCATGCACCTGCACCGAGAGGCGGAAGAAACCCAGCTGAGGGAGGCGGTCAAAAGTTTCACCGGCAAGA
>CAYWPJ010000010.1:10038-40464 GCA_964460195.1 uncultured Methanosarcinales archaeon
CCGCCACGCCGGCTGCCGAACCAATGATCAGGCAGCTGCCGCCGGTTAAGAGCGCCGTCAAACGGACGGAAAGGGAAAGAGAGATTTATGAGTTTGAGGTCCTGGAAATCAAAGGCCGGGATGTCCTTTTCCGGGTCAAGTGCCAGGCAGGAACCTATATCAGGAAGCTCTGTGATCAGATCGGCAAGGTATTGGGCACGGGAGCACACATGGCTGAACTAAGAAGAACCCAAGCCGGCCCTTTTACCGAAGAGGATAATTTAATCACTTTGAATGATTTGCAGGACGCTTACTATTTCTATAAGGAAGAAAACAATGATAAATTTCTCCGATACTGCCTGCAGCCCGTCGAGAAAGCCCTGGCTTTTATTCCCAAATGCTGGATTTTTGACACGACGATTGAAAGTGTTTCCCACGGTCGGGATGTGGCTGTTCCGGGAATTTCTAAATTGGAGAATTTTCAGAAAGGGGAAACTATCGCCATCATGACTTTAAAGAATGAATTAGTAGCTGTTGGCGAAGCCTTGATGTCGGGCGTGGAGATTAATACTAAAGAGAAAGGGTTGGCTATCAGGGTGAGGAAAGTCTTTATGGAAACGCAGTAAAAGAAAACAGATGATTAAACTGATTACATCTTAAACGGGTCTTACTTCATTTAGGATAATGGTTGTAATATCCCTATTATCTCGGTATGATTTTACTGGGTGTAGAGTTTGATAGGTTAAAAATCCAACCAACCCCCAATATGTTTTGGACGGCTCATCTTTTAATTTTCTGATTTGATCTAAAATACCATAGACATCTTTTCCTTGACTGTTTCGCCCACGGCCGGCTAAGAATTCTTCTCCTAATCTTCTACAGTCTTCAAGATCTGCGGCTCTCTGTTTTCCAGATTTGTATCCGGCAAAAAAGTTATCAATCCCAATCATATAGTTACCTCACTAACCTGCTTAATAAAAGTTATGAAACAAGTAAGCCTCAGTTACTCCTGCACCACATACTCTTCTGGTAAAGTAACTTCTTTTCTCTTTTCATTTCAGCTCAATGACCATCCCGTCCCAGCCGGGATTGACCACCTTCGTCCGGCCAATCTGGTCGGTCTGCCCCGCCGTTTCATGCAAATGCCCGCAAATCATTAACTTAGGATTGATCCTCTCAATGAATTGGCGGAAATCCCGGTTGCCGACATGGCGCTTCTGCAATAAGTCAACATCACAGCCCAACGGCGGGCCGTGGGTAACTAAAACAATCTTCTCCCCTTTGTATCGGCCGTACCATTCCCGGGCAATCTTGCGGAAGCGGGCGTCCTCCATGGCAAAACCATTGCCCCCGTAACCGAGCAAATAATAGTCGCCGGCTTTGACCGCCCTTTGATGAAAATCAATGCAATGCTGGTACTCAGAAAGAATTCCCATCCGCTCCTCCTCATGGTTGCCGGGGAGGGCATAGAACTTCTTGCCTAAGGCATTGAATTTCTCCAGGACAAATCTCATCCCCCGGCCGAATTGGGAAAAATCACCGGCGCAGATGACAAAATCAATATCTTCCTCCTGCGCCCGCCGGACTAGCTCCCTGACCGCTTTCCTATCCCCATGGATGTCGACAAAGGTTAAGAATTTCATGAAACCTGTTCTGTCGTCTCAGCTGTTGCTGTTTCTGCTTTTTCTTCAGCAGATTTTTCTTCAGCAGGCTTTTTTTCCGGCTCCGGCCTTTCCTCATTTTCTCCCGCCGTTTTTTTATAAAACAAAATTCTGATAGCCGCTTCCCTCAGAGGATAGACTTTGTTTAACTTCTTTTTCAGCAGGTTTCTGATGTTGGCATTGATCAGGTTGGTGACAAAGAAATCCAAATCCCCTTTCTTGACTTCCTCCTTGAGTACTTCCTGGGTCAGTTTCCTCAGTTTCGTTTTGACGGATTTCTGGGCTTTGCGGAGGGTGATCAGCAAAGTTTTGACGACCACCGGCTGTCCGGATCTGGTATGGGTGATGAAATAGTCATCGACTCGGTCGGCCCCTTTCCGGACCAATCTTTTGATGACGGCCGGTGTCATCTGGTAGCCGATGAGTGAAGTCCTAACCGTTGTTCCCTCGATTTTATCCATCAGGAATTTTAAGTAGACATTCTGGTCCCTGATGTCACCGGTCAGCTCCTTCAGGTTGATTTTGAGTTTCCGGCCGAGGGCCTCTTCCGGCCGGCCGAGGTAGGTTTCCCCCATCTCTTTCTGGCCGAAGGCTTTGGGAGCCAGGATTTTGTACCAGGTTTTATTCTTGCTCCGGATTCGGCTGACTTTCTTGACTTCAGTTTTAGCCATGATTTTGTCCTATTTGGCGGGGTATTTAAAAAGATTGTGGATATATTTAGGGGTGTCGTGTCCGGATATTATTGCATGGAGGCAAGGTCAATTAAGTGGATTATATTTACCAAGCCAGGGAAATTTATTTAAATTGGATTGCCTTTGCCTCCCTAAAATGCCTTGCGAAATGTGCGGGAGGGAAGAAAGTTTAGTTGCCGCCGAGGTGGAAGGGGCGGAATTGAATATCTGCCCGGCCTGTGCTAAGCATGGCCAGGTTAAGAAAATGCCCGGCCCGAGTTCCTTTTTCTCTGCCGGCCGCCTTTTTTCCTCCGAACAGAAATTTGTTCAAAAAGAGAAGCTGGAGTTTAAAGTGACTGACGGTTACCCTTCCCTGCTCCGCTCAGCCAGGGAGAAGCTGGGGATGAATCAGGAAGATTTTGCCAAACTGCTCAATGAGCGGGAGAGTGTCGTCGCGAAATGGGAATCGGGCGGCCTGAAACCACGGATTGAAGCCGCCCGGCAGATTGGGCGGATTTTAGGCATCAATCTGGTGGAAGAGGATGAGGAAGTTGGGGGCAAGATTGAGTTGTCCAGGAAAAATGACGAGCCGACTTTGGGCGATTTTGTCAAGGTGAGGAAAAGGAAGTTCTGAGTTTAAACGGAGGGGCATTGAGAAAAATGAAATGTCCAAAATGCGAAGATAATTTAAGAAAAATTGAAGTAAATGTAGCCGGGGCTAAAAGCAAAGCAGTTAGTTATCAATGCCTCAATTGTGATTACTTCGAATTTGAACCATTGTCTTCCAAGAAAGTAGTTGAAGAGCTTAGAGAGGCGCCTTTAAAGATCAAGCAAAAAATAATCAAGTTATCTCAAGACAGATTAGGGATGTACATCAACAAAGATGTAGCCAGAAGTTTAAACCTTAAAGGCGGGGAAGAAGTATATGTCTCTGTACCCGATAAAAAACATCTCGTCGTAGACATTAGTTCTGCGAAATTGGGAAGCTCTAAGTAGATTAAGCATAATGAACAGCCTTTGCTGCACGATTTAAAATTCCCCAAAACACTTAAATAATCCCCTGATAATCCGGGAAAGATGGAAAAAGGGATCCTGCTTTTATCGGGAGGAATCGACTCAGCCGTCGCCGGCCATCTGATGAAAGAGCGGCTGGAATTGGTGGCCCTTACCTTTCACCAGGTGCCTCTCTCCAGCGGGGAAGAGATCGAAAAAGTCAAAAAGATTGCCCGGATCCTCGGCCTCAGCAAGCTTTACCTCGTCCCTTTTGTCGAAGTCCTGAAGGAACTGGCCGGGAAATGCGCTCCTAAAAAATATTTCATCCTCCAGAAAATCCTCATGCTCAAGGCGGCGGAGAAAATCGCCGAAAAGGAAGGGGCTAAATATCTTATTACTGGGGAGAACCTGGCTCAGGTTTCCAGCCAGACCTTAAGCAATTTAAGCGTCATCACCCAATGTATTGGCTTAGAGATTTTCCGGCCGGTTTTGGCTTTCGACAAACAGGAAATTATCGAGCAAGCCAGGGAAATCGGCACTTACGAAATCTCGGCCGGACCGGAGATCTGCTGCTTGTTAGGGCCGAAACATCCGGCGACCAAGTCTAAGCTGGAAGACATTAAGAAAGAGCTGGAGAAATTGGATTGGGAAAGGTTGCTGGGGGAAAGTCTGCAAAAAACCGAAATTCTCAAATTCTGAGGGGGATGTCACTACTTTGAAATACTCTTTATTACAAAGATTTATAAATTACTGTCACTCTGAACACTATCATGCCTCCTATTATTAAGCTTCAGGACGTCTATAAAGTGTATACTCTGGGTGGAGTCCCGGTTCCGGCCATTAACGGCGTCTCCTTAGAAATCCAGAAAGGAGATTTTGTCGCTTTAATAGGGCCCAGCGGCTCGGGCAAAAGCACGGCCATGAATTTAGTCGGCTGCCTGGATACAGCTACCAGAGGCAATATTTATCTTGGCAATCATAATATCCAACATCTTTCAGAAAGCGACCTCGCTCAAATACGCGGCAGGCAAATTGGATTTATTTTCCAGACTTTTAACCTAATTCCCAGCTTGCATGCCCTGGACAATGTGGCCCTGCCGATGATGTTTCAAGGGGTTTTACGATCCAGGAGGCAGTCTAAAGCCCAGCAGTTATTGCAGCAAGTGGGGCTGGCCGACAGAATGTACCACCTGCCAAATCAATTGTCAGGTGGACAGAAGCAAAGAGTGGCCATTGCCAGAGCTTTAATCAATGATCCAGACATTATTTTGGCGGATGAACCCACGGGAAACCTGGATACAAAAACGGGTGATGAAATTATGAAGCTTCTTAAAGATCTGCACCAGAAAGGGAAAACTATCATTCTGGTGACGCATAATCCCGTGTTAACCCAATTAGCGAATAAGATCATACGATTAAAAGATGGCCAAGTGGTGAAAAAATGAAGTTGTTATTTATAGTGTTCATCGTCTTAGCTCTTGCCGTTCCTTTAGCATCTGCTCAGATTACTATTGATTCATTTATAGCTACTCCTGATAAAGTGCTGCCGGGCCAGGATGTTATCTTAGAACTAAAGCTTGAAAATGCCGGGGACGAGGATATTGAGAATGTCATCGTGCGATTAGATTTGTCGCAGGTTCCCTTTGCTCCGCTAGGCTCTTCGACTGAGAGGGCCGTAGATGAAATACGTGATCATCGGCATGAAACAATGTTTTTTACCCTCCGGGCCCTGCCTGATGCGCCGGTACAAATCTATAAAATCCCCGTCGTGATTACCCATGGCGCGGCCAGCACTACTTCGTTGATCGGAGTGGAGGTTACTGCTCAGGCTCATCTGGAAATGATACTGGACAATACTGATATTTTAATGGTGGGGGAGCAAGGAAAAGTTACCCTTAAATTTGTGAATGATGGATTAGCAGAGATTCAATTCCTTAAAGTAAGGCTGCGGGAAATCTCCGGATATGAAATCGTTTCTTCACCCTCTTTGTATGTCGGGGAGATAGAGGTGGGAGATTTTGAAACAGAAGAATTTACGGTTATTCCCCAAATGGCTGATCCTATTCTGGCCTTGGATATAGAATATCTGGATGCCGGCAACCAGAAATTTGTTGACAGTAAATTAATCAAATTAAAAGTGTATACAGCAGAAGAAGCCCGGCGGTTAGGTTTAGCAAAAAACAATTGGGCATACCTGCCTTGGCTTATAGGAATTATAGTGGTGGCGATTCTCTTTATCATCTACAGGAAAAGAAAAAGAAAAAATGCGCTTTGATTACTTTTTGATGGCGGTGAACAGCATTCGGCACAGAAAGCTGCGTTCCTGGCTGACGGTGGCGGGGATCATTATTGGTGTGGCGGCTATTATTTCACTTCTCACTATCTCCCGAAGTTTAGAAAGCACTTTAGGGCAGCAATTTGAGCAATTTGGCGCCAACCGCATTTTAATTTCTGCAAAGGGATTTCAGGGGCCTGGGACCTTGTCGCAAGGCTTAACTACTGAGGATGTGGAAACTATTGAGAAAATTGCCGGCTTTGAATATGTCCTGCCGGGATTATTTCGGAGCGCTGAAATTACCTATCGGAAAGAAGCTGGCTTTACTCTCATCGGCGCTCTTCCCGCTGAACATTTCGAAGAATTTTATGCTGATACTGGCGTGGAATTGCAGGCCGGCAGAATTATCAAAGATGGTGAAAAGAATGTAGCTATTATCGGTTCGCGAGTGGTGGAGGAAATGTTCTCCCGGGAATTAACGGTGGGGAATAAAATTACCATCAATAAAATTGAGTTTAGGATAGTAGGAATTCTGGAAGAAATAGGCAACGCCCAGGATGATAATCAGATAAACATTCCCTTAGAAGCGGCGCAGGAGATCTTTGACGCGCCCGAAAGCGTCGACATGATTATTGCCCAAGTTAAATCAAGTTCTGATATCCTTTTATTGCAGGAACGGATTGAAAAAGAATTGGAGCGAAAGCGGGGAGACATTAACTTTCAGGTGCTTACGGCAGCGCAAATATTGGAGCAGATTAATCAAATTTTAGGGATTATGCAGGCAGTGCTGGTGGGGATTGCGGCGATTTCATTATTAGTGGGGGCTATTGGGATTATGAATTCGATGTACACCAGCGTACTGGAAAGGACTAAGGATATTGGGATTATGAAAGCGATTGGTGCCCAAAATTCAGATATTTTGCAGATATTTTTGATTGAATCAGGATTGATTGGATTAGTGGGCGGATTATTGGGGACCGCTTTAGGCGCAGGATTAGCGTTAGCCATCGGATCTTTTTCAAAGAATGCGGGATTTTTGCTGATTATTAAAATCGAGATAATTGTAGTCGTGTTTGGGTTATTGTTTGCTTTTATGGTAGGAGTGGCGTCGGGAGTGTTGCCGGCATATCAGGCCTCGAAGCTGAAGCCGGTGGATGCTTTACGATACGAGTGAAAGCAGGAGAGCAAAGTCAGGAATGCAGATGATTCGAAGATAAAAGCGGGCAGATAGGATGTTAAAGTTAGTGCAAAACTATATGCCCCCTTAAATTTTAGATATCTCTCATTTGTATTCCGTTTACAATACTTAACCTTCTATCGCAAACCATAAACCTCTACAGACAGAAGCAGGCAAACCTTTAATAATCTCTGCGTTTTCTTTGATTTTATGGATTATCAGAGATGGAATTTGGCAGTTAACACTGTTACTATGTTTATGACTATCATCGGCTTATTTGCAGCTATCACCTATTATTTCTCATTAACCAATTTAGAGCTGAAGTATTATCTTTATACTTATATTATACTATTGACTTTGATTATCTTTTTCTTTTTTGCCATCTATTTTGAACCGAAAGGAGGTAATGACCATGAAAAAGGGAATGATTAACCCTGTCTTATTTTGGGTAATAGCGGTGGTTTTAATATCCATACTGCTCTACTTTATCTTTTGGGCGGGAAGATAATAATTAATAAAGTGCCTGAAAATGATTACAGTGGAGGTGAAGATGAACTTACATCTTTATAACACCTTAACCAGGAAAAAAGAACGCTTTAAGCCAATTAATCCCCCTCAGGTGGGTTTGTATTCCTGCGGACCGACTGTCTACAACTACGCTCATCTGGGCAATCTGCGCAGTTATATCTTCTCTGACATACTGAAAAGAGTTCTCTTATTCAACGATTTCAAAGTCAAACAGGTCATGAACATCACCGATGTCGGGCACCTGACTTCTGACGCCGACACAGGCATGGACAAGATGCTTAAAGCGGCTTTAAGGGAAAAGAAATCGGTCTGGACGATTGCTGAGTTCTACACCGATGCTTTCCGGAGGGATATCCGGAAGCTGAATATTCTCCCTCCTGATATCTGGTGCCGGGCGACCGACCACATCGCCGAGCAGATTGAAATGATCAAAACCTTGGAGAAGAAGGGATTTACTTATACGGCCGGTGGGAATGTTTATTTTGACACTTCTAAATTAAAAGACTATGGGAAATTAGCTCTCCTAAAGCTTGATGAGGAAAGTAAAGCCAGAGTGGAGAAAGACCCAAACAAGAAAAACAAGCATGATTTCGTGCTGTGGTTTACTAAAAGCAAGTTCACCGAGCAGGAAATGAAATGGAAGTCTCCCTGGGGAATCTCCGGATACCCTGGTTGGCACTTAGAATGTAGCGCGATGAGCAGCAAATATCTCGGCAAACAGTTTGATATTCATACCGGGGGCATTGACCATATCCCTGTGCATCATACTAATGAAATTGCTCAATCGGAAGCGGCTTTTGGGAAGAAGCCCTGGGTGAAATACTGGCTGCATAATGAGTTCCTTATCCTGGAGAAGGAAAAAATGGCCAAGTCGGGCGATAATTTCATCACCCTGTCCAAGCTGGAAGAAAAAGGGTTTGAGCCGCTGGACTTTCGGTATTTTTGTTTAGGCACGCATTACCGCAAGCCTTTGATGTTCAGCGATGAAGGACTGAAAGGGGCGAAGATAGCTAGAAAGAAATTAGTTGAGCACATTATGGGTATTAAAAGCGCTAAAAGCAAGGCTCCTACTGAATATCTGAAAAAGTTTACTTCAGCGGTTAACGATGACCTGAATACCCCTAAAGCTTTGGCCGTGATGTGGGAGGTTTTGAAGAGCGAATTATCGCATAAAGATAAATATGCTTTGGTCCTGAAGTTTGATGAAGTTTTTGGTTTAGGGTTAGGTTCAATAAAAAAAGAGAAGATTCCTCGAACGGTGCGGGAGTTGGCTGAGGAGAGGGAGAAAGCCCGTCAAGCCAAAGATTGGGCTAAAGCAGACCGGTTGAGGGAGGAGATTAAGAAGTTAGGTTATCAGATTGATGATACTATTCAGGGGCTGGTTATCAAGAAAATATAAGCGGTCAAGAAAAAAGTATACCTATCAATAAAAGAAAGTAAATAAAAAGAATAAAAAATCAGTCAAACTCACTTCTTCTTAGCGCCCAAGATCCTGAACATGGTTGTTCCGCACTTAGGGCACTTGCCTTTCATCGCTCTTCTCTGCACGCCGCCCTTCCCTTTCATGCCCACTTCCTTAGCATCCTTCATTTCTCTTTTGCTTTTGCATTTCACACAATAAGCTTCGACCATTTTCTCATCCCTCCTTCATATTTAATTATCTTTATTGATTCTCTTTAATTGTGAGAAAAACCCCTCTCTCACCTGTTTAAGCTGATTATTCCTATTTGGCTTAAAAACCTTTCGTTCATTTGAGCTTAATTTGGGCTTTTGTTACCCCCGCCCGGCTACCGGACAATCCCTACCTTAATCGAAAATTTCTCTGTTTCCGTCTCCGTCTCCCCTTCAAATCTGACTTCTTTCACCTTCAGGACTGCCTGCAAATCGCCTAAAATGGAATTGACCGTCTTCTTAAACTCTTTCTCTTCACTGACCAGAACCAGCATGCTTAACTCTTCCTTCATCGACCATTGCCGCTCCGATTTATATTTACGGACGGTGTTAATGATATCTACACCAATATCGCCGGCCAGCTCCGCTTCTTCATCAATCAGGGAAGGATTATATTTTGGCCAGTCCGAAAGATGAATACTCTTCTTCCCTTCTTTCCGGGCAAAATACAGTTGATAAATCTCCTCAGTGATATGGGGCATAATCGGAGCGGTCAGCTGGAGAATGGCCAGGAAAGCAGTGTAAAGCCCCTGCTGGGCGCTTTGCCGGGCTTCCACTCCCCTGAGAGTTGGATTGTAAAGCCGGTCTTTGACGATTTCCAAATAATGATCACAGAAAAGGTGCCAGAAGAATTTCTCTACCTCCAGCTTAGTCCGGGAATATTCGTATCTTTCAAAGTTTTCCGTGCCGTCGCGGATGACTTGATGCAGCTTGCTCAGCAGCCACCGGTCAAATGTTTCCCTCACTCCTGTTTCCGCCGCTCCGCTTTCCTGATAATCCTCCAAATGGATCTGACAGAACCTAAAGGCATTCCAGAGCTTAGTAATCATTTTCTGCCCGGTGATCACGTCCTTCTCCGGGAAAGGAAGATCTTCGCCTAATTTGCTCCCGGCGGCCATGAACCTTAATGCGTCCGAGCCGTATTTGCCGATGATTTCCTGCGGCTCAATGATATTCCCCTTGGACTTGGACATCTTCTTGCCTTTCGGGTCAAGCAGCCAGCCGGAAATCATCACATCGCAAAAAGGTTTGGTCTGATAATGAAGATTTGACTTGATGACGGTATTGAAGAGCCAGAAGGTGATGATATCATGGGCCTGCGGCCTCAGACTCATCGGGAAAAGCCGGCCCTGCACTTCTTTGGGCATCAGTTCAACCGCCAGCCGCGGGGTCAGTGAAGAGGTGGCCCAGGTGTCCAGGACATCTTTCTCCGGGATAAATGAGCCATGGCCGCATTTCGGGCATTGAGCCTTAGGCGGCTTGTCTTTCAGGGGATCGACCGGCAGATCCTTTTCCTCGGCTAGGATCACTGCCTCACATTTGGCGCAGTACCAGACCGGGAAAGGCACCCCAAAATACCGCTGCCGGGAAATGAGCCAGTCCCATTGCAAGCCCTTGACCCAGTTTTCATAGCGGTTGAACATATGCCCGGGGAACCAGTTCAGTTCCTTCCCCCAACGGAGCATTTCTTCTTTTAAATCAAGGTATCGGATGAACCACTGCTTGGATTTGATATATTCAATCTCCATGCCGCACCGCTCATGGACATTGACGGCATGCTTGATTGCTTCCTGTTTAATCAGCCATTTTTTCTTTTTCAGTTCCTCAATTATTTCCTTCCGGGCTTCCTGGATTTTCATCCCGGCGTATTTCCCGGCCAGGGCAGACATTTTCCCGTCCTTGGTGATGGCTTCCTTAATCGGCAGGTTATGGGCTTTCTGCCATTCCATATCCGTCTGATCGCCGAAAGTGCAGCACATGACGATCCCCGTCCCTTTCTCCGGATCCGCCCGCTCATCTTCCATGATCGGCACTTCAAAGCCAAACAAAGGCACTTTGGCTTTCCTGCTTTTTAATTTCTGATACCTCTGGTCGTCAGGGTGGTAGAAGACGGCCACACAGGCCGGCAGGAGTTCCGGCCTGGTGGTGGCGATGATCAAGTCCTTGTTTCCCACTTTAAAGACCAGCTCATTGAAATAGGAAGGAATCTCCTTATCGATGCATTCAACCTGAGAAATGCCCGTTTCGCATTCCGGGCACCACATTGAAGGAGCGTCTTTGCGGTATTCCCGGCCAGCCCGATACAATTCAATGAAGGAGCGCTGGGAAATCCGGCGGCAATGCTCATTGATGGTCGTATAGAACAAGTCGTAATCGCAGCTGATGCCCAATTGTTTCATGTTGCTGATGTACTTTGGGACAAGGTTTTTCTCCAGCTCTTCCAGGCAGAGCTTGATGAACTCTTCCCGGGGCATGTCCCTGGCTCTGACTTTCATCGTCTTCTCGATCAGCCTCTCAGTCGGCACGCCGTTATTGTCCGTCCCGAAGGGATAGAAGATATTTTTGCCCCTCATCCTTTGGAACCGGACGACAAAGTCCTGCTGGGAATAAGAAAAGGCATGGCCGATATGGACTTTCCCGGAAACGGTCGGGGGAGGGGTGTCAATGCTGTAGATTTCTCTTTTATTGTCCCTGGGGTCGAAAGCATAGATTTTCTCTTTTTCCCAATATTTCTGCCATTTGGGCTCGGCTTGTTTGGGGTCGTAGTGCGGGGGCAGCTCCATCTGCCGGGAGAATTGGGGGTTATTTAAAAAATTAATCATGGAAAGTATGTATTTTAGTTGGCGGATTTAGTTGGCGGCTTGCCTTGTGCGCAAGCGGGTTTTTGTTACTTCAAATTTGAAGCTCAAAAACTCGCTCGTCAAAAGCGGGTTTTTGTTACCTGCCGGCCATCGCTGGCTTCGGCTTCCCCAACTGACGTAAATATCTACGAGCCAACTTACTGAACCGTAGTTTAGAAATATCTGATGATGGGACATCAAATTTTTAGGTTTTAGGCTTTAATACTGCGAAATTGCTGAGATTAAGCATAACGAACCTGGCTGTCCCATAATTCGTCGGCGCATGTCGTCGGATACCTGATTTGGTGTTTTGGCACGGCCTATTTTTGTAAGATACGTAGTCGGACGGTGTCGCCAGTATACACTTTTGGTAATTGTGACCCAGCCTGGAACGTTAGGCTCAATTTGCAGGGCAGTCATACCTCCCCCGCCCGACGGAAAAAGCACGAAAGATAGCTGAAATTTCATTTCAGGATTTTATCATAAAGAGGGGGCAGACGACGAACGAAAGGACAAATTTTTAAGCTAAAGATTCTTTCTTTGAGTATGGTTCATAATACACCCCATTCCGAAGAATCTAAACAAAAAATGAGTGAAGCCCATAAAAAAGAAATGGCTAACCCCGAGATAAGAAAGAAAGTAAGCAATTCAGTAAAAAAACTTTGGGCCAATCCTGAATACAGAGCAAGAATGATTGAAGCATTTAAGGGTCATCCCTCTAAAAGAAAAGGGATCCCCTTAACAGAAGAGCATAAAAGAAAACTTCGAGAAGCCCGACAAAAAGTTATCGCTAATCTTTTATTTAGAATAAAAATGAGTTTAGCCCACAAAGGACAAAAAGCTTGGAATAAAGGTATACCTCCTTCCAAAGAGCAAATAGAAAAACAAAAAGCAAGTTATAAAGCAACTTTATTCGCTCACCCTGAAATAAAACTAAAGATGGGCTTAGCAAAGAAGGGAAAGCCTTCTTGGAATAAAGGTATTCCTATGCGAGAAGAAACAAGAAGGAAGTTAAGCTTAGCCGAGAAAGGACATCATAATTCCCTGAGAACTCAATTTAAGAAAGGAAACATCACGTGGAACACGGGAAGAACGGGCGTTTATACGCCTGAGCAACTTAAACGAATGAGTGAAGCTCAAAAAGGAAAACCTGCTTGGAATAAAGGTATACCTCCTTCAAAAGAACAAATAGAAAAACAAAGAGCTTCTATTAAAAAGATAACTTCTAATCCAGAGTATAGAAGGAGAATGAGCGAAAATTTTAGAAAAGCTTGGGCTAATCCTGAATTAAGGAAGAAACAAAGTGAGAAAATTAAGCAATTCTTTTCAAATCCAGAGGCAAGGAAAAAATTGAGCGAATTGCTTAAGGGGCACGTCCCTTGGAATAAGGGAATAAAAGGATTGCAAGTCGCTTGGAATAAAGGCCTAATGGGTGAAAAATCTACTTCTTGGAAAGGAGGTTTATCATTTGAACCTTATTCTCCTGAATGGACTGATGTATTAAAGAATCTTATCCGAGAAAGGGACAATTACACTTGTCAAATATGTTTCAAGAAGGGCTATCCGGTTCATCATATAGACTATAATAAAAAAAAAATGTAATCCTGAGAATCTTGTAACTTTATGTAAGAATTGTCATACTAAAACTAATTGGAATAGAGAAAAATGGATTCAATTCTTTAAAGAGAAGCGTTCGCACAACTTTGGCTAAACTGAGTCTAAACTCCCTGAAACTAACTACTGCCCTTTTTAATTTCTTCTTTTTAGGAAAAAGAAGCAAAAAGCTTTTTCCGTCCCCCTCCCACGAAATTGCTGCCCTGCAAACTCTTCGAAAACAATATTCTTTGTTTTCTCGTTCCCTCAGCTCTGAACTCTCCAGCCAGAGCTCACTCTGTTCGCTCGGGTCGAGTTCGAGGAGTGAAGAGCCTAACACCATTATGTCTAATTCTCAAGTTGCATTTATCGCTAAAAACCGTGCTCCAGCTCAAGCTTTGCTCAAATTACTCAAGGAAGAAAATGGGGCTGCGAGGATTCGAACCCCGGCCGGGCGGTCCCGAACCACCAATCATACCAAGCTAGACTACAGCCCCACCCGCCGGGAAGAATGGTCTTTATTTTTAAATTTTAGTTAAAATTATCAGAAGCAAGAAGTTGGTACGCTTTTCTTTTATCACCATGGGCTTGCTTTAATGCTTTTTCGAAGCGTTGCTTTCGATATTCTTGCGTCTTTTGGTAAGAATCTTTTAATACTGGTTCTTCGGTCATCATAGCATGAATCATTCTAAAAGAGACAGTGTCCCACATTTTCTTGTTAAATTCTTTTAACTAGTGGAGAACATCTTGTCCGATTTTTTGAACGTTCATGGTTTCTTGCATGATAATGGGTTATAGCTAGTTGAGTTATTTAAATATTTCGAAGGATTAATGTAACTACTTTGTAGGAAATATAGGGGGAATGTTTAAAAATAGACTTACTTTTAGTGTACAAAATGAGCGATCTTTTTGACGCAAGAGGAAAAGAACTAAATCCAGAAAGTTATGTTAAGGCCACTTATAACTTTAGAACAAAACGTGATCCTTTGGATGCAGTGATAGAGTTATGCAAATCACAGTCTACTTCCGGTGCTGATTGGGGTCCTTTAGGAAGGGCTCTTGCTGAGACAGACAAAATTATTGAATCACATGGTTGTAAACTAATTGATTTGCAATCTGAGGGCGGATTATTTACACGAACCTATAGGGGAACAGCTAAAGTTGCTTTTCCATTAGTTAATTTTGGTCCATCACTATCTAAACTACAAACAGCTCTTACTGGTGAGATTGGCTACTTAAAACCCTTTGAAAGCATCAGATTAATCAATGTTGAATTTCCAAATTCTTATTTAGAACAATTCAAAGGTCCAAATTTTGGTATTGAAGGTATAAGAAAACATTTAGGCGTTCATGGAAGACCAATAATTATAGCAGTAATCAAACCTAGTGTTGGAATTTCTAACGTAAATGACTATGCAAGACTTGCCTTTGAAGCACTGGTTGGTGGGGCTGATATGGTTAAAGATGATGAGCTTCTGGCTGATGAAATTTATTCTCCTTTAGAAGAGCGTGTAAAAGCAGTAGCACAAGCAGCAAAAAGAGCAGAAGAGCTATCAGGAAGAAAAAAAACTTATCTTGCAAATATTACTGGAGATAATCTTCAATGTTCTTATGAAACAGCAATAAGCAACGGTGCAGATGCTGTTATGGTTAATGCTTGGACAATAGGTTTATCTGCTGTAAGAGAACTTACAAAAAAATCAAGAGTTCCTGTTTTCTCGCATTTTGATAATCGCTGGATATATGGGAAAGAGAGAATGAGGGGGGTCAGTTATAAAGTTATGACGACATTAGATCGTTTAACAGGAATTGACGCAGTTATTTCGCCTTGTCCAATTGGAAGCTTAGAGGAATCTAAAGAAGATATCTTGCAAGAATACAAAGGATGTAATCAACCATTAGGCAATCTCAAAAGAACACTTCATGTTGTTGGTGGGGGACTATCTGCTGTAAATGTTCCTGAAAACCATAGAATTATGGACACAAATGATCTTGGTTATATTATAGGTCATGGAATTTTTTCACATCCAGACGGAACTGAAGCGGGAGCAAGAAGCATTATGCAGGCTCTAGGTTACGAAAAAGAAGGTAGAGAATTAAACAGAGCAAGAGAAGTATTTACTAAACCAAGAATTAATCCATTAAGAAATATTTGGTCAAATATCCCCATAGGATATAAATTAGCTGCTGGGACTGCCGCACTAATGTTAGGACTTTATGCTGTTGGAGACAAACATAGATGTAAAGACCAACACTGGGAGTTTTATCCTCCTGCAGGAGAATATGCGGTAGTTACTGTTTGTCCTCATAAGCCGCTTCCTTTTGGAGAAAAGTAGAGAATTCTTTCACCCCGCCCCTTACGTCAATTAATTCTTCTTTCCGTTGAGAATCAAATCTTTCAGCTTTTTCCGGCCGCTCCAGTCCAAAGCTTCCTCCAGGACTTCCTCGACCGTCGTCACCGGAACAATCCTGACTTTCCTCAGCTTTTCCTGGTCAACGACGATGTCCTGCAGGTTGGACCGGGGAACAATCACTGTCTTAATTCCTGCATCAATCGCCGCCTCTACTTTGGAAGAAACCCCGCCGACGGGCAGGACTTCCCCCCGGACCGATAAAGAGCCAGTCATGGCCACTTCCTGCTTGACCGGGATCTCCTTCAGGGCCGAGATGATGGCGACCGCCACGGCGATCGAAGCGGAATCACCCTCAACGCCTTCATAGGTTTGCAGGAACTGGACGAAAATATCTTTCGTTTCTTTAATGTCCTCGCCAAAATATTTCATGATGATGGCAGAAACGTTCTTGACTGCTTCCTTGGCGATTTCCCCTAATTTTCCCGTCGCAATGATCTCCGATTTCTTTCCGCCCGGGGTTACCTCCGACTCAATCGGCAGCAAAATGCCGGAGAAAGAGGCTCCTCCGCTGATCACGGCCAGGCCATTGACCCGGCCAACCTGTTTTCCGGAAGTGACAATGACTTCATACTCTTTCTTTCTCGCGATAAACTGGTCGGCGATCTGCTGCTCCAGCGGCCGGGCTAAAGTTTTCGCTCCCTGCACATGCCGGGCTAAGACGTATTCTGAGCTTTCTTCCCGGGCCAGGTCGCCGGCAGCCCTAACCAAGCCGCCCAGCCCTCTAAGGAGCAAAGTCAGGTGCTTTTTCCGGTTGGCCCTCCTCCGGGCTTCTTCAATGATGACTTTAACTGCCTCTAAAGAGAAGGGAGGGATTTTTCCT
Organism: uncultured Methanosarcinales archaeon; assembly: GCA_964460195.1. Taxonomy (GTDB): domain Archaea; phylum Nanobdellota; class Nanobdellia; order Woesearchaeales; family GW2011-AR9; genus CAYWPJ01. Next base: position 26,442 of record CAYWPJ010000010.1, read on the forward strand.
TCTTCCTTTTTGACTTCCTGAGCGATGAAGCGGGCAATCTTGACGCGGTTGTCCTGATTGTCTTCCATCGTTTCGTTCATGTAGATTTCATAGCCATAGCCCCTCATCCGGGAGCGCAGGGCCGGGTGCATATTCTTGATTGTCTCGACATTGCCCGCTGCCACGAGGATAAAGTCGGTTGGGACGGGATCGGTCCTGACCATGCTTCCGGAAGAGCGCTCCGACTGCCCGGTAATGGGAAATTTCTTCTCCTGCAGGGCAGAAAGCAGTTCCTGCTGGGTTCGATATTCTAAGGTGGCGATCTCATCAATGAAAAGAACCCCTTTATTGGCCTTATGAATCAGCCCGGCGACCACCCTCAGATGGGCCGGCGTGCCCAAACCGCCCGACTGCAGCGGGTCGTGAAGCACATCACCCAGCAATGCTCCGGCATGCGACCCGGTAGCGTCGAAGAAAGAGGCGCTTTTCTTCCCGTAATTATCAACAATTACTTTTGGAGCGATGGCATTCCCTGTCTTGAACATCCTTTGCCCGACGCTGAGCATGATGGCAAAAGCGGCCAGGAAGAGCATGCCTCCGAGAAAGAAGGCGGTGAACATCAGGTCGGACTGGTACCTTTCCCTAATCCACCAGGGGGCGACGAAGGTGATGACCGCCACAATAAAAAGCAGAAAATTGTTGTTCTTGAAGACTTCTTTGGTGTCAAAGCTGTATTTTTTGATTTCTTCCCGGCCTGCCCCGGCGGGCATTTCCTTGATCTGCGGGTTGTTCTCATCGTTGGGGTTGGGGACGGAGAGGATGTCCTTGAGCTCTTCCTTGGGCAGGAGCTCAGCTAAGGCTAAGCCGAGCATTGATTTGCCCGTTCCCGGCTCACCGATCAGGAGGACGTGCCTTCTCTGCTGGGCGGCTTTTTTGACGATGTTGACCGCTTCGTCCTGGCCGATGACCTGGTCGACAATTTTTTGAGGTACCTTGATGGATTGGGTGGATTTCATTGGTTGATTAGTTTTAGAAACATCTGCCTTCTTTCTTGGTTATTTTTAGGGCAGAAGTTTAAAAAAGTTTCGGGGAAAAATGAAAATTGCCGCTGAACATCGCTCAAGATGGGGGTAGACTCATAAACAGGGAAATCAATTGATTCAACCTTTTTATTGGTGGCAGGTTATTATTTTGTGGTGATTACTTATTATTTAGTAGCAACAACCAAAAAATTTATAAACAAAGCTTATTCTTGACTGCCTGCAATGAAACTTTATCAAATTGTTGCGCCTTTGCTGGCATTGGGCTGTGCTACTGTACCGACGGTGAATGGTCAAAAACAAAGAGTTGATTATTTCTTTGCTCCAAGTTGTTCTCCCTGCCAGGAAACAGAGAAGATCGTTGATGAATTGGAGAGGAGATATGGCCATCAAATAAATTTAGAAAGGTACTGCGGCATCAGTACGATTGATCCCCAGTTAGATGAAAGAGTATGTCAATTAACTTTTAAACAAAATAGCATAGAAAGTACTAATATGCTTCAGGTATGGGGCGGAGAAAGAATCCCGGCGATTTACGTCAATCAGAAAGTTGTTGAGCCAAAAAGAGAGGTTATCTGCCGAGCTTTAGGATTAGATGAAAATTGTTTGGATTAGGTAAAAATTGTGGATGAAAAAAAATTAGAAGACGGGATTTATGAAGTAATTCCGGGAAAAGAATGGTTGGTTCTAGAAGATGGCAGAGAACAACGATTTCGATCTCCTGATTACGATTTCCCTTACTTACTAAGAATATATAGAGGAAGAGAAGATAAAGTTCCATTTAGAGGCCTTTTAGAAGGCGAGGGTAAACCATTACCCCCCTCAAGAGGATTAACGGGAGTTTTTACAGGGCCGTTCAGTATTTCGGGATATGATGCAAATGGGAAGAGAATCCCTGGACATCAAATAGGAGAGATGTTTATTCCGGCAGAAGGAAGTGGCCATTCTAGTCCGAGTTTTGATAGAATGGATGACATTTTAGAAAAGACTAGAAAAATCTGCGACAAACTTCAAACTAAAAAATAGAATTTATTTTATCATTTTTAACAATTAAACTTAACGGGCTTCCCTCCCTTTCAACAGCTTCACATAAATCTCATCAAAAGGTTTAAACTGCCTCGTCTCCACCTTTCTTTGATGCTCTAAATGCAATAAGGGAAGGAAAGTGTAAGCCTTCTCTTTCTTCCCGGCATTAAGAGGCAATAATTTAGAAAAAGTCAACCTCTCCTGATAATCTTTTTGAGTATAGTAAACAATCTTATGGTATAATTCCCGGATCACCCCCATGATATCAATCCCTTTTTCCGGAAGGATGAATTTAGTCGGCCGCTGCTGGGTGAGAATCTTCCTTTTGGTGACCATGGCCTTCTGTAAAGCGTCAATCAAGTCGTTGATTGAAACTTTCCGGCTCCTGGCTTGGGGATTTCGAGGGATGAGCTGATACCTGTCGCCCGGCTTTCTTTGGCCGTTCTTTAAATCTTCAAACAAGTCGTCTTCGCTGACCTCTTCTTGGGTCGAGTTGATCAGGGCGTCCAGGTTGGAGATGTCATGCTCAATCAGGTAGGCAGATTTGATTTTGAGCAGGAAAGCCGCGGCCAGCAGAATCTTCCCGGAAACGCGGAAATCGTGCTCCTGCATTTCCTTGATAACCTGAACATATTTTTTGGTCAGCAGGCTGATGTTGATATCCCAAGGATCCATCTGCTCCGTCCGGACCAAATCAAAAAGCAGGGAACGCCAGGTGACATCATCTTTTTCCAGCAGCAGGTCAAAGACTTGTTGTTGCATTTGGCGGAAGAATGACGGGAGATTTATAAGGGTTTGCTCTTAGCAGGAGCGGGGAACTGTAAAATTCAGTTCTCATCTTCAGAACCTGTTCATTTAAAAATGAAACTTTTAAATAATTCTTCATCTTAGCTGCCGGGATGCTCTTCAAAAACAGAAAAGAAGCTGGAAGATTATTGGCCGGCAAATTGACCAAATATAAAAAGAGGAAAAATGTTCTCGTTCTGGCCATTCCCCGGGGCGGGGTAGTGGTCGGCGATGAAATCGCCAAAGAATTACAGGTTCCTTTGGACGTTGTTATCATCAAAAAGATTGGCTGCCCGGGAAATGAGGAATTAGCCGCCGGGGCGGCCGGGCCGGAGGGATATTACCTCAATGAAGAAATCGCCGGTGGGGTGCCGGAGAGCTACCTCAAAGCACAGATAAAGCTCAAGCAGAAAGAGGCCGGGGAGAGGTACGAGGCATTGAGGGGGAAAAAAAAGAAGCTCTCCCGGAAAAATAAAATCATCATCCTTGTTGATGACGGGATCGCCACCGGCTCGACGGTGATGATGGGAATGGAGATACTCAAAAAACAGGGAGCAAAAAAGGTCATTGTCGCCGTTCCGGTCGGGCCGCCTTCCACCGTCGCTAAATTAAGGAGGTTGGCCGATGAAGTAATCTGCTTGGAGCAGCCAGAATTTTTCATGGCAATCGGTGAATTTTACCGGGATTTTACGCCGGTCGAAGATGAGGAAGCAAGGAGATTGTTGGAAAGGGCAAATAAGCTGTGAAAGAAAAAGAATTGAGGAAAATTTATATAAAATAATTGTTTTTCACGGAAAAGAGAAAAAAGATGAACTTTAAAAAGAATTGGATTAGTATTGGTATGTGGATTGTCATTATTTTAACTTTTATTGTCTTAATACTTGTTTTCCTTAGAACATGAAAATCCAAGATATAATTTTTGCCATTGGACTGATTATTGCCATAATGCTTGCCCTTTGGTACATTTTTGGTGATTCTCCGACGATAGAACAACTGCTAGTTGGCTTAATGTTCACTAATCTCACTTTTTCTTTCAAAATTTACGGCGACTTACAAAGACATTTAGGTGAACACAAAGGAAAACAGGAGCCAAAAGAGGAAATCGAGGAGATTAGAGAAAAAACTAAAAAAGTTGGCAAAGAAGAAACCATTTCTCAATCATCACTACCATGAAAGAAGTCCAAATAAAAGTCCAGGACAAGGTAATTAACGGAAACCTCACCCTTCCGGGGAAAACCATCGGGATTGTCCTTTTCGCCCATGGTTCCGGCAGCGGCAGATTTAGTCCGAGGAATAATTTTGTCGCCGAAGCGCTTAACAAAAAGAAAATCGCCACTTTGCTTATGGATTTATTGACGTCAGAGGAAGAATTGATTGATGAGCAGACGGCCGAACTAAGATTTGATATTCCTTTTTTGGCGGAAAGGGTCATGGGAACAATTGATTGGCTGAAAAAGAATAAGGAAGTCAAAGGTTTTCCTCAAGGAATTTTTGGTGCGAGTACGGGAGCGGCCGCCGCTTTGATTGCCGCTGCCAAGCATCCCCAAGGCATTAAAGCCGTCGTTTCCCGGGGAGGAAGACCGGATTTAGCCCTGGAATATCTGCCCAAAGTCAAGGCCCCTACTTTATTAATCGTCGGCGGGGATGATCAGCCAGTTATCGGCATGAATGTGGAAGCGTTAGCTAAATTAAGGTGTAAGAAGAAATTAGAAATTATCCCCGGAGCGACTCATTTGTTTGAGGAGCCGGGCAAACTAGAGAAAGTGGCGGAACTGGCGGGGGAGTGGTTTGAAGAGCATTTTTCCCGAAAAGAGGGAAAAAATAGCAAAGGAAGAAGTGAAAGATGAAACTGACCTTCCTCGGCACCAAAGGATATATCGAAGAGAGTTCCGGCCGGCATAAATACCATTCCTCCCTGCTGACAGAATACCGGGGGTTCAGACTATTAATCGACCACGGACTGATTAGCCGGCCTTTAGCTAAATTGAGAACATTTATGAACAAATCTTAAAATGTGAAGAAAATGTATGAGGTGATAATTGACACGGATCCGGGACATGATGATGCGTTAGCAATAATGTTAGCTGTTAAATCAAATAGGTTCAAAATCCATGCAATTACAACGGTTGCAGGGAATTCGACAATAGAAAATACAACCAGAAATGTGAGATTTATTCTAAAACTTTTAGATAAAGAAGATATTCCGGTTTATTCTGGTTCTGAGAAACCACTTAAGCGAGATTTAGTAAAAGCGGTTGTTCATGGAGATAGCGGACTTGAAGGTCTAGACCCAAAAAACGAGCCAAATCTAACAGGAGACGCTGTTGAGAGGATACTTTCTATTGTTAAAAGCCACCCCAAGAAAATAACTTTAATCACACTCGGACCATTAACAAATATAGCAAAGACAATCCAAAAAAATTCAACGATTATGTCCCTGTTGAAGGAAATTGTCATAATGGGCGGTGCGATTAGGGTTCCGGGTAATAAGAATAGAGTTGCAGAGTTTAATATCTTTGTTGACCCTGAGGCAGCTGAGATAGTGTTTAGATTGCCTGTCAAAATAACATTGGTTCCTCTAGATGCATGCAATCAGGTAAAATTAAGTTTAGCAGACTTTGAACAAATTAAAAATGATTCATTGAGAGAATCAATACTGTCTATGGTAGAACCATACATTGAAAATATCTCGATTGAGGAAGGTGTAAAAGCTGCATTGATGTATGACCCGCTAACTGTTTACTCTATTATGAATCAAAAAGCATGTAAAAAGAAAGATTATAATATTTTAGTCGAAACAAGAGGTGAAATTACACGCGGAATGACTGTTGCTGAACTAAGAAAATCAAAGAAAGAAACACCAAATATCACAGTAATAGAGAAAATCTCAGGAAAAAAATTTAAAGCAGAGTTCATCAGAATTTTATCAATATAATATTTTTAAAGTTGTCAACGCTCGATTAGGTTTTTGTACCAAAATAGGTGCCGCTAACTGTATAGCTCAAAGCAAAAGTTAACTTTATATAATCAGCCCATATTTTGCGGCTGAGAGATGATGCTGATGAACGAGAAAGCCGACAACAAAAAAACGCTTCTGAAAGTGATGGTGCTGCTCAGTCTTTTTGGCCTGGTCATCTCCGGGTTATTGGTCAAAAACCATTACCAGCCGCTGGAGGAGGGGATTTTCTGCAAGTTAGGCGAGTACGCCTCCTGCTCCCTGGTCAACACCAGCTTTTTCTCGATGCTGCTTAACGTTCCCGTCGCTCTGCTGGGGATGATTTGGTTTATCGTCTTATTGCTGATGGCCTTAAAAGCCTCTCGGGACATCGCCCTGCCTAAACTGATTTTCTGGTGGGCGGTCATCGGCTTGGCTTTTATCATCTATATGATCATCGCCGAAGCTGTCCTCAAAACGATTTGCTCCCTCTGCACGCTGGTGCACCTGGCAGTTATCGGCATCCTGGTCTGCTCAGTAAAACTGTATCGACGGCAGGAGCTCAAGCCAAGCCGGGAAGAGTTCCGATTAAGTCTTAAGAAATGGGGGGCATTGGTGATTGTCCTTAATTTGCTGGTAGTCATCCCTTTCAACCTTTTCGCTCCGGTCGAGGAGAATTATGATGCTTTAGCTCAATGTCTTAATGAGAAAGGAGCGGTGATGTACGGCTCGGAGCGGTGCAGCATCTGTCAAAGGCAGAAAGCCTTATTCGGTGAAGCCAGCCAAAGGATTGCCCAGGTTGAATGCGCCTCGAAACTGCCTCATTCGCAGTGGCAGTTGTGCCGGGAGAAGGGGATTGAAGATACGCCGACCTGGACGCTGGAGCCGGAAGGGATTGAAGTCAAACGGCATGTTGGTTTTATGAATCTTGACAGTCTAGCGGAATTTGCCGGATGCGGGGAGGTGATGCAAGATGGCCAAAAAGAAAGCTAAGAAGAAAGCCAAAAAGAAATGCAGCTGCTGTTAGGGGGGTAGGAAATTTTAACTTTTTTTATTTTTTTTTAGGAAAACATCTCCCACGCCAGTTTTCCACCGGAGGATTTCTGATGAAACCGCCAAGTAATCGGTGCAACCGGCAAAACATTTATTAACCTAAAAACATTACATTAGCATAGAGAAAAAGAGGCGATGAAACCCATTACTAAAATCCCCGAGCTGGAAGCGATGGCCAACCGGGTCAGGCAGGATATCATCACTTCCCTGGCGGAAGCCAAGTCAGGACATCCTGCCGGCTCATTGGGCATAGCTGACATCCTGACCGTTCTTTATTTTAACATCCTGAAGCATGACCCGAAAAATCCTCAATGGAAAGGAAGGGATTATCTCATTCTTTCCCATGGGCACACCTGCCCGGCCTTATATGCGGTGATGGCCAATGCCGGCTATTTTCCCCGGAAGGAACTGCTGACTTTAAGGAAATTGGGAACAAGGCTGCAGGGACATCCGGAAAGGACCGCCCTCCCCGGGCTGGAAACTTCCTCCGGACCGCTGGGCTGCGGCATCTCCCAGGGAGCCGGCATGGCCTACGGCCTGAAACTGGACAAGAAAAACAACCTGGTTTTCTGCCTGACTTCCGACGGAGAGCATGACGAAGGCAACACTTGGGAAGGAGTGATGTTCGCCGCCAAGCATCAACTGAACAACCTGATATGCATCCTTGACCGGAATTATATCCAAATCAGCGGCCGGACCGAAGAGGTAATGCCTTTATATTCTTTAGTCAGGAAATACAAGGCTTTCAACTGGCACGTCAAAGTCATCGACGGACATGATTTTGCGCAGATTGTCCGGGTTTTGCAGAATGCCCGAAAAAATAAAAGCCGGCCGTTGATGATTATCGCTAGAACGACGCCGGGGAAAGGAGTCAGTTTCATGGAAAACGATTATCGATGGCATGGAAGAGCCCCCACCGGGGAAGAAGCCAGGAAAGCTTTATCGGAATTGAGAGTGAAACTAAAAAAATAAAAATTATCAACCCAACAAACAAATGAAATACCCATTTAAGGAAAAAAAATCCACCCGCGACGGCTACGGCGATGCCTTGGCTGAGCTGGGCAGAGACAAGAGAATCGTCGCTCTCAGCGCTGACTTGACCGAATCAACCCGGGCGGAAAAATTCAGCCAGAAATATCCTCAACGGTTCATCCAGGTCGGGGTTGCCGAACAGAATTTAGTGACTGTCGCTTCCGGGCTGGCCCACGTCGGCAAGATTCCTTTCGCTTCTTCCTTTGCTATTTTCTCGCCGGGAAGAAACTGGGAGCAAATCAGGACGACGATTTGTTATAACAATCAGAACGTTAAAATTATTGGTTCACATGTAGGAGTTTCCGTCGGAGCAGACGGAGCGACACACCAGGCTTTAGAAGATTTAGCGATGATGAGAAGTTTGCCGAACATGATTGTTGTCGTGCCTTGTGATTACCAGCAGGCCAGGAAAGCCACTTTTGCCCTAGCTAGGCATAAGGGCCCGGCCTATCTGCGCCTCAGCCGGCCGGAAACGGAGCAAATGACGGCGGAGAAAACTCCTTTCATGATTGGCCGGGCGCAGGTATTCAGAGAGGGAAAAGATCTTGCTTTGATTGGCGCGGGGCCGGTCCTCTTCGAATGTCTGGCGGCAGCGGAAATCCTGGAAAAGCATAAACTCAAAGCTATGGTCATCAACTGCCATACTTTAAAGCCGCTGGATGAAAAGACTATTTTAAAGGCAGCCAGGCAGTGCCAAAAAATAATTACGGTCGAAGACGCTCAGGTTATCGGCGGGCTGGGCGGAGCAGTGGCGGAATTCCTCTCTGAGAACTGTCCGGTTCCGGTGGTGAGGATCGGCGTCAGGGACCGGTTTGGCGAATCCGGCAGCCCGGCGGAACTGGCGGAAAAGTTCGGGCTGACGGCAAAGGAAATCAGCCGGGCAGGATTGAAACTGGTTCGGAAGTGTAATTACTGACATTAATTTTTAACCAATCTCCTGACTTCCTCATAGACTTCTTCCGGTGGTTTGGAGCCGTCGACCATTTTCAACAGCTTTCTCTTCCGGTAATAAGCCATCAAAGGCTGAGTGCTCCGGTGGTAAACCCTAAACCTTTCCCGGATCACTGCCGGTGTGTCGTCCTTCCGCTGGATCAGCCGGCTCCGGTCGATATCGCAGATGCCTTCCTTCTTCGGCGGGAGGTATTTAAGGTGGTAAGTGTGAGTTCCTTTCCGGCAGACCCTCCTTCCGGAAAGGCGTTCGACAACGACTTTCTCCGGGACTTTCAGGAAAATGACTTGATCAACTTTGATATCCTCAATCAGCTTGGCCTGCTCCATAGCCCGGGGATACCCGTCGAAGATAACTTTTTTTTTTCCTTCCGCCGCTTTCCTGACCAGGCTGGCGGCGATAGAGTGGGGCACGAGCCGGCCTTCCCGGACCGTCCTGGCGATTTTTTTCCCGAGGGAGGTCTGGTTTTTGATCTCTCTCCTCAGCAATTCCCCGGGAGAGATGGCACAGAAGTGGAAATCTCAGTCGATGCTGTAAAACTAGATGATATAGTGCCTTTGCCGCTGCCCGGAGGGCCTAAGAGAATCAACTTCATGCCGGGAAGTAAAATCCTTTGGTTTATAATGGTTTGGGGGAGATGGCAAAAACAAACTTAAACTAACCCCCGACCAAAACCAAAAACTTTATTAGCTATCCCAGCGCCGAAAGGGGGATGGATTTAGGAAACAAGTGGGACTAAGGAAACTTCAAATAAAACGTTGGACTTAACTAAAACTAAATGACATCAGAAAATAAGGGTATATTAAGTGTTGATGAAATGGTGGCGGTGATGCTTAAAGAAGCCTGCGCCTTTGTTGAGTTCTATTCTCCGGAAGAACTGGCCTATTGGCGGGAGTATGGGTATCAGGGTCCGAATCCCATCAGGTTTCATCCGGCATTAGGAGATAAATTGATTATCAAAAAGGTTATGAGGGGCTTCAAATTGATTATCAAAAAGGTTATGAGGGGCTTCATAGAGATCAATCACCTCCCTGATGAACGCAGGTGTGAACATAATGCTCACAGATATGCCCAACAAGCACTTCTAGAATTCTTTTATCCCATTTACACTTCAAAAGAGAACCAAATCCCCGAGCAAGATTGAAGGGGAATTACAATATAAATCCTTCCTAAAATGCTGACCTTCCTCAAAGAGCCATATACGGAAACGCAGCTGAAAGCTGTCTTGCATCCCCTCATCAATAAATGGTTCTTCTCCAAATTCAAGGAATTTTCCCTCCCCCAGCTGTACGGTGTGATGGAAATTCACAACCGTAAAAATGTCCTGATTTCCGCCCCGACCGGCGCCACCAAAACCTTAACATCCTTCCTTTCCATCCTCAATGAGCTGGTCGATTCGGCTAAAAAAAAGATCCTGGAAGATAAAGTTTACTGTGTCTATGTCTCCCCCCTCAAAGCTCTCTCCAACGACATCTTTGTCAATCTGATCCGGCCATTGGAGGAGATGGAAGAGCTCAACCAGAACAAATTAGAAATCCGGGTCGGCGTCAGGACTGGTGATACACCTCCTTCCCAGAAAGCCAGGATGCTTAAACACGCTCCCCATATCCTTATTACCACCCCGGAAAGCCTGGCTATCATGCTCAATTCGCCCAAATTCAAAGAGAAACTAAAAGATGTCCAATGGCTGGTCATCGACGAGATCCATGCCCTGGCGGAAAACAAAAGGGGCGTCCATCTCAGCTTAAGTATGGAAAGGCTGCAGCGGCTCTCGCCGGGGATGGCCCGGATCGGGCTGAGCGCCACCATCGCTCCCTTGGAAGAGGTAGCTAAATTCCTGGCCGGCTACGCCGGCGGCGAGGAAAGGGACTGCGGCATCGTTGACGTGCAGTTTATCAAGCAGATGGACCTGCAAGTGCTCTCACCGGTAAAAAACCTCATCGAGTCGGATTACCTGCTTAAACATCAAAAGATGTATGAACTGATCGACCGGCTGGTCCAGGAGCACCAGACCACCCTGATATTCACCAATACAAGAAGCGGGACGGAAAGGGTCGTCCACAATTTGAAAGAGATGTTCCCCCAGCATTACCGGGAAAGGCTCGCCGCCCACCACGGCAGCCTGAGCCGGAAAGCTAGGTTCCAGACCGAGCAAGAACTGAGGGAAGGCAAATTAAAAGCCGTCGTCTGCAGCACCTCGCTGGAGCTGGGCATTGACATCGGCTATATTGATTTAGTTCTCTGTCTGGGCAGCCCTAAATCCGTCGCCCGGTTCCTGCAGCGCTCGGGAAGGAGCGGCCACCGCCTGCATGAGACCGTCAAGGCGAGAATCATCGTCATGGACCGGGATGATTTAGTCGAATGCTCCCTCCTTCTGAAAGCGGCCAAAGAAAAAAAGATTGACCGCATCCAGGTTCCCAGAAATTCCCTGGACGTCCTGGCCCAGCATATTTATGGAATCGCCATCAATCAGGTGACTAATATTTATGATATGTACCATCTCATCAAGAGCAGTTATTGTTATCATCAGCTGGGATGGGACGATTTTTTTGAAACCATCAAATTTCTCGCCGGGGAATATGCCAGTTTGGAAGACAGGCATGTCTATGCCAAGATATGGTATGACCGGGAGACCGGCAGCATCGGCAAAAAAGGGAAACTGGCTCGGGTCATTTATCTGACCAACATCGGGACCATCCCTGAAGAGACCTACGTTACAGTTAAGGTCGGCGACCAGCCGGTGGGCAAGATTGATGAAGGCTTCCTGGAAAAGCTGAGGCCGGGCGACATCTTCGTGTTGGGCGGCGAAGTCTACATGTTCAAGTTCTCGCGGGGGATGACCGCTCAGGTCTCCGCTTCAGCCAACCGGCCGCCGACTGTTCCTTCCTGGTTCTCGGAAATGCTGCCTTTGTCATTTGACCTGGCCATGGAAATCAACCGCTTCCGGCGGCTGATGGAAGACAAGTTCCGGCAGGGAAAAAGCCGGGAAGAAATCCTCAAGTTCATCAATGATTACCTTTACGTTGATGAGAATGCGGCCGCCAGCCTTTACCAGTATTTCTACGAGCAGTACCATTTCAGCCAGATACCGTCGGACAAAAAAATCGTCATTGAAAGTTATGTCGACCGGGGCAGGACCTACACCATTTTTCACACTCTCTTTGGCCGGAGGGTTAATGACTGCCTTTCCCGGGCTTTGGCTTATGTCATCGGCAAAGAGCAGCACCGGGATGTGGAGATTGGCATCACTGACAACGGGTTCTACCTGTCAGCGGACAAGGGCTTCAATGCTTTAAGCGCTTTCAGGCGGCTGAAGCCGGCGGAGTTTAAAAGTATTCTCGAGCAGGCGATCGAGCGGAGCGAAGTCCTTTCCCGGCGGTTCCGGCACTGCGCTGCCCGCTCGCTGATGATCCTCCGGGAATACCGCGGGAGGAAGAAGAAGGCCGGGCGGATGCAGGTCAGCAGCAAAATTCTCTTTAACGCCGTCAAACGCATCAGCCATGATTTCCCCATCCTAAAAGAAGCGAGAAGGGAAGTGATGGAAGACCTGATGAATTACGGGCAGGCGCAGGAAGTCATCGACGGGATCAACGAAGGGAAGATCATTTTAAAAGAAGCCGGCACCAATTTCCCTTCCCCTTTCGCTTTTGGCTTGATCACCGAAGGGTATTCTGACGTCATCAAGATTGAGGACAAGCAGGAGTTCCTGAAGAGGATGCATCAGACAGTTCTGGCGAAGATTGCATTGAAGGAGGGGAGGCGGCAAAAAGCGGCGGGCTGATTAGGGGTTTAAAGAAAAGAAGAAAAGTTAAGGTTTCTCCTTAAAATACTGACCTACCAACTGTCTGACATTATTCCATAACTGCAGAACTTCCGGAGGGTATTCAGTAAAACGACGCCAGCCCGGAACAGTGAAAAATTTCAGGTGAGAAAAACAATGAGAACCATCATTGACATCACGAAGATATTCAAAAGAATTCACGGAATAACTTTTTGGTTCAATGACTGATGCATTAATACTCACTACATATCTAGTTGTTTCTACTTTTTCTGTTAATCCGTCACCTTGTTTTTTTACTGATTTTTGAACATTGATACTATAATTAGTCGCCATTCCTCCTTTGGTAGAAAAATAACAGAGCATCTTTTCTGCTTCATCAGCGCTGATTAGCCTAGGAAACCTGATGGTTGCTTTATCAATAACTGTTTCGTCGATTGACATGGAATATTTTTCCTTTCGCTGGTATATAAAAGTTGTGGAAAAATGTAATGAAATTAAAGAATGCTTTGCTATGATTTTGTTAGGACAATACGTTAGATACCAACATTGTCATTTTTAATTTTATTAACAAAGTGAGATTTAGTTCCAGGAATCCTCTCCTCGACGCTTCGGATAAACAAATACATCTTTGACATAACCTGGCCCAGCTGTTGAGATAATTTTTCGTGCTCAGCCCGGGTGAGAAAGCCTAAGTCCCTAGACAATTCTAAAATGACTTCAATCTCTTTTCCTGATCCAAAACTATAGTTAAGGAACCTTAAAAATTCCTTCTTGCTTCTGCGTGAAGATCCTTCGGCAATGTTGAGGGGGATGGAAATGACCGCCCGGCGTAGCTGAGAAATAAGATTATTTTGTTCAGATTCCGGAAAATTATTCGTCGCTGTGTAGATATCAAGGACAAATTGATGTGCCAAATAATAGATTGCTAATTTTCTGTAATCAAGAGGCATTCAAAAAGGGTTGGATCCGGAAGTTATAAACTTTTCCCGCGTCAGGGCTTCATCCAAAAGATAGATTAAGCTCTTTCTTATTGTTTGGATGAAGCTCCATGTCAAGAAGTAGTTTGCTATTAAAAATGGTTTTCAAGAGCTACCGCTATCAATCTCAAAAAAAAGAAAAAATACTCCTTGCGGAGTAAAGTGTAAAAAAACCATATGCAAGATAACACAAAGGTATGGACGTTAGTGAGCGCGTGCTGAACCGGTCGTTGCCTTCCGGCTTACACACCGCTTCTATCAAGCCGCTGTTCTTGCGATGTCCTAAGGTGTCTCTTTTCAAGGCGCACTTCGTGCTTAGATGCTTTCAGCACTTATCGCTTATCGCGTAGCTGCCCGGCATGCCTTGTCAGACAACCGGTTGACCAGTGGCGACGAACCTCCGTTCCTCTCGTACTAAGAGATCCTTCCTTTCAGACACCCAACATTCCCAGTAGATATCAAACA
>CAYWPJ010000011.1:0-26032 GCA_964460195.1 uncultured Methanosarcinales archaeon
GAAGCATGCCACCAGTGTATAGTTCCACTGGTGGTGGTCGCTCGCAATTGACAAAACCAAAATAATAGACCATGAAACCCATTTTAATCTCCGGAAACCGAACTGTTGAGGATGTCCTCCGCAGGCACTTTGAAGAGCAGGCGCAAAAACCTGCCGTGCCGAGAGGAAGAAATCCTCCTCCGCCACCTCCCCCATCCGGGGCGGGAACGCCTGCAGTAACACCAGCAGTAACACCTGCAGTAACGTCTTTAGCCGACTATATCAAATTAGAGAATATTGTCTGCGTGGATGCCGAGGGAAACGAGTTTGAGCGGTATGGTGAATTGTATGTCAAAAAAGACGTAGAGAAAGATGCCGCTGGGCAAATCCTAAAAGTTACTCCGTATGCGGCTATCCAGCGCTGTGAACAATCTGGCTTCCTGCCCAGTGCCGCCCTGATGGCCAATATTCACGTGGCCATTTACCGTGCCGCCGTCGAACGGCAGTCCGATGGAACTTATCAGACCAAGAATGCTGAGCTGGAACAGATGCTGCAGAAATTAAAAAATCGTGGCGATGGTGTCGGCGGACATTGGGTGAATACCGTCGTCAACTGGGGCACGCAGCAGCTCATTCATTACCCGCAGGATGCCGATTTTCCCAGCCCTGGCGGCACGGCGGGAATAAATGCCTCTCGCCCAAGGAAAGTATTCGGCTTTGATAAAACCAGCCTTAAAGATATGGGACTTAAGGATGCCTTGCAAATTCCCCATTTTAAACGATATTTACAGTGTTACAGCGGTCTGGCTGACCCGGCGATTCTGTTAGAAGTGGCGCAGTATCACCAGGAAACGGCACGCAGCTGGGTTTCGTCTTCGGGAGATGTAAGGGCGGCGTGGCTTGGCTGTGACCAAGATAACTTTGACCTTAATAGCTACTACCTCATTCTTTACAATACCAACGCCGCTCGTGGGGTACGTTTGGATAGTCCGCGCAGCGGCGCGCCGTAGAACTTAGTTTCCACAGGAAATTCTTGGGAAGAAATCTATATAAACCACCCCGTCTCTGCTAAACTGTCCTCGCTGTAAAGAGCAGCGACGGGCTACATGCCCTTCCGCTACGACTGAAATAGTGTATTCAGTCATAAAATACAGTTCCGACTTGATGTGAAGGAATACAAAAGAGCGTTGGCTTTTACAATATCCCGATGATCACTGAAAGGGCAGTGAGAGTATCATGGTGGAAGGGCTACTGTGGGGCGGCGTGGCTTGGCTGTAACCAAGATAACTTTAACCTTAATAGCAACAACAATCTTAACAATACCAACGCTGCTCGTGGAATAGCCCCTCCTCTCGCGAGGACTTTTCTTACTCCTGAAAAAATTTTAAAAAAAGTATCAGTCTGCGCATTCTATGAGTGGCAATCTTTATGACCGGGTTTGCTCTTATGACAATTTGCTAAAAGCGTTCAAGAAGGCACGAAAAGGAAAAACAACCTACAATTACGTCATTGAATTTGAACAGAATCTTGAGCATAACTTGCAGCAATTACGATATGAATTGCTCCTCCACGCCTATCGTCCAAGGCTACTGAAAAATTTCATAATCCGTGATCCAAAAACCAGAAAGATTAGCAAGTCGGCTTTTCGGGATAGGATTGTGCACCACGCTTTATGCAATATCATTGAACCACTGTTTGAGAAATCTTTTATCTATGACTCCTATGCTAATCGTAAGAGAAAAGGAACGTTAAAAGCTGTCGAAAGATTTAGTTATTTTCATCGGAAGGTTTCGAGGAATAACACACGAGTAGCGTATGTCCTCAAAGCAGATATCCGGCATTATTTTGAAACAGTTGATCATGCTGTTATGCTTTCTCTAATCAAAAGAAAAATCAAGGGTCAGAAGGTGCTCTGGCTTATCAAAATTATTTTTTCCAATTACTCTGCTGCACGGGAAGGAAAAGGTATGCCTCTTGGTAATTTAACTTCTCAATTCTTCGCCAATGTCTATCTCAATGGGCTGGATCAATTTGTGAAACACATTTTGAAAGAATTGTGTTACATCCGCTACGTCGACGATTTTGTTCTTTTTCATAGTTCTAAAGAGGTGCTGAAAAAGGACAAATTAAAAATCGATACCTTTCTTAAAGAAAAATTATTTTTGGAGTTACATCCCGATAAATCTAAAATAATTCCGCTGGAGCGGGGAACTGAATTTCTGGGCTTTAAGGTCTTTTTCCATCATCGGCAGATTAAAAAGAAAAATATGCGGAAATTTTATCGAAAATTCAAAGACTTGTGCTTACAGTACGATAGAAAAGAGGTGTCTTATGACGTTGTGTATAACTTTCTGGAAGGGTGGTTAGCCTACGCCAGGAATGCGAATACCTATACCTTGCGGAAAAGAATTATGGCTTTTGTTGAAAAAGAGTTTTCCCATGAAATTTCTACCAAAGAGGTTAATCGTAACAGGGAGAAATAGTCTTCAGCAAAAGCGAAGCAGGCGTTCTAAAACCAAAATTCCGCTGAATCAAACTAATTATTATTTATGGGTGATACTCGTTCAGAAAAGTTTTATTAAATGACAAATAATTCTGCCGCCTAACAAATCCTCGCTCCTTCCTTGATGCCGTGAACCAGAACATCCTCGACCGGCGTGACCAGTTTCTTCCCTTCAAAGATGACTTTCCCCTCTCTGACAGTCATCACCAGTTTCCGGAAATCGTCAAAAGTGATTTCCTTGGCTGAGTTCTCCATCTCTTCAAAGACAGCTTTTTCGCCAACGGGAGTTTTCTCCGCCTCAAGCAGGACAACATTTTCCGTATCATCTGCCGCCAGGACCATCGCTTCGGAAAGCTCCCCTCTCAGCCGGGCCGGCTTGATGTTAGCAACGAAGACCACCCGCCGGTTGACCAGCTCCTTCGGGGAATAATATTTTTTTAGTCCAGCCACCACCTGTTTCCGGCCCAATTTCTCCCCTAGCTCGACTTTCATTAGATATAAAGCATCAGCGCCGGGGTGGTCCCTCACTTCAATAATCTTCCCGACGAGCATCTGCAGGGGAAACTGCCGGCTGGCCGGCAATTTCTCAATTTTCTCGGCTAATCTGTCCACCTTCTGGAATTTTCCCTTCCAGGAAAAACTCAGATTGTCCCAGGAAAGCTTTTCCCCGCCCAGCGCCGTCTGGAGCTTCCGGGAAAATTCCGGCAGGACTGGGCTGATCAGGATGCTTAGGTTCCTCGCCAGGTTGACGCACCAGCCGACCGCTTCCCGGCTTTTCCGGCTTTCAGGGTCTTTCCAGACCTCCGCTTTCTGGAAATAAGCATTGCCAAGGTCAGCCATCCGTAGAATACTTTTGACTGCTCCCTTAAGCTCCTGCTTTTGGTAGCTGGCCTTGACTGTTTTAGCCAGGGCTTCAACTTCCCGGCTGAGGGATTTTTCGACGGCAATTTCTTTGACACCGCGGTAATTCTTTCCGGCGAAGGTTAAGACACGATAACAGAAATTCCCCAGGTTGCCGACGAGAACATTATTATTTAAATTCCTGAATTCGTCAAAATTCAGATTGATATCAACGATGCTTCGGTCCAGGTGGCTGGCGTAAAAGAATCTTAAGGATTCCGCCGGATAAAGCTTGAGGAAATCTTCCGCCGTGAAAAAAGTGCCCCTGGACTTGCTCATCTTTTCGCCGTCGACCGTGATGAAGCCGTGCACCGTCAGCTTGGGGAGGGGTATCCCGACGGCCATCAGCATGGCCGGCCAAAAGAGGAAATGGAAATAAGCGATATCTTTGCCGATGAAGTGATAAGCCTGCCCTTTTTTCCAGTAGTCTTCCCATTTTCCGCCCTTGGCAGAACAGTAATTTTCTGTCGAAGAGATGTAGCCAATCGGCGCGTCAAGCCAGACATAGAAATATTTAATTTCCCCCGTCTCTTTTTGGCTGTTTGGTATCTCAAAGCCGAAGTAGGGGCCGTCGCGGGAAATGCACCAGTCGTCCAGGCCTTTCTCAATCCAGTTGCCGAGCCAGTTCTGCAGCTCGGGCTGCACCATGGATTTCGGGTCTTTCATCCATTTCTTCAGCTTCCCGGAGAAAGAGCTTAGCTTGAAGAAAT
The DNA here is from genome assembly GCA_964460195.1 of uncultured Methanosarcinales archaeon. Lineage (GTDB taxonomy): Archaea > Nanobdellota > Nanobdellia > Woesearchaeales > GW2011-AR9 > CAYWPJ01. The sequence goes on from CAYWPJ010000011.1 coordinate 4,093, forward strand.
AATGCTCGCTCTCTTTCAGGACAGGTGTCTTTCCGCAGATGACGCACTTGGGATTAACCAGGTCCACCCCCTTGAGAGCACTGCTGCATTTTTCGCAGACATCACCATACTGGCCGGTGGTCGTGCAGTGGGGGCAGGTGCCTTTGACGTATCGATCCGGCAGGGGGCGGACGCATTCCGGGCAGTAGATGGTGCTGATCTTTTTGCGGTAGATGTAATTTTTCTTCTTCAGCCGGGAATAAAAATATTCCGCCAGTTTCCGGTTTTCCGGGGAATGAGTATGATAATAATTGTCAAATTCAATCAGATAAGAGGCAAAATCCTTTTGATGCCTCTTCCAGAACTTAAGGGCGAATTCTTCCGGTTTCTCCCCGGCTTTCTGGGCATTGACTTCAATCGGCGTGCCGTGCATGTCAGAAGCGCAGATGTAAATAGCATCTCGACCGACCAGCTTAAGGAACCGGGTATAGATATCAGCCTGGATGTATTCCAGCAGGTGGCCGATATGGATGTCACCGTTGGCGTAGGGCAGGGCGGCGGTGACGACTATTTTTGGCAGCTTGGGCATGGTTTGAAGTACACTTCTTTTGTTTGGGGCAGTTAAGGGAGGGATTAGGGAGTGCTTTTTGACCGGTAATGCCCTTTAGTTTTTAATCTTTGCTTTTTTCCCTGGTTTTATTAATGCTCAGCAGAAAGATTTATAAATGTTGCACAATTAACAACGATTAATGCATAAAATGCAACATATCACAGGGAAGGAACTGGATTTACTCAGTTACTTTTATGAGCATCGGAAAGGCCACGTCCGGCAGGTTAAGAAGGCTGTTAAGTTATCGGAACACACGCTGTTAAAGTATCTTGGTTCTTTAGAAAAGAGAAAGATGTTAAGTTCTCGGAAAGAGGGGAATCTAAAGATTTATGAAGTTAATCTGGAAAGCGCTCTCGTGAGAGTGTTTTTTTCCTATTTTGATTTAGAAAGATTAGAATTGCTGGAATACAAACGTGGAAAGGCAGTAAAAATGTTTGCGGAGGAAGTTAAAAATTTGAAAATACCTTATTTTATTCTTTTGTTCGGCTCAACCGCCAAAGGAAATTATACTGCTAAAAGTGATATTGATGTAATTATTGTTTATGGTATTTTAGAGAAAGGACTAACTGAAAAAATAGAAAAAGTAAAGAAAAATGTTTTGGCCGAAACAGGATTAAAGATTAATTATATCATTATGAAGTTAGATGAATTTTTAAAAGAGAAAGAAAATAAGCAGAATTATGCGTTGCAGGATGCAATGACATCAGGTTATCCCGTCTTTGGCAATCAGCTCTATTACGGGGTTGTATTTCCATGAAAAAACCAAAATGGGAAATTTGGACACAGAACAGGAATGCTCTGGAAAAAGATTTCAAGAATTATCTGATAAAAGGAACCATTCGAAAGGGAGCAACCAAAACAGAAGTAGAAGGGCACCTTAATAAGGCCAAAAGAAATCTACGTTTTTCCCGAAGTGTTCTCGATGACTTGAAAGACTTTTATGAATGGTCAATTGTTGGCTACTATTATGCCGTATATCAGGGAGGTTTGGCGCTGTGTGCTTTGAAAGGCTATAAGACCAAAAGTCACATTGCCACAATTTCCATTTTGATAAAATTCTTTTATCCGCAACATCTCTCAGAGGAAGATTTGAAAACAGTTGCCAAGACTATTATGGCTGAGGAAGATATCAGGGAATTTGTAGAATTGAAGAACTATCGGGAAGATGCAACGTATTCGATTTCTGTCGAGTATGAACGTGATTTAGCTGAAAATCTGGGAGAGAAAGCGATCGAGTTTGTGAATAAAGTTGAAAGAATAATAAGAGAGAAATAAAAATCAGAAATTAACTTTTACCGAGCCACCGAAATTATAGTTTACGTTTCCGCCCGCTTCTTCCAGATTGGCAGCGGGACCAAATTCCAATTGGCCAGTACCTAATCCCATTCTTAATCTTTGAGTGCTATAATCGTGTCCTCTTTCTGGGTTAAGAAGCGTAACTGCTTCTAAATCAGCTACAAAGCGTAGGTTCTCAGTTAATTGTGGCCTATAACCAACATCTGCTAAAAGTTCAATTATTGGGCTTTCTTCAACAGTTGAGACAGCTTCTCCATAAAGTCCAAAATCTCCTAATTGTTTGAAATATTCTAATCCTGTTCTTGGAGCAGCGCCAACTCCCGGAATTGCTTGTGCTTGTGCGAGAATATTGAAGCCATCCCAAACATTGTAACCAAGACTAATTAATCCAAAATGATTAACTTCATTATCGTAATTAACGGAAGGTAATTGTCTGGTAAAGAATTGAAGCCGGGGAGCTGTTTCTACGCCTACTTTTAGATCTAAAGTGGCATTTCTGTTTCCAGCCATTAGTTCAGCAGAACCGCCTGCGTTTGCTTTTTGTGGTAGTGCTAAACAGCCTATGACTCCTGCTACCGTCATTATTTTTTTGAATAGAGACATTTTATCTTCTGAAACAGCCACTCGTTTATAAATCTTTCGTCTTTTTACAATAGTAATTAACAAGTCATCAAAGCGCCCAATTTTTCAGCATCAGTTTTAAGCATCGTTTCTTGTCGGTGCTGGGTAATAATTCAACTTAACAATTTAGTAAGTTTTATATAAGTTAAGGTAATCCTCTCCGCCATGCTGGCTCTTAAACTGCTCCGGGAAACCCCGGAAATCATTGAAGGGGACCTTAAGAAAAGAGGCGATGCGGAAAAACTGAAATGGGTTAAAATAATCAAAGAACTCGACCAGAAGTGGAAGCTGGTCAAGCAGCAGGGAGACAAGCTGCGGCAGGAAAGGAACAGCCTCTCTCAAAAAATCAACGAAGGCAAAAAAGCCGGGAAAAGCGTCAGGGAACTCCTCAAGAAAGCCAAGGCCATCCCTGGGAAAATAGAGAAAGAGGAAGAAAAAGCCGGCAAGCTCCGGAAGGAAATCGACCATTACTTAATGAAGCTTCCCAATATTCTCGATTGCTCAGTGCCTAAGGGCAGGGATGGGACGGAAAACGTCGAAGTGAGGAAGCAGGGAAAACCGGCCGGATTCAGTTTCCCGGTCAGGAACCACGTTGAACTGCTGGAAAGCCTCAACCTGGCCGATTTTGAAAGAAGCGCTAAAATCAGCGGCAGCGGCTTCTATTTCCTTAAAGGCGATGTTGTTTTGCTGGAGCAGGCTCTGATCAGGTTCGCTCTGGAAGTCATCAGAAGCAAGGGGTATCTGCCGGTTTCCCCGCCTTTAATGATGCGCCGCCAAGCTTACGAGGGAGTGACCGACCTCTCTGACTTTGAAACGATGATGTATAAGATTGACGGGGAAGACGAATATCTAATCGCCACTTCCGAACATCCTTTGACGGCGATGCATACTAACGAGGCGCTGGAGCTCAGCCAGCTGCCGCTCAAGTACGTCGGGATCAGCTCCTGTTTCCGGAAGGAAATCGGCTCCCATGGCATTGACGAGAAGGGTCTTTTCCGCACTCATCAGTTCAACAAGGTCGAGCAGATCATCATCTGCCGGCCGGAAGACAGCGGGAAATTCCACGAAGAGCTGATTAACAATATTGAGGAAATCTTTAAGGCTTTGGGATTGCCCAGCCGCGTCGTCAACATCTGTACCGGTGATATCGGCACCGTTGCCGCTAAAAAATACGACCTGGAAACCTGGCTTCCCCACCAGGGGAAGTACCGGGAGATGGGCAGCTGCAGCAACTGCACTGATTACCAGGCCAGAAGGTTAAGGATCAAGTTTAGGGACCGGGACGGAAAAATGAAATATGTGCATACCTTAAATTCTACTGCCGTGGCGGTCGGGAGAGCCATCGTCGCCATTTTGGAGAATTTTCAGACTAAAGAGGGAATGGTGAAGATTCCTCCGGTTCTCTGGCCGTATATGGCCGGGGTTAAGGAGCTCGGGAAAACTTAAGGTAAAGGGATGAGAGAACTTAATTAAATGCAATATGATTCAAGAAGGTGAAACAAATGAAAAAGGAAAAGAAAAAAAGTGTGGTGATGATTTGGATCCTGGGCATTTTTTTAGCCGGGATGATTGCCGGGTTTGTTAATTTAGGGATTGAAGTTTTTTATCCTTCCCAAAAGTATGAAACCTACTGTACACCGAATGTGGTCAGCAAGGAAGGGGGGGATATTTACCCCAGGCAATGCGACCTGGATTACCAGGAGGTCATGCAATCATATAATCAAAATATATTCTGGGTGCTGGCCCCGATTGGTTTCATCTTAGTGATAATCGGGATATTTTATGGTAATCTGCTGATTAACCTGACGGGAATTTTTGGGGGCAGTTTTCTGGTCATTGAAAGCATTGTCAGAAATCTGAACAATAAAGTTACCGCGTTCATCACCCTGGGCTTAATGATCATCTTAATGGGGTATTTCGCCTTTAAGAAATTCAAAGAATAAATGCCGGCGGGTGCCAAAATAAGGGTGGGTGGACTATCGGTCAAAGACCGTTCGTATGCCCGCTTTGTTCGCCGCCCGTCCCATTCTAAGCATGCAAAAAGTGTAGTAGCGTCCCATACACTGTTTGTACCCCGCACTGCTGCATGCAGTTAAATATCCGATCTCTTCTTTAGCGAACATGGCAAATGAAAACTTAAACGCAGGGAAAAAATCAAGATGGAAACAATACCTGATTACCGGTGCATTAATTGTTGGGGTTGGAGCAGCAGTAGTATACAAAGATGAGATTCACCAGAAATTAAGAGGGGCATTTACAAAAACAGACGCAACAGAAACCGCCTCTGCCGGAGACCAGGACCTTCAGAAAATAGTCCGGCAGGTTAGCAAGGAGGTCAGCAGGGAATACGAGCCTTCAACGCCGGCTGAAGTAGTGGAAGGACTGGAAAAAATGGCCGATCGTTTTGATTACCTTGTTTCTAAGGACGGGAAAAAGCTACAGCAAGGAGAATATGATAGATATTTTGATAAGTTAGGAAAAACGCTTTCCCGTTTTTTAGGCAGTTTTGGTGAGCAGACGCTGGAAAAAGTGAGAGAACTGCATGGATTGGCTGGAGAAAAACTTTACCAGCAGAAACAGGAACTGCTGCGGGAAGTCTGTCAGGGCGAATATGTAAGATTGTATCAGCAAATCGATGCTGTCTTCAGTCAGAAGCTTACTTCTGAAACACGCGCTCTTCTGGATCAGCAGGTATATGATCGATATGCCGAAAAAGCAGATTTGGATACTCTTCTGCAGGACATCAGCCAGAGACGGCATATCATCATTTCCGTCAAGCCGCCGGAGACGGCGGGGCAGTAAGATGTACTTAAAACCATGAGTGAAAAATTTTAGGGGGGATCAAGGAAAATGGGCGAAAGTTATGAACAGTTGGATTTAAAAAATCCGGGCGCTCCGGAAAAACAAGATTTAAGAAAATATTTTGAAAGATGTAATAATTTAATCTCTTACCATGAAACAATGTCCGAGATTTATGCTAATATTGCTAATATAAACAATGGCAGAACCTTTGACATGAACTATGATCTCCTTGAGAGACAGAAGGATATTAACCAGCGGACTGATCAAAGGTGGGTTAATACTCTTGTCCGGGAAAACAATGCCCGTCTTAAGCGTCTTTGGGATTTCAGAGCTTGCCTCTCCGGAGCGCTGAGGGAAAAAGATCCGGTTTATCACATGTTGCAGGTAAATTAGGAGGTGTCAATGAAAATGGGATTTTTGCTTAACGTGGCGGCCGCCGGCGCCCTTTTTGGAGCCGGATATTACGTCGGGATGAAACGCTGTGAGAACGGACAGGAAGCGGCTCAGCATTCAGGACAGGCAGTGTATGATAGAGGAACCAAAATAACGGGAGCCGGAGCGGCTGATCCGGAAAGGCAGTGCAACGGCCCAGCCGTGGCGAAATATTTGCTGGACAGGACGGCCGATGGAGCTGCTAAGCTCAAAAGAGGAATTGATGAGTTAGTGCAATGAACAGCCGGATAGTTGCATTAGCTGGGAGGGGAAGTAATAAGATCGGCAGCGGCAACGGCGGCGCGTCTTTGACAACCATGTTTTGAAGTCGTCAGGGATACAACAACTGTCCTACCGGCTGCTACCAAAGAATAAAAAGCGCGGTGGGCAGTAAGAAGGGAATAAGAAGAAAGCAAGAAAAAAAGTTTAGTGATTAACGAAAAAAGTTTAGTGATTAACGAGAAGAAGAATAAAATCAGAATAAAAATAAATTTGATTAGGAGGTAAAGAAAATGGATAAAAAAACAATTGGAGCTTTTTTAGGCGGGGTCATTTTGGCAACTGGGGTAACTTACTTTGCGGTCCGGCCAAATGATGAAAAGTGCCAGGAATATGCGGCGGGCAGAGCCAACGGGATTGTCCAGCAATACAATGCAACTTTAGTTCAGGGAGCTGCGCCCCTTGAAGATATCAGCTGCGCTTTGGAAGTCGGCGGGAGTCCGGCCCAGTATGCCGTGGTCTGTGAGATTTCCGGAAAGAAGCTGACTTTGATTGACGGCGGCGGGATGAGAATCGGCGGCATTGAAACTCTCGTCGGACAGCCGGCCGTTGCTTCGGTGCCGGTGCCGCCTGGGGTCAGGGAATACAGCCCGCAAGGGAAGAAATGATTGGGGAATATAATTAAAAGTAAGTAATTGAACTTACCTTTCTTCCCATCACAAATGGAGGTTTTACAATGAGCAATACTCAAACAGCAGAAGCAGATATCGTTGAGTCTGGACCAGAACAGGTTCTCACTCCTGGTGAACTTAGGCAGCAGCACAACGAAAACAAGATAACCTTAGATAATCTTCTTAAAGGAGTCTATCGGGGCAATGGAGCACGCCCTCAAAGCGCGGTAAGTGCGGAAAGACAGGAAAAAAGATTAAATGAATCCGGCTTGAATTTAGATCACATCCCCGAATTTCTAAGGCCAGCCTACGTTAAGGTTTACAATTTAGTGCAGGGGCCAGCCAGCCGGCTGGAAAGGAACAGAGCCGGAGTTGAAGAGATTGTTACTCAATTGGAATCGATCGAGGAAGAAGTGACTAAGGCTCTCTATGGGGGCAATTACACCGGCTTGTCCGGCAGGCTTGGCGGCCTCCACCGGGAGTATCAAACAATGGCTGATGACCGTTTCAAATGTGCTAAGGCAATAAACGCCCTCAGAGAAGAAGCAAATGCAACGCATCAAAGGATTAGAAAAACCGAGGCTTTTTTAGGACCGCAAACAGAGCCGGGCGAAATAAAAGAAACCAATGAAATTTTGATTGGTTACCGGTTTGATCTGGAAAGGTATGAAGGGATTAGAGGAGACCTGGAAGGAGACCTTGACGGATACGATAAAGGAATAAGATACCTACAGAGAGACATCGAGGCAGCGACACATTTCCGTAACTATGTGCGGAGCATTAGCCAGAAGGCTAGGAATGCTCTTAAAGTCAATCAGGGCACGCGGAGCCAGGTAGGTTATACCGAAGCGATTGCGGAATTAATCCCGGCTTTACAGAGGAAACTTGAAGAACACTTTACAATGGCAAAAGACTTCAAGGAAAAAAGTGACGGAGACCTGGGAAGAGTGATCAGCATCACCCAACAGCCTCTTGACGTCCCTGTACTGGAAGAAGACGGGCCAAGTCCCTTTCACGGGATGCAGGTTGAGGATGAAAAACAGAGTGAGAGAATCAGCCAAAGAGTTGACGAAATCCTCAGAAAACCCTATGGGGACATCTACAAAGTAAATGTCTAATTTTTTTTCTTTTTTTATAATTTAGTTTAATCCAGTTTAAACGCCAAAAGCTCGCCATTCTTTGGATGGCGGTTTACTAGGTAAAATGGAACTCGAGCTGATTATCACCAAACCAGACCTTGAAAAAGAAGAATATCCTACCTTGAGGCGGTTAAATGGGGCACGTTTCAACTTACAAGAAAAAGTTAACCGATATATTCCAAAAAGTGATGGAACGAAAGTTTTCAATGCCTTAAAACAGTATTTTATTGTACAGGCAGCCGCTTATGAAAAGCTAAGGAAAGAATCAGTAAAGCTGATGGAGGAACCAGCGAAAGAAGCCGGCGAGCCAGCTTCATTATGCCCGTCATTATGCTCCTCATTATGCCTGGCAACTTACCTTGCTTCCCTGGCCGGCTCTTCTGTGCTTGATTATCAAAAAGACAGCCGGGTCAGTTTTTTCAGCAATAAAAAAATAGATTATCTTAAACCTTTCCCTGACCCTGTAGTGGATTCTCTGGAAATCTACCTCCAGTCGATGAAAGACCTCGGCTCCTCATTTGCTCTTGAATCAATCACTGAAGCTTTTTTTAACTGGGGTTTGGACAGTTCTTTTTCCAAGCTCGAGGAGGCAGGCTGGCTGGAAAAAGTGACGATAAAAAAGGCAATCATTGACGGAGAAACTTATCCTCTTGAACTTTGCGAACATAAACACAAAAAAGAAAAGAGAGACAAGCTTAGTTTTGACCTCTCGCGATATGTAATTAAAGATACTCCCAAAAATGACCCTGACGGAAAACAAAGACCTAAAATATCTAATGCTGCTTTCATCCATGGGCATGATGAAGTGAAAGAAGAATTCAAAAAAATAGCCGCGCTCATCAAGTACAAAGAATATTTCCGGTCATTGTTTGATCCAAAACGGTTATTTAACAATTACTTGCTAGTCGGCCCTTCCGGGACAGGAAAAACTACTCTGGTCAATTCTTTAGCCGGCGAGTGCGGGTTATATTTTATTCGTGTACCCTGTGTTGAGTTAGGGAGCGAGTTTTTTAGCAAAACTGCTTCGAACATCCACGGGGTATACGCTTCTGCGCGGCAAGTCGTCAACAGCGGAAAACATCAAGGAGTAATAATTTTTTTCGATGAAATAGACCATATCGCTAAAAGACGCGGGTATGGAAATTCATCGGAAGGGGATTCACTTATTACAACATTGAATGAAAATCTTGATGGGGGAAGCAGCCAGGAAGGGATTATCACTTTTGGAGCCACTAATGTTGAACATATGATTGACCCGGCCATTTTGAGCCGGTTTCGGAAACTCCATGTGGGATACCCTTCTGATGAACAGGGAGTGATTGGCATTCATCAGGCAGTAATCAGCAGAATGGAAACTTATTCGGGAAAAAGGATGTTCTCTCAACTGGATTACGCCTCTATTCTTGAATTCTCACGGCAAGATGAACGATACAAGTCGGGAAGGATTATTGAAAAGATTCTTTACAATGCGGCCATCAAGAAAGCTCTACAAAGCCAAAGCAGGGAAAACAGAGAGCCGGCTGAAAAGAAAGAACTCCTCTTAGTGACCAGTGGAGATGTTCTATCTGAATATGCCCATTGTCCGGTAGAATCTGATCATTCAACGATGCAGATGGGGGGGGCAGCGAGAGTAGCATGAAACCAAGACATTTATTGCATCAGGTAAACGACTTTTTTAACGATAAAGAATCTTTAACTCGATATCTTGCCTCTTTAGAGGATGGTGAAGCCCCCCAGCAAGAGAAGGTAGATGAGCTGATTAAACTTGCTCAAAAATGGTGTGATTATCCTTCTTTCTACCGCAGCCTTAGAGATGACCTTAAGCAGTTGCAGGCGATTAAAGAAGGCATTAGTCCTAGCCAGAGAGGCCTTAATATATGTTATATTCTCTCTCCCCGTCGCCTTCAACCCCACACTCACCCTCTTCTTCAACTTCCCTCTCAATCTCATCCCACTCTTATTAAATATGGTGGCGAGGAGGAAAACCCACCTGGAGAAAAAGAATTTCCCAAAAGCCAAAGCAGCCACACGGAAGGAAGAGCCAAATGGAAAAAACCAGTTAGCTTAACTTTATCCACCAAGCAGGCTCAAATTGAACGGCAAAAGATTATAGAAGAAGAAAAACGGTTTGACTTGGCTTTGGAGGACATCCTCGAAAACAAACTGGCGCAAACCCTTGAATTTGGCCAGCAGTGTTCGGTAGATGTTATTGCTGAATACCTTAAAGGAATGTTTGGCGAGGAACTTTACTTTGACAGCCTGCTTAGCATCATCCAACAATATGCGATCGCTGATGTTCCCGTCGTCAATGATATGGGCATGAAAATAGGACAGAGCGGATTTAATCTCTCTTTCTTTGGAGATGCCGGAACGGGCAAGACTTTCGCCATCAAAGACATGATTTTAGGCCATCCGGATTTAGGAATCAAAGCCCATGGACTAATCGGAAGAAACAGGTACTGTGGCTCGATAACAGCAGCCCGGTTTGTGAGGATGGCTGAAGCTTACCAGGATAAGAAATTCAGTTTCATTGTTCCGGAGTTTGATGATTGGTTTAGATATAAAGGGATGGTCAATACTCTGAAAGCGGCGATGGAGGGAGGCCTAGTTGAATACGAGAACAATAATGAGATTATCGGGCCCTACACTTTTGGTTCTTTCCTTTCAGTGAACTATAATACCAATATTTCAGATGGCGGATATAAAGCAACAATTAGTGATCCTCATTTTAAAGCTATCGAAGACCGAATGCTTAATAATCTTCATCGAATGACTGACAAGAGGTATCAAGCCCTGGCTCGTTCTAAAGAAAATTTAGAGAAAGGAAAAATCATTATGAATCTAGCTGAAGTTTTGCAGAATCATTTGATGTTAGTTTATGCCATTCAGACTGAACACCTGCTGGTTAGAAATCTGTTCCCGCCGAGAGCAATTTTGAATGTTTCACTGTTCCATGAACGCATAGAAAAAGCAAGGGAGGGAATCATTTATTTACTTAAAGAAAATGCTGGTAAGGGTAGTAATAGTAGTAATAATAATAATGGTGATAATGAAAAAGGGGTTTCTATCCCTTTCAGCCCAAGGATAGAAAAGAGGGCCTTGCAACTGGCGGCGGCCATGAGTCTCCCTAATTATTTTCAAATGAAGAAAGAAGATTTAGTTATTCCCATCAGCCAGTCGGCGGTAGATTATGCAATCAGATTTTTTGTCAATGAGGCCAGCGTAAGAAGCAAGGAAATAGTTGACGCGAAATATGTTCTTAAAGAGATGGGGTTGGGTGAAGGTTAAAATGGTTAATTATCAAATGCGGGAAAGTACCCGTTCCTTTCTTTTTTGGCAGGAGAGAGCCCATTTACTCGAAGAGATAATTAAAGACAAAGATAATTTTCTGACAAAGATTAGAGCGACAAACAGTGACAACTCTAAAGACAATCGTCAATTTTACTCGCTGACGCAAAGAACTTGCCAATATTTTAGAACAGTGAATGATTTGAAAGATTATTGTGGAGAAAATATTGGTTTTTCAGAACGACGGACTCTTGCCCAGGCGGAAAAAATCGTCCTCGATGCCGCAGCCTTGATTAAGAAAAAAAGCCCTCCTTTGGAAACATTAGAGAAAAAGCTTAATAAATTAACTCGTGCCTGGTTTAAAGAACATTATTCAATTAAAAAAGAAGAATATTTTAAAAAAATTGTCGGAGAAAGCTCTTATTACCGAGATCTAACCGGCATTGAAACCGTTTCTCAACCAGGAGAAAAGATTACCAATTCATTTTATATTGACTTTTCCTGTTCTCTATCTTTTTTAGCTGATGAAAAGCTGGCTGACAAATATGTAAATCAATATGCCGGCGCTGAAACGGTCGGGCAGCTCCAAAAACTCAAGCAGAAATATGAAGAGGAATTCTTGCGGAAGAGGGATGAGGAACGCAATAAATTAAGAAAAAAATACAATAACCCTCTCTTCCCTTTGTCTGCCCAATCTGAATATTGTCTTATTGATGCCGAACCCATCTCCGCTTTCCAGGAATTTTACGCTGATTTGAGGAAAGTCCTGGCTAATCCAAATAAATACCTGAACGAGAAAAGGAAGATAGAGTGCAAGAAAGAAAAACTAAGTTTGGAGATGAAAAAATTACGGGAAGGGCAGCTAAGTCTTGATGACCTTGATTCTGCTCATCTTACTCGTCTCTCTTCACTCTTCAACCGGCAGGGTTTCGATGATTTAGGTTCTCTTTACCTGAGAAAAAATATCCGGCAGTACCAAAGCCTGCTGGAAAATGGGCGGGAAGAAATGGGAAGATTTATTGCCGGAACCATCGGTAAGATGGCGGCTGAGATTGACGCCGGAGCCGGCGGCTCAGCTGACAAATTAGGTTTTTTATTAGAGAAGGAAGGGAAGGTAAGTAAATTTAAGGAAATCTCGAACGGTTTAAATCTGAAAGTAAAAGATTCCGTTTATTCCCCGATAGAGGATAAACTAAGAAGGATGAAAGATTATTATTCTCATTGTCAGCCTTCTATTCCGCAAAAACAACCTGAACTGCAAAAAATGAAGCGTCCTCTGAGGGAAAATTACAGCACTAAGGGAGAAATTGAAGTGGGAGAGAAAAAAACAATTGCCAAAGAAGAATACAAATCTGTAAGCGATACTTCAATCGGTGTAAATGATGCCTCAACAGGCGATGTTCTTATCGCTGACAGTTCTCCAACTTACGATTTTCCTCTCCTCCGGTCAGAACCGGAATTGTTTGAGTTTGCCTGCCAGCAGAGGAAGAAAGTGGCTGATCCTAATTTAGCTCGTTATTGTTCTTTAGTAGCGGGCGTTAGCGACGATGGCTGGGATCTTTGGCGGAGAAAAGAGGAACGGCTTGAAGATGTTAAAAATATTGATTTCAGCCGGCTGGAAGGAAGGGATAAGAAGGTTTATGAGGTATTACGGCAAGGGGTGAGTTCTTGCAGATATGTTTCCTAATTGTAGAATAGCTAATCTTGTTACTAAGAATTATTCTGCTCTAAGTATGGCTGGCTCGCCGCTCGTTGCCGAGGGGGGTGGCGCAACATCGGCCGTTAATGTAAGGGTGCTTTCGACGACGTGGCCGCCGTGGTCTCTTACTTGAAGGCGGTAGATGTATGTCCCCGTTCTTCCTATGTCCATAATATAATGCCAAAGTAAATTGGAAGAACCAGCTGTTCCATATTCTTGCGGCTGACCGTTTTCGTATAATGTTATTTTATCAAAGCCAGCGTTATGCCCCCTGTCAACGCAGCGAAGTTCTAATGTGTTATTTTCCAAAAGACTTATCTCTGCCTCAGGAATTGAATCAATATTACCGTTAGTTGTATTTTTTCCTACCTTTGGCTTTTTGTTATCTTTCCTTGTTCTTTTTTTAACTTCCGGTCTTACTTGTTCCACCCCTGCTTCAGCTTCAGAAGATTCAGCTTTGGGAACGGTAACAAGTAATGGTTTGCTTCTGGTAATCCGGCCGCTTTTATCTGCGACTTCCAGTTGGTAAACATATTCTCCTGCTCCCTTCATTTTATAGAGAGCAAACATATATTCTTTTGTTTCAGCTTCTTTAGATCCATAGATATTAACTACCTTATTGTTCTCGTATAAAGTCATCTCGGCACAACCGGCATTCCCTCCTCTATCCCGGCACTCCAGCAATAGTTCAGATTTTTCGTTTACACTAATCTCTGCTGTTGGCGCCCAATCAATAAAACCTAATCCAATCACCACTGCTCCAAACACAGTTGCCATTCCTGCTGCCAAACTACCAGCATAAAGGCGTTTCCAGAATGAACGCCTGGCTTTTCTCGCTTTTTCCTTTGCTTGAATGATTTGTTGGTTAACATTTTCACCGAAAAGATGAGTTGATGGATAAACAATATTCACCCCTTCCTGAGCTATTGCTTCCAAGGATGACTTTGTTTCCTGTAAGGCTGGCCCATATACTTCTTCCAGAGGAGGTAAGAGGCTTACCCCATCAACATATTTTGTATATCCCTCTTCAATTTTTTCCGGGATATCAATGGAAAGTGTTTGTCGGGGAACGTATTCAACCAGGACGGGGATATTCAAGTTTTTTAGAGCTTCAATTAAATCTGTAGCGGTCTGATAACGCTGTTCTTTGGAGAAAGACGTCCCTTTCATAATGATATCTTTAAGCTGATCACATTTATCTTTTCCTATTTTTTCTTTCCATCGTTCAAAAATATCTTTCTCAAACGCGGCAACATCAAGAATAATCTCTTCATCTTTCAATTCTTCCTTACCTTCAATTTCTTCCTTACCTTCAATTTCTTCTGCTACTATCCTTATATCCATATTTGTACTCTTCCCACTATTATCTTGTGTGCGCACAGGTTTCGTCCAATAAACCGCAGTTTTTTTCCAATAATATTCTGCCAGTCTTCCTGTCAGCATCAGGCAGAAAGTGTTTGTTAAATTGTAAGTGTCAAAGGAAACTTCAGCTGTAGGGTAATCATGGTCTGCTATGGGAGGACAATATATCTTCGGAAATAATCCCTTCTCAGAGCCATAGTAAGTTCCGCCCGCTCCTCTTGCCGTAGTATGATTAAAAAGTTCCCGCGTCGATTGGTTGACTTCCCTTCCAATCCCAAAGTCAATCAATTGTGCTTTAGTCACCATTTGATCACTCTCTATACGCGTCATGACGGCGATGTTGTTTGGATTAATATCCATATGAACTATCCCATTTCTCGCATCAGACGAAAGATTGTGATAATAATTAGCCTGTTCCGCGGTTTGAATAATTATAGTAACTATTTTTCCTAAATCTAAATTATTTCTTGCTTCTACATTTCTCCTCTTAAAAATGTTTGGCAAGTCTTCAGGGAACTCATCTTTAACATTAAGAAGTTCAGCTAATGACTTACCCCCCCCTTCGCCATGCATGTCTTTAAACAAGAGACAAATCATGTTATCCATTTTAGTACATCCTTTGTACAATAAATCGAAATCGTTTCGAACTCCACTTGTTTTTGCACAGTTTTCTGCATAGTCTTGAATGGCAATTTCATTCTTGTTTATTTCCCGGGAAGTCCGGCCGGAGCAGCTTTCTGTATTGTGGTAAGTTTTCATAAAGTACCTTATACCATCAATGTCAACGAGATAACGATCACTTAATGACCCATGACTTTTATGTTCTGTAAATTTAACTTCTTTCCCTGCTAAAGAGATTTCTGTTCCATCATATATCCTTACCTTACCGGTAGTAATTATTCTACTAAGGTCCATTGTTTCGTCAGGGCTCATCGTTTTTCTCCTTCCTGCCTTTCTGTTTTCTTTACTGCCGATCCTCCTGCAGACGGCGTCTCTGGTGATAGTAGTGGTAATGGTGGTGGGACTGCCTCTGGCTGTTTTTTCGGTTCAGCCCTCTCTGCCGGCGCTTCTACTTCCCGGCGTCTCGGACGTTTTGGAGTTGTGCTTTTTTCTTTTTCTCCTAAATGGGCAAGCCAATTTTCAATTAGATTAGCAATTTCATAATTTTCGGAAATTTCATCATAAGAAAAATCAATATTGTAAAAAATTTCGGGAAAGTATTTAGTAAAATTTTCTGTTGAACAGTTGATAAAACCGTCTCCTTCCAAGTGGCTTGAGTAATCAAGACAGGATTCAGGAATTGTTTTGACAGTCTCTTCAATCTTATCTTTTCCATCGTTATCTTCAAGCTGTTGCTGGTACTTATTTATCAGCCAATTCCCTCCCATTGCTACGGCAACACAAAAAGCAATAGTCGCAACACTTTCTTTCATGCCAGCGAATCTTTTTGGTTTGAGATAGCTTGCCAAAGCAGAAGCTTCGGCCTTCTCTTTAAGCTCTTCAACCCTCCTAATTACAGTTTCATCGCCAGCGTTAAGTATTTCTTTTATCTTCACATACCTGTCTATTTTTTCTTGTTGAATATAATGCTTGGCGATATCGGAATCAACCTTTCGGTAAGCAGCAGCAACTCCTTCAGCCTCTTCTGCTTTTTTTCTTGCTTCCTCAACTTGACTTATGTAAAAATCCATTCCTTCGTTTAATTCCTCTATTTCTGCTTCCAGTACGCCGGCACGTCCTTCCAATTTCGTTCTGGTAGACCTTTCCGTTTTAAATCTTGATTCAAAGTAATCTCTATCTTCAGCTAAATCCTTAATCTTTTTATATATTTCAGCTGGCTCCAATAGATCTCCATTAATTTCACTCTTTGTGACATCAGTTTTTTGTGCCATAGTGATTTACTCTTTTTTACCTTTCTGATAATTTTCTCTTTTATTAGTAACTATATTTTTAAGTCCTGTCTTCAGACGGCTTAGGATTCCTTCATGTTCATTTTTGAAAGCCTGAAACTCTTTTTCTTTATCTTCAACTGTTTTTGTCCTTTCTTCCAATGTTTCAAAACAATTTTTTAAATTGGCGGCAAGACCTCGGTTTAATATCCTTATCGAGGCATTTTCAGCTGACAATCCTTTGGATTTTTCTTCATAACCTTCAAGCCCCGGAATTGTTTTAGTGTCCAATCTTTTTAATTTATCCAAATTATCCTTCACAGAATCCTGCAAATCAATAAGAACCATCGTCGTATCATCAAACTTGAGGAAATCATTTAGTTTCTGGCAAAGCTCCTCGCTGGCACTGCCAAGATAACCTTTTAAGATTTGTTCAACTAATTCTTCTCCGGTAATGTTTTCCTCTACTTTAAAATCCTTCACGCCGTATAAAATCTTCCTTCTAAGAGTTGCGCTGTCATAAGAAAGAAGCTTTTTCCTTGGGCAATAAACAATCTCGCTGAATTTTTCTAATATCCCCCCAGGATCATCATATTTTCCGCACCTTAAGAGGGTTTCTTTAATTTCTTCTTCTGTTGCCCGAGACCTCAGGCCGTCGGTAGTCATGAAGATGAAGCGAGGCAATATTTCTATTCTCTTGTAAGTCCTAAATCTTCCAAGTGCGGTTTTTTCCTGATTATCGAATGAGGCAAAATTAATCCTGTCTTCTAAAGAAGTCCTATCAAGACGGGATGCTCCAATACAATTTGTTGGGATGCCTCCTTCTTCCTCATGCTCGGTGATTTGTTGACAGTGATCATTATACACTAAATAAATAGTACTGTCTCCCAAATGCGCCAGATGAAGATTTTCTTTGGAGATTATAATTATATCTAACGTAGTCCTCATCCCGGTAAGTCCTTCTAACTCTGAACTAGCGGAAATGATGGCTTTTTGAATCATGGTGAGATAATCTTTTTCCTGAGCTCCCCATAGTTTTGGCTCTAAATAATCGCGGATATTTTTCAAGGCCAGGTGGCTGGCAATTGTGCCACTAAATCCAGACCAGCCATCGGCGATACAGAACAGCCCCTGTTCTTCGCCGTTCACATTTTTGAAAATAGAACTATAATGCGAATCTTCATTTAGATGCGCTTTTCCCGGAATCTCTTTAATGTAAGTTTTCATAGTAAGTTATCCCACCTCCTAATGCGATGAGGCACCTTACAAATCCGGTCAAGCTCATACTTCCGCTGAAAAACCAACAGATATTTTTCTTCATCTTGATTTTCTTCTTCAACAGTTATCCACCTGTCCGGGTCTTGGTTTAACAGCTGTTGGATGCCTACCCGAAGGTACATGTTCCGCAAACTAAAATTTAAATAATCGTTAATTACTTTCATATTCCTAAGATGATTATCTTTATTTGCTTCATCGACGGTTTTTTCTAAGGATAAGAAACTGACTGTCTGGTTGTATTTTGCAGCGGGCTTGCCATCCTGCTGGCTCAAGTTATAAATGATGAGTTCCCCGTCATCAACACCTAAAAATAAGTAATATTTCTCTTCGCCATTTTCTGGCAGTTTAGCTATGGCAGCTGAAGTTGCTTCAGACGGGAGGAAAGCCCGTTCATTTGCCGGCTGAAAATTATCAACAAAATAAGAAAATTCTCTTCTTTCTTGCAGGGATTTTTTCGTTGTCTTTTGATGGGCAGTATCGCTCCAATTGCCTTTGTATTTAACAGCAAAACCTTCTTTATTGTCTGTACACACCGTGTAATCATCAAGTAAGGCGGCAGCAAGAATGTTCCCTTCCATTTCGAATCTCCCTGCAGGCGAGTAGGTTTTCTGAATTAGATCCCATTGGAGTTCTTTCAGCATTGGGCCGCAAGGAACTAAAACTCTATCCTTATCAGCAGTGATTACGCCGGTCGGAAAATAATCTGGTATTTCTGTTATATTATTTGCATGATGGTTTACATGAAAAAGGTATCCTCCTTTTTCAAATCCCGGCTTGGAGAGAAACAAAGCAAAGAATAGTTCGTTTTGGGGTGTTTCTATTATTGAACCATCTGTCCCTTCCGGCTGATCAATAATATCGTTAAGTTTATCTTTGTCAGAAACTACATTTTTCAGAATTCCAGACAGCTTATCGTTTGAATCAATGTTGAGGTTTCTGTTTTGAGGAGTAATTATTGCCAAGCGGCTTTTTGTCAGGCAGAACACAAACGTACTGGTTATAGCAGCAACTTCCCGTGGTGTTTCTGATATACCACTTTTATCATCAACTAATTTCAAATAAGGTTCTTTACTTAAAGAGATTCCTCCTTTAAACTGACAGCTAAAATCCCCAATATTTTTAACATGCCGAAAATCTTTCCCGCTTCTGGCATTCCAAAGGAAACGATAAATCCCTTTAGTCTTATCGCCATCGTCTTCCATTCCAATAATAATGTCGTCTTTCATTGTTTTTTTATTTGGTGTTTTAGCCGGCTAAAGATGAAATCTCTTCCTTAATTCTGATAAATAATGAATCTTTCGGAACGGGTATAGCCAGCGGATCGTAGCCAAAATGTTTTACTCTTCTCCTTGACGTATCAAGTTTTACTTTGTCTCTTCTGGCTTCATCCATTTTAATGATGAGACGGCAAATTTCATCATTATTGTCGTATTCTTCATTGAAAAATTCGTCTTTAGTACCTTTAGCTTTATAATTATTAAACAGCCAGGCCGCTCTGTCTCCAAGGTCGGAGCATCTTTTCCACACTTCCGGGCTTAATTTAATTTTAGTTGTTTTTTCATTTTTTTTCCCCCTTTCTCTCCAATAAACCCTCGTTAAATGTATAAACGCCTCAGGTTCGTTTTGGTCGATTTCACCAACTTTAAGATAATATTGATTTGCTGATTTGGGGCGGCTTCTGGCCAGTGTTTTGTATATGCCAATCAGAGCTCTTTTAATAAGATCGCAATCCTGCTCAACTTTCTTTTTGTTTTTTTCGCTTTCCTGCGACTGGGCCTGTTCCAGTGCCTTTTCCAAAGCAATCTGGGCTTCTTCATATCTCTTCTCCTCTAAAAGTTTGCCGGCAATAATAACATTGGCATAATAATAAAGAGGTTCCTGAACTAAGTCATCAACTGAAAATTTACCCCCTTTACCTTCTTTTTCTTCTATCTTCTCAAGAACTTCTTCAGCCAAGGGAACCAAATGATACTCTTGGACCTTTTTATTTTTCATATAATTTCGTGAATGGGAAGCGGCTTCAGCCCATTCTTCTTTTGCTTTACGATAAGACTTCCAGGCTTCAACATCATCAGCATCACCGGATAATTCTAGATAGGTGATTAAATAATCCGTTTTTTTTCGGTCTTCTTTTGCTTCGTTTGAGAGAATTAATGCTATCTTTTTTCTGTATTCTTTAACTTTTTTCCTGTTAACCTCTTCCCGATTACCCTCGGCCCCTTCCGGATCATGCATGTTTGCAAATTTCTCAGCAGCTTCGATCAGACTGCTTAATCTTTCTTCTTCATTTTCGTTACCGGGAGAATTAAGATATAAGCAGTGTTGGACGTAAAAAAGAAATTCTGGATCATTTTTATCCTCCTTAGTTAAATATTCTTCAGCAAGAACTATTCGCCCATCTAAGCCTTTCTCTTTCTCAATCCTATCGACGTAATTCTGTCTCGTTAATTCTTTGAGTTCTGTGTTATCCATTTTTTCCTAAGCTTTCTTTTGCTCATCCGCTATCCCTTTTGTTAGTTTCTCCTTATTCTTATCCGCCAGTCCATCGTAGCAGGTATTAGTAATATACTTAAGGGCAGTCGTTTCTTTATGGAAATCATATCGCTGTCTTTCAATTTGATTGTTTTTTATATCTTCATCTGTTTTGGTAATCTCTTTCCTCTTTGCGTCGATTTCTCCTGAGAGGTCTGTTGAACGGATCATTACTGCTGATACTTGTTTTAGGTACTCTGTTTTTTTATGGTGATCTATTTCATCATTCCAATCATTCGAGATCTTAGCATACTCACTCTTGGCGGTTTCTTCATCTTTAACTAAGTCCTCTAATCCCTTTTCTTGGTCAGCAAGCTGGGCTCTTAGTTTTTTCTCTTGTTCTAATGGTCCTTTTTGTTTATCCATCTTTTGAGCGATTACCTTCTTTAATTTTCTACCGCTTCTAATCAGAACATCAACAAGCTCGGATTGCATATCTCCGTTTTCAGTATCGGACTGCTTGCTGCCTCCTTTACCTGAAAGGACGTGAAATGAATCCGATCCTGTTTCATTAAGAGATTTAAGCCGGTCGAGATCGGTGGGAGTTTCATTTTTCCATGTGAACCGGAATTGATCTACCGGGCGGCGCACATAATAATTACCATATTTGTCCTGTCTAATTTCAAAGTAATTGTCTTTTTCTATTACCTCTCTTAATTTTTTAGTAATTATATCCATTCCGGGAATAATTCTTTTCTTTGCACTATCATCAAAGCCACTGACATCTAACCCGAGCAAACCTTTGATAGCGTGCTCAACCGGGGTTTTTGTATCATGTTGGCTCATCCAGGCATGGACTGCCAAACAAGCGTAAATATCTCTATTTTCGCTTTTCTTTGGTGAAAAAAAATCAGTGAAATATTGACTAAAATCATAACTATCGCGAAAGTAAGAGTCGCCTGTTTGTTCGGTCGTGCCAATACCTTCTTCTCTTACCGGATCGCTAAGGCGTATGACTCCTTCAACAATCATTTCTTCTAAATCTTTACCATTTTCACCTTTTAGTTTTTCACAGTCAAATTCACAAAGAATGTTTCTGGGATGGAGGTCATCGTGGCATTTTTTCTGCTTATGTGCCTCTTCAATCCCATGCAATAAAGTAAGGAACACTTTGTAGCTAAAAGCTTCCATCAGGGTGCTGTCTTTACAGTCAGTGAATAAATAAGAACATACTTCTCTCAAATCGCTGCCGCCGTATTCCATCAATACTGCTGCTTTTTTGGTAACTGTTTCTCCTTCTCGTTCTACTACGTCTCCATAATCCTGCACTTTAATAAAATGGTTTATCTCCTCGCCGTAAAGTATCTTTGAGTTCTCGCGGAAAGCGGACTCCTCGCCCCGCACATGGATTTTTATAGCCCACTCTTTCCCATCCAATCCATTCAATCCAAGCGCATGATAGACTTTCCCGCTGCTCCCCTCACCAATTTCTTTACAGGTATATTCTTTCTTAGCGCCATCAGTACCAACGAAAGTAATCATCCTGCCAGCATTTTGTTCAGTATTTATCTGTTCTTCTACCATTTTTCTTGCCTCCCATTCGTTTACGTATCTTTTACCACTTCTATCGTCCTTGTTCAGCATCTTCAAGCTTCTATTCTATCTCTTTTTTATTCATCTATTTTCCTCATAAAACATACAAACACCTGCCCTTCAACCTCCTACCTTTTTCTGTAAGAGATATTCTTTGTACCACCATGTTACCTGAAGCTTCTCTATCCGCGATGATTAAGGAATTTTGAGCTACCATAAACAAATCTTTACATTTAAACTGAAAATTAATGATGCTTTCAGTAATCTCGCCAGGAGACACTATCGTACTCTTGTCCCCGTCGGTAAAATAAACTGAGCCATAAGCTCTCCCGGTTAAAGTGTTGAAAAAGACGCCTTCCTTTGCTTCGTACTCTGCCGCCTGAAGAACAGGAATATAAGAAGCAGAATTATTGTGTTGAAAGAATAATTTTCCGTTACGGTAAATTTGTCCTCCACTTGTCCCGACAAATATGTCCCCTTCTTCGTCAACATCAAGAGCGGTGATAAATCCGTCAATACCATATTGTTGCTTACTGACTAATCCATTTTCATTTTGATGAATCTCTACTTTTTTTCCCTGAGCAACATAT
>CAYWPJ010000011.1:26042-28517 GCA_964460195.1 uncultured Methanosarcinales archaeon
CCATTCGCTTCACTAATCAGGAATCTCTTCAAATGATTTGAGCCTATCCTCAATGATTCCTCTTCAAGCAGGCATTCTAAAGGCACTTTGATAACACCAATATCTCCGTGCGATGCAATGACAGCTTTTTCGAGCTCTGCTTCTCCATTTTTAAGGATTCCTACTGTCCTAAATTTAGTTTTTCTGCTGTCAATATCAACCAAAAGAGATTTGTGTTCCTGCGTCTTCAAGTTATAAATCTCAATTCCATAACTATAACCCGCTGCAAGGTAGGGAACATTACCAATAGAAAATCCATGCAAGACGGTATATTTATTTTTGGGTAATAAAGCTAAGGCGGTATCTTCTTCCCATTTGCCGTTCTGATGATTGTAAGTAAAATTCTTTATCTCTCGTCCAGCAGCCACAAAGCACATTCTTTCAAGACTCAAATTAACATCTTCTTTTCCAGCCATTATTTTAGGCATCTCTATTCCACTTCCTTCCAGCGGCCCCCTCATTATTTCTCGAGTTAATGTTACCATCCTGCGGATGGCTTCATTTACTTTCCCTTCGATAAAATCCTTGACTTCACCGCTTCCCATCTTAATTTCTTCTCCATAAACTTTCCCGTTGCGGAAGCGGTGGCTGCCCACTAAAAATAAGCCTGTGCCTTCTCTGCCAATCGGCTGGAAGTATCCGTTGCAAAGCGGCCGGTTCTCCGGCTGATCTCCGGGTGGGGGATAGAGAGAAAGCACCTTTCCCTGGCTGCGGCAGGCGTTGATGACTGTTGAAAGTAAGCATTCATCCACTTCTACCTGAAGATCTTCCCTTTGGTGATTTTCCCAATATTGATTAACTATATTTTCCAAAAATCTATAAACTTGACTTAAATTATTGGTACTATTTAGCAGAGCCGTGAATGCTTCCTCTTCCTTTCTACTTTGAGGATAAAGAATTGGAACCATCAATCCCCGGTCATGTGCTCCGGCTAAAGACAGCCAAAGATTTTTTAACTTTTCTTCATCTGTTATAAAATGATACTGGTCATTAAGCACTTTAAACAAACGATTCTGATCAACTCCAGTAAAAGAGACAATGTGTTTGCTCATCTGTGGGCAGATGCCAGCTAAAATAATTGACGATAAACACGGCTCATTAACCATGTTCACGTACGTCGGAATATGGGATGAACTTTTTTCTGCAACTAAATGGCTGATCATTTGTGCTCTTTTTAACATCATTGGAGCATAGAAAGGAAATTCATCAAGCAGACGCAGTCCAAAACTTTCATTAAACTCGCTTCGGACTTTAGCAATAGTTTTAATCAATTTTAGAGTAAGCCCTGATTCTTCCTTAAAATTTTTTTCTTTTATTGGTTTTCTTTTTTCCGGAGGGAGAAGTAAATTGTTAACAAGGGCAGCTAAATCGTGTTCTGAACTATACGAACCAGATGCATCTATAAGTACCTGGGATTGTGTAAAAAATGCTTCAAAGTCCCGCTGATTGTCCTCATAACCACCAATCTCTGTGCAATGTGATGGCTTACCGATAACTGCGGTAATATCCTTACCAATTAATTCTTTAATATGATCTCTAATTATTTGATGGCCTTCCGTGGCTTGGTAGGCTGTTTCATTTTCACATTTGTTGTTATAAAAAAGAATTCTGCCGATTTCTTCAAAAAAATCTTCTTTGCTGTAAGGGCATTCAGGGCTTTTTTCTTTTTTACCCAAATGCTCAAAGAAATGCTTAATTACCTTTCCTTTTCCAATAATTCCTAACGTTTTCTTATCCATTAACCCACCTTCGTGATGAGCGGACAGTTAAAGTATTTAAAGATTGTTGTCTTTTTTAAGTAATCCTTAATTTTCATCACTGTTACTAAATTAAAAGTCTGAAACTCTCTCTCTGATGATTTTTTGCACGTATTTTCCGATGGCTAAAGAGGCCGTCAAGCCGGGGGATTCAATTCCGATTAAATGGAGGCAGTTTCGATACTTATTATCGAGCTCGATTATAAAGTCATAAGTGCTTTTTTCTTCGGCTAATATGCCAACATGGTCTGCCTGCAGGTCATCAAGTTTGATGTTTTGGAAAAATCTTTTAATTTTCTTATAAAAAAAGTCCAGTGTCTGTTCTGGCGCGTAATCGTTCTTGCTTTGGGCTGGTTTGACGGCTGGACCAACTCTAATAGTGTTATTCCCTGGCAAAGGAGTTAAGTGCACGCCAAAATCCTTAAAAGTCCTTCCGTTTTCTTTGAATTCCCAGGGCACAGGGTAGATATTTCTGTTGACGGTGATGTTCCCCTTGTTTTTGAAAGTCGCGTATTCGCCTTTTACCGGCACTATTTCGTATTGATTTTCTGGATTAAGCATTTTAGCGATTTCATCGGAATATAACCCTGCCGAATTGATTAATATTCTGGTGCGAAACCTTTCTCTTCTCCCCCGGCACTCTACCTCAACGACAAAATCTTCTTTTTCTGGGAAAATG
>CAYWPJ010000011.1:28562-38914 GCA_964460195.1 uncultured Methanosarcinales archaeon
CTCTAGCCGCAGGTAAGTTTTCAAATATGTATTTAGCTGTTTTAAAGTTTTAATGTAAGCGCCAGAATCAATTACTGCAGTCGAGGGCGTGTAGATAGCTGAGGCGGCCTGTACGTTTGGCTCTAAGGCGGCAATCTCTTTTTGGCTGTCAAGTTTTCGTAGAAGAATACTGTAAGGTTCTGCCTTCTTGATTAATTCATCTAAAGTTTGATCTTCTTCTTTACCAACGGCAATAGTTAATTTTCCTGTTTCTAATAAAGGAATATCGTATTGGTAACAGAATTCCCTCAAAAGTTGATTCCCTTCCACGCATAGCCTGGCTTTAAGCCCTTCTTGATTAATCCCGCTATGCAGAACTTCAGAACTTCTGCCGGACTGTTCCGCTCCTAAACTTTTGTTCTTCTCAAAAAGCCATACTTGTTCCGGACCAAGGTAAGTAGAAAATTCTCTAGCTATGCTTAATCCAACGACTCCTCCGCCAATAATGGCGATAGGAATTTCTTCCATGAAAAAGGCTAAATTTTGCCTATTTTAAGATTGTATGTAGTAATTGCCTATACATCATCGGTGTAGCAGCTAATCATACAACTAGGGTTTATATTCTACTTTTTATTCTATGGATGGGATGATAATAAATTTGAACTCCCCCCGCCGGATTCTCTTTTGCCCCTCTTTGCTTTTATGCTATAACAATACAAAAAGTTTATATATAAACAAATGTAACAACGAGGCATACAAATGAAAGAAGAAGTTTTGGTTGAGCTCGGCTTATCAAAAAATGAGTCAAAAATTTATGTTTCCCTATTAGAACAAGGTTCTTCGACTGTCACTCAAGTTGCTGGCTTAAGTGGCATTCATCGGGTTAATGTTTACGATTCTCTTAAAAAACTTAAGATGAAAGGCCTTATTGGAGAAATTTCTCACGATGGAAAAAAGCTTTACCAGGCAGCTCCTCCGGAAGCTCTGCGTAACATTATCAAAGAAAAAGAAATTAGACTGGAGCAGGTTATTCCGCAACTGACCCTGAGCAACGGCCTAAGCCGAGGCGTGCATAATGTCCAGATTTATGAAGGCTATGATTTTATCAGGAATCTTTTCCTGCATTTTCTTGAGCTTAAGGAAGATATTCTCGACTTGAATGTGCCAAAATTTGTTCTTCAACAGATGGGGCAGCATTTTCAGGAAGTAATTCATATAAGAAGAGCTCAGCAAAAACAGAAAATGTATCATATTTATCATAAAGAGGCAATTGAAAGAATTAAATTTCTTAATACTCTGCCTTACACTTTTGCCCGTTACCTTGAGCAGGATTATGATCATAATGTAACTACGACTATTTGCGGGGACGAAGTAGCTATTCAGGTTTATTACCAGAACAACGAGCAGAAACCATTAACCATCATGATCAAGAACAAGCAAATCGCTGACGCTTACCGGGCGCATTTCTTTATCTTATGGGAGAAGGCGAAAATGCCCAAACAAACTTAAAAAAAAGCAAACAAAATCAACACCGTAGTCCTCACCTATACGCCACCCATTTAATAAGTTCTCCTGCATGATGCTAAAAATGGATCAATTCCAGCGTATAAACCCGTTTCAGGATCTATTTGTACATCTCACAGAACATTATTCTTCCATAATCCTTGATAATATCTTTCCCAACCCGATTCGATATCTTATGGGTCATCAGGATTATTGTCCAGGCAAGATCAAAGAGATGCAATACCAAGCAGAATCCCTGGAAGAAATATTAAAACGGGAAAAAAAGCGGATCGTCATCCCTTTCATTGCTTACCAGCAGTTTCTGCACGGTTATGGTACATTAAGCCGGATAGTACATAGGAATGGCTTGGAGGAAGAAACGAAAAGCGCCGCTTCAGCATACTCACAGAAATTATATTCGCTCCTGTGGGAAGCAAGGAGTCATATTTTTACTGCTCCGGCGGTAGAAAGCTATCGGGTACATCGGTATGTAAATGGCGTAATCGCCCTCACTGAAAGACGTCCACTTAAGAAGCCGGTGCATAAGGATGACAAAAATGCCGATGAAATCTTAGTTGCGACTGCCCACTACCTTGCAGACAGGGATAATACTATTTGCGCCATCGTCACTAAAGATAAAGACATCGGACGCATCTCTGAAGGATATGCAGAAGTAAAAATAGGCCGGGGAGTGGTAGATATATTTACTTACAACCACCATACTAATTCATACGAGCTTCAGTTAAACCTAAAAAAACCTGAAGGTCTAATACTTCTTCCTAAAGGCTCAATATTCCTTTCTGAATGTGCTTAATGATATTTATATAACAAAAACTGCACGAATAATCAGGTTCGCTCACAGGCCCTTTGGCAAGGGTTTCAGCACAGCCAAAACAGAACTGTCACTTTTTTAGGACCGGCGAGCATCACCCCCACCGGATAGGCATTTCTTAGAGAGCATAGATAGAACTACTTTTTTGGGAAGAGTCATAGAAATAGACACGGTGAGGATTCCCGACTATTCCTGGTCTCATTTTTCTTCCAGCCACTTTTCCAGAGTCAGATACACATTTGCTTTTCCGGGTGAAATAAATGTTTCCTGTTGCGCTTTCAGCCGCTTTACAACGTCGTAGCGATTTCGATCACGGTAATGAGTAATCAATGTTTTCAACAGCTGATTCCAGAACCTATCATTTGCTTCTATCTGCTCGGCGGTATCAATTTCAACGGCCTTATACGTAAAAAAGCCACCACCTCCTTGGACTTCCCGCAAGGTGCCTCGTTCCTCAAAATTGGTTACTATGCGATCAATAATCCATTGGTAAGACTCACCAGCTTGGAAAGCAACGCGAGCGGCATTTCCCAGCCAACCTACTGCTGCATACCAGCGTACTGCTCGTTTTGTATCCCCCATTTCTTCCGCAATATGGGCATCCCAGGCGCTGTTGCACTTAATCTTATCTACTTTTATTATTAACCGACGGTAAAATTCCTGTGCTTTGTTTTCATCACTCATTTCTTTTGCCAAAAAGACATTCTCGCCATAGTATAATTCTGGATCTCTGGATTCATTGTACTCAATCTGTCTCCTCCACCACCGGCGGGCTTCATCCTGCTCACCTAACTTCATGGCCAAATCTCCGCCTTTCTCGTACATCTGCAATTTTTCGCAATACTTTTGTGCCCGACGATAATCACCAATCAATTCACAGAGCGGCACCACAAAACCCAAGGTGCCATTATCACCTGTTCCAAGTGCTTTAGATTCGTGGTGCTGTATGCCCTCTTGAGCAAGTTCCAGGGCAAGTTCCTTTTTCCCTTCTTTCAGGGCTAATTCAACTGCGGTAACATACTTATTCACGTAAGCGCTTTGGAGAATTTCTTGTATGCGCTCAGCCAAGGAAGTGGTAATCATCTTATTATTATTAATAATAATGAGATTATCCATTGGTGCATCTCCCTTAATATTGCTGCTATAGATAACTGCGAAAGTTATAACACTATTTTACGCAGTTATCTATTTCGATAACTGCGCACTATATATGTGCTACAAGCTGCGCAGTTATCAATATCTTTCTGCTAAGCCATAACCTTCCTGAACTCTTTGGTCTGGTTTCTTCACGTATTCCCAACATTGTTTTTCAAGGCGGTCGTCAGGTGATTTATTTTCCCGGTAAGGGCCAGAAAGTTTCTGAACCAGTAGTTTCGGAGCCGGTATTGTATATATAACTTGGTGAGGGTAGAGTCCGGCCATAGCTTCCGCCGCACTCAGGCCACCTATAAAAGCCACACCCAACACTATCAGAGAAATATCTTTTGCCTTCATATACTTTATCAGGATATTGAGCTTATTTATATTGATGTAGCAGCGGAGACTACATCACACTTTAATATACGAAGAATAATTAACCCTTTCCCCCGTGACTGAAAAATACGGAGATTTGCGTCAACTCACACTCCCAATGCCCTTTTGCTCAGGCCCTTTGGCGGCTTTCTACAGAGCCTCGACCCCCACAATTATTATAAACTCCTTCCCCCCTTCCTAGTGAGATGTCCCTCTTTAAAAGCATGCTCAAGGAAGGCGAATCCCTCTTCCGGGACACCGTCTTCCTCAGCTATGACTTCCAGCCCAAACTGCTGAAATACCGGGAAAACGAGCAGGAGCAGTTCGCCATCGCCATCCGGCCGCTGCTCCAGAAGCATACCGGACGGAACCTGTTCGTCTACGGCCCGCCCGGCGTCGGCAAGACCACCGCCTGCCGGCACGTCTTAAGGGAGCTGGAAGAAGAGACTGATGAAGTCGTCCCCCTCTACATCAACTGCTGGAAAGAGAACACCTCTTTCAAAATTTATTCAAAAATCTGCCAGGACCTGGGCTACCGCTTCCTGGTCAACAAGAAAAGCAGCGAACTCTTTGAGATGATCAAGGAGAAGCTGAACCAGAAATCAGCCGTCTTTGTCGTCGATGAAATCGACAAGCTGGAAGAGAAAAATTTCCTTTATGCTGTGCTGGAAGACATCTACCGCAAGTCTATTTTCCTGATCACCAATTACCGGGATTCCTATTCGGAGATGGATGAAAGGATCAGGAGCCGGCTGAACCCGGAATTTGTCTTTTTCCGGGCTTATAATGAAAATGAAATCGCCGGCATCTTAAAGCAAAGGCGTGACTATGCTTTCGTCCAGGGATGCTGGGATGAAGACGCTTTCAAGGAAATCGTCGAGAAAGCCGCTGAGGTTAAAGATGTGCGCATCGGCCTCTACCTGATGCGGGAAGCGGGCAGCCTGGCTGAGGAGAAAGGCTCCCGCCGGATTGAAGCCGAGCATGTTGCCGCAGCGGCCAGGAAAGCCGACGATTTCCATATCAAGCCCAAGGAAGGGCTGGACGAGGAGCTGAGCCTGGTCTTAAACCTGGTACGGGAGCATTCCGGGGAGCGAGCTTTACAACTTTTACGCTGAGAAAGGCGGGGAAATGAGCTATAAGACTTTCCGGAGCAAGATCAGCAAGCTGGAGGAGTCGCGCTTCATCTCGACGGAGAAAGTCTCCGGCAGGGAAGGCAACACGACTTTAGCTCATTATGCTGCCGAGAAGAAACTGACGGAGTTTTAGGGGGCTCTATAATTTTTCCCATAATTTTAGGTATCCCAATATCAACCACCACTGTTTTTCTCCGGTATTTCTCCAGCCCGATTTTCAGCTCATGGAAACAGACAATCAAATCAACCTGGCAGACTTTTTCTCCCCCGCCGGTATCCGGATCCAGCCCGGAAGGAATATCGACGGCAATCTTCAGCCCCGGCAAAGAGTTGAAGAAATCAATGGCGAAAGAGATAGGCTCTCTCAGCCCGCCTTTCACTCCCGTCCCCAGCAAAGCGTCAATGAAAACAAATTCCAGCCCTTCCTGGAACTGGAACTGCTCCAGATACTTTTTGTCCCTGACCGGGATGATATTGACTTTTTTCCTGACTTTCTCATAATTCTCCAGGGATTCTTCCGACAGGCAGCTCTTCTCGCCGAAGAAGAAGATTAGGGTTGGAAATTCGCCGGCGAAATACCGGGCAGCGACAAATCCATCCCCTCCATTGTTTCCCGGACCGCAGAAAACGACAATTCTTTTTCCGTCCAGGTCGTACTTTTCCCTGACTGTTTCAAAGACGGCTTTCCCGGCGTTCTCCATCAGGTCGCTCGCCTTGATGCCCTGCTCCGCAGCGTACTCCTCTAATTCTTTCATCTGCCTGGCGGTAATCATCAATAGCCCTATTTGAGGATGATTTAAATAATTTCCCCCGGGAATAGTGCCTGTACAAGTAAAAAGGCAAGAGCGGGGCTCGCTAAAATGCAGAACCTTAAATGAAATAATAAACCAGCAGCGAAATGGCTAAACCCCAAACACCGCCGGCAAAGACCTGCCAGGGAGTGTGGCCCATGGAAAAATGGGTCTTGGTCTTCAGATGAACTTTTTTAAGCAGTTGATTGATCACCAGCCCCTCCTCTCCGACCGTCCTTCTCACACCGAAAGCATCCCTGATGACCAAGACGGCCAGCACTAAACTGACGGCGAAAGCGGTGGAAGCCCCTTCCGCGAGGTAAACGATGGTCGCCAGGGAAACGGCAAAGGCGGAGTGCGAGGAGGGCATGCCGCCGGTGACGACAATATCCTTAAAAGACAGGGTTTTATATTTAAACCATAGGAGAATCAATTTAACCAGCTGCGCCCCAAAGCCCGCCAGGAAGACCGCCGTCAGGATTTTATTCATTAAAGACCTCTTTTTCCCCTGAGAATATCTTGGGACTTTATTAGTTTTTCGTAGGTTAAAAATCTTTATATACCAGTAGCTCTTCCCTGCCACCTGATGCCGGCCCTCCATGAACTTTACGCCAACCATGAAAATGACGTTCTTGAATTAAAACATCAGGGTGAGGAAGGGCAGGCGATCAACGGCTTCCTGCAGGAAAATTTCCAAGGCTCACTGGAGCAAATTTTGGGCAACGGCCGCGAAGGAGTTGAACTATTTCTGGTGGCCGACTGGGAAAAAGATCATCACTGCTACCAGCTGCTGATGCTCCATTATCCAGAAAATCTCAGCCGCTATTTAGAAGGGAGGACGGAAGAAGCTCCTCACATCGCCCAGAGGCTGGGGCTTCATCAGGGTCAGAGAGAATGCCGGCGTCTCAAGGCGGAGAGCGCTATCAAGGCGTGGGAGAAATTAGGCGGGAGCAGCTGATTAGTCCATTTTAACTTCGTTAAATCAAATGTCAATCAAGACCTGCGCTTTCCAGCCGCCTTTGGTTTTCTTGACTTCAAACAGGTGCATGGTGATGGCTTTGACATCGACTTTAGGCTGGTGTTTCTTTACGTCTATTTTTTCTCCGGCAGCCGCGCATTTCATATTGAAACTGCCGTCTTGATCATTGATGGAAATATCAAACTGGCTGAATATCAATTGTTCGGAATCCTTATAGAACAATAATTCATCAAGAAAATCGAACAGCAGCATCTCCAGGCTTTTATTTTCTTTTTCAAAAGTTACTTTCTTTTTTGGTTTTACTTTATCTAATTGCACCTGAGATTCTTCGACGGCCAGTCCGCACTGCTCAAACAGTTCTGGAAGAGTATCTGCTTTGGCCTGAAAAAGAATATCGGCGGTGTGGTCGATAAATTGGTGGGTCGGTTTCATTTTAATTTTTGATTAATAACAACTAATAAATCCCTCTTTAATTTTAGGTACAAATTTTTAATTCCCTTGGCATCTTCAACCGAAGGGGGTTTGCCATAATATTTAGAATTGTTCCTCTTCACCCTAAAACGGTCTAATTCAAATAAAACATTTTCTGGAATATTGAAATGTTTCAAGTAAATAATACCCGCTTCGTGAGAATAAGACTTGTAACCCTCTAAAGCCAGGATGACATCCATTAATTCCCGTAAGCAATCATATAAATTTTCAAAAACCAAGAGGGAAAATTCTTCTTCCGTGAGTTTAAGAGTGCTTTTTTCTCTTTCCTCAATGTTTTTAAGGAGAGATTGAGCTAACTCTCTATCTGGAGCAATTTTCTTAACTTTTCCTTCTCCGACCAATTCTTGAAAGTCTCTCATCTTTAATAAATCCATATAAAACTAAGCCATTTATTAAATTATTGTAAAATTCTTCCGAGATGTCTTTATATTCAAAAGCAAGAAGGTGAATTTTACGTTTTAATTTTTTTTCATATTCAGACAGCGGTGGAACTTTCTCGGAGGAATTGACGACCGCAAGATCAACATCGCCGTCTGACCAGTCTTCCCCCCGGAAAAAGCTGCCAAAAAGAACAATGGCTTGCGGGTGGTTATAAAAATCTATCAATTTATCTATCAGTCCTGACTCTTGTATAGCCGCAATATTAAAGAGCTGTTTTTTTCTTTTATAGTTGTTTGAATCGAGGCGGCAAAACACTTCTACTAGACTTTTATACTGTTTTTTGATGATAATTTCTTCTTTTGCCAGCTCATCGGTAATTTTGATGACAGTATTAGGGTGAAGCTTGGTTGCCCGGGCCAGTTCCCGGATGTGGAAATGGTATTCTGGTTTCTCAAAGAGAGTTTTGATTATTTTTTCTTTGTTGTTTACCATTTTATACACTTGTCTGTTATTTTAGACAGTTGTATAATTAAATATATAAACTTTTCGGTAAAGAGTTGGCAGCTGCGCAGTTATCGATATTTAAGCTACTTCTCCAGCCCCGCCTTAATCCGCCTCACTCCCGCTGAACTGGATTCCTCCTTGATGATTTTAAACCGGCCCAGCTCTTTGGTGTTCCCGGCATGGGGGCCGCCGCAGATTTCCTTAGAATAATCGCCGATGAAATAAACTGAGACCCGCTCCGGATACTTGGCTCCAAATTCACCCTGCGCCCCTTTAGCCAGAGCTTCTTTTAAAGACAGTTCTTCCCTTTTCACCGTCAACCCTAACTTAATCACCCGGTTAACTTCCTCTTCGACCTTCTTCAGCTCTTCTAAAGTTAACTTCCGCGCAAAATTGAAATCGAACCTCAGCCGCTCCGGCGTGATATTGCTGCCTCTTTGCCGGACATCCTCTTTAAGCACCCGGCGCAAGGCTTCATTCAGCAGGTGGGTGGCCGTATGCAGTTTTTTTGTCTCTTCCGAAGCATCGCTCAGCCCGCCTTTAAACTTCCGCTCCGCTCCGGCCCGGGAGAGCTGCTGATGCTTCTCAAACTCTTTTTGGAAACCGGCTGAGTCAACCTTAATCTTTTTCTCTGCCGCTAATTCCTCAGTAATTTCTAAAGGAAAACCATAGGATTGAAACAATAAAAAGGCCTCCTGGCCGGAGAGTTTTCCGGTTCCCGCCATCTTAGCCATTTTCCCGAATTGGGCCAGCCCCTTCTCTAAAGTTCCTTTGAACTTCTCCTGCTCCTTCCTCAGCTCTTCAAAAATGAAGCTTTTCCTCGCCTCTAAAGGATAGTCCGGCCCGTAGAGCAAAATTACTTCTTCTGCCAAGGGCGTCAAGTCTATTTCTTCAATCTTCATCCCCAGATGTTTCAGGTGCCGGACGCATCTCCGGATGAACCTCCTTAAAATATAACCCTGGTCGACATTGGAAGGGGCAACGCCGCGCTCGTCGCCTAAAATAAAGACCGCCGCCTTAAGATGATCCGCCACAATCCTCATTGACTTTTCATTCCCTAAGTACTTCTTCCCTGTCAACTTTTCAATCTTTTTAATAATCGGCAGGAACAGATCCGTCAGGTAATTGTCATCCAGCCCGTTGAGGGCCGCTAAAGTTCTCTCTACTCCGCCGCCAAAATCAATACTTTTTTTCTGAAGAAGTTTAAACTTCCCATCTTTAGTTTTTTCATATTCGATAATGACATTGTTTCCTATTTCGACCCATTTTTTATCCTTAACATCAAACGTTTTGGGTGGTTTCTCGCCAGAAGCCCAATAATATATTTCGGTGCATGGACCGCAGGGCCCAGTTTGCGCTGCCGGACCCCACCAGTTATCTTCCTTACCCAAAAAAGCAATTCTTTCTTTAGGAATCCCTAACGACTGCCAAATCTGAGCCGATTCCGTATCTTTAGGAGCATTTTTGTCCCCTTTGAAACAACTTACCCCCAGATGTGATAAAGGCAGTTGCAAGATTTTAGTGAGAAATTCGAAAATCATCCCCATTGCTTCTTTCTTGAAATAGTCGCCAAAAGACCAATGCCCTAACATTTCAAAGAAAGTGTGATGAGTTGGATCACCAATTTTATCAATATCTACGGTACGAATACATTTTTGGATATTAGTAACTTTTTTCCCTAACGGATGTTCATTATCGAGGAAAAATACCACTAACGGATGCATTCCCGCGGTCGTGAAAAGGACGGTTGGGTCATGTTCCGGGATGAGAGGGGCGGAGGGGATGATGGCATGCCCTTTAGACTTAAAGAAGTCCAGATATTTCTTTCTCAGCTCTTTAGAGTTCATATTTTATAGGGAATGTGAGCTTCTATAAAAAAGTTTAGTTTGTTTCAATTAAACCATTCGATGGCGTTCGGGCTCTTCGAGTGTCAGTCTTCTTGTTTCAACATGATCAAATCCCATCGATGTTAATAATTCTTTAGTTTGTTGATTTCTGACCCAAACTCTTTCCGCATCTGGTAAATACAATTCCGGCGTTACTAATTGCACCGAATCCGGGCATTTCTTTGCTTTTCTCAACCATTTTGATTTTGACCAGGAGGGTTTGAAAATTAGTCTTTTTTCATAATCCGTCATTTGATAATTCTGATGATCCACACTCAATGCAATATACCAATGTTCATAATCCGTAAAATAGGTTTTCCACCGGTCTTGAGCGAACCGCAGTGAGCGTGACCGGTGGCG
>CAYWPJ010000012.1:0-38535 GCA_964460195.1 uncultured Methanosarcinales archaeon
GAAGAATGCGACGACGGCAACAACGAAGACGGCGACGGCTGCCCTGCCACTTGCCAGACAGAAGAGGCAGACGAACCTCCCCCACCATTGAAGGGTTTGGGGGGCTCCTGCACGGTAACTGAGCAATGTCAGCCCGGCTTAATCTGCCACTATGCAAAGTGTCTTAAAATAAATGGAAAGGTCTGCACGGCAGCGAATGAATGCGCTTCAAATAATTGTGTTGGAAGCACGACTAAAATCTGCTGCCAAACTGGCTACCGCAACGTCGGCGGGAACTGTCGGGCGCCAACTCCTCCAACAACGCCATCAAGCTATCTCCAGACTCAAATCAGAGCAATCCTTAGAAACCCTGATTTACCAACGGTCGAGTCTAAGCTCCGGGCGATTATTCCCCTCTTAAAAGACTGCCTGGACGGAGCCTGTCCGACACCAGTACCAGTAACATAAAAGTGAAAATGAAAAAAACTTTAAAGATAAAACGGGAACAATGAAAATAAAATATACCTGGCGGGACATCCTCCTCTGGATACTCCTTGCCCTGATGCTGATCATGTTCATTGCATCATTTTTTAAAAGCGGTTAAAAATGAAAATATACGATATTGTATTTATCATCCTCTTCATTGTGTCAGTGCTCACTGTCCTTTGGTATCTCTTTGGAGACTCGCCCACTTTAGAGCAGGGCATGCTGATCATGATCGCTACCTTCCTCATCTCCATTTATGGAAGGCAAATCAGGCTGGAAACAAGGTTTGGATTCATGGCTAAAGATTTCAAAGAATTAACTTTGGATTTCAAGCAGCACGCTAAACATTAAAAATGAAACGAAAAAAAAATCAAAAAAATAACAAAAACCGCACTAATCCCCAACCTAAAGGTTGGAGTATTCAATCGTGCGGTTTTTGGAATGCGAAATTGCGCCCTAAAGAGCGGGGTTTTAGACCCGGCGCAATTTCTCATAAAAAAGTAACCAAAGTAACCGCCAAACCGGGCCAGGCAGCCCTGAATAAGCCGACGACTATCACGATTATTTCCGTCGCCGTCATCGTCGCCTTGATTCTCCTGCTGACTTACCGGGAAGCCCTCGTCGGGAAAGCTTACACCAGTGGGGCAGGAACCGCCGGATTGGTCGGGCCAGCCGAGATTATTATTAATCTTCCCACCATTTATCTGGTGAAAGCCAATATTGGCAGCAGCCAAACAACGGCTTTTGAATTCGAACTGACTTTTGACAAGACCAAATTAAATTGTAATCCTGCCATAACGGAACAGACTGGCCTGGCCGGCTGGGACGATCAGCTGGACGTCATCAATGAATATGGTTGTGATAATACCCAGGGAAAAATCAAATTTAGAAGATCCGGCTTGCTTTTGGAGGGTCTTCCCACCGGAGAAATTGTTTTGGCCAGCATTACTTTTACCGCCCGGCCCCAGACCGCTTACCCCGCCAGTACAACTGTTGGATTGACCAATTTAAATATTTATGATGCCAATGATGCGAGACAGACCTTAACGGTCAATGGCCGGGAAACCGCTCTGACGACTCTGACGATTCAGGCAACGCCGGCTCCCACTTGCGGCAACCATCTCTGCGAAGCCGGGGAAACCGCTACGGGCTGCCCGGCAGACTGCGCTGCTTTGAGAGGATCCTGCGCTTCCAGCGCTAATTGTGTTGAAAATTTAGTCTGCTCCGGGAGAAAATGTCTGCGGAATACCGGAAGCCAATGCTCGCAGAACGATGAGTGCGCTTCCGGCGGATGTAATATTGTTTGTGTTCCGGCGGACTGTACTTCCGCCACGCCGGAATTCTGTCAAACAGAGCTAGACTGCTATGACGTCGGCGGAGCCTGGAATGATGACACCGGCCGATGCTCCCCCACCCAGGGATGCGGCCGGAGTAATCTGGCGGCCTGTACGGCCAGAACTGCCTGTGAGAGTGCCGGGGGAGAATGGAAAAACAATCTCTGTCAGGCTAGAGCCGTCGGGACAATGGGAGGAGTGAAGATCCGGGCTGAGGAATTGGGCCGGCTGGGAACAATCTACCGCACCAGGCTGGTGGCCTTGGAAGCTCTCCCACCCTTCAGCGTCTACACGACCCTGCTCGATTCAAATGACGTCAAAATCGTCCTGGAGAGCCGGAGCATCCCGGCCATGGCGGCGGGAGAAAGCATTGAGCTCAGGACGGACTCTTTAAGCCGGAACGTCGCCAGGAAACGGGTGATAGTCATGGACAACTTTGCTTCACCGACGGTCTATTTAAACAATGCTTTTGTCACAACTTATCCTTAAAATCCCATCAATCCCCTTAAAATGAAAATCCCAACCACCGCAAGCAGTCGGGTATCTATGATGAGTGTTGGAATTTTCAATGTTCACTGGGCAACCAGCGAACAAAAAAGGAAAGACGCCCCAAGGGGCGGGGTATTCAACCCAGTGAACAAATGAAACCTTTATTTATTTTCCTTTTGGCCTTTTTTGTGCCAGTTTTCTTTTTCTCCTTGGCTTCCGCTGTCGAGGTTGATATTCCTCAGGATTACCATCACGGAGACAGGTTAACTATCCCGGTCACCGGCTGTAACGGCCTATCGACGGTCAGGATAACCGCGCCGGATAATGAACTGACTCATGTTGATCAGGGAACCGGCGATTGGAGTTCATTATATCACACCAATTCCCACCCCAGCGACGGGAAATACGTCCTAATTGTCAATTGCGCTGACGGAACGGCTGCTGAGCTGACCTTTTGCGTTGATGCGGCGGGATGCAATGCCGTTGAACGGCCAGGAGGACCTTCCGGAGGAGAACTCAGCTGCACTTCCCGCTGGAGCTGCGCCGCCTGGAGCTATTGTGACAGTGAGTTGAAACAAACCCGAACTTGTTATGATCGTAATCAATGCCAGGAGCGGAAAGAGCAGACGAGGATTTGCTCTGAGTGTGAAGAGTCATGGGTCTGCACTCCCTGGTCTGCCTGTCAGGACGGCCGCCAGGAAAGAGCCTGCCTGGACGAGCATCTCTGCGGCACAAGGATTGCCAAACCGGTCCTGCAGAAGTTGTGTGCTGTTTCTCTTCCGCCAGGGCCCCAGCCGAGCCGGGTAGCGCCGCAGCTGCCAGTTATCGCAGCGAGGTGGCCGGCTACTCCAGTTCCTTCACTGGGCCTGCGGAAGGTCTGGGAGGTATATAAAGTGCCTATTGTGGCGATTCCTTTGACTGTGATGGTTTTAGCGGTTCTGGTGTCGGTGATCATCCATTTCACCCGAAGAGGGCCAAAGAAAAGTTATAACTTTGATGAGTTGAAGGAATGGATCAAGAAAGAGAAAGAGATGGGTTCTTCGCTGAAAGAGATCATTGACATCCTGAAGCAGAATACCGGCTGGAAGAAGAAGGAAGTGCTCGAAGCTTTTGAAGAGCTGAAGGAAGGGAAATAAATATAAACTTAAAATTATTCACTCATCACCATGGTCGTAAAAAAGAGGAAGCAGGGAAGGATGAATAAAGTTAGTTTTCTGTTAATTATTTTTCTTTTAATCATTTTGCTGGTTTCTTTGCTGCTGGTCTCCTGCCAGGGAGTGTTGGTGGGAAAAGGTTCTGACGGTGGGGATGGAGGGCAGAGTGGAAATAACGCGCCACCACCTACTCCTCGCGGAGACCTTAACTCAGATAACATATTGACCATCGACGATGTTATCATCCTCCTCCGGCACATCCATCGCATGTCCGTTTTATCTAATCCAGAACAAATAGCACAAGCCGATACTAACTGCGACGGCCAGGTTGATGTCCGGGACGTCACTACCTTAGTCGGTGCCATTGTCCTCAAATGTCCGGCAATTGAGGTAACCTGCCCATGAATCCGAAAATATTCATCTATGGGGGAACCCTGCTGATGCTCTTTTCCTTAGCTGCGGCTTTCAACCTCGACGTTGTCTGCCCGAATTATGCCTTCCTCCCGGGAGATGAAGTCAGCTGCCGCCTGCATTTAAATCAAGACATCTCCCAGAATCTTTTTGGGATGCAGTTTGTCATTCAGGCGGAAAATTTAGGGCCGGCGGAGCGGTTTTTCCAGCCTTTTGATCCCTTAGTTGGCCGCTCGGGCGGTCCCGAAATGCCGACCGTTCTTTTCACTCTGCTGCCTTTTGCCGTTGAGGCCGGGGACATCGCTCAAGTTAATTTGGCGATCCCGCCGGAGACTTCGGACGGAGATTACCCCGTTTCTTTAGAAAGTAGAATACTCAGTGGAATACCCGACGGGATTGCCGGCACGACTTTCGACTCAAATGGAGATATAATTTATGTCAGAGCCTTCGGGCGGGTGGGGGGAATGCCGGGAGATGTTAATGTAGATGGGAGGATCAACGTTTTAGACATCCTGAAGATTATCGAGCATATCACGGGTAAAACTCCTTTGCCGGCCGAACTTCAGCTTACCGCGGACACTAATGGCGATGGGAATATCACTGTTTTGGATATCATTGTCCTGATTGACCTGATTACTGGAAGATAACTCACATCTCCGATTATTAAATGGAAAAAATCTGTTGACAGGTGGAAAAAATGAAAAATAAAATCTTTTGTCTGTTAAGTTTATTGTTCCTTTTGCCGATGGCCGCGGCGTTTAGTGTCGGGGTTGATTGTCCTGACAGTGTCCAGCCCAGTGCGAATTTTGATTGCAGATTAAATTTGGTGCTAGATAACAATGCAGAAACAGTCAATGCCTTCCAGTTTAAGGTTTCTCTGCCCTCCGGCTTCAGCGGACAGACTCCTTTAGTCACATCAACGGTCATGAGTTGGGTGAGCCTGGAAAATCCGGCGGTAGTCTTCAGCTACCCGAATCCTCTTCCGGCAGGGCAATTTGCGGTCATTCACTTAAGGGCAGGAAGTACTGAAGGAGCGGACGGAACTCCGCCGAAACTTGCACTCACCGACAAAGTTCCTGATTTTGCTTCAAATGAGGAAACTATCACTCTTACCACGGCCTGCCCTTCCGGCCAGGAAAATATCGCCGGCTACTGCAAAGATAGTGCGGCAGTTGATGGTCTTGCCTCAACTATCGCCGGCATTCTCGCTAACAATCAGGATTATCCCACTCTGTTGCAGAAAGTTTCCGCCATCGCTAAAGCTTTCCGGGAATTTTTCCGTTGAGATTATCCCTCCGAAAAGAATATAAATCCTTTCCGCTTAACCAGGATGATGGTTTCCTTGGTTAAGATTTTCGCTCTGGCGGAATCCGAATTGCGCCTGTTGGAAAGTACCGTCAAAGAATTAAGGAACCCTTGGCTGGAAGGAGACGTTGAAAGAGCTAAAGCATATTGTAATAATAAGAATGTCCCCGCTTTACTAGCTTCCTTGGAAGAAATCCAGCCAAAAATAGCTAAACTGAGGTCTCATGAAATTGCGGCGGAAAGAATTACGCCCGTCATCCGGCAATTAGGGGCAATCCAGTTTAAGACGGAAATGAATATCCAAAAAAAGGAAATTCTTAATCAATTCCTTAAAGTCAGGCGAGAATTAAGGACCATCTCAATTATCACTAAAGATAAATATTTAAGGAAATTAGTTGATAATTATGAAGATGAAGAGATGATTTTCTTAGAAGATATTTTTCAGGCTGATACGCCGGATAAAGTGTCAGCAGCTGTTCACCAATTCTCTGAACTTTCCCTGCTGGCCAGAGATGCAGTCGGAATAATCAGCAGTAAAATGGAGTCGGAACAGGAATCCCGCAGCGAACCGGAAACCTATGCGCTTCTAATGAAAAAACAAAACGATTTATTACGGGAATGGAACAAACTGCCGTCCCTCCTCCTTAAATATTTTAAAGATGCCCATCGCCGTATCAATCCCCGGGAATTATTCTCGACGGCTAAACTGCAGGGAGTAGATGTTATCCGGGCTTGAAATTCCTACTCCGGCAGCTTAATATGACCCGACTCAAGCACTAAGCGGATATCCTCCCAGTCAGAATCAAAGTCAGAATCAAAAATTCTTAAAGGCCGATAACCTTCCACCCGATGATAAAGATGTTTGCACCGGCGTCCGTAGCATCTTTTACTAAAGCCTTCCTGATGGAATTCAATATTCATCTCCAGGAGAGAAAAATGTTCGGGGTGAACTTTATTTTTAAGATTTTCCGGCAGCTGGATCATCGGCTTGATGGGTTCCGGAAGCTGCCGCAGGTGAAGAATGACCGCCGACAGCAAGTTTTTATGATAAGCATTCTTTTGATAAGCTTCGGGGTATATTTTAGCGACTTCCTGATAAATGACCGCCTGTTTGGATAAGTCAAGGAAGCCATAGCTTTTAGGCATCCAGTCGTCCGGGGCAGCACAATCCAAGCAGGCAAGAAGGGCTTGGGGCTTTTTCTGCAGCGGCATCCAGGCTTCCTGGGTGATAGTTTTCCCCTCAATCACCGCCAGCTCGCCTTCAAATGACAAGCTCCATCCGTGTATCTCCTGCGCTTTCCGGCATAAGAGTTCGTCTAAAACCATTTTAGTCACTATTAAATAGAGGTTACTTTATAAACATTTTGGTCGTTTTTGGCATTAGGCATGGGAAAGGGGGGAAAAGATTATAAATATCCCTCCCATTCGGGGCAGGATGGTGAACTAATCATGGTAAACTTCAAGGCCTTACAGGCGGAAATTCATACTTATGACGAGGAAAGGGAGCAGCTGATTAAGAAAAGCCGGGATATCCTCAAACTGAGCAAGCTGATTATTTATGCTGTCCATCGGGATGAGATGGCCGCCGCGGCCAAGCTGGTTCAGCAGATTGAGAAAGAGAAGAAAGTAATGGATAAGATCGCTTCCCGCCATCAAAAGCTACTTTCGGAAGGCAGTTACCGAGTTGCCGTTCAGGAATATGTCGAAGCTCTGCTTTATGATCATTTCATCAGGGAAGGGAGATTGCCGGACATGACGGTTGCCGCTGACCTTTTCGTCCTCGGCCTGGCTGACCTGCCGGGAGAACTGGTCAGGAAAGCGGTCTTCCTGGCCGGGAAGGGCGAAACCGGCAAAGTGCAAGCCATCAAAGACGAAGTTGATTTGATTTACGGGGAAATGTTAAGGTTTGATTTCCGGGACAATGAGACAAGGAGGAAAGTTGATGCCGTTAAATATGACCTCCGGAAGCTGGAAGACCTCGTCCTGGACCTGAAGCTGAAGGGGAGGTAGTTTTCTTTGGAATGATATATAATATTTCATTTTCTCATTAATGGCTGTTATACCAATCCTTAACCACCGCCTTGACCTTGGGCAGGTCGTTGAGCCCTTGCTTTTCTATGTCCCAGCCGTTGTAGATATAACCATCGGTTGTCTGCTCTGCCAGCTCCAGAACCATTTTTACGGTTTGGGCTAATTCATCTTCGGTGAGGGGGATTTTATCTCTTTCATCAGGATCTTTCCAACCAATATTTTCTTTCAGCGACCCGCCGTATTCGGCAAGGATAACATTTGGCACGTTGTCGGACTCCGCCTGATCATTGGCTTTTTGGATAACGTAACGCAGAAAATTCACATATTCTTCTCTGCCCATCGTCCTGCCGCGACGAAACGTATCAATCGCAATGTAGTCATACCCGCTATAATTAACATCATAAATCAGTTTTACCTCATTCTGAATTTGCTTTACCTCACTCTCAGTTGATACCACCATCTCTGAATTTTCCAGTGCTATGCCGCTTAGGGCGCTAAAACTGTTCAAATTGTTAAATGTTTCCTGATATAAAACCTTATTGTCAACATCAATGATTTCTAATTTATTAATTCGTACCCGTCCACTGAGCAAGTAGCCGCCTAAAGGGCCGTCGTCGTCATTTTTTTCAATTAATTTTTCGCTGTCAACTGAAACTACAATCAGTTTGCCTTTAATTTCAATTTTGAGTTCGTGCCAGCCTTCTGAAAGCGGGTAGTTTTTTGATTCTCTAAATACCGGACTGTTGTGGGCATATTTTTCCATGGTAAGCCCCTCCGAACTGATATCTAAAGAAATGCTTTGTTCTGGCTGCGCCTTTAGTTTTAGCTTGAATCCGCCTTCTTCAAGCTTAAAACCGGTAATTAAGATGTGATCCTGCAACCATTCTTTCGGCTGTTCAAGGTCGGTAGCCTGCTTTTTCCACATAATCTTGCCGTGATAAACTGCTTTTAATTTAGGCAAAAGTTCCTGAAGCCACCTGTCAGCTTCAACAATACTCAGATGGTGCCCGGGTTCGACAATCGGCGCAAAGTACTCCACATGATAATCTTCGGCAATTTTGGCGTATTTAAGCGCCATCTTAGTCATTTCGCCGGTAAACAAATCCGGGTTGGTTACTTTGGGGTCAACCACTCCGGCGTTCATCGGCGTGGTTTCCAGCATCACCCGGAAGCCGTTTTGATGCGCCTTGTTGATTGCCTTCTTGACAAAGTTCTCGGTGCCGGCAATTTCCGACACCCTGCCTTCCTGATCGTGTGTCAGCATGGGTGAAAAAGTAATGGTGTTAATGCCTACTTCTTTCATTGCTTCGGCGTCATCGAGTTCAGATAGTGTCCGCCCGCTCTCCGAGCTCCAATAGCCTTTAATTTTATCGTTGACCAAAGGAGCGGGAACCGGCTCTAAGCTCTCCCAGGGGAGCCTGTTCAACCCCATTTTATAACCGTAAATAAAAACAGCAACAACGATGATGGCCAGCAAAATCAGCAGTATCTTCCACCAGTTTTTAGTAAAAAAGCCCATTTTAATTTTAGGACAGATATTTGTCTCTTCCGCCGCAGCCTAGCCGCCAGCTCATTCCTCGACAAAATCCTCGATTTTGGCCGGCATTTCCTCGCCGGCTTTCAGCAGCCCTTTCTTCAGCATGAATTCCCGGGCAATCAAATAGAAAACCAGCCCGACCGATTTCTTCCCTTTGTTGTTGCAGGGCACGACCAGGTCAAGCTTGTTCGACTGGTTGTTGGTATCGCACAAAGCGATCACCGGGATGCCTGCTTTCGCCGCGTCTTCGACGGCATTCTTGTCCGGCGAAGGATCGCAGACCATAATAATTTTTGGTTCCGTGAAAGTTTCCAGGTTGGGATTGGTCAAAATGCCCGGGGGATATCTCTGAGTAATGACATTAATTCCAGTTAATTGATGCAGCTTTTTCAAACCTTTCCAGCCGCTTTCCCTCCGGCTGACAATCAGGATTTCGTGCGGCTGGTACTGGCTCAGGAAGTTGGCCGCCAGGGCAATCCGCTCGTCGACTTTCTTTAGGTTCAGCACGCTCAGGCCGTCCGGACGGGTCTTGTAAATGAAATTGGCCATGTACTTGGTCTTGAATTTAGTTCCGATATGGATGCCTGACTTAAGATACTCGTTCGTTTCAATCAGCAAGGTTTCCTGCTCGGCCATTTTTGATTCCCGCTAATATTATTATTTTAAATTTATTTTAAATCTCAGCAAACAAAGAACATCTTGGTAATTTCTTCGTCTGCGCTGTTTTTTGCCTCGCGCAGCCCGGCTCATCAGCGATGAGCCTCGGCTTTAGAGTGCTTATTAAGAGGCTCATTTATAAAACTTGCTCTTTATAAAAAGAATTTGGAAATCATTTATGCAAACAACTGGCAACTTGGGCATCAACAGGAACATATAATTTTCCATCAAACTCAATTCCTAACTTTAGTGCAGACTACACTCGTGCTTCCAGCATTTTTTGGCGCGCGACGTGCGCCCTCGGCACTACCCCTATCAGACAGCCGAGAGGATTGCGGCTTAGACTGATGTTGCCATTAGCAGGGGAACCACGACCTAAGGCACTAGCAACCCAAGACCGCATGGTTGGCTTGCCATTTTCTGTCGTGTCGTTAAGATAAACATTCAACAGTCTGTCGAGCGGCGGAGAACTTTTACTTACTGTTTTAACAT
Source organism: uncultured Methanosarcinales archaeon (assembly GCA_964460195.1). GTDB lineage: Archaea > Nanobdellota > Nanobdellia > Woesearchaeales > GW2011-AR9 > CAYWPJ01. The sequence continues at coordinate 9,876 of CAYWPJ010000012.1, forward strand.
AAGAAGTAAGATCTTGCCCTCTGCTGAGATGATCCCATACTTTAGCAACCGTTTTGTTAGCAGGAGTCCACACCCCACCCTTTCTAATATATCCCTCACCTTGTACTTTATGCGCTTCTTCAGCAGTCAAATAGAAAACACCATCTTTCTGACTTTTTAACTCGTCCCAAGCTCCGTTGGGAAGAACCAGTGCACCTTGGTATAATCCACTTTTTGGAGTAAGTTCACGCAGAGCCCGAGCATCAAGAACAATCAAATGATCTCCTTCTGCGCCTGCGGCAGAGCCATCTCCAGTGAACAAATAATGATTTTGCCAAGCTTCTCGGACCTCTTTTGGAGCTTTCATTCTTCGTTTAAGAACGTGGGCAAAGGAAGCGGGAACACGGGGAATATCAACAACATTGTCTTTTTCATCTTTTCCGCTCACTAAAAGAGGCATTTGAACTCTTAGATCACCATAAAGCTTTCTATATGGTTCTACTCTTTCACTTTGTCCTGATAATTGTAGTGTCATTTTTGCATTACCTATTATAATTCTGTACCTTAAAAAGAGAGGAAGTTTATAATACTTTCGCTATTTGTAAGTGATAATACTGGACAACCACTCCCTTTTTCTTATAGAGAAATGCGTTAATTGGTGTAAAAAATAACGCATTTCTAATATGAATCTTTGCTAATATAATTCACAAATCAACGCAAAGATTCATAAAACAATAGCATCCCTTAAAGATTATATAAATTGCCTCCCTGGCAGCCCTTCAGAAAAAGAGTTCTAAGACTATTAGCAATCATCCCGATGCCGGACTCAGCCAATCTCTTCCATCCCTTCCCCGACGATGCGGAACCGGCATTCCTTCCCCTCGGGCAAAGAGCGATGCTTCCTTAAGACTAGCCCCCGGCCCTGTTGCAGATTAACCAGTTCAATCAGGCACTTGCTGCCGTACTTCAGCAAATCTCCCCCCACCATCCGGATGGTGTTCCGGTCATCAAAATGGGAATAGACCTGCGTTGTCAGCAGGACGGGAATCTTCTTCCGCCGGGCGATTTCTACCAAGTAAGCCAGCTGCCTTCCCAGGGAAGAGTTGACTTCATAAACTTCCTCGCTCTGGCCCAGCTCCAGACGGTAAAGCATGGAAATGGAGTCAACCACAATCAGGCCGATATGCTCGCTGATCATCTCCCGCAATTTTTCAAAAATCTCTTTCTGCTCCTCGAAGTTGACGGGGTTGAAGAAAATAATCCTCTCCAGAATCTTCTGGTAATCGGGGCAGATCTGCCTGATTCTCTCGACGGCAATCCCGCCTTCCGTGTCGACAAGCAGGACTTTCTTTCCCGTCTGGGCCATGGAGATGGCCGCCATCAGGCAGAGATTGGTTTTCCCGCTGCCGGAAGGGCCGTAGAGGGTGGTAACAATGTCCGGATCGTAGCCTCCCTGCAGGAAACTGTCCAGGAACCCGGCGCCGGTGGAGATTTTGGCCATCTTTCTTTTGATTTTTTTGAGGGATATAAAGATTTCTGCTCTGGAGAGAATGGTTGGGGGTATTTCCCAGATGGGATAACACAATAGATAACATTCCTTAGTACTCTTTTTCCTAAATTATTGGTGGGGATAGCTCCGAGCAGGCAATTTTTGTTATTTTTAGAAGGGGGCTTTGGCTCAGAATATAAATTAAAATTATTTATTAAGATATTCTCTTCCTTGATTTGTAATTCCATAAAAATCCACTCGAGCATTTGATGGAAAAACTAAATGTCCTTGCCGCATTGACCCCCCCATAGAAATTAAACATTTTTCCCTTAATTCTAAAAAATTAGCCATATCAACTCCTCTCTCCACTCTTCCGCCTTTTCCATCAAACAACATTACATCACCAAGTATAGGTGCATAATCATAACTACCCCCACTAGCTAATACTTCGAGTACTTGTTTAATTGTTAGTTTAGAGGCTTCCACTTTGATATATAAACTCAAACCACTATTTAAATCTTTCGGTATGTAGCTACTTTTAAGTAAATGATTATGCCTCCAAAAGTCCTTGGATATATCTATTGAAAGTTCTCGTGACCTTATGTAAGAAATTTTCTTTTGTTATAACTCCCCTCACTCCACTTCGTAGGCTTGGTGCGTTGAACATTCTTTTGAACTCTTTTTCCAAGATTATCGGTTGGGAAGAAGATTGCTCTATTTAAGCACGCCACAGGTAAAATTCTATCGAAAATCCTCAAAACATTTATAAAAACACCCCTAAATTGAAGCAAAAAGTCCGAGTTCACGCGTCTTATAGGACTGCCCAAGCGAGTTCTCGGATCGTAAAATTAAAAAACAACAAAATGCCGGAAGAGCCGAAACAGGAATCAAAAGAACTATCAGCTGAGCCAGAGGCAGGTGCAAAACCGGAGGCTAAGCTAAAACAGGACTCAAAAGAATTATCAGCCAAGCCGGAGGCAGGTGCCAGGCCGGAGGCTAAGCCGGAACAGAAACCATCCTCTTTCAAGCATATCGTCAGGGTGGCCAATGTCGACCTGTCCGGAGAAAAGCAGATCCGCTGGGCTATGACCAAGATCAAAGGCATCGGGATAAATTTTGCCGACGCGGTCTGTGCCGTGGCCGGGATTGACCGGACAGCCAAAACCGGCAACCTGAGTGACCAGCAGGTGGAAAAGCTGAATAAAGTCGTCAGCGAGCCGAAGTCAGGCATCCCCACCTGGTTTTTCAACCGGAAGAAAGATTATGAGAGCGGGGAGGATAAGCACCTGCTGACCGGCACTTTGTCCTTCGTCCAGGAAAATGATATTAAGCTGCAGAAGAAGATCAAGTCCTACCGCGGGATGAGGCATGCCAAGGGCCTGCCGGTTAGGGGACAGAGAACCCGGTCGAATTTCCGCCGGAGCAAGGGAAAAGTCGTCGGAGTCTCCAAGAAGAAAATTACTGCCGCTCAGGCGGCCGCTCAGAAAGAAAAGGGCGAGAAGAAAAAAGAAAAATAAAGTTATAGCAGAAGACACAAATAATTGATAAAAATTGTTGTGTCTTCTGGAATATAGTGTCGGAAGATTGATCAATGAATAATGTCCTCCACTATAATTGTTAAAAGATAAAATTAATACCAACAAAGCCAATTAATCCAGCCAGCCAAAAATGGGAGACCCAAAAAAACCGAAGAAAAAGTACCAGACTTCCGCCCATCCCTGGAAGCGGGATGAGATTGAGGAAGGCAAGATCCTCCGTCGGGAATACGGACTCAATACCCGGAAAGAGATCCTCATCGCCAATTCCTTCCTGAAAAAATACAAAAACATTGCCAAGCGCCTGATCGCTGACACGACTCATCAGGGCAGGCGGGAGAAAGAGCAGATGGTCCTGAAACTGCAGAAGGTCGGGCTCCTGCCGGCCGGTGCCCAGTCAGAGGATGTCCTTGGCCTGAATGTCAGGGACATCCTGGAAAGGAGAATTCAAACGCTGGTTTTCCGCAAGGGGATGGCCCGGACGGCTAACCAGGCCCGGCAGTTCATCACTCACCGCCATATCCTCACCGGCAGCAAGGAGATGACCTCTCCCGGCAAGATCCTGACTCTGGAAGAGGAAAGCCAGCTCAGTTTCAAGCCTAAATCAGCTTTGAGCAGCGAGCTCCATCCGGAAAGGGTGAACCTCGCTAAGGAAGTGGCCCGGGAGAAAGCCAGGGTGGAAGGTCCTGGAGAAGCAGAGGAAAGGGAGAAGATGGCCGAAGCGGAGGCGGAAACAAAATGATCAAAGAGAGGGACAGGGCCAGGCCGCAGTACCACGAGAAGATCCGCTGGGGCATCGCCCACATTTATTCCACGTTTAATAATACTATTATTACAGTGACTGACATTACCGGCACGGAAACGATTGCCCGTTCCAGCGGCGGACAGATGGTCAAGCAGGATCGCTTAGAAAGCTCTCCGACGGCGGCCATGGCTGCCACCAAAAAGATCGCTGAGATCATCAAAGAGAAAGGCATCAATGGTGTTTATATTAAAATCAAGGCCAAAGGAGGTCCTAACGGTCCGAGGAATCCCGGTCCGGGGGCCCAGGCAGTCATCCGGACCCTGCCGCGGTCGGGCATCCACATCGGGAAGATCGAGGAAGTTACTCCCGAGCCGCATAACGGCTGCCGAGCCAAGGGCGGAAGAAGGGGAAGGAGTGTATAAATTAAATTTATTAATTTATTAGGAAGAGATTAAATCATGAGAGAGGTATAAATCAAATCAAAATGAAACTGCAAAAGATTAAGGAAGAGCGGAAGAACAACCGGTTTTCCTTCCTGCTCAAAGACAGCGACGAAGTTTTTGCCAACACCGTCCGGCGGCTGATCATCGAAGAGGTCCCCACTTTAGCCATTGAGGACATGGAAATCAGGGACAACAGCTCCGCCTTATATGACGAGATGCTTGGCCTGCGCCTCGGCCTGACGCCGATCAAGACGGACCTGAAAAGCTACGAGCTGAAAGAAAAATGCAAATGCCAGGGAGTAGGCTGCGCCCGCTGTGAACTAAAGATTGAGCTTAAGGCGGGGAAGAAGGATTATGTCTATGCTTCCGACGCCAAAAGTTCTGATCCAAAATGCACTTTTGTCCATCCTCGCATGCCTCTGGTCAAACTCCTAGCCAAGCAGAAACTTGACCTGACGATGACCGCTGTCTTAGGAAAAGGGAAGGATCACACCAAATGGTCTCCCGGCTGGGCCTTTTACCGGAAGGAGCCGGTGATCAGTTTAGGAAAAGTGGCTGACCCGGAAGGAGTGGCCAAGCGCTCTCCCGACGGCGTTTTTGTCTTCAAGAACAACAAGTTGAGCGTTGATCCTGAGAAGGTCTATGAAAGCAACCTCCTGGAATATTATCCTACCCTGGACAAGGAGATCAAAGTGGAGTTCACGGATAATTTTATCTTCAACCTGGAGAGCTGGGGGCAGTTGAGCTGTAAGGAGATCCTCAACCAAAGCGCCGAGATCCTGATCGAAAAGGTCGAAGAGCTGGAGAAGCAGGCCTGAAATGGGATGAGGGTAATCCTAATCAGACAAAAATAAAAATCAGACGAGAATTACCATGAAACGAAGCGGTCCGACCAACCATCAGCTGAAACTTTTGCTGGCTGAGCTGGAAAGCCAGGCTCCCGGAAACAAGTTTTGGCGGAGGATTGCCGATGACCTGAAAAAACCCAGCCGGCAGAGGAGAATCGTCAATGTTTATAAAATTGATAGGTTTGCCCGGGAAGGAGAGATCGTCGCCGTCCCGGGAAAGGTCTTAAGCACCGGAGAGCTGAATAAGAAAGTCAGTGTGGCGGCCTTCAGCTTTTCCGATGAGGCCAGGAGGAAAGTCATTGAAGCTAAAGGGAAAGCCCTGTCATTGAAGGAACTGTTTGAGCAAAACCCGGAAGGGAAGAAAGTGAGGATATTGGGATGAAAAAGACAAAAGTGTAATAATCTAAATAAAAACTAAGAAAATGAAAATATACAACTGCGACGGGATTGTCTTAGGGAGAGCCGCTTCACGGATCGCCAAGGATGCCCTCCTGGGAGAAGAAGTCGTGGTTATCAACTGCGAGAAAGCAGTCATCAGCGGGAAGAAGTCCAACACTTTTGCGCTCCAGAAACAGCGCCGGGAAAGGAAAGGCTATCCGCCCAAAAGCGCCTGTCACTCCCGCTTGCCGGAAAGGTTTGTCCGCCGGACAGTCCGGGGGATGCTGCCCTGGAAACAGGCCCGGGGAAAGGAAGCTTTCCGAAGGGTCAAATGTTTCCGTGGCGTGCCGGAAGGGTTGGCTGGTCAGGAAGCGATCGTCCTGAAAGAAGCGTCGCTTAAAAAACTGTTTTCCTTGAAATATGTCACCGTCGGCGACTTATGCCGCTGGCTGGGAGGGAAAGTTTAGAATGGTCAAGATCATCCACACTCAGGGGAAAAGGAAACGCTCCATTGCCCGGGCCACTTTAAGGCCGGGGAAGGGCAGAGTGAAGATCAACGGCCAGTTCCTCGACAATTTCAGCATCCACATCAGCCGCATCCGGATCAGCGAGCCGCTGGTTTTAGCCGGAGAGCTGGCCAATAAGATTAACTTAGACATTAAAGTTGTCGGCGGGGGCTGCAACGGACAGGCTGATGCCTGCCGGCTGGCGGTTGCCCGGGCTCTGATTGAGTATGACAAAAAATTGAAGAAGGTCTTTGAGGATTACGACCGGCTGCTCCTGGTTGCTGATGTCCGGCGCAAAGAGGTCCGCAAGCCGAACGACAGCAAGGCCAGAGCCAAGAGGCAGAAGTCATACAGGTAAATATAATAAAATTATATATGTAAATAAAATATAAATAAGGATAGTTAAGGAGGAAAACAAAATGATCATTCCCATCCGTTGTTTCAGCTGCGGGAAGCCTGTCGGGCATCTTTATGAAGAATATTTGGAGAGGCTGGGGAAGGGCGAAGACCGGAAGAAGGTGCTTGACGCCTTGGGGCTGGAAAGGTACTGCTGCCGGGGCGTTCTTTTGGGCCACGTTGACTTGATTGATTCTTCGGGAAGGTTTAAGAAAGGGTAGGGGAGAAATCCCCATTTCCCGCAAACAAGGCGGGAAATAGATCAGACTGTTCCGCAATTAATTTTGAAACTCGCCGATGCTCTGTTTTGTGTTTTGGAACGCGGCTTATTTTGCAGAGGTTCGTGCGATTTCCGTTATAATTTTGTTCCTTAGCTAATATAATGGCGAGCAATTTTAGCTAATGCATTAACAAAGAAATCAGTAAATCTTCTGTCATAATCATCTGCTCCTGTAACATAATGTCCCAATTCATGGATGTAAGTTTCTGAAAAATCTCTGAAGTCCCCTAATTGTGACCTCTTAATTCCAATATATTTTGTTCCGTCTTCAAGAGCCGTGCATACTCCTGCTGAACTTTCAACTTCTCTTTCAGTCTTTGTAAACAATCCTGAATACACCCTCACATCAACAGGGATTCTTTCTTCTAAAACAACATTATTTATTTTGTCAACTCTTCCCAACATTTCTCTTTCACTTTCAGTTAAATCATCTTTATCTAACCAATGATATTCTAAATCCCGAGTTATTTTATCAGCAGTATCAATCCCATAGCCGGTTAGATAATCTGATAAGTTTCTGTTCAATTTTATGGGAATATAACCCATTAGTTTAGCATCTTCATTTGCATTTACATTATACGAAGCAACAACTGCATTTTCACCAAACATTCTTCTGAAAGTGGTTGCCCATAGGTTTTCTGGGATTTTATCTTTTGGGCCACTAAAATAAACTTCTTCAGGAGGTTCTATCTCTTCATAGTGTTTTGTAAATGAATCCCTCTTGGTTTGAAGCGCTTTTCCTCTCTTGGCAAATGCTTCAAATTCATAACAATTTCTGTCAGGATTATCATGCGCTTCTTGTAATATCTTTTCAATAACTGAGGAATTGGCGCAACCTCTTAACAGCGATCCTATTTCGTCTAAAACTTTATTTCTATCTGCAAATATCCTGTCAGGGGAAATATCATCAATTCCTAAATCATAACTAAAGATTCCTCCAATTCTTCGCACCCTCACTCCCTTAATGAATAGTGAAGTTGATTTATCCCCCATCTCAATAATTCTTGAATTATATCTTCGTGCGGAAAAACTAAAGTTACCGAGTTGTCCACTCTGAAATCCGTTGGGAGATGATGTAATCGCTCTAATTATAATCGCATATGGAGAAGAATCTGCATCGTTTTTCTCGTTGTGAAGTTCTCTATAATCGTCATTGAGAGCTAATACTTTTTGGGGTAATTGAAATATCTCCTCAACAAGTTCTATAGTTGGATTAGTAAATACCGTACGGGAGCCTTCTAATTGATCTCCATTTTCGGCAACTCTAAAACAAAGTCGGTTAAGATTATGCCCTCCAATATTTTCTGGTCTTGCAAATGGTTTAGCTGTCCAATTTTTTGAACGATATTCAACATCTATATCATTTCTTAATGAAGCAGAGGCTGCCATTTTTAAGCCCTCACCAAACTGACCAACACTCAACGCATCTGCAGCTTTAGATGAAAACAATACAGACAATAATCCAGCATCATAACCAGAACCATCGTCTTCAAAGATGACTTCTGTTGTTTCTTTTTGCCTATCTGCTTCTCTTAAATCAACATATTCTCCATCTTGTTTTAATTTAACAAAAGTTCTTGCCCCATTACTATCAGCAGGCAGATGGTTAGAAATACTATCAAGAACAATTCTTTCAATTCCCCAGGCAGCTTTTCTATAATCAAGCGTTAGGGATGTTTCAATGTCATATGTTCTTTTATTTGCCATCTTAATCATCATTAAGCATTTTTTGAGTTGCTAACTCTATAAAGTGACTTTTGTTTCGGAAGATACCATATTTTACCTTTTGCTCAACTCCCTTAATGGTGTCTTCTTCCATTGATACAGATACTTTAATTTTCATCGTAAGAAGTAGTAAGAATTGCCACTTATTTATAAATCTTTCTATATTTTAACTACTAACAAGTGGTCTTAATGCATCTTAAGGTATCTTAAGGTATCTTAAGGTGTTAGTTACCTTCGGTTATCCTTAATGATAATCTACCAGAGGATCATGCCGCCCGGAAGAAGCAATCTCCGTCAATCCTCTCTCTATCACAACAATCTTTAAAAAACAAACCTCCTTGAAGCAGACCGTGGCGGAAGAAAACAATCTGGAAGAAGGAGAGGAAGTCAAACCAGAAGTAAACAAACCGGAAGCGAATCAAGAAGTAAATAAAGAAAGTAAAAGCCAAGGCATCAGCCGGAGTGAAAGCGTTCTCGACATCAGCCCGGCCAACCTCACTCCCGGCATGCAGCAGTACCAGGACGTCAAAAGAGCCCACCCGGACTGCCTGGTGATGCTGAGGATGGGCGATTTTTATGAAATGTTCTATGAAGATGCCATTGCCGCTTCCCGGGAACTGGAAATTACCTTAACCGCCCGGGGCCAGGGAGAAAAAAGAGCCCCTTTAGCCGGCGTGCCCTACCATGCCTTAGAGCCCTACCTCAGCAAACTAGTCAAGAAGGGATATAAGATTGCCATCGTCGAGCAGCTGGAAGATCCTAAAAAAGCCAAAGGGCTGGTCAAGAGGGGCGTGGTAAGAATCGTCACTCCCGGCATGGTGATTGAATCATCAATGCTCGACGAGAAAGAAAACAATTACCTCCTGGCCATTTCTGCCTTCGGGGAAAAGTTTGCCCTGGCCTGCTGCGACCTCTCGACGGGGGAATTCAGCACTTACACCATTGAAGGCATCCCCTCGCTTCTCAGCGAGATCAGCCGGCTGAACCCCAGCGAATGCCTCCTGCCGGAAAGCCTGCAGGTTAATCATGACTTAATCGGGAAAATCAAGAGCCATGGCCCCTTCCTCAACACTTTGGAAGATTATTATTTCCGGGTCGAGAAAGCCCAGGAAACCCTGCTCAGCCATTTCCAGCTGCCGAGCCTGCATCCCTTCGGGCTGGAGCACCGGCCGATGAATATCTCCGTCTCCGGCGCCCTGCTTAAATATCTCACCGACACGCAGAAGAACTCGCTGACTCACATCAAAAAAATCTCCTGGCGCAACACCCGGCAGAGCATGGTTCTCGACGCCAACACGATGCGCAACCTGGAGCTGACGGAGAACATCAGCGACGGCAGCCGGAGAGGAACCTTGTTATCCGTCCTCGACAAGACTGTTACGGCCATGGGCTCAAGGCTGCTGAAAAAATGGCTTAGGGAACCTCTGCTGGAGAAAGAGCCGATTGAAAGAAGGCTGGAAGCGATTGGGGAATTGAACAAACAGGTGATTGCCCGGGAAGAAATTATTTCTTTGCTGGAAAAAGTCCAGGACGTCGAGAGATTGATCAGCCGGGTCAATTACGGCAATGCCAGCCCCCGCGATTTGCTGTCATTAAGGAATTCCCTGCGGCATATCCCGCTAATTAAAGAAAAGGTAGATTTGATTTTAAAAGGAAACCGTTCCGGAAACCGCCCGGGAGAAAGTAGGGGCGGACTTTTGAAGGAAATCAGCACCGTCGAGAAAATGGACGAAACTGCCGATTTGATCCAGGGCGCTGTCCGGGAGGATGCTCCAATTACGATCAGGGAAGGCGGGCTCATCAAGCCGGGCTACCACCCGGAACTGGACTGCCTGCATGACATTCGGAGGAACAGCCGGCATTACCTCCGGGAGCTGGAGGAGAAAGAGAAACAAAGGACGGGCATCAACACCTTAAAGTTAGGCTATACCAAAGTCTTCGGCTATTTCATCGAGGTGACGAGGAAGAATCTCCATCTAGTCCCCGGCCATTACATCAGGAAACAGACGACGGCCAACTCGGAGAGGTATATCACCGAAGAGCTAAAAACCGAGGAAGAAAAAATCTTGGGGGCGCAGGAGAAGATTGAAGAGATGGAATACAGCCTCTTCCGGGAGCTGCTCGGGCAGGTGGCCGGGAGAACCGCTCAAATCCAGGATGCGGCCGGGAAGCTGGCCGTTCTTGATGTCCTCTGCTCCCTGGCTAAAGTAGCGATGGAAAACAATTATTGCCGCCCGGAGCTCGTCGGAGAAAAGGTCATCCAGCTGAAGAATTCGCGCCACCCCGTTCTGGAAAAGATGCAGGAGCGCTTCATTCCCAATGACATTTCCCTCAGCCCGCAGGAGATGATCATCCTGACGGGGCCGAACATGAGTGGGAAGAGCAGCTTAATGCGGCAGGTCGCCCTAACCGTTCTTCTCAGCCAGATCGGCAGCTTTGTCCCGGCTGACAAAGCCGTCCTGGGAATAGTTGATCGGGTTTTTACCCGAGCGGGGGCGCGGGACGATTTAAGCTCCGGGCAGTCGACTTTCATGGTCGAAATGTGCGAGACCGCCGCCATCCTCAACCAGGCGACGGAGAACAGCCTGATTATCTTAGATGAGATCGGCCGGGGGACGTCGACTTTTGACGGCGTCAGCCTTGCCTGGAGTGTCGCCGAGCATATCGGCAACCGGCTCCGGGCCAAGACTTTGTTTTCGACGCATTACCATGTCATGAACAAGCTGGCGGAGAAGTTTGACAGGATTAGGAATTACAATCTGATGGTGCGGGATGTGCAGGGCGGGATAGTCTTCCTTTACAAGCTGGTGGAAGGCGGGACGGACCAGAGTTATGGCATTCACGTTGCAAAATTAGCTGGTTTGCCGCCGGAAGTGGTGGAAAGGGCCAGGGAAATCCAGCAGATTCTGGAGAAGGACGATGAGATGGTGCGCAAGGTCAAGGCCAGGAAGCTGCAGGAGCAGATGAGTTTAGAAAAGTTTTAGCTGGGAACATCCGTCCTGACCGTTATTATATACTCTAGACTATAAATATTTATAAATATTAAGTAATACTAAACAACACTAAGCATTATTAAGCATTATTAAGCAATAATAGCTTATGGAGGGTGTTATATGGGTAAAAATGAATTAATGGATAAATATTTAGCAACTCTGGATCCTAACCAAAAAGGAAATCGGGTTGATGAAATCCTCAGAACTTATGTGGGAGTAGCCAACTTAAAAGAACCAATTGACGGACACATGGAACATCTGGAGGGCATTTTATTTGGAACGTTAGAAGATGCTGTCCGAGCCTGTGGAGCTTCTGATGGCAAAATGGAAGCAATTAAATACGTTAAAGATGTATTTTCTGTGCATGCAAGGGCGTATCTAACATCTAGAGCTTCAAAAAGTTGTATACCAACAACCTTTGGAAGAAGCTTAAAAAAGGATTATCACCCGGTAAGGAGTTCTATGGGAGCTAAGGGTGTAGGATTGATGGGTCCAGCGCCAGGTTGCTAAGCAGAGTTATTACGGAGAGCAGAATGTATGTAACTTTTTCAGCGCATATGCCGACGAAGCACGACGTTATCTATTATTTAATAGTTTATAATGGTAAATTTCAATGACAGATTTACTTCATGAAGTTAGAGGTTCTGCTCTCTATCAAAGAAACAGGGAAAATATTGATGAAGCTTTAAATGTTTTTGAGGATATTAAAAATCAATTTGCGGGAATTCTTCCTCTTGATGAATACCCCCTGATAGGAAGCGAAGGTGAATTATCAAGATTCTTTGATTTTGTTCAATTAATGGATCGGGCCAGAGTTTTTCTTGGAAGAAGCCCATCAGAATCAATCAGAGGACTAGAAAGAGCCATTGAAGTTTCTCTTTCCGTAAACAGTTATTGTTTAAAAAGCTGTCTTGATTGTATTTCTGACTCAAGTAGTCAGGGAGTTCAAGTTCCATTCTCAGATTTAACCGGATTTAGCGATGATTTTTTTAGAATAATTAAGGCAGTTAAATTAGGCATGGAGGGAGAACCGCTTCTTTATTCTAATTCAGGGGAAAATTTAGGAGATGTGATAGAAGAATATTTGGAAAGAGGAATTGGATTTTTTACTTTGTCAACCGGTTGTCCAATTCAAACCGAAGCGGTTGAAGAAACTCTGGCAAGAATTCATGCTCTTTCTGGTTCAATGAAGGGGTTCTATCCCAGATTAACTTATAGTCTTTATCCCGTTGGCAGAAATACAAGAAAAGCGGAAAGAAATGATCAAGATTTCATCGCATTACTTAAAAACTTGCTTCCTATTTCCACGACAATGAATGTCCAGGTTAGGGGAGATTTTTTCTTTGAAGAAACGAATATTATTAAAACTGCAGAACACTTTGATGAATTGATGCAGAGGAGCGGTTTTAAGAGAAAAAACCCTGTGTCTATCGGGAATAATATTACTGAATATTCATTAAATGAGCATACAGCAAATGTTTATTTACAAGCCTTTGTTTTCCCCAGCGATAGATTGAGGAAAAGTGTAGAGGCGGGACTATTAACTCCATCTCAAGAATATCGATTTAGAGATGTTGAGACTTCACATGTTTGCTATCATTTGTTTAATTATGATTCTTTTGCTGTAATGGCCAATGGAGACATTAGACTATGTGACGTCATTTATTCTTATGCCAATCCAGGAACAATAGTAAAAAATATTTATCGACCGGATGGAGAAGAAGAATTGTTTAGAAAGCTTGATAAATATCATATAAGGTGTAAAACATATTTTTTAAGTAACTTCAGAGAGATTATGAGAGGAGAAAAACCTACTTGTCTCTGTAAATTAGATTTGTAATAGACTTCAAGGAACATCACCAGACCAAAACAACTCTCTTTCTCTGCCTGATCGTCAGATACGGCTTCTTCAGCCTTCTCTTCAGTTCCCTGTCCTGAGTTAGGATTAGGTTGCCTTCCCGGGAATGAGCCACCAGCAAATCATCGACTTTCCCGGCTTCTCCTTTTTCTTCAATAGTCCTAATCTTCTTAAATTCCAGCAGGGAAAGGGCCAGCTGCGCCCTCATTTTAAACTTCAATCTTTGCTGGGTTTTTATTCCTTTCAGTTCGTTGAGCGTTCCTGACAGAACATAAATCCTGAAAGGGAAATCGCACGCCTCCTCCAAAGCCCTAAACAGGTCCAACTTAAATTCCGCCATGGCCATCAGGGCGTTGGTGTCAATGATTATTTTTTTCATTCGGTAATCTCCGCCAGGCAGCTGATCCAGAACAGCTTGCTCAGCGCCGCCACCAGCACCAGAAGAATCGTCGAAAGAACCACTAAATGAAAATTCTGCAGGTAAGTCAGCAGATAATAAATTAAATAAACATTGCCGGCAATTAAAGTAAGGTTGAGCGCCAGGACGGGCAAAGTCAGATAGCTCCGGGCCACCGCGGCTTTAAAAGATTTCCGGACAAACTGTTTCCAGGAAGCCTGATTGATGAAAGCAAAGGAAACCAAAAGCAGGTAATAGCCGCCCAGTAAAAAGCAAATGGCTATTTTGACGGCGGAAGTGAAAGCGTCCATCTCCATTTCCCATCCGGCCGCTGCCCTGACTAACCAATAGCCGGCCGCCAGCAATGGCCCCATGATTGTCAAAGCGGCCAGGGTAAATTTCAGCCGGGCTTTTGTTCTTTCCTGCCAGTTCTCCAGCCGGCCAAGCAGGTGGTGGGACATGATCCAGACAGCCCCATTGACGACTAAGAACAGGCCGGCCATCCAGAGCAGGAAATGGGTTATATCCCTTATCAGAGCCTGGTAGCCTTGGTAAACCTGAATAATTTCCGGGCCGAAAACCTGTCCGGCTTCCAGGCTGGCCTGGTCGGTCGGCATTGCCTGCAGGGGAACAATGATCTGCTGGACGTTTTCCAGAATCCTGAGCTGGTAGATATATGCAACCGTGCCTAAAGAGATAAGAAACACAAATTGGAAGATGAGCAGCAATAAGAAAAGTTTTTTGCGCTGCCTGATGGCTTGGAAACTGCGGCTCCATCCCTTGGCGAAGTAATTCCTTTTGCGGGGGGATTTAGATCCATCCGGGGAAGACATCCAAGAAATGAAGTGAAGCCGGTTTAAAGATTTTTCTGTTTTGAATGCGGGAAAAAGTCCCGGTAACTTTATATAGTTTATCTGCTTCTTTTCCGACTACTTCAAGACATCTGAAAAGTGAATGAAAAAAGGTGAATAAAAATGAATTCAAAAACAATGAAAACAATTATTTCTTTGATGGTCGTCCTGCTGCTGGCTTTTTCTGCTGTAACTGAAGAAACCGGCAGTGAAGCTGCTGGCAATGAAGCTCCCACCGTTGATGAAGCGCCGGCCGGCGGAGTGATCAAGGAAGAACTTGAAGAAATTAGAGAAGAACTAAGAGAAGAAGTGGAAGAGGAGAAGGCCGGAGACGGAGTTGAGGAAGAAGTTGAAGAAGAAATTGTTCTTGAGGTTGAGCCGGGGCTGACCCCCGACAGCCCTTTTTATTTCATCGATGAATTATTAGAACGGCCCGGCAATGATCCTGAGAAAGCCTTGGAATACAAAGAAGAGAAAATGGCGGAAGCTCTGGTCATGGTCCGGGAGAATAAAGTTGAGGAAGCCCGGGAAGCCCTCGAGAGATACGCTGATTATGGAGAGATTGTCGAGAAGGAAGTAACTCCTGAGATGGGAATGGAAGTTAAGCAGGATACCCAGGAGATGAAAAGCGCGTTAAATAAAATATCTCAAGAGCTTCCGGAGATAGATGTGGAAAGGCTGGTTGAGCTGGAAGAGCGGATACGTATGGCTGCGGAAGTTTCTTCACAAATTAAAAAGCTTTGCCAGGCATTGTCTGAGTTGGATCCGGTACAATACGCGAAGATTTGCCAGACCGATGACGATGCCCCAAAATGGCGAATAGGGCTGCACAAGGAATTAACTGATGAGCAGAAAGAGCATGCGGAATTGTTTGCCAGCAAGATGAAACAATGTTTTGAGAGCCAGGGCCAGCAGTGTGATTGTGAAGGGATGGGAGTGCAGTCGTTTGTTGACCTTTGCCGCCGGGGGAGCGTTAAGGCGGCCGCCTGCCGGGAAGGGGATTTCACTGCCTGCCAGTCCATTGTTGATCAGGATGCATTTGAAGCTTTGCCGGATTATCTCCGCCCGGTCATGGAAGAGCTGATGGCTGGTTTTAAAGAGCCGGCTCCACCGGAAGGTTTCCCACCCGGCCGGGAAGGCGAGTTCCCGGGTGACCATATCGGCCCTCCGGAAGGGATTGAGGAATTTGGCCGGGACTGCCAGGCCCTGCAGGGAGAAGAAAAGATGCGCTGCTTTGAAGAATTCTATGACCGCGCCAAAGGACAGTTCAGCCAAGATTTTGCTCAAAAATATGATATTCAAAGAGAAATCCCCCCGGCAGAGCATCCGAGCAAATGGATTACCTCTTTTGAGGAGAAGTTTGCTGCTGCCGGAAGTGACAGCCAAAGGAAAAGTATCCTCAATGAGATCAAAAAAGCTGCCAACCAGAGGGGATTTGTCGTTGATGAAATGGGGGGAGAAGAAGGCGGTTTCTTCATTAAATTAATTCATGAAGATGAAACAGAGTTCTCCTACAACTATGGGGGAGGTTTTGAGGTCACGGCGGAATGCCGAGAGGTCGGAGCTCTTTCACCGGTGGCCTGCCGGAAACATATGGAAGGCGTGCGTGAAAGAATGTCTGAGACGACAGATGAAGAGTGCAGGGCAGTTGGTGCCCTATCTCCTGAAGCCTGTGCGAGACATCTGGCGGATGTCACCGCGCTCGGACCCGGCTGTGACGATTGTGATGCTCAATGCCCGGGAGCCAGCCGGTCGGATTGCATCAACAACCGGTGCGAATGTTTTTATGAAGAGGAACGGCCTGAAGAGGAGTGGCCTGGAGACGAGCATGGAGATGAGTTGCCGGACGACAATGCTGATTATAGTGAAGACAATACCGGAGATAGCAACCCTGATGGCAGCGGCGATTATCCCCAAGGAGATGATAATGGGCCGGTGGAAGCTCCTGATACCGGCAGTTCCGGCGGCTCAGAAAGTTCCGGCGATTCCGGTGGTTCTGGTGATTCAGGCAGTTCCGGCGGTTCAGAAAGTTCCGGCGATTCCGGTGGTTCTGGGGACTCGGGCAGTTCCGGCGGTTCAGAAAGTTCCGGCGATTCCGGTGGTTCAATTACCGGCGGGGTTGTTTATTTCCCCAGCCCCGGCAGTAAGAAGAATGCTGTGACTGGCTTTTTTTCCCGAATCTTTGGGATTGAATGATTTTTTTTGGTTATTTTCTAATTATTTTTTAACCGCTTCTCTTTTTTAACTTCTTCTCTTTTTGGTTTTTTCTTTCGTTACGTTGAAGAAAAAGCGCCAGCGGCCGGATTTGAACCGGCAATCCCAAAGGGACAGGTTTTCAAGACCTGCGCAATTTCCTGGACTGCCTTAAGCAGGACCGCCAAAGGCAATCAACCAAGTTATGCGACGCTGGCACGGCGGACAAGATGACTGATGGGATTGTTTGTGAGATTGGTTATCAACAAGATTACTATTTGTTTTATAAAATTGTCGGAAATATCAACCGAAAGGTCACGAGAACGCCGTCGTCAAGGACGAAATCCAATTTAATTATATGCCGGGGGAAGGGGAACCAGTAGTTATTTAGTCTTTTTAAGGTAGTTACAAAAACGAAAGATTTATAAGGCAGCGGTCATGATCATCAATAAAATGGGTATTCCAACAATTCAAGATATGCAATCAGCATTGAAACGTAATAATACAAAACAAGATATGCAATCAGCATTGAAACGTAATAATACAAAAATTCCCATTAGTCAAATTGTTGACATATTATACATACCTACTGGCACTCATTGTCATGCTCTTGTAGCTTCTACAGAATTCACCGAACAAGTTGAAGGGAATTTAGTTTATGTTGAAAGTGGTTCTCAGCATGGTATGTTGGGTTTGTTAGATATCCCAAAAGAACTGGCTACCGGTTTGCCTAACAGCGTAAATGTTAATGGTCATTATGATAGAGATTCTGCAACCAGAGAAAAATAACCGCAATTTATCTTAAGAAGAAAGAAGTTATTCCTGCTTCTTATATGGGCACATTAGATGATTTAATGCATAATCCAAATATTGCAATAAGATAAAGTTTTATGAAATTAGAGGCATTTCAAATGAAACAAGAACCACAAGAGATTCAAAGTCAATTAGCACGAAAGTTAGAAGCTTACAGATTAGCTGAAAGGATTTCTTTTGATGAAGGTGCATTGGAAGAATTATATCAGTTAAGCGATGGAAATTGGCAACACGCTGAACTATATGCAGGAACGGCCGTATTAGATGCATTACAACATCAAAGAACAACAGTTTCCCAAGCAGATATTAAAGCCGTGAGTATTGCTGAAGCAATTGTATTAATGCTCGGTGGAAAAGATATTTGGGAAGATGTTAGATATATTGGAATTAATGCTCCGAGTATGCATCCTACAGGTGTACAGTTAAGAAGAGAATTAAGTTTATGGGATGCTGATAGAAATAAAGATACAATGAATGCTGTTAAAGATGGCAGATTACCCCAATATGCTTTAACTGATTTAATTCAATATAAAAAGGAAGGGACTTTCGGACCAGAAGTAAATGTTCCATTTGAGTTTGACCCATCAAAAGATGAAGTTAAAGCTGTAGCTGAAAGTTTTGCCCGTTTTGTAGCCCGGCACACAGGCGAACCACAGGAAGTGAGAAATATTTCACAAGGTGATGATACTTTTAGAATACTGTATTTTGTACAACAGCAGACACAGAGAGATAGAGACTCACTTTTGAACCCTCTGAATTACCGTGTAGCTAAAGGTTTTGCATCAGGAATAAAAGGAGCACGAGGAGTTGTTATCATAAACAGAGAGACATTGTGTAAGCATGACAAAACTACCCTTGAAGCTTATGTTCATTCTCTAAAATCGCAAGGAAGATAATTTTTTTCTAAAATCTGAAAAAACCAAGAAAGCCGGATTCAACCGTATTTCTTTGGTGGCACGTTCTTTTTCTCAAATGCTTAACTTTTTGCATCAGTTCGTTTTCCCTGCCCTTGGTATGAAACGCTCTCCCGCCCTCCCAAACAGCCATGGGGCCGCTGGGGAGATTAAAAATTGAGATTTCCCGCAAAGTATAATCCCGGCAAAGCATAAATCTAATGCAAAAATATATAAAGCAAAAAAATCTTCCTCCCTCATTAAAAGAGGTACGATGAAACGAACCCTTTATTTAATTGTTTTGTTAGTCTTTTTTCTAGCTGTTTTTTCCTCAGCGGACTTCAACACCCGCATCCCCTGCCAGTCAGAAGCCGAATGCCAGGCTTATAACGGTTATTACTGCAACCTGAACGATCATTTCTGCTATAACCCAGAGGGAGAAGCTGCTGAAGAGGAAGGAACAGAAGCGAAAACAGAAACAGATGAAACCGCGACCGGGGCGGAGGAAGCCGAAGCGGAAACTTCCGTTCCTGCCCTGGAAGAGAGAATCAGCCAGTTGCAGCAGGAAATTGATACTCTCAAGGCCAGCTTGAACAGCGAGCAGAGCCGGCTGAACCAGGTTTCCCGCGGCTTGGTTTCCCTTCAGGAGAGGACGGAAGAAGCTGCCGGCGGCGCCCAGACCGTCTCAACTGGCTTAGCGGGGCTGCAGGAAGAAGTGCAGGCCACCCAGACGGAGGTCGAAGAGATGGAAGGAGAATTGAAGGAAGAGAAATCCTTCACCCAATTGCTTAAACTGATTTTCTTCTTAGTCATCCTTGGCCTAGCGGCGGTCATTTTGGTTTATTTCCTGGAAAAGAACAGGAAAAAAGTTCATCCGACGGTGCGGGATTTCATCACTAATTCTATCCGGGCGGGAAAGAAATATACCCATATCAAAGAAGCAATGAAAGAATCCGGCTGGAAGGAGCCGGAAATACTGCATGCCTACAAGGAAACGATGAAGCACAATTACCAGCGGTACAAGGAGGGAAAACCGGCCCGCCGGGGGCCGCCGGGAGACCGGAATAAAACGATCAGTCTGGCGGTTGTCAGCATCCTGCTGCTCTTTGGGATAATCTTTCTTCTCTCCGGAACGGTCGGGAAAGCTTTCTTTGTCGAGAGATATATGAACTTTTCCAGCGGGGAAATTGTTGATGTGGTCCGCTGCACTCCTCCCCAGATCCTGACCACGGATGGGGATGCCTGCTGCACCGACGCCAATGAGGATAGTGTCTGCGATTATCTGGAGAGAGAAGTCGGGGAAGCCGGGGAAGGCTGTACTGACAATCTGCAGTGCTCCGGCAGCCGGCTTTGCATCAACGGGCAGTGCCGGACTTTGAGCGGGCTTTACGGAGGAAGTTCTTTCTGTGACCAGCGTTGCGGTTTCTATTCAGTCAGTGTCAGGGCTAATGATGAGACGTACAGCTACCCTCCCGGGCTGGGGAGTTATACCTGTGTCGGCGCTTTGGAATGGAAAGTGATGAAAGGGATGCCCCTTCATTGCGAGGGCGAGCCGGTGATCGTCCCTTTTAAGATCAGCAAGAAAGCGGACGGGAAGGTCCTCAGCGAGGAAGTTATTGCCTTAAGGGAAAGGGAAAGCCGGGAGATTAGGCATCCTTCCCTGGGCTGTTCCCTGACTTTGACTTTGCAGAAGGCCTATGAGCTGTGCGAATGATGAAATGATTAATATTTCAGGCAAAGTCAGGCACTTCCTGCCTTAAGTCAAAATCGAACCGGCTGATGAATTCCGCGGCGATTTTCGGATTGTTCTCATTAATCATCTCATAGACATCCCGGGAAAAACAGTGGGCGCACAAGACAGTCATTTTCCCGCAGAAAAGACAGGAAGTGTTCCCTCCCGTCGCCAGCCCGCTGATCTTCTCCGCCAGCTCTTCGTCATATTCTCTAACGACGATTTTCATCCGGTCGGCTAAGCATTCGGTACAAACTGGGTTAGTGATAATTTCATCACATTCCATGCACTGGTTGAATGGTGCTTTTGAGCTTTTCATCCTTAATTCCCCCCCTGCCACCCCCTGCTCTATCCTCTTCTCTTTTGCCGGCTGCCGTCGAGAAACATCTCTCTTCTTTTCCTTGCTCTTTACCCTGTTTTGAAGGAAAGAAGGAGGTATATATACTTTTCATCTAAACTATATATGGGGTATATTCTATCGAGGGTGTTCTTTGTGGTGTGTTCTATCGGGCATATTCCCGAGAAATGGCCTCATTGGGAGGAGGGAAGGAAAGAAAGATTAGTCAGAGAAAGAAAAAGTAGCCCCGCCCGGAGATGCGTGGCCGGAATTGACCATTTCGAACCAGGGTCTATGCCTCTCCTTCCCAAAAGGGACCAAAGGGCATTATGCTACTGTGGCTTTTTTTCAGTGTCCACTACAGTCCGCGAAGCAGAGCTTCTCCACGGGGCTGTGACACCCACAGCCGGGGCCGCGTTCTGTATTCCTTAAACTCTTTATAAAATTTTCCAATTTGTTAAAAAATGGGCAGGCTGTCCATCAATCATATACTCTAATATATCCACTCTAATTTCATAAAACTTAAAAGCCTACTTTTATCCCAGCTGGAAAATGAGAATCTACCCGGCAATCCTGCTAACTATTCTGATGATGGCGGCTCTCCTTCTGACCGCCTGCAACCTGACCGGTAATCTAATCTACGACGAAAACGACTCCTGCGCCCGCCTGGAAAGCGAGGCCCGGGACAACTGCTATTTTGAGCTTTACCGCTGCAGCAAGATCAAAAGCCTTCCCCTCCGGGACTCCTGCGTGGCGGAGCTGGCCCAATTAAAAAAAGACCTCAGGGTCTGCGAACTGATTCAGACAAATCAGACCAGGGATTTCTGCCGGGAGAAAATAGCGGAAATAACCAACGACCATGATATCTGCCTTACCTTGGAAGACAAGTACTGGAAGAACAACTGCCACTACCATCTGGCCATCAACAATGATAAAGACATTTACTGCTCGCTGATCAACAACGCCGAGCTAAAATTCAGCTGTTTCAAGGAAATCATTGAAAAGACCGACAATTACCTGCTCTGCGACCTTTTCTCCCCGCCGAACCGGGACTTGTGCATCTTTAAAGTGGCGGGAAAAACCGGCAATTTGACCCTTTGTAAGGAGGTTACCAACTACCTAAACCAGGAGGCCTGCCGGTTAAAAGTAGCCAAGACCTTAAACGATTCATCCATCTGCCAGAATATCAACTTAAGCATGATTAGGGAGAGCTGCCATGAATGGTTTGCCGGGAAATCGCAGAATTGATTTTATTCGCAATTTAATACTTGCCATGCCTTATTACAATAAGAGGTAAATCTAAAATGGATTTAATAAAAAGAATGTCGAATACAGTTATAAGTGGATTAGCAGGAATTACACTTATTGCTAATCTTAATGGTTGTAATGTTGCACTTGAACCTTCTGGGGAATTAAATCAATTAGGAATTTGGGAATGTAAACCAAAAGAAGAAGGAGTTCCAGGACCAACTTACAGGTTTAATAGCACCAGCGATAGTACTAAAATATGGATAGGCACTTCAGGCGCTAGACTTGAATTTTATGATCTTAACTCCAACAAACTCAGAACATTATATAAGGGATCTGATCCAGAATATTATTGTAAGTGCGTAGAACCAAAAGATTCTCAATAGAAATTTTGTCCGAAGGGAAAATTGCTTTAATGATTCTTATTCCAGTTATACTTCCTTCTCGTCGAAGAACTGCCGTAACCGCAGGAAGCGCACCTTTTCTTCTGCAGATGATAGGCGTTCCTTCCGCAGCGGCGGCACCGGATGTGCGTCTTCTTGCCGGACTTCCGGCCCATGCTGGGAGTTCCCTTAGTCATTTTTTATTTACTCCGTTTATTTTTACTTTTAATCGCCGCGCTGTCTATGCCGGAGTCAGAATCGTGATGGTATCTCCCCGAATAAAGACGGTTCCCAGCTTTCTTTTGAGCTCATCGTTCTGGTGCTCCTCGACATCTTCCAGAACGACATTGATGTGAATATCAAAAGCTCTCAGTTTACCGACATACCGGGTTCCATTTTTCAATTCAACCATAACTTTCTTGTTACGGGCGGCGTTAAGCGTGTCTAAAGGTCGCGAACTTTCATCCATTTTAATAACCCCCTAATATTATCAGTTAATTTCGGTTGTAGATATATAAATGTTTTGTTTTATTTTTGGAAAAACGTTTTGTTTCCCAAAAATTTTTGATTACTCTCTAAATATTCACAGTTCTTTGTAACTTGACTCCCAAATACTTTAATCTTCTGTGGAAAATCTCATGGCCAAAAATCAACGAAAGTTTTAAATATCAGCGTTATATCAACTGATATAACATGCAAGAAGTAGTCACTATGGATACCGAAAACATCCAACGGTAGCTCCGCCTGGAGACCGTCCTGCTGGTCGAGGAATTCGTAAAAGAACATGACGGAGAATTTAAGAAGCGCAAGCTCTGGGAGTCTTTGCCAAAGAAAATGATGTATCAAACGTTTTGTGTTATTATTGATTACCTTCTCTATTCTAGTAAGATCTCCATAGATAACGAGGGAAAAATTGGCTGGATTTACTACCCAGAACTTGCCCGAAAATACCATTCACGAACTGACCTGCGGTGATCTTCATGAAACTTCCCTCTGCTTACCGATTTGCTGATGAGAAGATAAAAGAGGCGTACTATAAATTAGAACGTGGCGATGACCAAGAACGGGGATTATTCAAACTTATCAAACAAGCTCTTGTCAATATTGAAGAAAACGCTTTTTGTGGCATTCAGCTACCAAAGAGATTAATTCCAAAAGAGTATGCACAAAAGTTTGGTATTGGAAACGTATGGAAATATGATCTACCCAGAGGATGGAGACTTATCTATTCTATTGCCAGAGAAGAAATTATCGTCGTAAGCGTAATTCTGGAATGGTTCGACCACAAAGAGTACGAACGACGATTCAATTATTAGGTCGCCACGTTTTTTACTTGGAACAGTGAGAAATTTTATTTTGAAACATTTTATTCCACCGACCTGTGATTGGTGGTTGCGAGTGGAATAAAATGTGCTCAAGAGCAGAGCTGTTGACAAGCAAAGTGTCTAACCTCCTAAACGCCCCTTAACCAATAATTTAATAAAACCCCCGGCTCCTCAACGGCCATGCTCGACGAAACCCAGCGATTGGCCCTGGAAACCATCCAGAAAAACAAGCAGGCCCTCATCTTTGCCCCATTCCGGGCATCCGTCGAGAAAACAGCCGAAGAGATTTCCTGGCTGAGCAGCAGCCACTGCCCCGAGCTGGAAAAGGAAATCCTTAAGGCAGTTTCTACGCCGACAAAACAATGCCGGAAACTGTCGCACTGCATCGGGAAAGGCGTCGCTTTCCATCACGCCGGCCTGGTCGAGAAGCAAAGGGCGCTGGTTGAAGACGGATTCAGAAAGGGCGAGGTGAAAATCATCTGCTGCACGCCGACTTTAGCCGCTGGCATTTCCACTCCCGCTTTTAGGGTCATCATCAAATCATTAAAGCGCTACTCGGGGCAGTGGGGCATGGAATGGATTCCCGTTCTGGAATATTTCCAGATGGCCGGACGCGCCGGCCGGCCGGAATTCGAGAAAGAAGGGCAAGCCATCGTCATCGCCAGGGATGAAAAGGAAAAAGAAGAGATCTATGAAAAGTACATCTGCGGCGAGCCTGAAGAGATTTTCTCCAAGCTCAATGCTGAGCCGGTCCTCAGAACTTATCTGCTTTCCCTGATATCTTCCGGCATTATCAGTGATCGGAGATCAATGAAAGATTTCTTCTGCCGGACGTTCTGGGCGCACCGCTATGGCGACATGGCCGAGCTGGAAGGAAAGATGGAAGAAATGCTCCGCCTCCTGGACGAATGGGGATTTGTTAAAGCTGGGGGCGGAGAAGGGGGAAGTTTTGTCCGCGCCCTTAGGCTGGAGAAGGAACAGGAAACAAAATTAAGCCCCACCCCTGCCGGGAAAAGGATCTCTGAGCTTTACCTTGACCCCCTGACGGCGCGGCATCTTCTGGACTGCCTCGGCTACTGGCGGGAGGGCAAAAAAGTTTTCTCTTTGCTGCAGATGGTCTGCCAGACTCTCGAGATGCGCCCCCTGCTGCGGGTCAGGTCCCGGGAGGGGGATCTCATTCAGGAAGAGCTGGTCAAAAATTACGGCCAGCTACTGACCGAAGAGCCTGACACCTCTAATCTGGATTATGGGGAATTCATGAATTCGGTCAAGACGGCCCTGTTCTTTGAATCATGGATTGACGAGAAAGATGAGGATTTTCTGATGGAAAAGTATGGCATCCGCCCGGGAGAAATTCGGGGGAAGATTGAGATTGCCGACTGGCTGCTCTATGCGGCAGAGGAATTAGCCCGGATTAGTTCAATGAGCCGGGAACTGATCAGGGAGATCTCCCGGTTAAGAGTCAGGGTCAAGAACGGAGTGAAGGAAGACCTGCTGCTTTTATTGCGGCTGAAAGGAATCGGCCGGGTGAGGGCCAGGAGGCTGGTCAACAACGGTTTGAAAGAGCTAAACGACCTGAAGAGAGTTGATCTGACCAGCCTCAGCCAGATATTGGGCAAAGCGGTGGCGGAAGATGTCAAGAGGCAGTTGGGCGATGAGCTCAGGGAGGTAAAGAAGGGGACGAGGAAGGGGCAGCTAAGCATGGAGAAATTTTGATTATCACTTATCCTCTTATTTTATATATTCATTCTACTTCTACTCCTTTTTCTGCGGCTTCCCGCACTAAGGTAATCTGTTTTCGCAACTTTTCAAACTCCTGAGGGGTGTAGCACAGAAAATCAACTGGATGATGCAAGTTCCAGTGTTTGTAAAAAGAGAGGCCCCGCCGGAATGATTTCTGTCCCTTAAAATTAGGGCTTACGATGAGCAGATCTATATCACTATCCCGATGGGGTTTGCCCCACGCTTGTGAGCCAAAGAGGATCATTCTGGCCACGGGGGTATCCTTGCTGACTCTTTCTCGGAATTGATGTAATTGTCTTATAATTTTTTTTTGAGCCATTGCAATACCCTCTCTGCCACGTCCACAAAATAACGGGCATCCTTCTCTGAAAATTTCTGTGCCGGAATCTTTTCACCAGCATCCGGATATCTCGTTTCGGTATAGATACGACTAAGCTCGCTGCAAAGTTGTAACAAGTTTTCTGGCAAGCCAAGCTCTTTTCCCAAGAAATTGAGGTCATGGATTTTACGAAATTGTCCATTTGTTTTAAGATAGAGTGCTTTTAGGCCTTTCTCAGCTGCTTGCTGCGCCTGAAAACAGGCCCAATCAAAGTGGCGGCTTTTAACACTATCCCGGGCCGCATCTATATCACTGCTCGCTTGGTCAAGCCATTTTTTTATTTCTTCTTTCATCTTTTTTTTGTTAAAGTCTTTGTCTATATAAATCTTGCCTGGTATTACAAAAACCCAATCAGATTTTCTTAGATGCACTGAGGAGAAGCGTTATTTTATTCGGCCAGGAGAAATTTATTGAATTTGCAAAAGGGTTTTCCAGATGACGAAGGAAAAAGTTCAGTGTTTTGCTACAATATTGGCTGTTATATAATCAGAAATCGGCTGCTCAACTGGTTTTTGAGCCGCCGTAGAAAAAGGCCTGGTGACGTAGCTCCAGAGAGCCTTCCATAATGACTTTTTGAGGGAAGGGGGGGTCATCATTTGATCATCAAAATACCACGTCGCCACAAACCCAACTCCCATCGTTCCGGCCATGAGACATCCTAAAGTAGCCGCCGCCCGGTACTGTTCATTATAAAATTGTTCGTCTCCCAGAAAATTATTTCCAGCTGCCATCGAAATGCCAAGGCCATAAAGCACTGGAGGTATGCTCAACATTGCCGGCCTCACGCTGGTGAAAGTGGGTTCTCTAGTCGCTCCCGTATTAGTGAGTTCTTCAGTTTCATTTTTTCGCCATTGGTTGTGCAAATACTTACTTAAGATATCTATAGAAACACCCATGGCGGCAAAACTTACTAAACTTAATGAGCCCCGGACGAAATTGCCGGTAGAATAATTAGCTATTGCCATATACATCCCTCCCCCTAATAGAGAACATGTTACTAATGAACTGCACCTGGTTGCAAGGTCATACTTGTCCCACCCATAATTTCTATGTGCATACTGTGTCACTTTCTCAAACTGTTTCCAAACAATTTCATCGAGGGAAGTTAGAGGATTTTTCATGCTCCTTCTCATTTGATTAATCTACTTTAAAAAACTTGCTACTCAAAAACGCCTTAACGTGGTGTCCAAGAATGGGGGTTCACTCCACACCTTAACGTATATCTCTCCTTATCGAATGTTTGGTGATATGCCGCTCAGTAAATCCTTTCTCTTTTATCTATTTTAATAACTATGATTCCTTGACTTTCGTAGTTTACCCTGTATAAAACCCTAAAATCGCCAATTCGTATTCTGAAAACGCCGTGAGCATTGACAATTGTTTTGGCATCATGGGGAACAGCATTTTCTGAAAGTGTACTTTCAATCTTATCAATGAGTCTACGGACAATATGTTTATCATACTTTCGGAGGAACTTCTTTGGTTGCGTATCATAGTTAATTGAGAACGTCATAACCCCAGCTCTTTTTTAAGGCCTTCGCTGGAAGTGAGCTCATCACGTTTTTCATTTTCATAACTTTCTTCCAGAAGCTTTTTTTCTTCTGCGTCAAGAAACATGTCTTTATCGACCATATGTTCTTTAATGTAGTCCAGCTCTCCTTTGATTTCTCTAAGTTCTCCCAGGATTTGTTGAGATTCCGCAGCCATATGCACATAAAAGCTGCCTTTATTTATATTCTTTTCGCTGAGAAGGAGGGGAGATTTTCTTTTTTTTACAGTAGCGCAAACCAGCAGCAAGATTTATAAAGCAGGGCGTCCCAAATCAAAAAGGTTTACGAAAAGAGTCTTAATAGTCTCGAGTGAGAAAAATAGGAGACTAACAGGCTTAAATTAATGAGAGACAAAGGTAAAACATGGCCAAACTGCGAAAATTTTCGGCTTACCAGCGCCTGGAACGGCCCTACACCCGGATCAGCAAGTTTGCTAAAAAGAACTATGTCCGGGGCGGCTATCCTAACATCAAAATCACTAAGTTTGAGATGGGCCTGGCCAATAAAAAATTCAACACTACCCTCTTGCTTAAGGCCGGGAGATCCATGAACATCCGGCATAATGCTTTGGAATCCGCCCGGATGACTTCCAACCGCCTGCTGGAGAAAAGGGCCGGCAAGGAATACTTCCTTAAACTGAGAATCTATCCCTTCCACGTCCTGAGGGAGAACCCTTTAGCGGCGGGCGCCGGAGCCGACCGGATGAGCACCGGAATGCAGAAGTCTTTCGGGAAAACCATCGGCGCCGCTGCCCGGGTGAAAGAAGGCCAGGCAATTATGGAGGTAAGCATCGACAAAGCCTTTTTGAAAGTCGGCCGGGAAGCTCTGCAGAAGGCGGCCAAGAAAATGCCCTGCACCTGCAAGATTGTCACTCAGTGAACTAATAAACGGCTAATTTTGAATACGCAAAGAAAAGCAAAGCGGGAAAGTTTTCAAAATGAAATGAGCCTTTTTCGGAGCATTCTGCAAGGAAAAAATAGAAAAGTATATAAACTTAACTTTATACATGTAAAGTAAAATGGACATATCTAAACTTAAATGGACGAGACTTGAGCAGGAGATTTTTTCTTTGCTCTGCATAAAGGCAGGGGAAAAGCTGAGCCAGAGAGAAGTGGCCAAGATCCTCAAGGTATCGCCTACCGCGGTTTCTAATTCAATGAAAAAGCTAAAAGACAGCAATCTTATAAAAATTGAGAAAACAAAGACAATCAACTTTGTCTCTTTTAACCGGGACGAGCCAAAAGCAATAGAACTTAAGAGAGCGGAAAACCTGAAGAATATTTATCTTTCGGGATTATCGGATTATTTGGAAAAAGAGCTTGCTGGAGCAACAGTGATATTATTCGGCAGCTATTCAAAAGGAGAGGATACAAACACCTCTGACATAGACATCGCGGTGATAGAAAGAAAAGACAAAATACTTAAACTTGAAAAGTATGAGAAAATCCTGAACAGGGCGATAAACATAAATTTTTATGATTCATGGAAAAAAATCCATGAGAATCTAAAAAACAATATCTTGAATGGTATTATCCTGCACGGAGGTGTTGAGCTTTGAGGCACTTAAAACCATTTGAATATTTTATAATAGGTTTTCCACCGGTCTTGAGCGAACCGCAGTGAGCGTGACCGGTGGCGTAG